>NZ_BNEB01000002.1:730527-1461054 GCF_016860545.1 Streptomyces asoensis | reverse complement strand
GCAGGCCCTCGCGGTGCTCGGCGCGCAGGCGGCCGGCGGATCCGCCCGGGCCGGGGTCCCCGCGGCGGTCGCGGTGGAGCTGGTGCACGCCTTCTCCCTGCTGCACGACGACATCATGGACGCCGACGCGACCCGGCGGGGACGCCCGGCCGTGTGGAAGGCGTACGGCACGGGGCCGGCGGTCCTGGCGGGTGACGCCCTGTTCGCGCTGGCGGTGGAGACCCTCGCCCTGCGACCGCCCCCGGCCGGGACGGACGCGGTGCGCCGGCTGTCCGCGGCCCTCGGTGACCTCGTCCGCGGACAGGCCGACGACCTGCTGTTCGCCGCGCGGCCCTGGTCGGGTCCGGAGCGGGTGCGGCCGCACGAGTACCGGGCGATGGCCGAGGGCAAGACCGGCGCGCTGCTGGGCTGCGCGGCCGCGCTGGGTGCGGTCCTCGCCGGCGCCTCCCCGTCCGTGGTCGCCGCGCTGGACCGGGCGGGCCGGGAGCTGGGCGTCGCGTTCCAGGTGGCCGACGACGTGCTGGGCGTCTGGGGCGACCCGGCGGTCACCGGCAAACCCGTCCACGGCGATCTGCGCGAACGCAAGAAGACGTTCCCCGTGCTGGCGGCGCTGGACTCCCCCACCGCGGCCGCGCACCGGCTGGCGGCGCTGCTGGACCGGGGCGGCGACCCGGCGGAGGCGGCGGCGCTGGCCGAGGCCGCCGGAGGCCGCGCCGCGGCGCTGGCCGAGGCGGGCCGGCGGGTCGCCGCCGCCGAGGCGGCGCTGGCGGAGGTGCCGGCAAAGGCGCCGTCGGCCGTGGGAGCCGTCCGCGACCTGCGCTGCCTGATCGGCTTCGCGGTGCGCCGGGACCTGTGACCCGGCCCCGCCCGGCCGCGGGGCGGGTTGACCCGCGCCGCGGTACCGGGTGAGGGTGCGAGGAGACCAACAGCCGAGGCGGGGCCCGCCCGTCTTCGCCGTACCGGAAGGGTGACCGCCTTGACCCCCTTGATCGGCATCTCGGACATCGAGGCCGCGGCCGGGCTGATCGCCGGGCACGTCGTCCGGACCCCGACCGTGCCCAGCCCCGGCCTGTCGGACCTGCTCGGGGTGCCCGTGACCGCGAAGCTCGAACTCCTCCAGCGCACCGGCTCGTTCAAGGCGCGCGGGGCGACGGCGAAGCTGCTGTCGCTGAGTGAGGCCGAGCGGGCGGCGGGGGTGGCGGCGGTGAGCGGCGGCAACCACGGGATCGCCCTGGCGGTGATGGCCGCCGCGCTGGAGGTCAAGGCCACGGTCGTGATGCCCCGCACGGCGCCCGCGCGCAGCATCCGGATCGCGGAGGCGGCCGGCGCGTCGGTGCGGCTGACGGAGACCATGGGCGAGGCGTTCGCCCTGGTCGAGCGGCTGCGGGACGAGGGCCTCACACTGGTGCATCCGTTCGACGATCCGCTGGTCGTCGCCGGTCAGGGCTCGGTCGGCCTGGAGTTCGCCGCCGACGCCGGCGAGCTCACGGACGTCCTGGTCAGCATCGGCGGCGGTGGTCTGATCGCCGGGGTGGCCGCGGCCCTGCACGCCCTGCGCCCGGGGGTCCGGATCTGGGGTGTGGAGACCGCGGGCGCGCAGGCGATGTCGCAGGCGCTGACGGCGGGTGGGCCGGTGGGGGTGGAGCTGTCGTCGATCGTCACCACGCTCAGTGCGCCGAGCGTCTCGCGGTTGACGTACGACCATGTCCGCGCCCTGGTCACCGAGGTGCTCGTGGTGCCGGACCGGGAGGCGGTGCGGGGGTGTCTGGAGCTCGCCGAGCACGCCAAGCTGTGGACCGAACCGGCGGCCGGCTGCCTCCTGCCCGCGGCCCGTCAGGTGGTGCGGCGGGTCGGGGACGGCGCCCGGCTCGGGCTGGTGGTCTGCGGGGGCAATGCGACAGCCGCGGACATGGGCGCGTGGAGCGACCGATTCGGACTGCGCGAGGACAACTCGGCGGGGTCGGGGAAATCCGCCGGGAGCGCCTCCGAGCTGGAATGAAGAGAGGCCGCGAAGACCATTCCCGGGATCACCCAAGAGATTCGTCCGACATGTTTACCGCTGGTTACACCGCTGGACGCGCCCCGGACACACCCCGGCAATTCCCTTTCTCGTACAGACAGTCGAACCGAACCGGTGCCTCTTTTGAATAAAAGACAGGAACCGGAGTTGCGCTTCCTTTGAACGGATCCCCTCACCCCGGTCGTACCCATGGGAAAGGTGAGCACCGGCGATTCGGCGAAGGATGACCATGGTCAAGGCGCACGTCTCCCCGAACGAGTTGGTCGCCGGCCGGTACCGGCTGCTCGACGTCGTCCACCGGGAGACGAACCGCGTCAGCTGGTACGGCGAGTACGTCGAGGACACCGGGGCGGCCCGGCCGTGCCTGGTCACCAGGATCGGACTGCCCGCCGACCAGGGCGAGGAGAAGGCCCGGCAGGCCTCCGACCGGGTGCTGCGCATGTCGGAGACGATGGCGCGGCTGTGCCCCGGGCGGATCGCCACCGTCGTGGACGCCGTCGAGGAGGCCGGTTCCCTGTGGACCGTCACCGAGTGGATCGACGGCCTGCCGCTGGCCCAGCTCATCGAACAGAAAGGGGCGTTCAGTCCCGCCAGGGCGGCGGCGATCGGGCTGCAACTGCTGGACGTGCTCGAGGTCGCGCACGGTGAGGGCATCACCCACGGCGAGCTGAGCCCCGGCCAGATCTTCGTGCGGGCCAGGGGCCCCCTCGTCCTCACCGGGTTCGGCCTCGCCGGCGCCACCCTGGCGCCGCGCGTGGCGGCCCCGGCGTACGCCTCCCCCGAGCAGGCCCGCGACGAGCGGATCGGTCCGGCGGCCGACCTGTGGGCCCTCGGCGCCATCCTGTACACGATGGTCGAGGGCCGACCGCCCTACCGGGACCGCGACCGGCCCGAGAGCACGCTGAAGGGCGTGGACCGGCTGCCGCTGCGCACCCCGCTGCGGGCGGCGTCGCTCACCCCGACCGTGCAGGGCCTGCTGCGCAAGGACTCCCGGGAGCGGCTGACGAGGACGGTCGTACGCCAGTCCCTCGGCCGGGTGCTGGACGAGGACCCGCACGCGGTCATGCAGGCCCCGCGGCTGAAGCGGGCCTGCGCCGCCGCCCGTTACGTCAGCCCGCGGTGGAGCGGGCGGGCCATGGCGGCCGGGACGGCGCTGGCCGTGGTCACCGTGGCGGTCGCCGCCCTCGCCGTGACCCACCAGCTGCCCGACACCGACGACACGGCAGGCGGCGGCGCGCAGCCCCGGCCCTCGGCGTCGGCCGCCACACCGGGCGAGGACGCGGGCGAAAGAGACTCCGCGTCGCCCGCACCGTCCACCCCGGCCGCCCCGTCCCCCTCACGATCGGCAGCCAGCTCCCCGGCCGCCTCGCCGTCGGCGTCCGCCACCGCGGGCACCCTCCCCGAGGGCTACCGCGTCTACCACGCGCCCCAGGGGTTCTCGGTCGCCCTGCCCCGGGGATGGAAGCCGCTGGAGACCGCGCTCGGCGCCGACCGGGCCTATCGCGTGACGTTCGGGGCGGCCGGCGATCCGCGCACCCTCGCCGTGACCTACAGCGAGAGCGCCGGCCCGGACCCGGTGGCCGTGTGGCGCGACAACGTCGAGCCCGACCTGAAGAAGGACGAGGGCTTCAGGCGGCTCGGCGACATCAGGGCGGTGACGTACCAGGGGTACAAGGCGGCCGACATGGAGTGGCTCGTCGACGAGGACGGCACGCAGGTGCGCACGTTCGGCCGGGGCCTCCTCCTGGGCGGGCACCGCAGTTTCTCGCTGCGCTGGACGACGCCCGCCGCGCAGTGGGACAAGAACGCGAACCGGGAGGCCCAGGCCACCTTCCTGCGGACGTTCCGGCCGGGTTCAGCCGGCTGAGGCCGCCGGCCCGCGCGGCGCGCGCATCCGGCGCAGCGGTCCCCCGTGCAGCGGCTCGGTGTCCCAGCGGGCGGTGAGGGTCCCCGCGCTCAGGGAACACGTCACCCGCAGGCGGTGCGGGGTCTCCAGGAACACGATGTGCGCCGCGAGCGTGTCCTCGTCCGTCCAGCCGCCGCTGACCGCGGTGGGCAGGGGTTCCTCCGCCGCCCGCCAGCCGCCCGTCGCGAGGGGCAGTTCGAGGCGTCTGCCGTGCGGCCCCTCGACGAGGACCAGCGTCCAGCCGTCGGCGCCCCGCTCGACGACGGCGCCCCTCAGCCCGCGCGGGCCGCCGCCGTCGCCGTCGCCGGGGGCGAACCGGGCGCCCGACCATGGGCCCGCGCCCCGCGGCGGTGCGGGACTGCCGGGGGCCGGGGGCAGAGCGAGGTGCGCCAGTCGCCGTGCGAGGGCCGCGTCCGCCTCCTCGTGCCCGGTCAGGGGGTGCGGCCCGAACGCGGGCAGCAGATGCTCCCAGACGAGGGTGAGCAGGGCCTGCATGTCGTTCGTCGCCGCCGTGGTCGCGATCACCGCGTCGTGCTCGGGCAGGACGAGGCAGAACTGTCCGTAGGCCCCGTCGCCGCGGTAGCCGTGCCGGGAGCGCCAGAACTGGAAGCCGTAGCCGCGTTCCCAGTCCGCAGGGTCCGCGGCGGCCGTCGTCGGGGCGGCCGTGGCGATGTGCGCGCGGGTCGCCTCGGCGATCCACTCCGCGGGCAGCAGCCGTTCGCCCTCGTGGACTCCGTCGTCCAGGTACAGCTGTCCGAGGCGGGCCACCGCGTCGGTGGTGGCGTGCAGCCCGCTGAAGCCGAGCTCGCGGCCGGAGCGGTCGCTCTGCCAGGCCACTTCGCCGATGCCCAGCGGATCGAGCAGGCGCGGCCGCAGCCAGGCGGTGAGCGGGACACCCGTGACGCGCCGCAGGACAGCGGCGAGCGCGTAGGTGGCGGGCTGGTTGTACGCGAACACGGAGCCCGGGTCGTGGTCGGGCGGCAGCAGCAGGAATCCCCGCAGCAGGTCCTCGGGGTCGAGCGCGTGGGCCCGCTCGTACGTCTCCTGCGCGTGTCCGCTCGCCATCGCCGCCACGTCCCGCACCCGCATGCTCCGGCTGCGCGGATCCGTGACCTCGGCGTCGAACTCCGGGAAGTACGACAGCACCGTGTCGTCCAGGCCGACCAGCCCCTCGGCCACGGCGAACCCGGCGGCCGTGGACGTGAAGCTCTTGCTGAGCGAGTACAGCAGCTGCTTGCGGCCCGGGGTGTACGGCGCCCACCATCCCGACGCGACCAGGCGGCCGTGGCGCAGGATCATCAGGCTGTGCGGCTCGACGACCGGGTCCGCCTCGACGGCGTCGAGGAAGCCGAGCACGCCGAGGGCGTCGACTCCCAGGGCGGACGGGGGACCGGAGGGCAGGGGGCGGGCGCTCATGGGCGCATCCTCCCCCGTGACCGGCGCCGCGCCCCAGGCCCCTTTCGGTTCACCGGCGGCCCGTTTCCGCCTCCGGGGTGCGGGGACTCGGCCCGCATGGTGCAAATCGGATACACGATGATGACCGAGCAGGCCGGTCCCCGTGACCTGGTCGACCATGTGGTGCGCGCCGAGGAGGCGGGGTTCGACTTCTCGGTGACCTCGGACCACTACTTCCCGTGGCTGCGTGCGCAGGGCCACTCCCCGTACGCGTGGAGCGTGCTCGGCGCCGCCGCGCAGGCGACGTCACGCATTCCGCTGATGACGTACGTGACGTGTCCGACGTTCCGCTACCACCCGGCGGTGGTGGCCCAGAAGGCCGCCACGATGCAGCTGCTGTCCGAGGGACGCTTCCGGCTGGGCCTGGGCTCCGGGGAGAACCTCAACGAACACGTGGTGGGCGGCGGCTGGCCCTCCGTGGACGTGCGGCACGAGATGTTCGAGGAGGCCCTGGAGATCATCCGGGCGCTCTTCGAGGGCGGACACGTCACGCGGCACGGCACCCACTACGACGTGGAGTCGGCGCGGTTGTGGGACCTGCCCGACGAGCCGCCGCCGATCGGTGTCGCCGTCTCCGGTGAGCGGTCCTGCCGGCTCGCGGGGCGGCTGGCGGACCTCGTGATCGCCACCGAACCCGAGGCGCGTCTGCTGGAGGCGTTCGACCGCCACGGCGGCGAGGGCAAGCCGCGCGTGGGACAGCTGCCGGTCTGCCACGACGCCGACCGGGACTCGGCGGTGGAGCGGGCGCACGCCCAGTTCCGCTGGTTCGCCAGTGGCTGGAAGGTCAACTCCGAACTGCCCCACCCGGACTCCTTCGAGGCGGCGACCCGGTTCGTCACACCCGACGACGTGGCGTCCTCGATCCCCTGCGGCGACGACCCCGACGACTTCGTGGAGGCCGTACGGCCCTACGTGGAGGCCGGGTTCACCGAGATCGCCCTGGTGCAGATCGGCGGCGACTCCCAGCCCGCCTATCTGGACTGGTCGGAGAAGACGCTGCTGCCCGCGCTGCGCGGCGCCTTCGGCTGACCGGCCGCCCGGCCGGCCCGCGGGTCCGGCGGGGTCCGGCCCAGGGACGCGTATAGGCTGCCGGTCCCGGACTCCCGCGGTGCCGATCCCGCGGCCGGCGGCCTGTGGAGGAGAGTCACCCGTGACCCTGGCGATCGACCTGCCCGAGACGGACTCCGAGGCGCACGCCGAGGTGTCCCCCGCACCGCTGTCCGACCTCGTGGCGCGGGACGCCCGCGAGTTCGGCGTCTACGCGCGGACCGGCGGGTGGGCCTTCGGCCTGATGGTGGCCCGCAGCGTGCGCCCGGGCGGGCAGGGCGCGGACGAGACGCCGAAGGTGTCGGCGAAGGAGTTCGCCGGGCTGGCCGGCTGCTCCGCCGAGCGCGTCATGCGGTACTACAAGGCCTGGGACCGGGCCGCCGACGACGGTCTCGTCCCGCACTTCGAGGAGCTGGCTCCCGGCCAGGAGGTCGAGCTGCCGGACGCCGAGGTCTGGCTGACGTACTACGTCTCGCGCTCCGGCGCGGCCTCCGAGCGGGGCACCGCGATCGCCGAGGCGGCCGCCGCGGAGGGCATCCGCCCGACCAAGGCGCTCGAGGTGGCCGAGAACCCCACGGCGCTGCGGGCGGCGATCCTCGCCGACCCCTCCACCGCCCGCGCGGCCCGCTCCGCCCTGCTGGACCGGATCAAGGAGGACCCCGACCTCCAGGCGGAGCTGGCCCGGGACGTCGTGCGCACCGACGATCTCAAGAAGGCCGTGGCCACCGAGAGCCGCTCGGCCGACCGCATCGGCTATGTGCGCCAGATCGCCGAGTCGGGTCTGATCAAGACCCCCGCCGGGCAGACCGTCGACGCTCCCGCCGAGCTGCGGCAGGAGGCCGAGCGCCATCTGTCGCTGCTCGACGAGCTGGACGACGACGAGGACTGCGGCGAGTGGGCGAGCGAGGCCTACGACACCATGAAGACCCTGGTCGTGGAGACCGTCGAGGCCGACCCCGAACTGCGCGTGCAGGAGCGGCGCACGAAGTTCTACAGCAGTCTCCAGCGGGTGACCAAGGTCTTCGAGGAGCTCACCTTCGACGACGTCGACGCGCAGGACTTCTACGAGGACGACATGGTCCAGCAGCTGGAGGAGCTCCAGCAGGCGATCGGCAGCTGCCTCACCGCGCTGCGCGGCGCCCGGGGCGCGGCTCCCGCGGCGCAGTAGTGCGGCAGGTCAGTCCGTGGTGTAGCGGCGCCGGGTCCACAGCGGCAGCACGAACCAGCACAGCCCGTACCACGCGACCACGGACGCGACGAGCCACGGGACGAACGCGTCGTGGGTGGCCACCCGCAGGATCAGCAGCAGCGAGGAGGTCATGGTGGCGAGGAGCAGGAGCAGGCCGACGAAGGTCAGCCTGGACGCCACCCGCACCGCCTGCGGCTTGACCCGGCGCCCGGAGACCAGGCGGTGCAGCGACACGGGCCCTATGAGGGCGCCGGTCGCGCACGCGCCCAGCACCACGGTCACGATGTAGATGACCTGGTCGACGTCCTGGAGGTCCGCGTAGCGCGGGGTGAACACGACGGTCAGCAGGAACCCGAAGAGGATCTGTACACCCGTCTGGGCGACGCGGATCTCCTGGATGAGCTCCCCCCACATCCGGTCCGCTCTCTCCTCCTCGGTCTCGTTCCGCCCCGTGCGCCGCTCGGCTCTCGTCGCCGTCTCCGTCACCTTTACCGCCTCCCGGTCCCGAGTGGTCGTTCGACCCCCTCGAGACCGCGAGTACCCCGGGAACGGCGCTTCGTGCCGGTCGGTCCCGGACCGGTCTACCAGCGGTTCTCGACCTGTTCGCGGATGCGCCGGTCGTAGAGGTCGCGGACGGCCGCGAGGGTCTCCTCGGACAGCTCCGGGAGCCGGCCTGCGGCCGCGTTGGCGCGCGCCTGCTCGGGCGAGCGGGCACCCGGGATGACGGTGGTGACGCCGGGCTGCTGGACGATCCAGCGCAGCGCGAGCTGGGCCGGCGTGTATCCCTGCGGGGCGAGGGCCGCGAACTCGACGGCCGCCTCGACGCCGGTGGTGTAGTCGACGCCGGAGAAGGTCTCGCCCTGGTCGAAGGCCTCGCCGTGCCGGTTGTAGGTGCGGTGGTCGTTCTCCGGGAAGACGGTGTCCTTGGTGTACTTGCCGGAGAGCAGACCCGAGGCGAGCGGGACGCGGGCGATGATGCCGACGCCGGCCGCGCGGGCGGCGGGGAGCACCTCGTACAGGGGCTTCATCCGGAACGGGTTGAGGATGATCTGCACGCTGGCGACGCCCGGCCGGGCGATGGCGGTGAGGGCCTCGGCGGAGGTCTCGACGCTGACGCCGTAGTGCGCGATGCGCTCCTCCTCGACGAGGGTGTCGAGTGCGTCGAACACCTCGTCGCTGGAGTAGACCGGGGTGGGCGGGCAGTGCAGCTGCACCAGGTCGACACGGTCCACGCCGAGGTTGCGGCGGGAGCGGTCGTTCCAGGCGCGGAAGTTGTCCAGGACGTAGTTCTCGGGGATCTGGTCGACGCGGCGGCCCATCTTGGTGGCGACCAGCACGTGCAGATCGGGGCGGCCGCTGAGGAAGGCGGCGATGGTCTGCTCGCTGCGTCCGTCCCCGTAGACGTCGGCGGTGTCGAAGAAGGTCACCCCCGACTCGGCCGCCGCCTCCAGGACCGCCAGGGCCTCCTTGTCGTCGACGTCTCCCCAGTCGGCGCCCAGCTGCCAGGTGCCGAGACCGATCACCGATGCGTGCTGACCGGACCTACCGAATTCGCGCTCGTCCATGGGGCCAGTCTGTCACCCGTCGTGATCCGGCGCGGAACCGGTCGCTCCGGGCCCGCGTCCGCCCGGCTGCTCCGGCCGCGCCGGACCGGTGCTCTCCCGCACGGGGTCGAGGTGGGCCTGCACGGTGGGCCCGTACCGGTCGACGATGTCCTCGATCGGCGTGCGCCGCAGCTCGCTCCCGCGGGCGATGCCGAACATCACGCCGAGGCCGAGCAGCGCGGCGACGGCGAGTTCGGCGCGCAGGCCCGGGTCGGGGCCGGTGAGGCGGGCGGCCAGGCGTTCGGTGACCTGGGCACGGAAGTTGGCCCGCAGCACGTCGCCGTGGTCGCCGTGCAGGGGCGCGAACACGATGCGCAGCACGGGGTCGGCGCCCCGCTCGCGCTGGCCGGCCACCACATGGCGGACCATGTGCCGGCCCAGTTCCGCCGACGGGGCGTCGAGCACGGCGTCGGCGTCCTCCTCGAAGGACATCACCCGCGCGAACAGGGCGTCCTTGTTGCCGAAGTACTTCACGACCAGCGGCGCGCTCACCCCGGCGCGTTCGGCGACGGCCTTGAGCGTGATGTCGGCGTGCGCCCGGCGGGCGAGGAGGTACCGGGCGGCGCGCAGGATCGCCGCCCTCGTCGTCTCGGCGTCACGCCGGGCGGGCGCGGGCGGGCCGTCGGCGGACGGGTCGGGTGCGGGACCGTCGGCGAAGGCGTCGAGAGGAGTGCTCACGACACTCATGCTCCCTCCAGGGCCGCGTCGCCGACGGAGCGGGTTCGGTCACGGGCGCGCCGGGTGCCGCCGGGCGTGGAGTCGCCGGGGATGGAGAGGGCCACCGCGCAGGCGGCCAGCGCCACCGCTCCCGCGATGCCGAACGCCAGCAGGTAGCCGTGCAGGGTCGGCACCGGAGCTCCGCCGACGAGGCTGGTGTGGTGCACCAGGACCGCGGCGACGGCGGCGCTGGAGGTGGCCTGGCCGATCGTGCGCATGAGGACGTTGAAGCCGTTCGCCGAGGCGGTCTGGCCGGGCGGCACGGCCCGCAGGATCAGCGAGGGCAGCGCCGAGTACGCGAGCGTGGTCCCGGTCGCCACGACCGTCGCCCCCACCATGATCATCCACAGTTCGTGACTGTCGACGATGCGTACCGCGTACCCGGACGCGATGACGACGGCGCCGAGGGCGAGGGTGATCCGCGGGCCGCGCGCCTCGGAGATGCGCGCGGAGAGCGGTGAGAAGAGCAGCATGGTGAGGCCGCCGGGCAGCAGGCACAGGCCGGTCTGGACGATGGAGAGCCCGAGCCCGTAGCCGCTCGCCTCGGGCGCCTGCACCAGTTGGGCGGTCACCAGGGAGTTGGCGTAGAAGGCGAAGCCGGTCAGGAGCGCCGCGACGTGGGAGAGCCCGACCCGCGGCCGTGACACCAGCCGCAGGTCCACCAGCGGCTGCGGCGCGCGCAGCTGGTACCACCACCACAGGGCCAGCACGGTCACGGAGGCGAGGAACAGGCCCGCGATCCGGGCGCTCCCCCAGCCCCACTGACCGCCCTGGGACACGGCGAGGAGCAGCGTGATCAGCCCGGCCGCCAGGCCGAGCGCCCCGGGGACGTCGAAGCGGCCGGGCTCGCGCACGGGCGATTCCGGGACCGCCCACCGGATCAGCCCGACCCCGGTCGCGCCGAGCGCGGCGGTCACCCAGAACATCACGTGCCAGTCGGCGTACTGCACGACCACCGCCGCGGCCGGCAGTCCCAGGGCGGCGCCGATGCCCACCGTGGAGCTCATCAGCGCCACGGCCGATCCCCGGCGCTCGGGCGGGAGTTCGTCGCGCAGGATGCTGATGGACAGCGGGACGACGGAGGACGCGGCGCCCTGGAGGGCGCGGGCGGCGATCAGCACGCCGATGTCGGAGGTCAGGGCGCAGATCACCGACCCGGCGGCCATCAGGGCGAACGAGACGAGCAGCACCCGCCGTTTGCCGTACATGTCCCCGGCCCGCCCGAGCACGGGGGTGAGCACCGCTCCGGACAGCAGCGAGGCCGTCAGCGTCCAGGAGACCGCGCCGGCCGAGGCGCCGGTGAGCCGGGGCAGGTCGGGCAGCAGCGGGACGACGACGGTCTGCATGACGGCCATGAGGATGCCGCAGTACGCCAGGACCGGGATGACGAGCCGGGCCCGTGGACCGGTGGCCCCGCGGTCCGGGGCGGGTATCGGGGCGGGCGACACCATGGGCACTCCAGCGGCCTGCGGCGAACGGGAAAAGAGGTGAATGGCAATTCACCGTAGCAGTGAATCGCCATTCACCCCAGGGTCGCTTTCGGCAGGGGAAGGGCCTTCCGGGCTACTTCCGGGAGGTCAGCACCCTGGTGTGCGCGCCGCGCGCCAGTTTCGGGCCGAGCCAGCGCTTGAGCCTGCGCAGGGCTTCCATCCGCCCGGCCGCCCGGTCCAGCCGGTAGTACAGCTGGGGCGGGACATAGGGCAGCAGGGGCGAGTGCCGCTGGCCGAGGAGCGCGAACATGTGCTCCGGGGGGAGGTGGATGTAGCGGGTGAGGTTCTCGTACCACTGGGCGCTGTAGCGGGCGGCGCTCTGCTGGGAGAGCAGGGCGGACTTGCGCTCCTGCTGGTAGCGGGCGAGCGCCTGCGGGAGGCCGGGGCTCTCGCGCAGGGCGTCCGCGAGGGCGATGGCGTCCTCCAGGGCGAGGGTGGTGCCGGCGCCGATCGAGTAGTGCGTGGTGTGGGCGGCGTCGCCGAGAAGGACGAGATTGCCGCGGTACCAGGCCCGGTTGGTGAGCGTGCGGAAGGTCAGCCACTGCGTGCCGCCGTCGGCGGCGGGGCGGCCGATCAGCGGGTGCCCGTCGAGGATGTGCGCGAAGAGCTTCTCCAGCCGGGCCAGTCGGTCGCCCTCGTCCGCCCGGTCGAGCCCGAGTCCGGCCAGGGTCTCGGGGGCGCACTCGATGACACAGGTGCTCTGTTCGTCGCTGAAGGGGTAGCCGTAGCACCAGATCCAGCCGTGGCCGGTCTCCACGAACGCGAAGGTGAAGGAGTCGAAGACCTTGGTGGTGCCGAGCCAGACGTAGGAGTTGCGCCCCGGGGTGAGTTCGGCGCCGAAGTCCTCCGCGTGGCGGGTGCGCAGGGCGCTGTGGACGCCGTCGCCGGCCACGACGAGGTCGGCGTCCGGGAGGTTCCCGGCATTCACCTCGCTCTCGAACTCCAGCCGCACGCCCAGGGCACGGGCACGAGCGGCGAGGATCTCCAGCAGTCTGTGGCGGCCGATGCCGTGCCCTTCGTCACCCGGCTGACGGGTGGCCAGGTCGCCCACGTGGGCGACGCCCTGGGTCCAGCGCACCGAGTGCTCCTCGATCGCGCGCGCCGACTCGGGGTCGCAGGCCCGCAGCCGGTCGAGGAGCCCCTGCCAGTAGGTGACACCCCAGCCGTAGGTCGAGCCCTCGGGGTTGCGCTCGTGGACGGTGACCTCGTGGGAGGGGTCCTGTCGCTTGAGCAGGATGGAGAGATACAGGCCGGCGGGCCCGCCGCCGACGCAGGCGACCTTCACGCGCACTCCCAGGAGTTACCAGACGTGTTCGATTGACGACGCAGGGTAGCAGGGCCGCCTCCCCCTTCACGGACACCCCACCTGCCCGATCACGCCACTTTCCCCACGTGGGCCACACCACGGCACGGGGAGCGGCGAGCGAAAGATCACCGGAAGTGGTCTCCGGACGGAAAGGAATTGCCCCTTCCGCACAGCGGAGGCACCGATCCACGACAAGATCATCTTCTTTTAATATTGCACGACATGTAATTGATTGTCCGGATCGCAGCCAACCCCCGCCGGGCGATTTCTCCCTTTCTCCCGCGGATCGATAGGCATACGGGGTCGTCAACCGAACGCACCCCAGGAGGTCCCGCATGCCGGAACTCAGCCGTCGTCGCGCACTCGCCGCGGCGGCCGTCGTCGCCGGAGCCCCGCTCGCCGCCGCCACCGCCGCCCGCGCCGCCGACCACCACCACGACTCCCCCGGCTCGCCGGCCCCCTTCGACGAGGTCTACCGGGGCCGCCGGATACAGGGCCGCGCCGCCACCGGAGGCGGCCACCACCACGGCGGCGGCTACGCCGTGTACGTCGACGGGGCCGAACTGCACGTGATGCGCAACGCCGACGGCACCTGGATCAGTGTCGTCAGCCACTACGACCCGGTGCCCGACCCGCGGGCCGCCGCCCGGGCCGCGGTCGACGAGCTCCAGGGCGCCCGGCTCGTACCGTTCCCCGCCGGCTGACCGCCGCCCACCGGCCGACCCGCCCCACCCCGCACCCTTGGAGCACCGCACATGACCGTCCGCAAGAACCAGGCGTCCCTGTCAGCCGACGAGAAGCGCCGGTTCGTCGCCGCCGTCCTCGAACTCAAGCGCAGCGGCCGCTACGACGCCTTCGTCACCACCCACAACGGCTTCATCATGGGTGACACCGACAACGGCGAGCGCACCGGCCACCGTTCGCCGTCCTTCCTGCCCTGGCACCGCAGATTCCTGCTCGAGTTCGAGCGGGCCCTCCAGTCGGTGGACGCCTCGGTGGCCCTGCCGTACTGGGACTGGTCCACCGACCGCTCCCCGCGCTCCTCGCTCTGGGCGCCGGACTTCCTCGGCGGCACCGGCCGCAGCCGGGACGGCCAGGTGATGGACGGCCCGTTCGCCGCGTCGGCAGGCAACTGGACGGTCAACGTCCGTGTGGACGGCCGTACTTACCTCAGGCGCTCGCTGGGCACCGCCGTCCGCGAACTGCCCACGCCGGGCGAGGTCGACTCGGTGCTGTCGATGGCGACCTACGACATGGCGCCCTGGAACAGCGCCTCCGACGGTTTCCGCAACCATCTCGAGGGCTGGCGCGGGGTCAACCTGCACAACCGGGTGCACGTCTGGGTCGGCGGGCAGATGGCGACCGGGGTCTCCCCCAACGACCCGGTGTTCTGGCTGCACCACGCCTACATCGACAAGCTGTGGGCCCGCTGGCAGCGGCGGCACCCGGGCTCCGCGTACGTGCCGGGCGGCGGGACACCGAACGTCGTCGACCTCCACGAGAGCATGAAGCCGTGGAACGACACCACCCCGGCGGACCTCCTCGACCACACCTCCCACTACACCTTCGACACCGACTGACCGCCTTTCGCCGGTTTGCCGCGCAGGCCACGGGTACCCGCGACGGACAGCAGCGACGAGCGAAACGACGAGTCGCATCACGAGCACGAAGGAGGACACGATCGTGTCGCAGGTCGAGGAATCCATCGAGGTCGGCGTGCCGGTGCACACCGCCTACAACCAGTGGACGCAGTTCGAGACGTTCCCGCAGTTCATGAGCGGGGTGGACCGCATCGAGCAGCGCACCGACACCCTCACCCACTGGGTGACCAGTGTGAACGGCGTGCACCGGGAGTTCGACGCCGAGATCACCGAGCAGATCCCGGACGAACGGGTCGCCTGGACCACGATCTCCGGCGAGGCCGAGCAGGCCGGCGTCGTGACGTTCCACCGTCTCGACGACAGCCACACCAAGGTGATGCTCCAGCTGGACTTCCAGCCGGAGGGCCTGGCCGAGACCGTCGGCGACAAGCTGGGCTTCGTCAAGCGCCAGACCAAGGGTGACCTGGAGCGCTTCAAGACGTTCATCGAGGACCGCGGTCTGGAGACCGGCGGCTGGCGCGGCGCGGTGGTGTGACCGCCGGTACGCCGCTCAGCCCGCGTCGGCGTCCGCCGTACGGCACTGCGGGTGACCCCAGCCCTGCGCGTTCTTGGCGATGTCCTCGCCCGCCGCGTACGGGCGGCCGCACACACAGCGGCCGGGGAACTTGGCCTTGATCGTGCGTGCCGCCGAACCACCGCTCCGCCGGGGGGCCTTGCCCCCGGTGGAGCGGTTCGTTCCGGCACCGGACCGCCCCTTCGGGGTGTCCGGCGAGGCCGGCGGCTCGGGGGAACCCAGGTCGCTGCCGGCCGGCTGCTGGACGACCGCCGCCTGGCTCGCGGCGCGGTCGGCGAAGTCGTTGAGCGGGTCGCCGTCGACCTGGTGGGCGGGGACGTAGCGGAAGTCGACCGTGCGGCCGCCGAGCAGTTCGTCGATGCGCACGACCAGCTCCTGGTTGGCCACGGGCTTGCCGGCGGACGTCTTCCAGCCGTTGCGCTTCCAGCCCGGCAGCCAGGTGGTGACGGCCTTCATGGCGTACTGGGAGTCCATCCGCACCTCGAGCGGGACGCCCGGGTCCGTCGACGCCAGCAGGCGTTCCAGCGCGGTGAGTTCGGCGATGTTGTTGGTCGCCCGGCCGAGCGGCCCCGCCTCCCAGCGGGCCGGCGTCTCCGTGTCGTCCGCGACCACCCAGGCCCAGCCCGCGGGTCCCGGATTTCCCTTCGAGGCCCCGTCGCACGCGGCCACCACTCGTTCACGCATGCGCCCGATCATGCCACGCCCCCGCGAGGCGCTCCGCCGCACCCGCGGGACGCCGGGAGCACGCCCTAGGTCACGTCCGCGGTCTTCGGCATGGCTCCCGCGGTGGTGGTGACGTCGATCACCGAGAAGCTCGCGCCCTGCGGGTCGCTGATCGCCGCGAAACGTCCGAACGGGGTGTCCATGGGCCCGAAGCGCAGGACCCCGCCGAGTCCGGTGGCCCGGGCCACGGCCTCGTCGCAGTCGGGGACCGTGAAGTACACGTTGATGTAGGACGGCACCTCGGGCGGGAACTCCTGGGTCATCTTCATACGGCCCAGAACCGTGTCGCCGCCGATGTCGAACATACGGAAGTCGACCGCGTCGTCCTGGATCTGCTTGGCCGTGTAGGGGAACACGGCCGGCAGGAAGGCGTCCGTCCTCTCCGGCTCACGGGTGAAGACCTCGGCCCAGCAGTACGCCCCGGGCTGCTCGGGCGGCGCCTCGAAGCCCTCGTGGACGCCCGCCTGCCACACGCCGAACACCGCGCCGCTCGGCTCACGGGCGAGGCACATCGTGCCGAACTCGCCGACCTGCATCGGCTCCATCAGCACCTCGCCGCCGTGCTCCCGGATCCTGGCCGCGGTCGCGGCGGCGTCCGGGGAGGCGAAGTACAGGCACCACTGCGCGTGCCCCTCCTGACCGGACATCGGCGGGACGACGGCGGCGACCGCCTTGCCGTCCGCGTACGCCTGGGTGTAGTTACCGTACTCGGACGACGACTCGCCGAAGGTCCAGCCCAGGACCTCGGAGTAGAACGCCTTGGCACCCTCCACGTCGCCGAACATCGCGTCGGCCCAACAGGGGATTCCCTCTGCTCGTACGGCCATGACCCAGCCCTCCGTGTGATGGACGGTCCGGTTCCTCACGCTAGTCACCCGGCCGCCGGCCCGCGCGCCGAACGGGGGTGACCGGGTGTGACCCCTGCGCGCTCCGGCGCACGGGAGCACAGGAGAGGAGCGGTCGCACTCGCGAGGCGCCGTCCGCCCCAACCGGCAGGTTTGCACCCCGCGGGGCACGAAGCCGCCCCCCGCACGCCGTACCCCGCCGTCACTCAGCGTGTTTGGCTGATGCACGCGGAGTACCGGCCGCAGCTCGCGGACGTACCGCGCTCCTCTCCGCGCACTTTCTGGAGGTCATGTGTCCACACCGGACAGCGCCACCGGCCCCGTCCTGGACGATCCCGCCCCCGAGCCCTCCGCCGAGGAGCGGCTCACCAGCCTCAGCACCCGGGCGGCCCGCCAGCTCGCCACGACCCACAAGTCCGCACCGCAGATGCAGGCGATCAGTTCGCGCTGGCTGCTGCGCATGCTGCCCTGGGTCGACGTGAAGGGCGGCACGTACCGGGTCAACCGGCGGCTCCAACTGCGCGTCGGCCGGGGGCGGGTGCAGTTCGAGCACAACGGCGCGGACGACATCCGGGTCGTCCCGCAGACCCTCACCGAACTGCCCGTGCTGCGCGGCTACTCCGACAACGGCACCCTCGCGGAGCTGTCCTCGCGCTTCCGGATGCGCGAGGTCCGGGCGGGCCAGGTCGTGTTCGAGGCCGGGCAGCCGGTCACGGAGACCTATCTCGTGGTGCACGGCCGGTTCACCCGCTTCACCGCCGGCAAGTACGGCGGCGAGGAGATCGTCGGGGTGGTCTCGGGCGGCGACCAGCTCGGCGACGAGGCCGTCGGACAGGACGACCCGCTGTGGCTGACCTCGGTGCGCGCGGAGACCTCGGGCGTCCTGCTGGCCCTGCCCTGGGACGACCTGCGCGAGTTCCTCGGGCGCGTCCCGTCCCTCGCCGCCCATCTGGAGGCCTACGCCGCCCGGCAGCGGCTGCCGATGAACCGCAAGGGCGAGGCCGAACTGCCGGTACAGGCCGGCCACAGCGGCGAACCGACCCTGTCCGGCGGCTTCGTCGACTACGAACTCTCCCCGCGTGAATACGAGTTGTCACTGACCCAGACGGTGCTGAAGGTCCACACCCGGGTCGCCGACCTCTACAACAACCCGATGAACCAGACCGAGGAGCAACTGCGCCTGACCGTCGAGGAGATCCGCGAACGGCAGGAGTGGGAGCTGGTCAACAACCGGGAGTTCGGGCTGCTGCACAACGCCGACCACTCCCAGCGCATCAGCACCTTCACCGGGCCGCCGACCCCGGACGACATGGACGAACTGCTGTCGATGCGGCGCAAGACCAAGCTGTTCCTCGCCCACCCCAAGGCGATCGCGGCCTTCTTCCGGCAGTGCAACCGGCGCGGTCTGACACCGGGCACCGCCACCGTCGAGGGCCACGAGATCCCGGCCTGGCGCGGGGTGCCGATCTTTCCCTGCAACAAGATCCCGATCAGCCCGCAGCACACCAGCAGCATCCTCGCGCTGCGCACCGGCGAGGCCGACCAGGGGGTCGTCGGCCTGTACCGGACGGGTCTGCCCGAGGAGTTCCAACCGGGCCTGAACGTACGGTTCATGGGGATCGACGCCAACTCGATCATCCGCTACCTGGTCACCGCCTACTACTCGATGGCCCTGCTCGTGCCGGACGCGGCGGGAGTCCTAGAGAACGTCCAGATCGGCCGCACGGCCGAGTGACGGCCGGGGAGTCCACGATGAGCACGCCCGCGCGCACCGAAAGCGCGCTGCCCGGCCCGCCGAACCTCGCCCGCAGCCTGCGGGCCCGGCGCGGCGGGGCGATCCCCGGCCTGCGCCACCGCGCGGCCGAGCCCGCCGACCCGCGCAAGGCCGCGGAGGTCGACCGCAGGCTGGAGGCGTGGGCCCGCGGCCTCGATCTGTTCCCGGCGGCCTGGAACGGGGACTTCGCGGGCTTCCAGGTCGGCCGGGCGGTGGTGCTCCAGCATCCGCGCGCCCTCGACGTCGACCGCCTCACGGGGGCCGGGAAGCTGCTGCTCGCGGAGAACATCGTCGACAGCTGCTACTGCGAGGAGGACGAGGGCCGGGGCGCGTCCCGCAGCGGGCTCGGCGGCCGGCTCGTCCTCGCGCAGTCGGCGCTCGACCCGTTCCACGGCACGCCCGAGATGGAGGAGGAGTGGCGGCACGGGGTGCAGGCGGACGGCCCGCTGCGCTCGTACCACTGGGCGCTGAAGGACTACGCGGCGTTCGCCACACCGAGTCAGACGGACCGGTTCGTGCACGACATCGCCCGGCTGCACCTGGGATACCTGGCCGAGGCCGCCTGGGCGCAGACCCGGTACACGCCCCGCGTGTGGGAGTACCTGGTGATGCGGCAGTTCAACAACTTCCGGCCGTGTCTGTCGATCGTCGACGCCGTCGACGGCTACGAACTGCCCGAGGCGCTCTACGCCCGGCCCGAGATCCAGCGCGTCACGGCGCTGGCCTGCAACGCCACCACCATCGTCAACGACCTGTACTCCTTCACCAAGGAGCTGGCCGGCGATCCCACCCACCTGAACCTGCCGCAGGTCGTCGCCGCCGCCGACCGCCGAGGGCTGAAGGCCGCCTATCTGAAGTCGGTCGACATCCACAACGCGGTCATGGCGTCGTTCGAGGAGGAGGCCGCCCTGCTCGCCGCCACCTCCCCGCTCCTGGAGCGCTACACGCGCGGCCTGTCGGACTGGGTGGCCGGCAACCACGAGTGGCACGCGACCAACACCCACCGCTACCACCTGCCCGACTACTGGTGACCGCCGACCTCTCGGGCCTTCGTCCCCGGTCGTCCTTCCGAAGCACAGCATCCGAAGCACAGCACCATGAGGAGCAACCGTTGACCACAGCCCACGACGCCGGCACCGAGACGGCCCCGGTGCCCACCCAGTCCACGTACCAGAACCGCGTCGCGGACTACTGGAACGCCGAGGAGAACCCGGTCAACCTCGAACTCGGCAGGATCGACGACCTGTACCACCATCACTACGGGGTCGGCGAAGCGGACTGGTCCGTGCTCGACGAGCCCGACGCGCGGGCGCGCCGGGAGCGGGTCACCGCCGAGCTGCACCGCCTGGAGCACGCCCAGGCCGAGCTGCTGGCCGCCCACCTGGGACGGCTCACCCCCCTCGACCGCGTCTTCGACGCCGGCTGCGGACGCGGCGGCGGGAGCGTCGTGGCCAACCTGCGGTACGGGTGCCACGCGGACGGCGTCACCATCTCCGCCAAGCAGGCCGCGTTCGCCAACGAGCAGGCCCGCAAGCGGGGCATCGACGGCAAGGTGCGCTACCACCACCGCAACATGCTCGACACCGGCCTGGAGTCCGGCGCCTACGCGGCCTCGTGGAACAACGAGTCCACCATGTACGTCGAGCTGGACCTGCTGTTCGCCGAGCACGCCCGGCTGCTGCGCCGCGGGGGACGTTACGTGGTCGTCACCGGCTGCTACAACGACACGTACGGCCGGGCCTCGCGCGAGGTCTCGCTCATCAACGCCCACTACATCTGCGACATCCACCCGCGCTCGGCGTACTTCCGCGCGCTGGCCCGCAACCGGCTCGTGCCGGTCCATGTCGAGGACCTCACCGCGGCGGCCGTCCCCTACTGGGAGCTGCGCGGCCAGGCGGACCACTTGGTCACCGGCATCGAGGAGACGTTCCTGAACGCGTACCGCAACGGCAGCTTCCAGTACCTGCTGATCGCGGCCGACCGGATCTGAGATCCGCCGGACGGCGCCGGGGGACGACGGTGCCGGGGCCCACGCCCGTGGCGCGGCCCCCGGCACCCTGTCCCCTACGCTCCGTCCTCCCCCTCGTAGGCCTTCCGCAGGGCGGCGATGTCGAGCTTGCCCATGGCGTACATGGCCTTGGTGGTGCGGGTGGCCTTCACCGGGTCGGGGTCGCCGATCATCTCGATCAGTCCGTCGGGGATGACCTGCCAGGACAGGCCGTAGCGGTCCTTGAGCCAGCCGCAGGGGCCGGGTTCGCCGCCGTTCTCGGTGAGCTTCGTCCAGTAGTAGTCGACTTCGTCCTGGTCCGCGCAGGGGATCTGGAAGGAGACCGCCTCGCTGAACGTGAACTGCGGGCCGCCGTTGATGCCGACGAACTTCTGTCCGTTGACCGTGAACTCCACGGCCAGGACGGACCCGGCCGGGCCGGGGCCGGCCTCGTTGTAGCGGCCGACGGAGCCGATGCCGGAGTCCTTGAAGATCGAGACGTAGTAGTGGGCGGCCTCCTCGGCCTGGCCGTCGAACCAGAGACACGTGGTGAGTCCGTCGGTGGTCATGAGTACCTCCTGGGCGCGGGACGCGGTCATCAGTGTCGACCCCCGCGCGCCCCGGAACTCATCGCTGCGGCCGCGATGTCCTCCGGACGGCCGCTCGCGCAACGACGGCTCTGCCCTCGGCGAATCTGCCCCGGGCAGAGAAATCACTTGAGGGCCCGCTCCCGGGCCGAGAGTGAGGTGGACGGCAACCACGCCACGACGAGGAGAACCGATGAGCCCACTGACCACGCTCGCTCCCCGCGCCGAGGAGGGCGACACCCCGCCGTCCCGCTTCGACGACCACCTCGCCGCCCAGCTGCTGGGCCAGCGGATCGTGCTGCTGGGCACCCAGGTCGACGAGGTGTCCGCGAACCGGGTCTGCGCGCAGCTGCTGATCCTGTCGGCGGAGGACCCGCGCACGGACATCGGCCTGTACATCAACAGCCCGGGCGGATCGGTGCACGCCGGTCTCGCCATCTACGACACGATGCGGCTGATCCCCAACGACGTCTCGACGCTCGCCATGGGCTTCGCGGCCAGCATGGGTCAGTTCCTGCTCAGCGTCGGCGCGGCCGGCAAGCGGTACGCGCTGCCGAACGCCCGCGTCATGATGCACCAGCCGTCGGCCGGCATCGGCGGCACCACCGCGGACATCGAGATCCAGGCGGAGAACCTGGAGCACACCAAGCGGACCATCGAACGGATCACGGCCGAGCACACCGGTCAGTCACCGGAGACCATCTCGCACGACGGCGACCGCGACCGCTGGTTCACCGCCGAGGAGGCCAGGGAGTACGGCATCGTGGACCGGGTCGTGGAGTCCCTCGCGGACGTCCGCCCGGCCGCGCAGAAGCGACGGATGGGGCTGTGATGGGGACCTACACGATTCCGAACGTGGTCGAGCGGACCCCGCAGGGCGAGCGGTCCTACGACGTGTTCAGCCGGCTGCTCAACGAGCGGATCATCTTCCTCGGCACCGAGATCGACGACGGCGTCGCCAACGTCGTGATCGCGCAGCTCCTCCACCTGGAGGCGGCCTCCCCGGAGAGCGAGATCTCGATCTACCTCAACTCCCCCGGCGGATCGTTCACCTCGCTGATGGCGATCTACGACACGATGACGTTCGTCCAGGCGCCCATCTCCACGCTGTGCGTCGGCCAGGCCGCCTCGACGGCCGCCGTGCTGCTGGCGGGCGGGGACCCGGGCCGGCGGCTCGTGCTGGAACACGCGCGCGTGCTGCTCGGACAGCCGGCCAGCGGCGGCCGGCAGGGCACCGTCTCCGACCTCGCTCTCCAGGCCAAGGAGATGGTCCGCATCCGTTCCCAGGTGGAGGAGGTGCTGGCCCGCCACACCGGTCACGACATCGCGGCCCTGCGCGCGGACATGGACCGCGACAAGGTGTTCACCGCACAGGAGGCGGTGGCGTACGGCCTGGCCGACGAGGTGCTGAGCCGGCGTCCCGTGACGGTGTGAGACGCCGGCCCGAGCGATCCGTCAGGCGGCCAGGCACAGACCGTCGTACGACGACGGCGTGGCGCCGTGGCCGCGGACGGGGTGCCGGGAGCTGAGCCGGACCAGTTCTCCCTGGGCCCGCGCCAGGAGATCGCCCAGACTCAGGCCCAGGGCTTGTGCGGCGGCCGCGAGGACCTCCGAGGAGGCCTCCTTGCGGCCCCGCTCCACCTCCGAGAGGTAGGGCATGGAGATCCGGGCCGCGTCGGCGACGTCCTTCAGGGTGCGTTCCTGCGCCCGGCGTTCCCGGCGCAGGACGTCACCGACCAGGTCGCGCCACAGTGGCTCGCGCCGGACGGGACGGGGCAGGGGTGCGGAGGCCGGTGCCGTTCCGGCGGGCGGGGCGGTGGCGGTCTCCGGGCGCGCGGCAGGCGGGCGCAGCGGGATCACGCGGGCTCGGTTGGGCGCTTGGTTGCTCACCTTCCCAGCCTAGGAAACCGCGCCGTCGCCGGAAGGGTCCCGCGTTGCGCCCTCGGTGGAATCGGCGCCCCGCCCACCGTCCGTGCCGGGTCCACGGGCTTCTTCGCGGCGCCGGGCCTTCGGTAGGATCGGGAGTGGTCCGGACGTGTGGCGAACGCCCGGGGAAATCCGTGCGCATGAGTGGTCGCGGACGGGGTAGCCGCCACAAGAGCGGGTGTGCACGCGCACGCTCACGGACCGAGTACGCCAGACGTCGAACCGTGACTTTCCTGGGAGAGACAATGGAGAGCACCGTGATCCGGTCACAGGCCAAGGTCGTCGAGGACGCCGGCACCCGTACGGACGGCGCTCCCCTTCCCGGCATCGAGGCGCCCCGCAGCGTCGCACCGCGTGACGCGCGCGAGCTGTCCCGGCAGTTCTTCCAGCGGCTGACCGTCCTCGAAGAGGGCTCCCGCGAGTTCCAGTACGCGCGCAACACGCTCATCGAGATGAACATGTCCCTGGTCCGGTTCGCGGCCGGGCGGTTCCGCGGCCGCGGGGACGACATGGAGGACATCGTCCAGACCGGGATGATCGGCCTGATCAAGGCCATCGACCGGTTCGAGATCTCGCGCGAGGTCGAGTTCACCTCCTTCGCGCTGCCGTACATCGTCGGTGAGATCAAGCGGTTCTTCCGGGACACGACCTGGGCGGTGCACGTCCCGCGGCGGCTCCAGGAGCTGCGGGTCGAGCTGGCCAAGGCGCGCGACGAGCTCTCCAGCCGCCTGGACCGGGAGCCGACCGTCCGGGAGCTGGCCACGCTGATGAACCTCACCGAGAGCCAGGTGGTCGAGGCGCAGATCGCCGCCAACGGTTACAACTCCTCCTCCCTCGACGCGGCGCTCACCGGCGACGGCCCCGAGTACGGGGAGGCCGTCCTCGCGGACTTCATCGGCGTCGAGGAGGACGGGCTGCGGCTCGTCGAGGACTTCCACTCGCTCGCCCCGCTGATGGCCGAGCTCAGCGAGCGCGACCGGCAGATCCTGCACATGCGGTTCGTGGAGGAGGCCACCCAGGCGGAGATCGGCGAGCGGCTCGGCTGCTCCCAGATGCACGTCTCGCGCCTGATCAAGCGGATCATCGTGCGCCTGCGGCAGGGGATGCTCGGCGAGCTGGGCTGCGCCTGACCACTGCCCGGCCCGCACCGCCGACGGACCGACCGTGAGCCCCCGCCGGATGCCGGCGGGGGCTCACGGCCCGAACGGGCGGGCGGCCGGGGTCGCGGCGGGGCCGCGGGACCGGGCCGGGACTACGGGAGGAAGCTGAGGACGGCGCGGACCCGCTTACCGACGGGCACCCGCTCGGCGGTGACCTGCGCGGCCACCGCGTGGACGATCTCCAGGCCGTGCCGGCCGACCCGGTGAGGGTCCTTCGGGAACCGCATGGGCAGCGCGTCACTGCTGTCGTAGACGCTGACCGTGACCGAGGCGTCCGTGCCCTCCAGCTCCAGGATGTACGGCCCGTTGCTGTGCCGGTCGGCGTTGGTGACCAGTTCACTGACTACCAGCATCACCTCACCGCTCACCCGGTCGCCGATCGTGGCGCACCACTCGGTCCTGAGCTGGTCCACGAAGTGCGCGGCGAAGGACCGGGCCTCGGCGATGCAGCCGGGCTCACCGGTGTAGTGCGCCGCGCGCCGGAGCGGTTCCACGGGCACGTCGAAACCAGTAGGTATCACTGCCCCGTCCAGGTGCTTGATCATGCGTTTCTCTCTAGGAGGCCGGACTGGCCGGACGCTGCTGGCTGTGCATCTGTCCTCGTACCCCGACTTCCGCCGCGCAGTCCACGTCAGTTTTCGCCCCGCCCGTACGACGGCTCCCGCGCCCCTCACGCGGCCGGTGCGCCTACCGGGGAGCCGCCCGGCCCGCTGGTGAGGGCGGACGGTGAGCCCGCCCGCGACTCGGGAGGCGGCGGCTCCTCGCTCGACGGCGGTGGCGACGGCGGTGGGGAGGGAGGTGGCGAGGGAGGCGCCTGTGACGACGGCTCCCGCGGGGACGGGGAGGCGGAGGCGGACGGCGGCTCCGGCGGCGACGGGCAGCCCGCCGGCCGGTCGGCGGGCGGCGAGGAACACGGCGGAGCGGTGCGCGGGCCGTGACCGGTCGGGGTGCTCGGCACACCGGGTGTGCTGACGGTGAGGGACGGCGTCCCCCGCGCCGGAGCGTGGGTGGGCCGGTCCGCGTGCGGCCTGTCGCCGGGCTGCCGGGCGAACCAGTGGTGGCGGTGTCCGGGGTCGTAGAGCACGAACACGTCGAGCACGGCAGCCGAGGGTTCGACGACGACGGTGGTCGCGGGGCTGTACGCCGGCCACGGGTCACCGGTCCTGCCGAACCCCGCCGGCTGGGCGATCGGCGGGGTCAGCGGGTTGCCGCAGGCGCAGCGCACGCGCGGCACACCGTGCCGGTCGACGAGGACGGCCGTGCCCGCCTGGAGGACGGCCTGGTAGCTGGTGGCGGCCCCGTCGCGGTACCCGTGGTTGGTGACCCGGGTGTCCAGGCGCAGCCGGACGGGGGTGAGGGAGCGCAGGTGGGCCGGGACCCGGGAGGGAGCGACGCCGGCCACGGAGGCGAACGCCCGGTTCTTCGCGGGGTCCGCCCCGAGTGCGCCGATCTGGTGCTCCACGTCGCAGCTGGAGACGTTGCGGGTGCCGCCGTACAGCCCTTGCGCACCGCCGTCGACCCCGGAGACGGCACGGTTCGGCGGCGGGGCGCCGGAGGGCGCGACGGTGGCCGGCGGGAAGGGGCTGTCGGTCGTGGGCGGCTCGGTGTAGGGGTCGGGGCCCCGTTGGGCGGCCGGTTGCAGGAATACCTCGCCAGCCTTGGCGGAGGGCGGGCCGGAGCCGCCCCCGTTCGACAGGGAGAGCACCAGGACGAGCGCCGTCGCGGCGACGACCGCGGTGGTGATCAGCGCGATCCTGGGCCCCGACCGCCACCATGCCCGGTGCGGTCCGCCGCCGTCCCCGTCCGGGGTGTCGTCACCGGACGGGGACGGCGGCCCGGATCCCGGCGGGGGCGGGGAAGGCGGGCCGGCCGGCGGCCGGGACGGTGGGCCCGAGGGCGGCCGGGACGAGGGACCGGAAGGCGGCTGGGAAGGCGGGCCCGAGGACGGTGGGGAGGGCGGGCCGGACAGGGGGCCCGAGGGCGGTCCCGTGGGGCGGCCGGAGGACGGGGGGTCGACGCTCACGAGCACTCCCGACGTGGGTTTCCCGCGGCGCTCCGTCCTGCGCGCCCCGCAGGTATCGGCCGGGGCGGTTCGTCGGTTGCACACCGCTTTCTTCCACAACGCACCATTGTGTGCGCCGGTCGGGCGTGGATCGCAAGCGGGGCGCGGACGGCCCACCCGGCAGGCGCGCCCGCCCCGCCCTGCTTAGCGTGGCGGGGTGAGTTCGCACACCCCGCACGATCAGGCAGTCTCCCGTCACGGCTGGGTGCGGGCGGTCGGCGTCGCGCTGGCCGGTCTGCTCGCCATGGCGGTGGTGGCCTCGCTCGGGCTGTGGGCGGCGGGGGCGGCGGACCTGCCCCAGGGGGCCTTCCCACGGGTGGTCGCCGCGACCGTCGTCACGGCCGTCGGGGGCACGGTCGAGCTCTCCGGGAGCGCCGGGGAGCTGGCCGGCACCCAGGGCGATCTCACGGTGATGCCGCTGTCCGTGACCCTCGTCGGGGCGCTGGTGGTGGGCGCGGGATTCCTCCGTCCGCTGCGGCACCGGGCGGTGGCGGGCGCCGGGGAGCTGGCCGGATGGGCGGCCAGGATCGCGGTGGTGTGGCTGCTCGGCCTGCTCGGCACCGCCCTCGCCGCGCACCAGACGTTCAAGATCTCCCTCGGTGACGACACGCTGAGCGATCTGGGCGACCTCTTCGGCGTGAGCCCCGAGGCCGGCTTCACCACCGACGTCCCCCTGACCCTCGTCGCCGCGCTGGTGTGGCTGGCGGGTGTGCTGGTGCTGGCCCTGCTGGTCTCGCCGGGGGCCCCGCTGCCGGCCCGGCTGCTGCGGCTGCACGGGTCGGTGCGGCCGGCCGCCCACGCGATGGTCGTGCTGCTGCTCGCCTGTGTCGTGCTGGGTCTCGTCGTCGCGCTGGTCGTCGCGGCCACCCGGGGCCACGCGGCCGAGACCTTCGCGCTGGTCCTGCTCGGTCTGCCCAACCTGGTGTGGCTGACGTTCACCATCGGTCTGGGCGCCACCTGGCACGGCCGGGTCGACGGGCCGTTCGGGCTGCCGATGCCCCACGTGCTGGACGAGGTGCTGCGCACACCGGACGATGCGCGGCTGAACCTGCGTTCCCTCGCCGAGTACGACGGCCGCGTGTGGTGGCTGGTCGCCGTGGACGCGGTCCTGCTGCTGGTCGCGGCGTACCTGATGGCGGCCCGCTCCCCCGTCGGCACCCCGCTGTGGCGGCACGCCGTGCACCTGGCGGTGGCGCTGGTGCTCACCGTGCTGATGATCTGCCTGGTCTGCCGGGTCTCGGCGCACTACGGGCTGTCGGTGCTCGGGATCGGCGATCTGGGCGGCGGTCTGTCCGGGGAGGTCGTCCTGCGCCCGCAGGTGTGGGCGGCGCTGGGCCTCGCGGCCCTGTGGGGACTGGTCACCGGCACGCTGGGCGGAGCGGCGGCGGGTGCGGTGCGCCGCCGGGGCGGGACAGCGCCCGTCTGAGACGGCCGCACGAGCTCACCCGTCGCGCCTCGCGGACGGTACGCGCACGTCGCGCCCCCGGGCCGGGCTCACCCGTCGCGCCTCGCGGAGTCGGGCTCACGCGTCGCCGGCGGGCCGGAAGACCGGTCGCGCCCAGCCCGGGGGCGCCGGGGTCCGGGTGCGGGCCGGCTCCGTCGGCGGGTGGGCGGGCCGGGGTGCGTCGGCGGCCGTCCGCCGCAGTGCGGCGACGAAGGCCCCGCACGTGGGATGCCGTTCCCCGGGGCTCTTGGCGAGCGCCTTCGCGAACACCGCGTCGACCCGCGGGGGGAGCGCGGGCCCGGCCTGTGTCAGCGGGGGCGGATCGGCGTTCTGATGGGCCCAGAGCAGGGCCATGTCGTCGTCGCGCAGGAAGGGCGGGCGGCCGGCGAGACACTCGTAGACCACGCAGGCCAGCCCGTAGACGTCGCAGCGGCCGTCGACCGGCTGCCCGGAGATCTGCTCCGGGGCGACGTAGTCGAGCGTGCCGACGAACTGGCCGACCGAGGTGAAGCCGGTCAGGGAGAGCGACTTCTTCGTCAGGCCGAAGTCGGTGAGGTAGACGTGCTCGGGATGGTCGCTGTCGGTGCCCCGGGCGACGAGGATGTTGCCGGGTTTGACGTCCCGGTGGACGAGGCCGTGCTCGTGCGCCGCGTCGAGCGCGGAGGCGACCTGCGCGGCGATGCGGACGGCGGTCGCCAGGGGCAGCGGCCCCTCGCGGTCGAGCAGATGACGCAGGTCGCTTCCCTCGACGTACCGCATGGCGATGTACAGGACCCCGTCGGTCTCGTCCGCCTCGAACACCGGCACGATGTGCGGGTGGTCGATGGCCGCGGCCACCCGGGACTCGTGGGTGAAGCGTTTGCGGAACACGTCGTTGCGGGCCAGTTCGGGAGCGAGCAGCTTGAGCGCGACCGTCCGGTCCAGCCGCAGGTCGTGGGCACGGTAGACGACGGCCATGCCACCGCGTCCGATCTCGTGCTCGATGCGGTAGCCGGCGATCCTGCGGCCGACCAGCTCGGAGGGCCGGCCGGAGAAGGGGACGGGTGCGCGGGCCATCAGGCGCCCCGGCCGGGGTTCACCACCCGGGTCGCGGCGTGGTCGGGTCCTTCGGCGGCCCGCGGCGCCCGGTCGGTCGCGAAGGTGCTGAGGCGGGTGCCGTCGCCGTACACCCAGCCCTCCCGCGCCGGGTCGTACAGCCACACGTCCTCGCCGTCGACGACCACCCCGACGCGCAGCCCGTGGGTGCGGCGCCGGAAGCCCTCGCCGTCCAGGGCGCCGTCGGCGAGTTCCCGTACCGCCGTCCGGTACCGGGCCAGGCCGTCCTCGGCGACGGCCAGGAGGGGACGCGGGTCGGCCGCGTCCCCCCGCGGGCCGTCGGGGGCGTCCGCGGCGGGCGGGTCCTCGGGGACGGCGACGAGACGGCGGCCGTCGACCCAGGCCGACCAGCCGTTGGAGCACAGGACGTGCCCCCAGTCGCCCCGGCGCTCCAGGAGCTGCACGGGCAGCAGCGGATCGAGGGGTACGGCGGGGCGGGCGGGGTCGGGTTCCTCCCAGGCGGGCATGCCGTGCCGCGGGGCCACGTGCGTGGGCCGGAACTCAGGGGTCGCCATGGGCCGTCCCTACTTCCGCATCACGGCGGGCTCGTGCCGGCGCAGCAGCCGGGAGACGAGGAACCCGCAGACGGCCGACAGCACGACGAGCATGCCGATGTCGAGCAGCCACACCCCCACCGCGTGCTCGAACAGCGGATCGGCGGTGATGTCGCCGGGCACGATCCTGGCGAGACCGATGGTCCCGGCCATCGCGCCGAGCGCCCATCGCGCGGGGACCAGCCACGACAGCTGTTCCAGGCCCGGTACGCCGTCCAGCGTCAGCAGGGCCCCGCAGAAGACCACCTGGACGATGGCGAGCAGCACCAGCAGCGGCATCGTCACCTCCTCCTTGCGGACCAGCGCGGAGATGAGCAGCCCGAGCATCATCGCCGTGAAGGCGAGCAGGGCCACCGCGACGGTGATCTCCACCAGGGGCGGCATCAGCACGCCCTCGCCACCCGGTGCGCCGATGTCGACCCCGAGCAGGGCGACAAGGGTCAGCACCACCGCCTGGACGACCGTCACGGCGCCGAGGACGACGACCTTGGACATCAGGTACGCCGATCTGGACAGGCCGACGGCGCGTTCGCGCTGGTAGATCACGCGTTCCTTGACGAGCTCGCGGACGGCGTTGGCCGCGCCGGTGAGGACCCCGCCGACACACAGGATGAGCAGCACGTTCATCGCGTGCTCCCGGTCCAGGGCGCCGCCTGCCAGGGCGCGGGCCATGGCGCCCATGACGAACGGCAGGGCGATCATGATGGCGAGGAAGGTGCGGTCGGCGGCGAGGGCGGCCGTGTAGCGGCGGATCAGGGTGGCGAGCTGGGCTCCCCTGCTGCGGGGCCTGGGCGGCGGCGGCACGTCCACCGGGCCGGACCGGGGCAGCCGGGGCTGCTCGCTGTCCCCGACGACGTACCGCCGGCGCAGCGGCGACGCGCCGTACTCCCCCGCCCAGTCCCGGTCCCGGTCGCGCTCGAATGCCTCGAACGCCTCGGGCCAGTGCGCGAAGCCGAAGAAGGCGAGGGCGTCCTCGGGCGGACCGTAGTAGGCGACCTTGCCGCCCGGCGCGAGGACCAGCAGCCGGTCGCACACGTCGAGGCTGAGGACGCTGTGCGTCACGACGATGACGGTACGGCCGTCGTCGGCGAGGCCGCGCAGCATGTGCATCACCGAACGGTCCATACCGGGGTCGAGTCCCGAGGTCGGCTCGTCGAGGAAGAGCAGGGAGGGCTTGGTCAGCAGTTCCAGGGCGACGCTGACGCGTTTGCGCTGGCCGCCGGAGAGGGTGTGCACGGGCTGGCCGGCGCGCTGTTCGAGTCCCAGTTCGCGGATGACCTCCTCGACCCGCTCGCGGCGCTCGGCCTTCGCGGTGTCCTGGGGGAAGCGCAGCTCGGCCGCGTAGCCGAGGGCGCCGCGCACGGTCAGCTGGGCGTGCAGGATGTCGTCCTGCGGGACGAGGCCGATGCGCTGGCGCAGTTCGGCGTAGTCGCGGTAGAGGTCGCGGCCGTCGTAGACCACCGTGCCCTGCCCGGCCGGCCGCTGGCCGGTGAGGGCGCCGAGCAGGGTGGACTTGCCCGCGCCGCTGGGGCCGACGACCGCGAGCAGGCACTTCTCCCCCACCGGGAAGGAGACGTGGTCGAGGAGCACCTTGCGGCCCCGGTCGACGGAGACCGTCAGGTCCTGCACGTCGAGGGAGACCTCACCGGTGTCGACGTACTCCTGGAGCTGGTCGCCGACCAGGCAGAAGGCCGAGTGACCGATGCCGACGACGTCACCGGGACCGAGCGGGGCGCGGGTGACGGGCAGCCCGTTGAGGTACGTCCCGTTGTGGCTGCCGAGGTCGGCGATCTCGTGGCCGCCGTCGGGCAGCGCGCGCAGTTCGGCGTGCCGGCGCGAGACGACGAGGTCGTCCACGACGAGGTCGTTGTCGGTCGCGCGGCCGATGCGGACCGTGCGTGGTGGCAGCGGCCGGACGCTGGTGGGCTGCCGGAAGGTCCCGGTGAGGCCGGGCCGGGAGACGGCGGAGAGCCGCTCGGCCGGGGCCGGCGGCCGCACCGACAGCACGAGGCGCGGGCCGTCGGACGGGCTGCCGAAGCGGATCACGCTGCCGGGGCCGACGCCCTGCTCGCGGACCCGGCTGCCGTCCGTGTAGGTCCCGTTGGTGCTCTGCTCGTCGGCGAGGACCCAGTGATCGCCGTCGGGCCGCAGCACCGCGTGGTGCCAGGAGACCCGGGTGTCGTCGATGACGATGTCGCTGAGCGGGTCCCGGCCGATGCGGTAGTCGTGGCCCGGGATCAGCGTGCTGGAACCCGTCTCGGTCTCCAGCACGAGTTCGGGCGCGGTCGAGGAGACCGGTCGCTCCACCATGCCCGAATTCTATCGAGGAGCCCCTTTGTCCGCCCCACGGGCGACGGGGGCCTCAGCCGACGGGGAGGACGAGCGCCGGGACCGTCCGCTGCATGCGCAGGGCGTCCACGGATTCGGCGAGGAGTTCGTACTCGGTGGTCTCGTCGCTGATCGCGATCCGCACCAGCCGCCCGCCCGCCAACTCGTCGGCCACCAGCTCCTGGCGGCCCGAGTCGGCGCACCAGGCCCGCAGCAGTTCGGGCACGTCGGGCACGTTGTCGGCGACCGGGACCAGGGCGCCCGGCGGGATGTGCTCGCTCTCGGGCCGCGGATCGAGCCGTTCGGCCATCCAGGAGGCCCGGTCGCGCAGCCACCACAGGGCGAGCGCCAGCGTCGGCGCCCGGTAGGTGCCGAGCGGTACGCCGATGCGCCGGCCGTCGCAGACGCCGTACGCGGTGACATGGCACAGGAATTCGTCGTGCACGTCTCTCTCCCCCGGTGCTCGCTTGCCGGCAGTGCCTCGCTTTCCGTGCGGCTCCTGTGGGGTGAACTGCCCCTGACGTTCGAGTATGTTCACTCTTGAAACACTGTCACCATGACTTTTTGGCCAGTCTCTTGGCATATTCCCCGGTGTTCATGGCCGAAATGCGGCGACGCCCGGAGAGTGCCGTCATTACCCGACGGGTAATCGACCCGCGGAGCGGGTGCGGGCAGGGTGGTCACAGCGGACCGGGGAAATCCCGGATCCGGGTTCTGACCAGTATCGACGACCTCACTGGGGGCTGATTCACCATGTCCGCGCACACCGACCGTTACGAGAACGCCGTCGCCCGCTACTTCGAGGCGTGGAACGCGCCCGGAGCCGAAGCCTTGGCCAAGGCTGTTGCCGCGGCCTGGGCGGTGGACGGCGGCTACACCGACCCGCTGGCCGAGGTGCGGGGCCACGAGCACATCGCGGCCCTGATCACGGCGGCGCGGGCGCAGTTCCCGGGCTTCGCCTTCCGCCTGACCGGCGCGGTCGACGGGCACCACGACACGGCCCGCTTCTCCTGGGAGCTGGTGAGCGAGGCCGAGGACAGCTCCGCGGGGGGCGTTTCGGCACCGGTGGCCGGATCCGACGTGATCACCCTGGACGCCCAGGACCGCATCACGTCCGTCCTCGGATTTCTCGACCGGGTGCCCGCCTGATCCGAAGTCCGGCCGGCGCCCCGCGGGCCCGCGGCAGGACCCTTCCGAATTACCTCCGCCCGCGGTGATCCGCCGAAAAGGAGATCACCGCGGGCGGCGGACATCGGCGGTAGAAACGGAATACCGGATACCGAATTCACGGCCGTCCCGTGAAAGGGCCCCGGGAAAGGCGACGGGCGGCCGGCCGCACCCCTATTGCGCACCAGCGGGTTGCGCGCATCCGCGGGCCCAAGCGCATCACCTGGCCGCCGACGGACGCGGCCCCGGCGCACGCCGGGGCCGGCCGGACATCGGGAGGGCCGGACATCGGGAGGGCTACGCCGTGCGCGCCCTCCCGGCGGAGCGGCTCAGCCGTTGATCACCGCGTCGATCCGGGCCAGCTCCTCGTCCTCGAAGTCCAGGTTGGCCAGGGCGCCGACGCTGTCCTCGATCTGCCGGGCACTGCTCGCGCCCACCAGCGCGGACGTCACCCGTCCGCCGCGCAGCACCCAGGCCAGCGCGAGCTGGGCGAGGGACTGACCACGCGCGGTGGCGATGTCGTCGAGGGCGCGCAGCTTGCCCACGAGCTCCTCGGTCAGCGCGTCGGAGTTCAGGAAGGGGCTGTCGCTCGCCGCCCGCGAGTCCTCCGGGATGCCGTCCAGGTAGCGGCCGGTCAGCAGACCCTGCTCCAGCGGCGAGAACACGATCGAGCCGACCTGGAGCTCGTCCAGGGCGTCGAGCAGGCCCTCGCTCTCGGGGCGGCGGTCGAGCATCGAGTAGCGCGGCTGGTGGATGAGCAGCGGGGTGCCCAGCTCGCTCAGGATGCGTGCCGCCTCCCGGGTCTGCTCGGCCGAGTAGTTGGAGACGCCGACGTAGAGCGCCTTGCCCTGCTGGACGGCGGTGTGCAGGGCGCCCATGGTCTCCTCGAGCGGAGTCTCCGGGTCGGGGCGGTGCGAGTAGAAGACGTCGACGTAGTCCAGGCCCATCCGGGTCAGGCTCTGGTCGAGCGAGGACAGCAGGTACTTGCGCGAACCCCACTCGCCGTAGGGGCCGGGCCACATCAGATAGCCGGCCTTCGTCGAGACGACCAGCTCGTCGCGGTACGACGCGAAGTCCGTCCTCAGCGCCTCGCCCAGCGCGGACTCGGCGGCGCCGGGCGGTGGGCCGTAGTTGTTGGCCAGGTCGAAGTGGGTGATGCCGAGGTCGAAGGCGCGGCGCAGGATGGCGCGCTGCGTCTCGACCGGACGGTCCGGCCCGAAGTTGTGCCACAGTCCGAGCGACAGCGCGGGAAGCTTCAGGCCGCTGCGTCCGGTGCGCCGGTAGGGCATGTCCGCGTAGCGGTCGGGGTGTGCGGTGTACAACGCGACTCCAGGAGAGGTTGGCACAAGGGATCGGTCACGGGACCGTCCTCCACTCTCGCCGACCTGCGGGTAGTGGTCCAACAGAAGAATCCGATGGAATTGTGCGGCTAGGCTTCTCAATCATGGAACTGCGCCATCTCCAGCACTTCGTCGCGGTCGCAGAGGACCAGCACTTCACCCGGGCCGCGGAACGCCTGATGGTGTCCCAGTCGGGCCTGTCGGCGTCGATCCGGGCACTGGAGCGTGAACTGCGCGCGCCGCTGTTCGTGCGGACCACCCGGCGGGTGACGCTGACCGAGGCGGGCCGGGCGCTGCTCTGCGAGGCGGAGCGCGTCCTCGCGCAGGTCCGGGCGGCCCACGAGGCGGTGGCCGCCGTCCAGGGAGTGGTGCGCGGCACGCTGTCCGTCGGCACCGAGCAGTGCATCGCCGGAGTGCATGTGGCGGGGCTCCTCGCCTCGTTCCGGCGGCGGCACCCGGACGTGGAGATCCGGCTGCGGCAGACCGGTTCGGGCGCGCTCGGCGAGGAGGTGGCGGCCGGCCGGCTCGACCTGGCGTTCGCCTACCGGACCCAGACGGACACCGAACAGCTCCGCTGCGCGCCGCTGGCCGGCGAGCCGATGTACGTCCTGTGCCATCCCGAGCACCGGCTGGCCGCGGTGCCGGGGGCCCTGACGCCGCAGGACGTCGCGGGCGAGGTGTTCGTCGACTTCCACCCCGACTGGGGCCCGCGCCGGGTCACCGACGCCGCGTTCGCCGAGGCGGGGGTGCGGCGCACGGTCGCCCTCGAGGTCAACGACGTGCACAGCCTGCTGGACCTGGTGGACGAGAACCTCGGCGTCGCCGTCGTGCCGCGCCACTTCCGGCACAAGCGCGAGGCGCTCACCGCGCTGCCCCTCGAAGGGACGGGCGAGGCGGTGTACGAGACGGTCGCGCTGCTGCCGCCGGTCCGGGCCACCAGTCCGGCGGCCCGGGCGCTGATGGCGCTGCTGGAAACGGGGAGCGGCTGAGCGCGGGGTGCGCCATGGTGGACGTATGCATGCCAAGGACATCCTCATCGACGGGTACGACCGCATCCGGGAAGAGGTCCACGCGGCCGTCGAGGGCCTCGGCCCCGACGAGCTCGCCGCCCGGCCCGCCGCCGGGGCCAACTCGATCGCCTGGCTCGTCTGGCATCTCACCCGCGTCCAGGACGACCACCTCGCCGACGCCTTCGGGCTGGACCAGGTGTGGACCGCCCAGGACTGGGAGAAGCGGTTCGGCCTCGATCTGCCGCGCCGTGACACCGGGTACGGACACGACGCCGGGCAGGTCGCCGAGGTCCGCGTCGACGACGGCGGCCTGCTGACCGGGTACCACGACGCCGTGCACGCGCAGAGCCTCACGGCGCTGCGCGCGCTGACGGCGGCGGATCTCGAACGCGTCGTCGACGAGCGCTGGGATCCGCCGGTGACCCTTGGCGTACGGCTGGTCAGCGTCCTGTCCGACGACCTCCAGCACGTCGGACAGGCCGCCTATGTCCGCGGGCTGCTTCAGAGCGCGGCGGCGTAACCGGGCAGGACGACGTCCTCGATGAGGGCGTTGCGCTCGTCGAACGGCACGAACGCGCTCTTGAGGGCGTTCACCGTGACGGTGCGCAGGTCCTCGACGGTCCAGCCCGCCTCCTCGACCAGCAGCGACATCTCGCGGGTCATCGTGGTGCCGGAGACCAGGCGGTTGTCGGTGTTGAGGGTGACGCGGAAGCCGAGGTCCTTCAGCGCGGTGATCGGGTGCTCGGCGATCGACGTGGCGGCGCCGGTCTGGAGGTTGGAGGTCGGGCACATCTCCAGGGCGACGCGGCGGTCGCGGACCCAGCCCGCGAGCCTGCCGAGCTTGCCGTCCACGATGTCGTCGGTGATGCGCACGCCGTGGCCGATGCGCTGCGCGCCGCAGACCTGGAGGGCCTGGTGGATGCTGGGCAGGCCGTGCGCCTCGCCCGCGTGGATGGTGAACGGGACGTTCTCGCGGCGCAGGTGCTCGAAGGCGGCGAGGTGGTCGGCGGGCGGGAAGCCGTCCTCGGCGCCGGCGATGTCGAAGCCGACGACGCCCGCGTCCCGGAAGGCGACCGCGAGGTCCGCCGCCTCGCGCACGCGGTCGAACATCCGCATGCCGCACAGCAGCGTGCCGACCCGGACCGGCGTCCCGGCCGCCGCCGCCTTCGCCATGCCGGCGGCGAGACCCTCCTGGACGGTCTCCACGACCTCGGCGAGGCTCAGCCCGCCGTTGACGTTCAGCTCGGGGGCGTAGCGGACCTCGCCGTACACGACGCCGTCGGCCGCCAGGTCGAGGACGTACTCCTCCGCCGTGCGCAGCAGGCCCTCGCGGGTCTGCATCACGGCGAGGGTGTGCTCGAAGGTGGCTATGTATCGCACCAGGTCGCCCGAGTTGGCGGCCTCGAAGTACCAGGCGGCCAGTTCCCCGGGGTCGGTGGTGGGGAGCTTGTGGCCGACCGCGTCCGCGAGTTCCACGACGGTGGCGGGGCGCAGGCCGCCGTCGAGGTGGTCGTGCAGGACGGCCTTGGGGAGTCGGCGGAGCGTGTCGGTGTCGATGCGGGGCGCGGTCATGAGTCTGTGTTCCTCGGCAGGTGGTTCTCAGATGGTGGCGGGCTGGAGCAGGTCCCAGCGGTTTCCGTACAGGTCCTGGAAGACCGCGACGGAGCCGTAGGCCTCGTGGCGGGGCTCCTCCAGGAAGGTCACGCCGGCCGCGAGCATGCGGGCGTGGTCGCCGGCGAAGTCCTCGGTGTGCAGGAAGAACCCGACACGGCCGCCGGTCTGGTCGCCGACCCGGGCGCGCTGGGCGTCCCCCTTGGCCCGGGCGAGCAGCAGCCCGGTGCCGTCCTGGTGGCCCGCGGGCCCCACGACGACCCAGCGGGCGCCGTCGGGCCGGGGCTCGTCCTCGACGAGCCGGAAGCCGAGCGCCTCGGTGTAGAAGCGGATCGCCTCGTCGTAGTCGTCGACGACAAGCGTGACCAGGGCGATACGACTCATCGTGGCCTTTCGGGGAGCGCGCGGAGGCTGTCGGGAGAAGCGATTGACGGGTGAGGTTATACGTAAAACCCCCCACACGCCAGTCACCCCGCCCCACCGCCCCCACGCCCGGCCTGCCCGACCACGGCCGGCGCCGGAGGCGGGCGGCCCATGCCCGTGAGGCACCGCCGCGGGGCGCAGCCCGCACCTACACCCTGCGGCTTGCGGAGAGCCGGACACCGGCCCGCGCCGGACTCCGGGCCGCGCCGGACTCCGGGCCGCGCCCCCTCAAGGGCCGCCGTCCGGTACCGCGCAGGCGGCCGCTCGCGTGCGCGCGAGCGGCCGTGCGCCGGGACGGCCCGCGCCGGAGGCGGGCCATGCCCGTGAGGCACCGCCGCGGGGCGCAGGCCGCCCCGGGCCCCGCGGGTTGCGTAGAGCCGGGCACCAGCCCGCGTCGGACACGGGGCCGCGCGCGCAAGCGCCGCCGCCACCCGGCACACCGCGCAGGCGGCCGCTCGTGTGCGGTGCGATCGGCCGTGCGCCGGGGACGGCCGGCGTCGGCGGCGGGTCCGTGCCGGAGGCGGCGTCGCCGGGCGCGGGTCGCGGTCGCGCGCCCGGCGACCCGCGGCCGGGCCGGCGGGCGGGGCCGAGCGGGTCTGCCTGGTGACGTCCGGGCGCGGGTCGCGGGCGCACGTCTGCGGCGGACCGTGTCGCAGGCGGTACCGCCGGCACGCCGGCCGGCCTCCGGGTACTCGTGGGCGGCGCCACGGGCGGCGGGGGCCTAGCTCGCTACCGTCTCCTCGCACCTGCGCAGCGCCTCCTGGACGTCGCGGCTCCAGCGCCGGGCCGTGCGCGGGGTGGCCGAGGACACGGTGTGCACGGCCGGCTCCCGGCGTTCGGGCAGCGCGTCGGACCTGCCGCGCCGGCACTCCTGGACGGAAGGCGTTCCGTGGGCGACGACCTCCTCCACGATCTCGGCCAGATCACCGTCGGGCAGGGGCAGCTCGAGGTCGTCGTCGACGAAGCCGACCACGGCCGGTACGTACTCGACCAGGGCCCGCAGCGTCGCGGGCAGCCCCCTGCCGCCGCGGCGCAGCCCGCTGAGCACGTGCAGCGCCGTGGCGATCTCCAGTTCGGTGGCCTCCCGGCTCAGCGTGGCGGGGGTGATCTCGGTGTGCCGCAGCCACCAGTCGGCCTCGGTCTCCTCCCCCATCGAGCGGTGGTGGAGGTAGAGGCAGTACGAGGAGACGGTGTCGGAGGCGCCGGCGCCGTACTGCCACCAGAAGCGGGCGCTGTCCTCGCAGTCCGCCAGATAGAGCAGGGCGCCGAGGATCCGCGCGCCGGAGGGCTCGGGCAGGGCGCTGCCGAGGAAGTTGCCGAGCCCTTCCAGGGCTCCCGTGCGGGTCAGCAGCGCCTCGCAGAGCGAGCGCAGGTCCCGGGCCGCGGGGTGCGCGGCCGGAGATCTGCGGGCCGCAGCCGCACGCTGCGGACACACCCGGACGGCGGGCCCCTCGGAGCCGCCCGCCGCGACCCGGGCGGCGACGCGGGCCTCGGCCGCCTCGATGTCCGAGCGGCTGTAGGGGGCCGTGGGCCGCAGCCGGGCCCCCGCCAGCAGGGTTTCGATGTCGCTCGCGGTGCCGAAGGTCATGACCGCTCCCCCTCCTCCTCGGCGCACGAGGCGTAGATCTCCCGCAGACGGCGTTTGGCGTGGCGTTCGGTGGACCGCACCCCGGCTTCGGTGATCCCCAGCTGGAACGCCACGTCGGCGGTACTGCACCCTTCGCAGTACCGCAGCCGGATGACGTCCCGCTGGCGCTCGGGGAGCGCCGAGATCGCCCGGAACAGCCGGAGGTTCTGCTCGATCACCTCGAAGGCGTCCTCCGCGCCCTGGAGGGTGACCGTCTCGAAGACGGCCGTGTCCATCAGCGTGGCGCGCCGCCCGCGGGCCCGGGCGTGGTCGATGACCCGGTTCTTCATGACCCGCCAGGCGTACGCCGCCGGGTTCTCGGCCCGCAGTATCCGCGGCCACTGCCGGGCGAGCTGGACGAACGCCTCGTCCACGGCCTCCTCGGCGTCCGCCCGGCAGCGCAGACAGCGCTCCGCCTCACGGACGTAGAGGGGGCGGTACATCTGGTGGAACGCGCTGAAGTCCAACGGCAGCTTCTCCGGTGCCCGCGGGTTTCCCGAGGGGCGCAGCTCCTCCTGGGTCACCGATCGCCCCCCGGGAGCCGGTGGTCCATCTCGCGGACGCCGACCCGCACGAGCGCGGCGACGAACCGGCGGGCGAGGTTGAGGACGCCGGGCCCGAAGACCCGGAGGGCGAGCACGGACAACGCCATGTCGCGGGCGAGCTGTTCGAACTGGTCGTTCACGGACCCTTCGGTCCTTCCGCTGGCTGTGCGGGGCGCAGGGACCCCGGAAGGCATCGGTCACACCTTCTGCCTCCACGGCGTCCGGCGGCGCCGTTTCGTGCAGCCGGATTCGAAAGCCCGATGGAATTGGCCGCTTCGGACTACGGACCGTGCCGTTCCGGACTAACAACCGCCCCGCGGGTGACGCTTGATGGGCTACTTCCGCCCACTCACGCCCACTCACGCCCACTCCCGCCCGCTTCCACCCGCGCGAAGGCGCGTACGCCGGCGCCGGCCGGCCGTACGCGCCCCGTGTCGCTCAGTGCAGCGGCTTCTCCAGCACCGCCTTGCGGTGACCGAACGTCTCGATGGACCAGCGGCCGTGGTAGCTGCCCATACCGCTCTCGCCCACCCCGCCGAACGGCAGGTCGGAAACGGTGAGATGGGCCAGCGGCAGTCCGTAGCCGAGCCCGCCGGAGGAGGTCTCGGCGGCGATGCGGGCGCGGGTCTCCTCGGACTCGGTGAAGACGTACAGGGCGAGGGGCTTGTCACGGTCGTTGACGAAGCCGATCGCCTCGTCCAGGCCGTCCACGGTGACGATCGGCAGGATCGGCCCGAAGATCTCCTCCTGCATGACGGGCGACCCGGGGTCGACGTCGGCGAGCACGGTCGGCGCGAGGTACTTGTCCGCGCGGTCGCCCTCGCCGCCGACCACGACCCGGCCTGAGTCCAGCAGGCCGCTCAGCCGGTCGTAGTGACGCTCGTTGACGATGCGGCCGTACTCGGCGGAGGTCTGCGGGTCGGTGCCGTAGAGCGTCTCGACCGCGCGGGCCAGCAGGGGTTCGAGGGCCGCGGCCGTCCCGGGGTCGGTGAGGACGTAGTCGGGGGCGACACAGGTCTGGCCGGCGTTGAGGAACTTGCCGCGCGCCAACCGGTCCGCGACGACGGCGAGATCGGCGTCGCGGTCGACGAACGCCGGTGACTTTCCGCCCAGTTCGAGGGTGACCGGGGTCAGGTGCTCGGCCGCGGCACGCATCACGACCCGGCCGACGGTGCCGTTGCCGGTGTAGAAGATGTGGTCGAAGCGCTCGGCCAGCAGGGCCGTGGTCTCCGGGATCCCGCCCTCGACGACGGCGACCGCGTCGGTGTCGAGGTACTCCGGCAGCAGACGGGCCAGCGCCGCGGAGGTGGCCGGAGCCAGTTCGCTGGGCTTGACGACGACCGCGTTGCCCGCGGCGAGGGCGCCGACCAGCGGGGCGAGCAGGAGCTGGGCGGGGTAGTTCCAGGGCGCGATGACGAGGACGACGCCGAGCGGGTCGATCTGCGTCCAGGCGCGCGCGTCGGCGCCCAGGTGGACGGGGACCGGCTCGGACTCGGGACGCAGCCAGGCGTCCAGGTGCTCGAGGGTGTGGTCGATCTCCCGGACGGTGAAGTCGATCTCGGTGCGGTACGCCTCGGTGGAGCTCTTGCCCAGGTCGGTGTGGAGGGCGGCGGCCACGTCGGCGCCCCGTTCGGTGAGCAGCTCACGCAGGCGGTGCAGCTGTCCGGTGCGCCAGGCCATGGGCTTGGTGCGGCCGGTGCGGAACGTGGCGCGCAGTCGGTTCACGACGTCGGCGGGCTGCTCGGGAGCGGCGGTGGTCACGGTGCCTCACTGGGGGGTGCGCGGGCCTCGCGGCCCTGGGTGCTCGGTTGCGGGCCGCCGGCTCGTCCCGGGGCGGCCTTTCGGCGCGGTCCCGGCACGAGCGGAAGCTCGATGTATATGCCAACCTTTCATGCACCAAAATACATTCCCGGCTCAGGAACCGTCCTCGCCGGGCGTCATCACACCGGGCCGGTGGTGCGGCACCCGCCCCGCGGTGACGGAAGAATTCCGCTCATGACCGCACCGCACCCACCGCGCCCGCCCCACGCACCGCACCCCCTCGTCGCCGGAGCCCGCCGTCTCGCGGACGAGGTCCTCGTCCCGCACGCCGAAGAGGTGGACCGGACGGAGGTCCCCGTGGGCCACCTCGCGCGCATCAGGTCCTCGGGCCTGCTGGGGCTGCACGCGCCGCGCGCGTACGGCGGGGCCGCCGCGCCCGCCGCGGTGGCGCGCGAGACGGCGGAGATCCTTGCCGGGGCGTGCTGCTCGACCTGGTTCGTGCAGGCCCAGCACCACACCCCCGTCCTGACCCTCGCCGCCTGCGAGGGCCCGGCGCGCGAACGCCTGCTGGGCCGGCTGGCGAGCGGGGAGCTGCTCTCCGGGGTGGCCTACGCCCACCTGCGGGCGTTCCCGCGCGTCCCGGTGCGGGCGACCCGCGAGGGCACCGGCTGGCGCTTCGACGGGACGGTCCCCTGGTACACCGGGTGGGGCCTGAACGACGTGCTGCTCCTCGCCGGGATCACCGAGACGGACGAGGCCCTGTTCGCCTTCGCCGAGGCGCGTGAACAGCCCGGCCTGCGGGCCTCGGCCCCGCTGCGCCTCGCCGCGCTGACCGCGGCCCGCACGGTCTCCCTGGAGCTGGACGGCCTGTGGCTCCCGGAGGAGTCGGTCGCGCTGCGCACCCCGTACGAGCACTGGGCGGCCGCGGACCGTCTGCGGACGGCGAACGCCAATCCGGCGGTCTTCGGCGTGACGGAGGCGGCCCTCGCCCTGCTGGACGAGGACACGGCGGCCCCGTTGCGCGCCCGTCTCGCCGAGACCCGCGCCCGGGCCTACGCGCTGGCCGACGACGCCGCGCCCCGGGAGCGGGCGGCGGAACGCCTGGCCCTGAGGACCCGGGCCTACCAGGTGCTCCAGGCTGCGACCACGGCGGCGGTGGTGAACGGCGGCGGCCGATCGATGCTGCTGACGAACCGGGCCCAGCGTCTGGCGAGGGAGGCCCTGTTCCTGATGGTCCAGGCGCAGACCCGGCAGTCACGGGCGGCGCACCTCGACGCGCTGCGCGGCTGAGGTGCCGCCCGGGGCGCCTCAGCCGCCTCCTGTGATGGGCCGCCGTTCGAATGTGTGCCATTTGAAGGTTCGACTGAACGGCTCACGGAATTCCGCACGGCGGCACCAGGGCGGGATATCGGTCAGCTCGCGAAGGGCACCTGCGCCGAGTGGGCCGCGTCGGTGCGGAAGGGATGACTCCAGAGCCCGTCGGCGGCCAGCCTGGGCAGGACGCCCTCCCCGAACCAGTACGCCTCCTCCAGGTGCGGGTAACCGGACAGCACGAACTCCTCGATCCCCAGCGCCGCGTACTCCTTGATCAGGGCGGCGACCTCCTCGTGACTGCCCACCAGAGCGGTCCCCGCGCCCCCGCGCACCAGCCCGATCCCGGCCCACAGGTTGGGGTGGATCTCCAGCCCGCCAGAGGCGCCTTCGCCCGGGCGGTGCCCGGACCGGGAGAGGCTGCCGCCGCCGTGCAGGGCGAGCATCCGCCGCTGCCCCTCGGACTCGCTGCGCGCCAGCCCCGCCTGCACGGACCTCACGGTCTCCGGGTCGAACCCGGCGAGCAGCCGGTCCGCCTCCGCCCACGCCGCCTGCGAGGTGTCCCTGGTGATGACGTGCAGGCGGATGCCGAACCGCAGGGTCCGGTCCTCCTTCGCCGCGAGCCCCCTGATCCAGGCGATCTTGTCCGCGACCTGGGCCGGGGGCTCGCCCCAGGTGAGATAGGCGTCGACGTACTTGGCGGCCACCTCTCCGGCGAGCGGTGAGGACCCGCCGAAGTACACCTCGGGCACCGGATCGGGCAGCCGGGCCAGTCGCGCGTCTTCGACCCGGAGGTGCTCGCCCTTCAGATCGACGGTCCCGCCCCTCCACAACTCCCTCACGATCCGCAGGAATTCACCGGTACGGCGATAGCGGTCGTCCTTGTCGAGGAAGTCGCCGTAGGCCCGCTGCTCGTGGCTCTCGCCACCCGTGACGACGTTGAGCAGGAGCCGTCCCCCGCTCTGCCGCTGGAAGGTGGACGCCATCTGCGCGGCGAGCGTCGGCGAGACGAAGCCGGGCCGGAACGCGACCAGGAACTTGAGCCGCTCGGTGTGCCGGCTGACCATCGCCGTGGTCAGCCAGGCGTCCTCGCACCACGCGCCGGTGGGGGTGAGCGCGCCCACGAAGCCGAGGTCCTCCGCCGCGCGGGCGATCTGGCTCAGGTAGGCGACCGTCGGCGGCCGGTCGCGGCCGGAGGAGGTCGCCGGGGTGCCGTGGCCGCCGCCGACGACGTCGCGGCTGTCGCCGTTGGTGGGGAGGAACCAGTGGAAGGTGAGGGACACGGGGGTCTCCGATCCGGGATCGTGGGGCTACAGCAGGCCGTGGCGGGGCGGCCGGGTGCCGTTCAGCACGAACCGTCCGATGTGCTGGATCTTCCAACGGGCCGGATCGTGCAGGGTGTGCGTGCGGGCGTCGCGCCAGTGCCGGTGCAGGTTCAGCGAGTCGGCGGCGGACCGGGTGCCGGAGACCTCGAACAGGGCGCTCGACACCTCCACGGCCGCCCGCGCCGCCTGCACCTTCGCGGCGGCGACCGCGACGGACGCCTCGGCCGCGGTGTCGTCGCTCAGATCGGCCCGCGCCGCGTCGACCGAACGGGCGGCCTCGCGCAGCAGCGCCTCCGCCGCCTTGATGCACAGGGCCAGTTCGCCGAAGCGCTGGATCAGCAGCGGGTCCTCGGCGGCGGTCTCCACACCGCTCTCGAACCACGGCCGGCTCTTCGTCCGCACGAACTCCGCGGCCTCGGCGAGCGCGCCGGCGGCGATCCCGGTGTCGATCGCGGCGTGCAGCAACTGCGCGAGGGCACCGTGCAGTTGCGGCCCCTCGAAGGTCAGGTGGTGGGGCAGGACACGGTCGGCGGGCACCGGGACGCCGTCCAGGCGGACGGTGCCACTGGCGGTCGTGCGCTGCCCGAGCCCGTACCAGTCGTCCACCACGGTGAGCCCGGGCGCGCCGGACGGCACGTAGGCGACGTGCAGTCGGTCGTCCCCGGTGCGGGCCAGGACCGGGATCCAGTCGGCGAACAGGGCGCCGGTGGAGTAGTGCTTGACGCCGGTCAGGACGTACGAACCGTCCGGCCGTGGCTCCAGCCGGGTACGGATGTCCTGGACGTGCCGGGTGCCGGCCTCCGACTGGGCATTGCCGAACCGTCGGCCGGCGAGCAGTTCCGCGAAGAAGAACTCCCGCTGTTCTGGCGTGCCCTGACGGCGCATCACGTTCACGTAGGCGAAGTGGCTCTGCGGGATCTGGGCCAGACTGGCGTCGGCGGTGGCGAGCAGGCGGAAGATCTCCGCAAGGGTCCGCGCGCCGACGTCCGCCCCGCCGTGGTCGGCGGGCACGGTCACGGCGAGCAGCCCGGAGGCGGACATCCGGTCCAGCTCGGCGCGGGGCAGGCGTCGTCCGGCATCGCGCGCGGACGCGCCGGGGCGGAACTCCGCGGCCAGCGAGGCGGCCACGGCGAGGGCCTCGGCGTCGTCGGCGATGATGTGGGCGGACATCGTGGGCTCAGCTCGCCGCGGCCAGGTAGGGCGTGCGTCCGAGCGCCGCCGAGAACTGGTCGACGACCTGGGTGAGCGCCTCGGTGGCGGGCGGGGCGATGGTGATGGATCCGTCCTCGTGGGCGGTGATGTCCTTGTCGAGGGTGAACCAGCCCTGCACGATGTGGGCCGCGCCCATGGAGTTGAGGACGGGGCGCAGGGCGTAGTCGATGGCCAGCACATGGGCCGTGGAGCCGCCGGTGGCCAGGGGCAGGACCGTCTTGCCGGTGAGCGCGTACTGCGGAAGCAGGTCGAGGAGCGCCTTGAGGACTCCGGAGTACGACGCCTTGTAGACCGGGGTGCCCACGACGACGCCGTCGGCACGCGCGACCAGCTCGGTCGCCTCGACGATCGCCGGGTGCCGGAAGTCCGCGCCGAGCAGGGCCTCGGCCGGGATCGTGCGGACGTCGAGCGGGATCACCTCGTGGCCCTGGGCGGCGAGCCGCTGGTCGAGGTGGCGCAGCAGACGGCCGGTGCGGGAGGAGACGGAGGGGCTGCCGGAGACGGACAGGACGGTGGCCATGGATCCTCTTTCGAAGGAGCCCGGGGTGCTCCGGCGCGGCAGGGCACCCCGGTGGGGACGAGCAGTCATGAGTACCGGGCGGGTCCGGGCGGTCCGCCCCCTGAACGGCCCGGTGGCGGGCAGGCGGGATTCCTGGTGCGGAATGTATTCGGGCAGGCCGAATTCACGCACCGTGCGGGCGCCGGCGAATACCGGGATGTGAAGTCGTGCGCGGGCGCGGCCGATTCAGGCCGGGAAAAGGAAAAGCGCGGCGGATCGCGGGGAAGTGATCAGGCCGCGGCGCAACAGGAGGCGCTGGAGACGCGCGCGAGATCGACATGGCGTCGCCGCGTGAGGTCCAGTCGCATCTTCATGTCGTCGATCGTGGCAGCCGCCCGTGACGGCAGTCAAGGAAAACCCGACCGTTCTCGTATCGCGGACCATTGAATTTCACGAAGGTGTGACAGGGAAACCCTTGAACGGGTGCCGGACGGGCCCGCATTCTTCCGTGGTGCGAACGGAACAGCTGGAATACATCGCGGCGGTCACCCGGCTCGGTTCCCTGCGCCGGGCGGCCGACGAACTACGCCTGTCCCAGCCCGCGTTGAGCGAGACCGTACGCAACCTCGAACGGGAACTCGGGGTGGACCTCCTGGAACGCAAACGGTCCGGAGCCACCATGAGCGCCTCGGGCCGCGAACTCCTGCCGCACATCATCGGGGTGCTGGACGCGGTGGACCGGCTGCGCTCGGCGGCGGGCGAACAGCACCGGATCAGCCGGATGGTGCGGGTGGGCACGGTGAACGCGGCGACGGTGCCGCTGCTCATTCCGGTGGTCAGGGAGTTCCGCGCCGCGCATCCCGTCACCCAGGTGGAGGTGGTCGGCGCCCAGCAGACCGACATCCACCGGACCCTGTTGGAGGGCGGGTTCGACCTCGGGCTGGTCAACCATCTGGAGGGGGACGACGTGCCGGCCGCGTTCGAGTCGACGGAGCTGCTGCGCGGCCGGCCGGTGGTGTGCGTGCGCCCCGACAGCCCTCTGGCCGCCGGGCCCTCGGTCTCGGTGGACGACCTGCTCGGGGTACCGCTGATCGGGATGCGGTCGGGGTACGTCATGCACCGCTACGTCCACCGACTGCTGGACGGACGCGGTCTGGCGTTCGCCTACTCCACGGACGGCGCGGAGATGGGCAAGCTGATGGTGGCGGAGGGGCTGGGGGCGACGGTCCTGCCCGACTTCAGTGTGATCGGGGATCCGCTCGAACGGCGCGGCGCGCTCACCCACCGGCCGATCAGCGGTGACGCGACCCGTGTGCTGCTGATGCTGCAACGGCGGCGGGCGGAGTCCGTGCCGCAGGCCGCGCGGGACCTGCACGAGGTGTTCGTCCGCAGGGCCCGCGCCATCGGCGCGGGCCCCGGGGTGTCCTAGGCGTCGCCGCGAATCGTCGCGGGGCCGCCGCGCGGGCCGTACGGCGGGGGCGGAGCCGGAGCGGGACGGCCCCGCCGGCCACCCCTCGCCCGCCCTCACCGCCGCCGTACGACCCGCGGTGTCAGTCCTCTTCGCCCAGCTGGACGACCACGAGGAAGGCATCCGACTTCAGGTCCATGACCACGGTCGCGGGCTCCCCCTCGGCTCGCCGCCGTGCCGCGTACTCCTCCGCCGGCCACGATCCTCGCGGGGATCCGGCGGGGAAACGCTCCAAGACCTTCGCGCTCATAGCGGCAGACACCTCCCGATGCGAAACGGACAACCTGTCCTCCTCCGGCTTCCCGGGATCGGCGCGAGCATGTTCACCTCTCTGCCGACGGGCCGTCGTCCGCCGTGTCGCGGGCCACGCCGAGGCGCCCCGGCCACCAGGCTGGTGCCCCGATGTCCCGTACGAGGGCGGGCACCAGCAGCGAGCGCACGACGAGGGTGTCGAGCAGGACGCCGAAGGCGACGATGAAGGCGATCTGGGCGAGGAAGGCCAGCGGGATCACGCCGAGCGCGGCGAACGTGGCGGCGAGCACCACACCCGCGGAGGTGATGACACCGCCGGTGGTGACAAGTCCCCGCAGGACACCCTGGCGCACTCCGTGCCGCAGACTCTCCTCGCGCACCCGGGACATGAGGAAGATGTTGTAGTCGACGCCCAGCGCCACCAGGAACACGAAGCCGTACAGCGGCACGGACGGGTCGGTGCCGCTGAAGCCGAACACGTGCCGGAACACGAGGCCGGAGATGCCCAGGGTGGCGAGGAAGTTCAGCCCCACCGTGGCCACCAGCAGGGCGGGCAGCAGCAGCGAGCGCAGCAGGACGGTCAGGATGAGGAAGATGATGGCGAGCACGACGGGGACGATGAGGGTGCGGTCGCGCTCGGCGGTGCGCTGGGTGTCGTAGCGCTGGGCGGTGTAGCCGCCGACGAGGGCGTCCGCGCCGGGCACGGCGTGCAGGGCGGTGCGCAGGCGGGCCACGGTCCGCAGCGCCGCGTCGCCGTCGGCGGCGGAGTCGAGGGTCACGTCGACCCGCACCCGACCGTCCACCACCAGGGGGTCGGCGCCGGGACGGCCCGACGCGGTGGCGGCGGCCGCCGAGGCGACGCCCTCGGTGCGCCGGGACGCGGCGAGGACGCCCGGCAGCCGGTCGGCGTCCGCGATGACCACGGTGGGGTTCCCCGAGCCGCCCGGGAAGTGCCGGCCGAGGGTCTCCTGCGCGGCGACGGAGGGGGCGTCGTTCACGAAGGTCTCGTCGAGGGGGACCCCCTTCGAGGCGAGCGTCGGGGCGAACGCGGCCGCGGCCAGCAGCACGGCGAGGGTGACCGCCCAGACCCGGCGCGGTGCCCGGTCCACCAGGGCGGCGACGCGCTGCCACACCCCGTGGCCCGTGCTCCCGGCCGCCAGTCGTGCGGGCCAGTAGGCCGTCCTGCCCAGGAGCACCAGGACCGCCGGCAGGAAGGTCAGCGTGCTGAGGACGGCGCAGCCGATGCCGATGGCGCCGACCGGCCCGAGGGCCCGGTTGTTGGTGAGGTCGCTGAGCAGCAGGGCGAGCAGCCCGAGGGCGACGGTCGCGGCGCTGGCCACGACCGCGCCCCAGGACTTGCGCAGCGCGGCGGTGACGGCGGCGAACCGGTCGGTGCGGGCGGCGAGCTCCTCCCGGTAGCGGGCGGTGAGCAGCAGGGCATAGTCGGTGGCCGCGCCGATGACCAGGATGGAGAGGATGCCCTGGACCTGTCCGTCGACGCGGACCACGTCGTGGTCGGCGAGGGCGTACACGACGGCGCAGGCGAGGCCCAGGGCGAACACCGCGCCGAGGATGATCACCAGCGGGAGCAGCACACTGCGGTAGACGAGCAGCAGGATGACGAGGACGGTGGCCAGCGCGACGCCGAGCAGCAGCCCGTCGATGCCGGCGAAGGCGTCGGACAGGTCCGCCTGGCTCGCGGCCGGGCCGGCCAGCTGGACGGTCGTGCCGGGGACGCGTTCCGCGGCGGCGCGGATCCGGTCGAGGGTGGGGGCGAGGTCGTCACCGAGGTCGGGGCGCAGGGGCACCACGCCCTCGATGGCCCGGCCGTCGTCGGACGGCAGCGCGGGCGAGACCTCACCGGCCACGCCGGGGTCGCCGGCGAGGGAGGCCAGGGCCCGGCCGGCCGCGTCGAGCCGGTCCTCGACCGGCTCGCCTGTCTTGGTTCCCTCGGCCGCGCCGTCCTTCGCCGGGGCGGTCCAGACGACGATCGCCGGGAGCGTCTCGTCCTGCCGGAAGGCGCGCTGCGCGGCGATGACCTCGGTCGACTCGGCGCTGCGCGGCAGGAAGGCGGCCTGGTCGTTGGTGGCGACCTCGCCCAGCCGTCCGGCGTAGGGACCGAGTACGCCGCCGACGCCGAGCCACACGGCGACGAGGAGGACCGGGACGAGCCAGCGGGCGCGTCGGGGGGTGGTGGACATCGTTCTCCAGCTGCGGAAGGGGCGGGTTCGCGACGACACATCGACAAGTCGGCACATCGACGCGCGACACGTCGTCGGGCACATGTATCTCGACAACAAACAATCTCAATGATTGAGCAAGTTGCGGTCGAGTGATCCTAGACGTTGCCTGTGCTTCTGCCCGCGACCGGCCCCCGGATGCGGCGCACCCCGGCCTTTTCAGCGCCCCGGCGGGGTGATCCCGGACAGCTCCTCGCCCATGGCCGTCAGGAAGCGGAGCGCCACCGACAGCTCCTCCTCCGTGAAGCGGGCGCGCGCGGCCCGGGTGGCATCGGCCAGCGGCCGGAAGTAGGTGCGCGCCACCGACCGGGCGTCCGCCGCGTAGTACAGGTGCACCACCCTGCGGTCGGCGCTCTCGCGGACCCTGCGGATGTGCCCCGCGCGCTCCAGTCGGTCCACGCACGCCGTGACCGCGCCGGAGGTCAGACCGAGATGCTCGCGCAGCCGCTTCGGGGTCATCGGCCCGTCGGCGTCGAGGATCGCGGCGAGCGCCTGCACGTCCGTCGGGTGCAGTCCCTGGTCACCCGCGAACGCGTGCACCAGCCGGTTGATCTCACCGTTCATCCGCCGCAGCCGGACCGCGAAGGCCTGGAGGTCGGCAGGTGTCCCGGGCGCCTCGGGCCGCTGTTGCGGCACCGGCTCCTCACGGTCGTTCGCTGTGGCCACGGGGCAAGCGTAGCCGCCGTCCGCGATCACTCGTTCGTGCGCACGAGCCCCGGTCGCATCCGCGGCGCCCCCGTGCGTGGAAGCGATCTGCGAGGGGGGCCACCACGAGAAGGAGCGAGGCTCATGACCGCAGACGGCCGCGGCACCGGAACGCTGTGCCTGGTCACCGGCGCCACGGGGTACATCGGCGGCAGGCTCGTTCCCGAACTGCTGGCGGCCGGTCACCGGGTGCGCTGTCTCGCCCGGTCCCCCGACCGGCTGCGTGACCACCCGTGGGCCGGCGACGTGGAGACGGCGCGCGGCGACGTCACGGACGCCCCCTCCGTCGCGGCGGCCCTGCGCGGCGTCGACGTCGCCTACTACCTCGTGCACGCGCTGGGCACGAGCGGCGACTTCGAGGAGACGGACCGCCGGGCGGCGCGGATCTTCGGGGAGGAGGCCCGGGCGGCGGGCGTGCGCCGCATCGTCTACCTCGGCGGCCTCACCCCGGCCGGCGTGCCCGAGCGCGAGCTCTCACCGCATCTGCGCTCCCGGGCCGAGGTGGGGCGGATCCTGCTGGACTCCGGCGTCCCGACCACCGTGCTGCGCGCGGCGGTGGTGATCGGTTCGGGTTCGGTCTCGTTCGAGATGCTGCGCTATCTGACCGAACGGCTGCCCGTGATGGTCACACCGAGCTGGGTCCACACCCGGATCCAGCCGGTGGCCGTCCGGGACGTGCTGCGCGCCCTCGTCGGCTCGGCCGGGATGCCGCAGGACGTCAACCGGGCCTTCGACCTCGGCGGGCCGGACGTCCTGACGTACCGCGAGATGATGATGCGTTACGCCGCCGTCGCCGAACTGCCCCGCCGGATCATCCTGTCCGTGCCGATGCTCACCCCCGGTCTGTCCAGCCACTGGGTGGGCCTCGTGACCCCGGTGCCGGCCTCCATCGCGCGGCCGCTCACCGAGTCGCTGCGGCACGAGGTGGTCTGTCACGAGCACGACCTCGCCCGGTACGTGCCCGACCCGCCCGGCCACCCGCTCGGTTTCGACGAGGCCGTCCGGCTCGCCCTGCGCAAGGTACGGGACGCGGGCGTCGTGACCCGGTGGTCCTCCGCGTCCGTGCCCGGCGCGCCGAGCGACCCGCTGCCCACCGACCCCGGCTGGGCGGGCGGGAGCCTCTACACCGACGTCCGCGAAGTGACCGTCGACGCGCGCCCCGAGTCGCTGTGGAAGGTGATCGAGGGGATCGGCGGCGAGAACGGCTGGTACTCCTTCCCGCTCGCCTGGGCCGTCCGCGGCTGGCTCGACCGGATGGTCGGCGGAGTGGGTCTGCGCCGCGGCCGCAGGGACGCCGCCCGGCTGCGGGTGGGCGACTCGCTGGACTTCTGGCGGGTCGAGGAGATCGAGCCCGGACATCTGCTCCGGCTGCGGGCCGAGATGCGGCTGCCGGGGCTGGCCTGGCTGGAGATGTACGCCGAGACGGACGGCCGCGGCCGCACCCGCTTCCGCCAGCGCGCGCTGTTCCACCCGCACGGGCTGCTCGGCCACGCCTACTGGTGGAGCGTCTCCCCCTTCCACTCCGTCGTCTTCGGCGGCATGGCCCGCAACATCGCGCGGGCGGCCGCGGCCGCGGACGGGACGCGGGGTGCGCGGGAACGGGCCCCGGCGAGCTGAACGGTGCGGGACGTGCCGGCATCGGCGTCAGCGACGGCGCCGGCGTGGGTCCGGCGTGGCCCGCACCGGGGTCGGCGCGGGCCGAGGAGCGGCCGGGCGCGTCGACCCGTCACCCGCCGCTCGTGCATCCGCCGGACGCCGCCCGGCCGAAGCAGTCATCGTCCGGGGCCGGGCCGCGGCCGCCGGCGCCCGTACACGGCCGCGACGGGCCCGTACCCGGCCGCGCACACCGTCCGCGCCCGACTCACCGATCCCGTCCCGCCGTCCGATCCCGTCCCGCCGTCCGTCCCCTGTTCCCGGAGCCCGTCCATGAACGTCTCGCTCGTCCTGTTCACCGCGGACCTGCGTCTGCACGACCATCCGCCGCTGCGCGCTGCCCTCGACGGGGCACGGCAGGTGGTCCCGCTGTTCGTGCGCGACCGGGCGGTGGACCGCGCCGGGTTCGCCGTGCCGAACCGGTTGGCGTTCCTCGCCGACTGTCTGCGTGACCTCGACGCGGGACTGCGCGCGCGGGGCGGCCGGCTCGTGCTGCGCTCCGGCGACCTGGTGGAACAGGTGTGCCGGGTGGCCGGCGAGGCCGAGGCGGACGAGGTCCATCTGGCCGCCGACGGCAGCGCGCACGCGCGGCACCGGGAGGAACGGCTGCGCACCGCCCTGGAGGCGGAGGGAGTGCGGCTGCACGTGCACGACGCGGTGACCACCGCCGTCGGCCCGGGGACGGTCACCCCCGCCTCCTCCGACCACTTCGCCGTGTTCACGCCGTACTTCGGGCACTGGTCGCGGTGGCGGCTGCGCGAACCGCTGGACGCCCCCCGTACCGTGCGGGTGCCGGAGGGCATCGGCTCCGAGGACCTGCCCAGCCGCAAGGGACTGAGCGGCCTCTCGCCGGCCCTCGCCACCGGCGGGGAGCGCGAGGGCCGCGAGCGGGTCACCGCCTGGCTGCGCTCGGGCATCGGCGCCTACGAGGAGGGTCACGACGACCTGGCGGGCGACGCGACCTCCCGGCTGTCGCCCCATCTGCACTTCGGCACCCTGTCCCCCGTGGAGCTCGTCCACCGGGCGCGCCGGGCGGGAGGTCCGGGGGCCGAGGCCTTCGTACGGCAACTGGCCTGGCGCGACTTCCACCGTCAGGTGCTGGCGGCCCGGCCCGAGGCCGCGAGCACCGACTACCGCACCAAACGCGACCGCTGGCGCACGGAGCGGACGGCGCGCGAGGACGTCGAGGCGTGGCGGGAGGGCCGCACCGGCTACCCGGTGGTCGACGCGGCGATGCGGCAGCTGCGCCACGAGGGGTGGATGCACAACCGGGGCCGGCTGCTCACCGCGAGCTTCCTCACCAAGACGCTCTACGTCGACTGGCGCGTCGGCGCCCGGCACTTCCTGGATCTGCTGGTCGACGGTGACGTGGCCAACAACCAGCTCAACTGGCAGTGGATGGCAGGAACGGGCACCGACTCGCGGCCCAACCGCGTCCTCAACCCGGTCACCCAGGCGAAGCGGTACGACCCCGACGGCGCCTATGTGCGGCGCTGGGTGCCGGAACTCGAGCACGTCGCCGCGTCCGCGGTGCACGAGCCGTGGAAACTGCCGGAGGAGGAACGGGTCGCGCTCGGCTACCCGGAGCCGATCGTCCCCCTCCCCGAAGGCCTCGCCCGCTTCCGCCGCGCCAGAGAACGCACCTGACCCCGAGGGCCGCAGGCCCGGGGCACCGGAAGAACTGGCCGGGTCGGCCCTGCGGGCCGAAGACCCCCGCAGGCGCCCGCCACGGGCTGCCGCCCGCCAGCCGGGAAGCCCGCAAGCACGCCGGCCCATAGGACCGGGGCCCCGCAGGGCCGGAGCCCGAGAGGCCGGGGCCGGGGCCGAGAAGCCCTGTCGCCGCAGGCACCCGCCAGGGGCGCCGCCCGTCAGCCCGCAGGCGCGCTGGCCCGCTGGCACGCAGGGCGGTAGCCCCGCAGACCCGAGTGGCCGGGGCCGAGAAGCCCTGTGGCTGCCCGCAGGCGCCCGCCACGGGCTGCCGCCCGCCAGCCCGGAAGCCCGCAGGCACGCTGGCCCGTAGGGCGGTGGCCCCGCAGGACCAGGGCACGGGAGGCCGGGGCCGAGAAGCCCTGTCGCTGCCCGCAGGCGCCCGCCACGGGCTGCCGCCCGCCAGCCCGCGGGCCCGCTGGCCCGCTGGGCGGTAGCCCCGCAGGACCAGGGCCGGAGGCCCGGGCTCATGAAGTCGGCGCCCGGGAAGCCGGGGCCGGGGCTCCGGGAAGCCCCTCAGTTGGCGTAGGCGCCTGCCGCCCTGCCGTGTTGAGGGCCGCAGGCGCTCACGGGCGTGAGCCGTGACCAGCAGGTCGCAAGGCCCCATAGCCGCGGATCCGTGGGCCGTGGCCCGCAGCGCGGTGGGCCGTGGGCCGTACGGCCGCTGGCGCCTAGGTCAGGTGCCGGGGGGACCCCGGCCGGGAGGCGCGGGCCGGGGGCGGCGGGTTTTGGGGGCGGGGTGAGGTCGTCGGGTCGCTCAGGTGGCGTAGGCCTTGGCCAGGAGGGTCAGGGCTTCTTCCAGGCCCGTGGGACGGGGCAGGCCCGGGGTGGGGCGGCCGGCCCAGCCGGGGCCGCCGAGCACCACGGCCGGAGCCCGCCGCGCCCCGGTGACACCCCAGCGGGTGTCCGCCACGTGCCGGGCGAGGGGCAGGCTCGCGGTGGAGCGGGCCTGGGCCCACAGGACCACCGCGGCCGGGCCCAGCCGCTGCACCGCCCCGGTCAGCGCCTCCACCGGCACTGCGGCGCCGAACATCCGGGTGGGCACGCCGAGCCGGCCGAGTCCCGCGTTCAGCGCCTCCAGCGGCAGGCTGTGCTGTTCGCCGGGCACGCAGGCCAGCACCACCGGCCCGGGCCCGCCCGTCTCTCCCGTCACGACCGGGCGGGCGGCGCGCCGCAGGGTGGTGGAGATGTGCCAGGACAGCAGGTGCTCCACCTCGACGTACCGGTCGCCCGACGAGGCCCACTTGCGTCCGACGGCGTGCAGGGTCGGCACCATCACCTCCTGCCAGGCCACGGTGAGTCCGTGCCCCTCGACAGCGGCCGCCAGTTGCTCCGCGACGGCAGGCGCGTCCAGCCGGACGGCCGCACGGGCCAGTCCGCGGCACTCCTGGCGGACGTCGCCGCCGAACGGGAGGGCGCCGCCCGCCCCGCCCGGCCGCCCCGGCGCCCCCTCGGCGAGCTCCGCGGCGGCCACGAGCGCCCCGCCCCGCGCCGCGCGGGCCGCGTCCGCGGGCGGCACACCGGAGGAGGTGAGCCGGCACATCGCCTCCAGCACCGCGACGTCGTCGGGCCGCCAGCGCCGGTGCCGCCCGTCGGCGCGGACGGCGGGCCCGATGCCGTAGCGGCGGTCCCAGGACCGCAGGGTGGTGGGCGCCACGCCCAGACGGCGGGCCAGTGCCCCGGTGGTGAGGCCGGCGTCGTCGGAGGTCGGGGATGCGCTCATGGGACGACGATACGACGCAGAAACGACGCATGTTGAGGCACCCCGGACACCGCTCACAGGACGACGTCCCGCCCCGCGCCACTCCTCGCCGACCCGGCGCACACCAATAACCGGACGCGCGCTCCCCTGCCGAATCGCTTTTCGGCACCCGAACGCTCCGTAGGCATCCTCGAAGGGTCCTGCCCCCGGAATCCCGCGCCGCGAGCTTCCGATTTGCAGGGATGCAGGCACTGTGCACGAGATCTACACATAAAGACCGAATAAGAGCAGAATGGTGAGGCGCGGCACTTACCGCACACCGCTCCTCAGCGGTCGGGCCCGGAAGTCGAAGGAGACGAATCATGGCCAACGTCTCGCCCACCAGAGGTGACATGTCGACACATCCCGACGTGCCCGAGATGCAGGCGAGGTACGCCCGCATGCTCGAGGGCCGCGATGTGGCGCTCGTGGACGGCCCGGTGTTCCTGCTCGGTCTGTACTGCGCCGTGTCCCCGTGGATACTCCACTACACCGTCAGTCAGCCGGCGCTCGCCACCCACAACCTGATCGTCGGGATCGCGATCGGCCTGCTGGGCCTCGGATTCACCGCGGCTCCCGCACGGATGTACGGCCTGAGCTGGGCCATGTGCGCGGCGGGCATCTGGATGATCGTCGCACCCTGGGTCGTCGGCGACAGCCCGGACGCCGGTGTCGTGGTCAACAACATCATCATCGGCGCCCTGGCCCTGATCCTGGGGCTGATGTGCACCGCGACGGCCGCGAGGAGCACCTCCAAGCCGTAGGCCCTCGCGGGCCGGTGACCTCCGGCCCGCCCCGGAGGACGGCCGGGCCGGTCCGCCCGTGCGGACCGGCCCGGCCGTCACGCCCGGCGCCGTCGGGGACGATCCCGTTCGGCCGTCAGGTGACGTCGAGGGCCGTGTCGTCGATGACGAACGACGTCTGGAGCTTGGAGCCCTCGGTGCCGGTGAACCGGAGTGTGACGGTCTGGCCCGCATAGCCGCTCAGACCGAGCGTGCGCCGGGTGTAGCCGGAGGCCGCGTCGAGGTTGGAGTACGTGGCCAGGGTGCCGAGGACCGTGCCGGAGCTGTTCAGCACCTGTACCCGGAGCGTGTCGTAGGCGGTGGTGGTGGTCGTCTCTGCGGTGTCGATGTGCAGGTAGAGGGCGAGGGTCGCGGTGCATCCCGCAGGAAGGACCACCGACTGGGCGAGGGTCTCGGTGCCGGCGGTGCCGTTCCCGCCCAGCCATGCATAGTAGGACCCCGTACGGGCGGACTCGCCGGTGGAGTCGGTGATGACGCCGCTGCCTGCGCTCCAGGTGGTGGCGCCCGACTCGAAGCCGGCGTTGCCGAGCAGCTGGGTGTCGGTGCAGTCCGTGCCGCCCCCGCCGCCGCTCGCGCCGGAGAGCCACTCGGTGGCGTTCAGGGCGAGGGCCGCGTTGGTGGCGCCGGTGTCGTTCCATCCGTCGTAGAGGGTGTTGCCGGACTGGCCGGTGCCGTCGTCGACGGGTGAGCTGTCACCCCAGAAGGCGACCCGGCCGCTGCCGAAGGTGCTGGTGGCGAAGAAGGCGCCGGTGTTCCCGGAGTAGCCGCTGCGGTACAGCAGGCCCTTGACCGAGGGGTTGTCGGCCGGCTTGAGCGTGGCCGTGGTCCCCGAGGCGATCAGACTCTTGGTGACGGTGCCGAAGGAACCGTGCAGCACGGGGTCGGCGCTGTCGCTGATCGCGGCCGGATAGCCGGAGCCGATGGAGAGGGAGTCGACGGAGAAGCCGAACGGGTCGGTGGAGTCGACGCTGTTGTTCGTCATCAGGTCGTTGAGGATCTCGACCGCGTCCTCGCCGTCGTTGTTGCGGTCGGCGCCGGTGTGGTCGGAGACCATGAACAGGCCGCCGCCGTTCTTCACGAAGTTCATGATCGCCGTCTTCTCGGCGGTGGTGAAGAGCGTGTTGGGTTCGGGCAGGACCAGGGTGTCGAAGTTCGACAGGTCCGTGGTGGACGAGCCGCCGTAGGTGAGGGCGCTCGTGGCGGTTTTGAGACTGTAGTCGCCCGTCTTCTGCAACGCGACGCCCCAGGACGACAGGGCGCCGGTCCAGTCCGTCTCCGCGGACGGGGAGGAGTCCTGCGCGAGCGGGTCGGGCTTGGCGGTCGAGACGATCCAGTCGGCGTTGCCGGCCTCCTCCGCGTGGCCGTCGTCGAACAGGACGCGGTGGGGGGTGGCCGCGTGGGCGGGTGTGGCGTCGGTACCGACCTGAAGGGCCACCGCGGTGGCGAGCAGTCCGAGGCCGGCCAGGGCGCTGGTGGCCCTGCGGCGGTGTCGCTGTGATCCGAGCATCCGGCGAACCTCCGTGAGGTGGGGGACACGAGGCGGGTGCGGGCGCCAAATCTTCGCGCGTAGACACCGGATTCGATGGTTCTACCCGCGTGGAACGATTGAAAGGTACATGGCATGACTGACCGGTGAACATCAAACGCGGGCAATAACGTGAGCGAAAACGTCGACACTTGCCTGCCGGGTCCGCCGGTCCGGCGGACCCGGCGGCCCCGTCCGCGCTACCCGCGACGCCGGTCGCCCCCCGTGTAGACGTACGGTGTCGTCGTGCTCAGAGGGGCGAAGCCCAGGCGTTCCAGGATAGGGCGGCTCTGGTCGGAGGCGTCGACCTGGAGGTAGCGGTACCCGCGCTCGGCGGCGATGCGGGCGCGGTGGGCGATCAGCGCGCGGTAGATCCCCCGGCCCCGCCAGGCCTCGACGGTGCCGCCGCCCCACAGGCCCGCGAACCGGGCGCCGGGCAGGAGTTCCATCCGCGCCGAACTCACCGGCACGCCGTCGGCCGTCGCGAGAAGGGCGACGATCGCGTCCGGGTCGCTGGACAGCCGGGCGTCCATCAGGTCGCGGAGCCAGGAGCCGTCACGGCCGAAGGCCTTCTCGTTCGCCTCCACCATGAGCTCGACACCCGCACGGTCGGTGACGGGCACGATGCGGACACCCTCGGGCGGCTGCGCGTCCACCAGCTGGTCGGCGGTCTCGCCGATCATCAGGGTCTCCTCGGGATCGGCCGTGAAACCCGCCGCGACGAGCCGCCGGCCCAGGTCGGCCGGGCGGTCGTGCCCGTAGAGCTTCCACTCGAACTCGTGCCCCAGTCCGGTGAAGTAGGCGATCTGTTCCGCGATCGCCGCGTCCGCGTCGGACGCGTCCAGGTCCGACCAGAGCACCCCGCTCCAGCCGTCCTCGCCGCCGACGTGACGGACCACGCCCCCGGTGCGTTCGACGCGCGCGTCGGAGCTCTCCGGGCGCGCGCCTTCACGCATGTCCCGGTCGTACAGGGCGAGTACCGCAGCGTGATCCATGGCCTCACTCCAGCATCCCCGACCGGCCCCCACAACGGGTTTACGGTCCCGCCACGGGACGGCGGTCCGCGGCGCCGCCGTCCGGGCGCACGGCCGCCAGGTTGGCGCTAGGAGCGTGCGGATCATCTCGGTGGTCAGGCCGGAGTCGAGCAGCGGGCGGTTCCCTGCTCGGCGGTGTCGTCCTGGACGCGCGGGGGCCGGGTGTCCTGCCGTGGACGGCGCTGCCGCTGGTCGCGCCGGCCCTCACGGCCGTCGCGGCGGGCCGGGCCCACGCTTTCCCGGCGCGGAGCCGGAGATGGTCGGCGCGGTGAGGGCAGGGTCCGCGCGGCGGGGTCAGGGTCCGGTGCCTCGGCGGGCCCGAGGCCGGGCGCCCCGCCCGGCCTCGGGTGCGCGGTCCCGGTCCACCCGTGAAGGCCCGGGCCGGTCCTGACGCCCGGTCGGGTTTCCCGAGGATGGGGGTGGACCGGCCATGACGGCCGGGTCCGGCCGCGGCGGCCCGGGGCGGGCCCGGGCCGCCGCCGCGGTCGTCGCCCTGAGCGGGTGCGTCGCAGGCCCCCTGTCCCGACCGGGGTCGTCCCGACCAGGAGTGTCCCGACCGGGGGTGTCCCGACCGGCCGGGGTACGAGGGGGTCGGCGGATGCTGCCGGACGCGGTGCGTTCAGCGTTGCGGGCGAGGCCGGAAGCGCCGCTGGAGGGCCACTCCGCCGAGCAGCAGGGCCGCGGCGGCGACCGCGGGCGCCGCGGCGTCGGAACCGGTGTGGGCGAGGGAGCCGACGGCCTCGGGCACGGTGCTCCGGACCGCGGGCGCCGGCGGGTCGGTCCGCGGGCCCGGGTGCTGGGCCTGCGAGGGCGGGTTGTGCCGCACCGGAGGCCGCGGCTCGGGCTCGACGGGCGGCTGCGGCTCCTCGTCGGAGACGTTGACGGAACGGTTGCCGAACGCCGGGTTCGCGATGCCGACGACGTTCACGCTGTTGCCGCCGGCGTTGACGGGGAGGTGGACCGGCAGCTGGACGCCGTTGCCGGAGACGACGCCCGGCGAACCCTGTTCGGCGCCCCGCGCGGTGGCTCCGCCGCCGGAGGACGCGCCGTGCTTCCCGGACGTCCCGCCCGCACCCTGGTTGGCGCAGGTGTTGCCCGCGGCGGGGTTCAGCACGCCGACCACGTTCACGGTGTTCCCGCACAGGTTCACCGGGAGGTGCACCGGCAGCTGCACGCCGTTGCCGGAGATCAGTCCGGGCGAGCCTGCCGCGGAGCCGTCCGCGGCGGAGTCGGCGTGCGCGGGCAGTGCCACGGCCATCGCGCCCGACACTGCGGCGACGGCCATCACACCGGTTCGGGTAACCCGTCTCATGGGTCCCTGCCTTCCAGACATGGATCGCGGGCACTCGCCCGCACCCGTAGAACGCCGCCGGACCGGGGCGGGTAATGCCCGCGCGTCCATTCACCCCCTTGGGGGTCCCTCACGGGACGTCTCCTCGAACTGGTGTCGAACCCCTCGTACGGGCGCCGCACGGCGGGCGGACCACGGGCCCCGGCGGGCCTGCGACCAGGCCCCGCCCGCCCGGAGGCGGGCCTTCCGCGGGCCGCTTATCGTGAGCTCGGGCGCCGTTCCCGGACCGCTGCGGGCGTCCCTGGAGGCACTGATGCTGGCCAAGCTGCCGACGCGGCCCGGACTGCGGCGCTGCGCGCTCGCCGCGACCGCCGCCCTGACCCTGGTGGGTGCGGGACTGCCCACCGCGACCGCGAACCGGAACGCCGACGGCGGCGACCGTCCCGACCTGTCCCGGTTCTACGGACAGAAGATCGCGTGGTCGGCTTGCGAGGGCGAAGGCATGCCCGACGATCTCCAGTGTGCCCGACTGACCGTCCCGCTCGACTACGGCCGCCCCGGGGCCGGCACGCTCGAGCTGGCGCTGGCCCGCTACCGCGCCACCGGTGACAAACGCGGTTCGGTGGTGCTCAACTTCGGCGGCCCCGGGGGCGCGGGTGTCCCCGAACTCGCCTACGGCGGGAAACAGTTCATGGACCTCACCGACGAGTACGACGTCGTGTCCTTCGATCCCCGCGGGGTGGGCCGCTCCTCCCCCGTCAGCTGCGGGGAGGGCGAGGACAGCGGGTTGAGCACCCTGGAGGACGCCTCGGCGCTCACCGACCCCCAGGGCCTGCTGAACCGGTTGCGGCGGGTCGCCGCCGACTGCGCCGAGCACTCCGGTCCGGTCCTGCCGCACATCGGCACGGTCGACGCGGCCAAGGACCTCGACGTGCTGCGCGCGGCGCTCGGCGACAAGGACCTCAACTACCTGGGCTTCTCCTACGGGACCCGGCTCGGCGCGGTGTACGCCGCCCGCTTCCCCGACCGGGTGGGCCGGCTGGTGCTCGACGGTGTCGACACCCTGACCGAGCCGCTCACCGAGCAGGGCGTCGCGGGCGCCAGGGGGCAGCAGGTGGCGCTGGACGACTTCGTGGGCTGGTGCACGAAGGACATCGCCTGTCCGTTCGGGCAGGATCCGCGCGTGGGCCGCGAGGAGGTCGTCCGGCTCGTGCGCTCGCTCGACGAGGATCCGGTGCCGACGGACTTCGGCGCCGACTTCTCCGGCCAGGACCTCGTCGCCGCCCTCGGTCAGGGCCTGTACAGCCGGGAACTGTGGGTTTTGCTGGAGCGGGCGCTGGCGCAGCTCGTCGAGAGCGGCGACGCGAGCGGGGTCCTGGGGTTCGCGGGCGGCGGCTCCGCCCTCCCGCTGCCGCTGCGCACGGCGGGCCGCCCCGACCCCTCCCCCGGGGCGCTCGTCGACGAGGAGGACGTCCCCCTCGACAACCTGCCCGCGGCACTGATGGCGATCAACTGCGCGGACGACCCCGACCGCCCCACGGCCGCGCAGGTCAAGGCAGATCTCACCAGGCTGCGGGCCGCCTACGACAAGGCGTCCCCGGTGTTCGGCCGCTACCGCCTCAACGAGGTCCTGATGTGCTACGGCCGCCCCAGGGGCACGGACTTCATCCGCGACGAGGTGAAAGACCTGGACTCCCCGAAGATGCTCCTGGTGGGCACACGGGGGGACCCGGCGACGCCCTACCGCTGGACCGTGGAGACGGCGGAGCGGCTCGGCTCCTCGGCGGTGGTGCTCGACAACAAGGGCGACGGTCACACCGGGTACGGGTCGTCGAAGTGCGTGCACCGCAAGGTCGACGACTTCCTGCTGTACGGTTCGCTCCCGCCCACCGGCAGTTCCTGCGGGCCCGACGAGGACGACGGCTGAGTGCGCCGGTTCCTGCCACTGCTCCTGGTGTGGGTGCTCGGGACCGGGGCGGTGCTCGCCTCGCTCGCACGGTCCCCGTGGTGGTGGACCGTGGCCGTCCCGCTGCTGGCGGCGGCCTGTCTGGGCGGCCGCGACCTGCTCCAGCGGCGGCGCCCCGTCCTGCGCAACCACCCGCTCGTCGGCCGTCTGCGGTACCGCCCGGAGCCGGCCGCGGTGCGCCGCGTCCCGGCCGGCGCGCGGGAGCCGTCCGGCGACGGCGTGGAGGTCCGCGCCGTACCCGTCGGCGTCGCGCACGGCCCGGACGACGAGTACCTGGTGTCGTCGCTGCGGCCGGTGGAGGCGTCCGAGGAGCCGCCGTCGGTGCGGGTGGGCGGGCCGGGCTGCACCCGGCCCTACGACATGGCGCTGCTGAACGTGTCCGCGATGAGCTTCGGCGCGCTGTCGGCGCGTGCGGTCCTGGCCCTCAACCGGGGTGCCGAGCTCGGGCGTTTCGCGCAGGACACCGGTGAGGGCGGGCTGTCGGAGCACCATCTGCGGGGCGGGGGCGACCTCGTCTGGGAGATCGGGACGGGGTACTTCGGCTGCCGGGACGCCGACGGCGGCTTCGACGCGCGGGAGTTCGCGGACAAGGCGGCGCTGCCCGAGGTGAGGTGCGTGTCGCTCAAGCTGTCGCAGGGGGCGTCCCCGGGCACCGGCGGGGTGCTCCCCGGGGTGAAGGTGAGCGCCGAGATCGCGCGGGAGCGGAAGGTGCCGGCGGGCGAGACGGTGGTGTCGCCCGCGGGGCACCGGGAGTTCGCGACGCCGCGTGAACTGGTGCTGTTCGTGGCCCGGTTGCGGGAGCTGGCGGGCGGCAAGCCGACCGGGTTCAAGCTGTGCGTCGGGTCGCGGCAGGAGTTCCTCGCCGTGTGCAGGGCGATGGTGGCGGAGGGCGTCGCCCCGGACTTCGTGGTCGTGGACGGCTCGGAGGGCGGTACGGGCGCGGCTCCGGCGGGCCTGGCCGGACACCTCGGCATGCGGCTCACCGAGGGGCTGATCACGGTGCACAACGCGCTGACCGGGGTCGGGCTGCGGGGCGGGGTCCGGATCGGGGCGAGCGGCGGGGTGGCCACGGGCGCCGACATCGTGCGGCGTCTCGCGCAGGGCGCCGACTACACCAACGCGGCCCGCTCGATGATGCGCGCCCTCGGCTGCGTCGGTGCCCTGCGCTGCCACACGGGCGGCTGTCCGGCGGGTGTCGCGACCCAGGACCCGCTGCGGACCCGCGCCCTGCACGTGGCCGAGGGGGCCCGGCGGGTGCGGCTCCATCAGCACGAGACGGTGCGCGACGCCGTACGGATCATGGCGGCCATGGGCGTGCGGGACCCCGGCGGGCTCGGCCCCGCCCATCTGGTGCGGCGGTCGGACACCGGTCCGGCCCGCTCGTACGCGGAACTGTACGAGTGGCTGGCGCCGGGTGAGCTGCTCGCCGGGCCGCCGCGGTCCTGGGAGGCGGACTGGAAGGCGGCGGACCCGGACGGCTTTTGCTGACACGCAGGCGGTGAGACGGCGTGCGCACGCTGCGGACCGGGACGCGGTCCCCCCGGCGGGCGGTCAGGCGGGCTTGCCGCCGACGAACGCGTCGATCGCCGCCGTCAGCTCGGCGGGCTTCTCGACGGGGAGTTCGTGTCCGGCGTCGAGGATGCGGACCGTGGCGTCCGGATAGGCCTTGGCCATGCGCAGCATCTGCTGCACCGGAAGCTGGATGTCGTGGTAGCCGTGGATCATCAGGGTCGGGGCCTGGATCTCCCCCACCCGGTCCAGGACGTCGAAGGCCCGCATGGCGCCGTACAGCGTCATCACGACCTCGCGCGGGGTGTCCGCGGAAGCCTTGACGTAGGCGCGGATCTCCTCGCGGGGGTAGCCGGGGGCGAAGGCGCGCTGGATGTTCGCGGCGACGAACAGCTTGAAGGGGACGAGGGTGGAGACGCCCATGAGCAGCCCCCGGCCCCGGCTGTAGGTCATCCGCCCGATGGAGTTGACCAGCACCATGCGCTCCACCCGCTCCGGGTGGGACAGGGCGACGGTCTGCGAGATCATGCCGCCCATCGAGTGGCCGACCAGCACGCACCGCTCGATCTCCAGGTGGTCGAGGAGCGCGAGCAGGTCCGCGGCCAGTTCCGCGACCGTCTTCACGCCCGCCCCGCCGCTCTCGCCGTGCCCGCGCAGGTCGAGCCGGACCACCCGGCGCTTACGCGCGAAGTGCGCCACCTGGTGGTCCCAGCGGTGCCGGTTGGCCGTCCACCCGTGCACGAACACCAGGGGCACGCCGTCGCCGTCGCGCGGACCCTCGTCGTCGTACGTCAGTGCTGCGCCGGCGACTTCGAGCTGCGGCATGGTGCCTCCTGCGGTGCGGTCCTGGTTACTGACGCGTACGGTAACCGGCCGCCGGGGCTGCCGTCACCGTCGTTCGCCCAGGAATTCGAGGATGTGTCCGAAGACGTCGAGCGCCGCGCCGCGGCCGAGGAAGGTGTCGAGGTGACCGTAGCCCGGGATCTCCGTGTACCGGACGTCCAGGTGGGGCTGCCGGTGGGCGAGGACGTCGTGGCAGAGCCGCTGGGAATCGAGCCACAGCCCGTTCTCGCTGCCGGACAGCAGCAGGACCGGTGCGTCGACGCGGCCGGCCGCGTCCAGGGCGTTGGGCGGCAGTGCGGCGTAGCGCCGGTCGGTCTCGTGCCAGCGGACCACGCTGCGGGCCAGCTCGATCCGGCGCAGATGGGGCAGGATCCACAGCGGGGCGGGGCCGAGCAGCTCGGCGAGCCGGTCGTGGGTGGCCGCGCTCAGGTTCTCGTGGACGAAGAGCGAGGCCCCGGTCCCCCAGGCCGAGTTGTGCAGGATCTGGCAGGTCGGGTCCGGGCAGGTCGCCCCGCGCGAGGCCAGCGCGAACAGCGGGGTGTACCGGGACCACAGGCCGACCTTGCGGAAGTCGACCGGGATGTGGTCGATCCGGGTCTTCAGCAGCTCCCCGGCGACGGACATCCGCAGCGAGGTGCGCCCCGCCAGCTTCGGCGTGAGGAACACCCCTTGGGAGACGACCCCGGCGAGCCCGGGCACGAGTCCGGCCGTCATGCTCAGCGACAGGGCGAGGGAGCCGATGCAGTGCGCCACCACGAACAGGGGCCGGTCCTCGGTGGCCGCCCGGATGTGGGAGACCGCCGCCGGGACGTCGTACAGCGCCACGTCGTCGTACGTGTAGCGCTGCCCGGTCTCGTTGTAGGGCAGGCGGCAGCTGCCGCGCCAGTCGAGCAGCCAGGGCTCGTAGCCGTCGTCGAGGAGCGAGTCGACGAGGTTGCGGGTCTCGGGGAGCAGGAACATGTCCGCGGACGCGGTGTGACCGTGCAGGAGCAGCACGGCCGGGCGTCCGGTGTCGCCGGTGTGGATGCGGGTCAGGCCGAGGCGGACGCCGTCGGGGGCCCGCAGGGGGATCTCCTCGACGCGGGCCGGGTCGAGGCGGTGGCGCAGGGGCCGGGGCGCGGGTGTGGTCCGCACCCTGCGCAGGGCCGGCCGGCGGGCGGGGGTGGTCCGGAAGATCATCGGTGCTGCTCCGTGAGGTTCGGGGTGCGGCGCAGGTCGAGCAGGTCGGCGGCGGCCCGGGCGAACGGGCCGAGCAGACCGCGCCCCATCTCCAGGCCGAACCAGGCGAGCCAGGTCAGCTTGGCGGCGCGCTTCTCCCCCGCGGTGAGGTGCGGTGCGACCTTGATGCCGTCGATCTGGTCCCGCACGTAGGAGTCGGCCGGGACGACGACCTCGCCGGCCAGGACGGCGGGTCCGCCCTCGCGGCCGGCCTCGATCGTCAGGGCGCGGGTCTGGTGCCAGAGGTCACGGCGGGCCCGCGCGTGCTTGTGGCCCTCCAGCCACCACAGTTCGCCGTCCTCGTCACTCAACGCGATCCGGTAGCGCAGGAGTTGGTGCTTGAGGCCGTGATGGCGCGGGATGCCCTCGTCGGGGCGGACCCAGACGTCGCCGGACACGACGGTGAGCGGGCGGCCGTGGATCGCCGGGCACACGACCTCGCCGGTGACGTCGATCCTGCGCTCCTCGACGAGCTGGTGCATGCTCGCGACGGAGAGCGTGAGGGACAGGGCACAGGGCGTGTCGTCCGTGCCGCCGTCCAGGGCGCGGACGCTGCCCTCGGCGGTCTCGGCGAACCACAGGTAGGGCTGGTCGCCCTTGCCCGGGAGGCGGCCGAGACCGTCCTCGGCGAGCTTCTCGAACGTCCGCAGCTGGGCGCGGGCGTCGTAGCGCGCGGCGGGCGGCAGGCCGAGCGCCTCGACGAGGGCGTCGGTGCGGGCGGCGACGGCGGCCGGGCCGCCGAGCGTGGCCTCGCACAGCTTCAGGGCGGTGGGGCTGCGCAACACCCGGGTCAGGAAACCGAGTTCGGGGACCGGCTCGGCCTCCAGACGGGCCAGGACGTCGGCCCGCCATGCGTCCCAGTCCTGCACCCGGACGTGCATGCCGCCCGACGCCATGTCCCGGACGACGTCGTCGAGGGTGCCGGGCACACCGGTGAGGTGGTAGTCGAAGCCCCACGCGTCCGGTTCGCAGACGACGGCCGCGGCCACGCGGCTGACCCAGTCGACCGGTGCCACATTGAGGTGACGGAACGCCGGCACCGTGCGGAAGCGGCCGAAGGCCGAGATCAGTCCGCTGCTCAGGTCCTGGGGGTTGTAGGCGCCGGTCCTGCTGTGGCCGCCGATGCCGCCCGGTCGCAGGGCGGACACCACCAGGCCGTGGTCGCGGGCGCGGCGCAGGGCGGTCTCGGCGGCCCACTTGGACTGGTCGTAGCCCGCGACGAGCCCGTCCACGTGCGCGAAGGGGTCGTCCTCCCCCATGGAGGTGATGCCCACCTCGTTGAACACGGCGATCGAGGAGATGTGGTGCAGCGGCTTGGGCCGTCCGGTGGCGGCGAGTTCGGCGAGGGTGAGGGTGCCGAGCACGTTGCCGGACCGCAGGGACCGGTAGCCGCGCAGGAAGTCCACGGCCGCCGCCACGCCGACGACACTGTCCAGCTCCCGGGCGAGGGTGAGCCACTGCTCCTCGGAGAGACCGAGACGGGGCTCGCGCAGATCGCCGGGGACGACGGTGACGCGGCGGCGGATCTCGGAGTTCCAGGGCAGCCGGTAGCCGCGCAGGCTCTCGCCGAGGCGGGCGGCGGCCGACGCCTCGTCCGCGCCGCGCACCAGGCAGTGGACGTGCGCGTCGCTGTGCCGGAGCAGGTCCAGCAGCAGATGCCCGCCGAGGAAGCCCGTCGCGCCGGTGAGCAGGATCCGCCGGGGCGGCAGCGGCTCGGGCGAGCGGACGAAGGGCAGCCGGTCGGCGAGGGCCAGATCGGCCAGGATCTGTTCCAGGTCCTCCTGCCGGGCCCGGGAGTGCGGGGGCTCGCCGGACGGCGGGAAGTCGGGCAGGGCAAGGGTGGTGACCGGCTGGGCGCCACGGGGCACGACGGCGACGGCCGGTGTCCCGGCTCCGGACGGCGCGGCCGCCTCCCCGGAGGTCTCGGGGACGGTACCGGTGGTGAGGCCGGTGGCCGCGAGCCAGCGGCGGGCCAGGCTGAGGGGGCGCGCGTCGGCGAACACGTCGTCCAGGCTCAGCTCGACGCCCAGATCGCGCTCCAGCTCCGCCGCGAGTTCCACCGCGTGCACGGAGCCGCCCCCGGCGTCGAAGAAGTCGGTATCCAGGTCCAGCCGCCCCTTCGGCAGATGGCGTCCGGCCGCGTCGGCGATGGCGAGGGCGAGACCCCGCACGTCCGGGACGGGCGCGATCGACGCGTCGGACCCACCCGCCCCGGAAGCCTTACCCCGACCCGGGACGGGCGCCCGCTCCGCGGCCGGAACGCCGTCCGCGGCCGGCGAAGCCGGTACGGCAGCCTCGGCCGCCGCCGGACCGGGCGATGCGGGCGCAACCGGCCCGGCGGCGGGCGCGGTCGGCGAAGGCGCAGGTCGGGGTGGTGTGGTGTCCGCTGTCACCGCGCAGCCGGGCTCAGCGGCCGCGAGGCCGGGCGATGCGGCCTGTGCCGGTGTCGGCGGGGGCGTGGGGGTGAGCATGGACAGGAGGTCCGTCACGCTCGGGCCCTGGTCCCCGACGCCCTCGATCGCCTCGGCGGTCGCCCGCTGGGCGGCGCCGACCGCCGCGTCCTCGTTCATGTCACGCATGGAAGCCCTTCACGGTGTGCACGGTCCTTTCGTCACTGCTGCTGCCAGGAGCGGAACGCCCGCAGGTGTTCCGGCGTGGCCACGGTCTCCAGGAGCTCGTCGTCGGGCTCGCCTCCACCGAGCGCGGCGACGATCCGGCGGGCCGGCGCGTTGCGCGGGGTGCGCCGGGCCGTGAGGCCGATCTTCGAGCAGCCGAGTGTGTCGGCGCGGTCGGCGAGCCACCCCAGGAGCCGTTCCTCGACGCCCCGGCCCAGCGCCCGGCAGCTCATCAGCCAGGCCAGTACGTCGAGCCGGTCGCCCTCGACGCGCACGGCGAGCAGACCGATCTGGCCGTAGTCGCCGAAGCGGTCGCGGGCCGACGCGGTCCACACCTCGCCCCGCCCGCGCCACCGGGCGAGGTCCGCGCCGTCGGACGAACGGGCCCGCAGGGTGAACTGGTTGGTGCGGCGCACCAGTTGTTCGGCCCGCTCGACGTCCTCGTCGCCGAGGGGGCGGATGTCGACCTCCAGTTCCAGCCGGTCGAGGAACTCCTCGAACCCGGCCTGTTCCCGGACGGCGTCCCGCTCCCGTTCCTGGTCGTAGAACCGGGCCCGCGACGCGTCCTCGGCGGTCGCGGCGGCGGGCACCAGCGGCCACAACCGGTCCAGGAACGCGGCCAGTCCGGCCTGCGGCGGGCAGGTCACCGCCAGGACCCGGGGCAGCTCCGCCCGCATCCTGGCGATCTCGGCGGGGTTGTCGTCGAGGAAGAGGAAGCTGTCGACGCCGAGACCGAGGGTGCGGGCGGCCTCCCCCAGCCGGGCGGGCTTCGGCCCCCAGCCGGCGGACAGGACGCTGAAGTGCTCGGGTTTCAGGAGGCTTTCGGGCCGGTCGAGCACGGCCCGGACGGTCTCCTCGTCGTTGTTGCTGATCAGGGCCAGCAGCGTGCCGGCCTCGCGCCACCGCAGGAGTCTGCGCGCGAGCAGGGCCCGCGGTCCGGACAGGTCCACGGCGTCGGGGCCGCTCTCCCCGGCCACCCCGCCCCACAGGGTCTCGTCGCCGTCGACCGCGATCACCTTGGGCGCGGGCCGCAGCACGGCCCGTACGGTCTCGGCGAGGGACAGCGCCACCGCCGCCTGGAACCGCGGGGTGAAGGGGAGATGGGCGAGCCGTTCGGTGCGTTCGTCGAAGCGTTCCTCGACGGGGTGGCGGAGCGTCCAGTGGTCCGTGTCGAGGACCGCGACACCGGGCAGCCCGGTCAGCTCGTCGGCGACTTCGCGTTCCCACCTCGCGAGGCGTCCGTCGTCGTGCGGGGACGCGGCGCCGGAGGGCAGGAAGCCGACGATCAGCGGCCGGCGGGTGCGTTCGGCGGCGGCCCGCAGCGCGGCCGGGTACGCCTCGCGCAGTTCGGCGAGGAGGGTGTCGTCCACCGGGCCGAACCGGTCCAGGTCCGTCGCCCGCAGCAGCACCACGCCGACCGTGGTGGCGGGGTCGGCGAAGACGCCGGAGGGGTCGCGAAGGGCGGAGAGCACCTGGTGGTAGGGCGCCTCGACGACCGTGGGGGCGTCGTCCCCGAGGGCCGCGCGGCACATCGGCGGGAGGTTGCCGAGCGCGAAGGTCGCGGCGAGGACGAGGGTGCGGCCGGGAGCGGCGGCGGCCGGCGGGGCGGTGTGCTCCCCGGCGGCCGGTTCCGTCCGGGGCGCCGCGGCCCGGGACGCGGCGGGCGAAGCGGGCGGGCGTACCGCGGCCGTGGTGTCGCGCACGGTCTCCTCCAGCAGCCGCAGGAACGCGTCGGCCAGCGCGGTCGTGTCCGCCGTGTCCAGGATGTCGAGGTTGTGGTCGAGCCGGACGCGGCCCGCGTCGGGCAGCATCGTGATCATGAGGTCCAGGTCGGTGTGGCCCGTCCCGGCGGGCAGGACGTCGAGACGGTCCAGGCGGCCGCCGTGCCGGACGTGGTTGTAGTACACCTCGACCAGCGGGGCGTCGGGCCGGTGCAGGTTCTGGCGGGCCAGCGTGCCGAGGACGTCGGAGAACATGGCGCCCGGGGTCAGGAGCCGCCGCAGTCGGGCGTCGGTGCGGCGCAGCACGTCCGCGACGGGCTCGGCGGGGCGCGCCTCGGCCGGGAAGGGGACGGGTACGCCGAAGAAGCCCACCGCGTCGAAGGCGTCGGCGTGCAGGCGGGTGTCCACCGGCACGGCGAGCACGAACCGTTCCTTCTCGCGTGCGCGGGCCAGCAGGACGGTCAGGGTGCCGAGGCAGAACGCGGCGGGGGTGACGGCGAGGGCGCTCGCGGCCGCCGCCACCCGGTCCGTGAGCCCCTCGGGGAGCGGCACGGTGACGCTGCCGGCCCGGTAGGACCGCTCGGCGGGGCGTGGACCGGAGAGGGTGAGGTCGAGGCGTTCGCTGCCGTCGAAGGCGGCGCGCCACTCGGCCGAGGCCGTGCCGTCCGCCGCCGGCTCCCCTTCCTCGCCGCTCGCGGGCCCGGCGCCGACGGTCTGCTGGGCCTGGATCAGCAGGTGGAGGTCCCGGTTGGTGACGTCGGAGCCGAGCGGGGTGCCGGACAGCTCGGTGTCGATCTCCGTGGCGACGAGCAGCAGCGACTGGAGGTCGCTGACGGCGTGATGCGCTCCGAAGACCAGGACCTGACCGTGGGCTGCGCCGTCGAGCAGCAGGAACCGCCACAGGGGTGCGGCCGCCAGGTCGAACGGCGGTTCCAGCAGGGTCCGCAGCCGGGCGGCCGCGTCCGGCTCGCCGTCCACGGCGGTCCACCGGAGCAGCGGCTCCGCCGGTTCCCGGACGACGCTCAGCCGTCGTCCGCCGGCGTCCGTGACGACCGCGGTGCGCAGGGCCGCGTGCCGCGCCGTGAGCCGGGCGACGATGCCGGTCAGGGTCTCGCGGGTGGTGGGTGTGGTGAGGCGTACGGCGAGGCCTACGGCGTGGGCCGCCTGCGGCATGCCGGGGGCGGCGCTGCGCAGCAGGCGGACGACGTCCCGGGTGACGGGGAGCACCTCGGTCGCCGGCACCTCCCGCGCCGGGGTGGCCGCCGGTGCCGGGACCGGCCGTTCCGGCAGGGCACCGGCCAGGGTGGCGACCAGGCCGCGGATGTCGGCGGCGGCGAACATCTCGGCGGTGGGCAGTTCGACGCCGAGCTCGCGCGTGAAGGCGTTGCGCAGGCGCACCAGCATGAGGGAGTCCAGGCCGAGTTCCTTCAGCGCGGCGTTCGCACCGCCGTCCACGGCGCCGCCGGCCACCTCGCCGACCCGGGCGCGGACATAGGCGTCGAGCCAGACGGCGCGGTCCTCGGCGGTGGCCGCCGCGAAGACCTTCCGCACGAGGCCGTCCGTGTCGCCCGGGCCCGTGGGGGCGCCGACGAGTCCGGCGAGGATCGGCCGGGTGCGGGCGAGGTCCGGGGCGAGGGCGAGCAGCTCGCGGTCCAGGGCGAGGGGGGCCAGTTGGCGGCGCGCGGAGCAAAGGACGCGGTCGAAGAGCTCTCCGCCCTCCTGCGGGGAGAAGGCGAGGAGGCCGGAGCGGCCGGTCTGCGCGGCCCGGGTGCCGGACCCGGCGACCATGCCGACGCCGGACCAGGCGCCCCAGTCCAGGCTCAGCGCCCGCCGGCCGGTGCGGGAGAGGTGGTGGGCCCAGGCGTCGAGGAAGGCGTTGGCCGCCGAGTAGGGGCTCTGCCCGGCCGAGCCGAACAGTCCGGCGGCGGAGGCGAAGAGGACCAGGCTGCGTGCTTCCGGGGCCAGTTCGGTGAGCAGGGCGGTGCCGAGCACCTTGGGGGCGAGGACCCGCAGGACGCGGTCCTCGGTCAGGTTCGCCAGGGTCGCGTCGTCGAGGACTCCGGCCGCGTGGACGATTCCCGTGAGCGGCCCGGCCTCCCGTCGTACGGCGTCCAGGGCGGCCGAGAGGGCGTCGCGGTCGGCGACGTCGGCGCGCGCGAGGTGCACGGCGACCCCGCGCTCCCGGAGTTCCTGGATCCAGCGGGCCGTGTCGGGGTCGGGGGTGCCGCGGCCCAGCAGGGCGAGGCGGCGGACCCCGCGGCGGACCAGCCGTTCGGCGACGACGCGGCCGAGTCCGCCCAGGCCGCCGGTGATCAGGTGGACGCCGTCGGGCGCGAGGTCGCCCGTGTCGTCGGGGCGGGTGCGGGCGAGCCGGGGGACGAGGCGGCCCGACGCGCGCAGGGCGACGAGGCGTTCGTCGTCGGCGTGCAGGAGCTGGGTCCGGAGCGCGTCGGCGCCGCCCTCGGCGGGAAGGTCCACCAGGGTGACGGAGAGCTCGGGGTGCTCCTGGGCGAGCGCGAGGCCGAAGCCCCAGGCGAGCGCCTGCTGCGGGTGGACGACCTGCTCGCTGTCGCCGGCGGCCTGGGTGCCCCGGACGACGGTGAACAGCCGGGGAGAGCGGCCGGGTGCGCGTCCGGCGAGGGCGCGCGCGAGGTGCAGGGTGCTCAGGCAGCACAGCCGGGCCGCTTCGCCGGCGGTCTCCGTGTCCACGACGGCGGGTGCGTCGAGTGCGGTGAGCTGCACGATCCGGGCGGGCAGGGTGCCGGGGCAGGCCTCGTCGAGCAGGCGGCGCAGCTGCTCCGGGTCGGCGGGGTCGAGCACGTACCGGCCCGGTCCCTCCTGGGCGAACTCCGTGCCGGGGCGGGCGATCACGAGCGGCTCGGCGGACGGGCCGAGGCGGGCGGCGAGATCGCTGCCGGTGCCGGTCGTGTCGGAGAGGATCAGCCAGCCGCCGTCGACGGGCGGTTCCTGCGCGTCGGGGCGGGGCCGCCAGCGGGTCTCGAAGAGGGCGCCGTCCAGCGGTGAGAGGGCGGCGAGACGGAACTCCTGGATTTCCAGGAGGAGTTGTTCGTCCTCGTCCCACAGGTGCAGGTCGAGGACGGCGGTGTCCCCGTCCACCGCGCGCAGGACGCACGTCACCCAGGCGGGTGCGGAGCGGCGGCCGGTGCGGCGGACCCGGCCGAACCCGGCGGGCACGAACGCCCGTCCCTCGGGGGCGTCGCCCGGCAGGGCGGCGGCGTGCAGGGCCGCGTCCAGGACGGCGGGGTGCAGGAGGTGTCCGGCGGCGGGCCGGTCGGTCAGCCGGCCGATCGCGGCGCTGCCGGTGCGGCGGCCCGACTCCAGGTTGCGGAAGGCGGGCCCGTAGTCGATGCCCAGGGCGTTCAACCGGGCGTAGACGGCGTCGAGTTCGACGTCCTCCTCGCAGCGCCGGCGGATCTCGTCCAGGGTGGCCCCGACGGGAGGTGCGCCGGTCGTGACGCGGCCTTCGGCGTGCCGCTCCCAGTCGCCGCCGGCGGCGGCCGCCGAGGCGATGGTGAACACCCTGGTGCCGTCGGCGGCGGGCCGCAGCACGAGCTGGAGCCGTACGGGGGCGTCCTCGGTGAGGCGCAGGGGCCTGAGGAACCGCACGTCCGCGAGGCTCACTTCGGCGCCGTCCGGCGACGTGGCGGCGGCGGCCTCCAGGGCCATGCCGAGGAAGGCGGCGCCGGGCAGCCAGACCTCGCCGGTGACGCGGTGGTCGGTGAGGTAGGTGAAGCGGTTGTCGCGCAGGTCGATCTCGCTCTGGAAGAGGTCCCGGCCGGGTTCGTCGCTGGCCTGGACGCGGGTGCCGAGCAGCGGGGAGGCGCCGGGTGCGGCCGCGGGCGCCGGGGTGAGCCAGTGCCGTTCGCGGGTGAAGGCGTAGGTGGGCGCGTCGAGTCGGCGGCCGCGCGGGAACAGCGTGGCCCAGTCCGGTTCGTGTCCGGCCGTGTACAGCGCGCCGACCTGGCGCAGCAGGGCGTCGTGGCCGCCCTGTCCGCGGCGCAGCGAGCCGATGCCCACGGCGTCGACGCCGGTTTCGGCGGCCACGGCCTCGATCGCGGGGGTGAGCGAGGGATGCGGGCTGAGCTCGACGAAGAAGCGGTACCCGTCGTCCAGCATGCGGGCGACGGTGTCCGCGAAGCGGACCGGCTCGCGGAGGTTGGCGTACCAGTACGCGGCGTCCAGCCGGTCCCCGGGCACGGGTTCGGCCAGGACGGCCGAGTACAGCGGGGTGTCCGTCCGGGTGCCCCGGACGGTCCGGAAGCGGTCGAGCAGGTCCGCGCGCAGGGGTTCCATGAGCGGGCTGTGCGAGGCGAACGGCGTGGACAGCGTCCGCACGGTGACCTCGCGCCCGGTGAGCAGTGCGCGCAGGTCGGCGAGGGCGCCGGCGGCGCCGGTGACCGCGGTGGAGCGGGCGCTGTTGACGGCGCCGACGAACAGTTGGCCCGCGTAGGGTGCGAGCAGTTCCGCGACGTCGTCGTGCGGGAGTCCGACGGCGATCATCCCGCCGTGTCCGACCAGGGGGACGACCGCGCGGGCGCGCGCGGTCACCACGGTCACGGCGTCGTCGAGGGTGAGGGCGCCCGCGCTGTAGGCGGCGGCGATCTCCCCGAGGCTGTGGCCGACGACGGCGTCCGGGTGCACCCCGAGGGCCCGCCAGGCGGCGGCCAGGGAGGCGTTGACGGCGAACAGCGCGGGCTGGAGGTACTCGGTGCGCGCCAGCGGCGAGAACTCCTCCGGTGCGCGCAGCACGTCGAGCACGGACCAGCCGACGTGCCGCCGGATCGCCTCGTCGACGCGGGTCAGCTCGGCGCGGAAGGCCGGCGACCGGTCCATCGTGTCCAGGCCCATGCCCGGCCACTGGCCGCCGTGGCCGGCGAAGACGAAGGCGACCTTGCCGGTGCGTTCCTCACGGGCTCCGGACAGCGGTGTCCGGCCCGACGCCAACGCCTTGAGTGCGGAGCGCAGTTCGCCGGGAGTGTCCGCGACGACGGCGGCGCGCCGCTCGAAGTGGCTGCGGTGCCGGGCCAGCGTGTGGGCGAGGTCCGGCAGGTCCGTGTCCGCGGTGACGTACGCGGCGAGCCGCGCGGCCTGCCCGCGCAGGGCGGCCTCGCCGCGTCCGGAGAGCACGAACAGCCGCTCCGCGGGGCCGGTGCCGGTCTCCGCGGTCGGGGCCGGGAGCTCCGGTGCGGGGGCTTCCTCGACGACGACGTGCGCGTTGGTGCCGCTGATGCCGAAGGCGCTGACCCCCGCGCGCCGCACCCGTCCGTCGGCCACGGTCCAGGGCCGCGCCTCCCGGAGCAGCCGCAGCCCGCTGCCGTCCCAGTCGACGTGCCTGCTCGGCGTGCCGGCGTGCAGGGTGGCGGGCAGGGTCCGGTGGCGCAGCGACTGCACCGTCTTGATCAGCGCGGCGACTCCCGAAGCGGCCTGCGTGTGGCCGATGTTGGACTTGAGGGAGCCCAGGTACAGCGGCCGGTCCTGTGGCCGTGCGGGGCCGAAGACCGCGGCGAGGGCGTTGGCCTCGATGGGGTCGCCGAGGGTGGTGCCGGTGCCGTGCGCCTCGATGAGGTCGATGTCGTCGGGCGTGAGCGCGGACAGCTCCAGGGCGCGGCGCAGCACCAACTCCTGCGCGGGCCCGTTGGGGGCGGACAGTCCCTGGCTGCGGCCGTCCTGGTTGACGGCGGTGCCGCGCAGCACGGCGAGCACCTCGTCGCCGTCGCGCCGGGCGTCGCCGAGCCGCTTCAGGACGAGCAGGCCGGCGCCCTCGGCCCAGACGGCGCCGTCGGCGCCGTCGGAGAAGGAGCGGCACCGGCCGGTGGCGGAGAGCCCGCGCAGGCGGCTGAACTCCACGAAGGTCTGCGGGGTGACCATCAGGGTGACACCGCCGGCGAGCGCGAGGTCGCACTCCCCCGCCCTGAGCGCCTGGGCGGCGAGATGGGTGGCGACCAGGGAGGACGAGCAGGCCGTGTCGACGGTGAGCGCGGGTCCGTGCAGACCGAGGGCGTAGGCGAGCCGGCCGGAGGCGACGCTGAGCGCGGAGCCGGTGCCGACGTACCCGTCGAGCTGGTCGAGGCGTGAGCCCGACAGGTAGTCGCTGCCGAACATGCCGACGTAGACGCCGGTGGTGCTGCCGGCGAGGGCGGCGGGCACGATGCCCGCGCGCTCCAGGGCCTCCCACGCGGTCTCCAGGAGCAGCCGCTGCTGCGGGTCCATGGCGGCGGCCTCCTTCGGGGTGATGCCGAAGAAGCCGGCGTCGAAGGACTCGATGTCGTCGAGGAAGCCGCCCTCGCGGGCGTACGTCTTGCCGGGGGCGTCCGGGTCGGGGTCGTAGAGGGACTCGACGTCCCACCGTCCGGCCGGGAAGGGGCCGACGGCGTCCCGGCCCTCGGCGACCAGGCGCCACAGCGCGTCGGGGTCGTGCACGCCGCCGGGGAGGCGGCAGGCCATGGCCACGATCGCGACGGGCTCGTCGTGGGCTCTGCCCGCCGTGTCGTCGGCCGGGGCCGTCGCCGCGGTCGGCCGGGGCGCCGCGCCGGGCAGGGTGGCGAGGAGGTGGGTGGTGAGCCGGGTCGGGGTGGGGTGGTCGAACAGGAGGGTGGCGGGGAGCCGGGTGGACAGGCGGCCGCTGATGCGGTTGCGCAGTTCGACCGCCGTGACGGAGTCCATGCCGAGTTCGCGCAGCGGCAGGTCGGGGCGGACGGCCTCGGCCGAGCGCAGACCGAGGGCGCGCGCGGCCTCCTCGCGGACCAGGGCGAGCAGCCGTGCGGCCCGTTCGTCCTCGGGCAGCGCGGCCAGCCGTCCGGCGAGCCCCTCCCCCGCCGCGGTGGCGGCCCGCGGCGCGGGCAGCAGATCGCGCCACAGGGCGTCCCCGGCGACGGACTCCCGCAGCCTCGGCAGGTCCAGGGCCCAGGCGACCAGGTGGGGCGTGTCGCGGCGGACGGCGAGTGCGACCAGGTCGCGGCCCTGCTCGGCGGTCAGGGCACGGTGTCCGAGGCGGGCCATGCGTGCCAGGTCGGCGTGTCCGGCGGCGAGGCCCTCGCCCGCCCAGGCGCCGAAGGAGACCGAGACGCCGGGCAGGCCGCGGGCGCGCCGGTGGTGGGCGAGCTGGTCGAGGAAGACGTTGGCGGCCGCGTAGTTGGCCTGGCCCGCGTTGCCGAGGACGCCCGCGGCCGAGGAGACCAGCAGGAACATCTCCAGTGGCAGACCGGCGGTGAGCCGGTGCAGGTGGGCGGCGCCCTCGGCCTTGGGGCCGAGGACCCGGGCGAGGCGCTCGGGGGTCAGTTCGGCGAGCACCCCGTCGTCGAGGACCCCGGCGCAGTGCACGACCCCGCGCAGGGGCAACCTTTCGCCCGCGCTCGCGACGACGTCCGCCAGGGCGTCCGCGTCCGTGACGTCGCACGCCGCCGTCTCGGCCTCGGCGCCGAGTGCGGCCAGTTCGGCGACGGCCGAGGCGGCGCGCGGGTCGGCGGCGCCCCGACGGGACGTCAGCACCAGTCGGGGCACGCCCTGTTCGGCCAGCAGCCGGGCGATGTGCAGGCCGACCGCGCCCAGCCCGCCGGTGATCAGGACGGTGCCGTCGGCCGGCACGGCGCCGCCGTCCGCCGGGCGGGCCCGGACCAGCCGGGGTGCCAGCAGCGCGCCCCCGCGGTGGGCCAGTTCGGGCTCGTCGGACTGCGCGGCGGCGATCAGCGCCTCCTCCACGCCCTCGGACCCCTCGATGTCCAGCAGGCTCAGGCCGAGACCGGGATGCTCGGAGCGGGCGGTGCGGGCCAGGCCCCAGAGCACCGACCGGGCGAGGTCCGGTACGGCGTCCCCCGCACCGGCGGCGATCGCCCCGCGGGTCACCCACACGGTCCGCGCCGGTGCCCGGCCGGGCGGGAGCGCGATGAGCTCCCGCAGCTCGGCGAACGCCTCCGCGGCGCCCTCCCGCGCCGCCGCGCCGGGCTCCGCGCCCGCGCCGGTGCCCGGCCAGAACCGTACGGCGACGTCGGCGCCGCGGTCGCCCACCCGGATCCCGGCCGCCCGCAACCCGGGCAGCGCCCGCGGGGCGCCGACGAGCGTCCACGCGCCGGGAGCGGCCGCCACCGGGTCGACGGCCGTCCACGCCACCTCGTACAGGTGCCCGGCGTTCGCCGGGCCGCCGGTGAGGTCCGCGGGGGTCACGGCGCGCAGCCGCACGTCCTCCAGCCGGCCCGCCGGGAAGCCGTCGGTGTCCCACAGGGTGACGTCGAGGGTGAGGTCGGTGGCCGTGGTCCCGGTGCGGCGGACGGCGGCGACGAGTTCGCCGGCGCCGCCGGGCGGCAGCACGCAGCGGCCCACCGCGACCGGCAGGTGCACCCGGCCGTCGGCGGCGCCGAACGCCGCGGCCGTGTGCAGCGCGGCGTCCAGCAGGGCCGGGTGGACCGGGTAGGGGTCGGCGGAGTCCCGGGCCGCTCCGGGCAGGGAGAGCCGGGCGATCAGCTCGCCGTCACCGGTGCGCACGGCCTCGCGCACGCCCCGGAAGGCGGGCCCGTATCCGAGGCCGGCGCCGGCCAGCCGCTCGTAGGTCTCCGGCGTCCAGGCCGGGGTGCCGTCCTCGGGCCACGCCGGGGGCCGGTCCGCGGGCGCCGGGACGGCGGGGGCGGCCGAGGCGGTGGCGAGCAGGGTCCAGCCCGCGGCCTCCTGGCCGCGCGGTCGGCTGTGCACGGTGATCTCCGCGCCGGGACCCTCCACGACGACCTCGACGGAGACCTCGGCCGTGCCGGTGGCGGGCAGTGTGAGCGGGGCCAGGAGGAGCAGCCCGGTGAGGTCGCCGGGCTCGTCGGGCCGCGCCGTGCCGAGGGCCGCGCGGCACAGTTCGAGCAGGGTGGTGCCCGAGACGACGGTCCGGCCGAACACGGTGTGGTCGGGCAGCCAGCCGGCGGTCGCCGGGGACCACTCGCCCCGGAAGGTCCAGCGGGACGCGTCGGCGGACCGGAGCTGGATCCCGAGCAGCGGGTGGGCCGCGCGGTCGAGGAGTCCCGGGCCGGCGCTCGCCGTCTCGGGCTCGGTCCAGTAGCGCCGGGTGTCCCAGGCGTACGTGGGCAGCGGCAGCGGGGCCGTGCCGGGGGCCGGGCGGCGCCGGTCGACCGGGCCGCCGTGGACGTGGAGTTCGGCGGCGGCGCGGTCGAGGCAGGCGGGACCGTCCGCGTCGCGGCGCAGGGAGGCGACGACGACCAGGTCCTCGTCGACGGTGCGCAGGGCGGTGGACAGGGAGGGGTGAGGGCCGAGTTCGACGAAGAAGCGGTGGCCGTCGGCGACCAGGCGTTCGACGGTGGCCGCGAAGCGGACGGGCTCGCGCAGGTTGGTGTACCAGTAGCCGGCCTCCAGTTCCTCGGTGACGGGCTCACCGGTGACGGTGGAGTACCAGGCGACGGAGGCCGGGCAGGCGGTCACGCCGTCGAGTTCGTCGAGGATCAGGTCGCGGACCGGTTCCACGCCGGCGCTGTGGGAGGCGTAGTCGACGTCGAGGCGGCGGACGAACACCTGCTCCCGTTCGAGGTCCTCGATCAGGCCGAGCAGCGGCCCCGGCTCACCCGCCACGACCGTGGAGCGGCCGCTGTTGACGGCGGCCACGCAGACCCCTGCGCCGAGGCCCGCGAGGCGCTCCTCGACCTCGGTGCGGGGCAGGCCGACGACGGCCATGCCGCCCGTGCCGGACAGCGCGGTCAGTGCCCGCGCGCGCAGCGCGACCACGGCGGCGGCGTCGCTGAGGCTGAGGGCTCCGGCGACGCAGGCCGCGGCGACCTCGCCCTGGCTGTGCCCGACGACCGCGTCGGGGCGGACCCCCCTCGCCCGCCACACGGCCGCCAGGGAGACCATCACGGCGAACAGGACGGGTTGGACGACGTCCACCCGGTCCGGGGACGGGCTGCCCGGGTCGCCGCGCAGCACGGCCGCGACCGACCACTCGGTGAAGGGGCGCAACGCGCCGTCGCAGCGGTCGATTTCGTCGGCGAACACCGGATCGTGGGCCAGCAGGTCGCGGGCCATGCCGGTCCACTGGGCGCCCTGACCGGGGAAGACGAAGGCCACCTTCCCGCCCGGCAGGGCCTGCGCGGGCCCGGCGGTGCGCTCGGGGTCGGACCGGCCGTCGGCCAGTTCGCCCAGTGCGGCGAGGAGTTCCGCGCGGTCCGCGGCCCGGACGACGGCCCGGTGCCCGAAGTGGGTGCGGTGGTGCGCGAGGGTCGCCGCGACGGCGGCCGGCGGCCAGTGGGGGTGGTCCCCGACGGCCCGCGCGAGCCGCGCGGCCTGCCCCCGCAGGGCGGTCAGGTCACAGGCCGAGAGGGGGAAGTACAGCGGCCGCGACCCGTCGCGGCCGGGCGGCACCCCGTCCGGTCCCTCGGCCGCGGGCGGGCCGTCGTCGGGCAGGAGGGTGTCCTGGGGTGGCTCCTCCAGGATCACGTGGGCGTTGGTGCCGCTGATGCCGAACGCGCTGACGCCCGCTCGCCGTACCCGGTCGGCGCGGCGCGGCCAGGCCTCGGCCGTGTCCTGCACGCGCAGACCGGCGCCGTCCCAGGCGATGTGGCGGGTCGGCGGGTGCGCGTGCAGGGAGGCCGGGACCCGCTCGTGGGCGAGGGCCAGGACCGTCTTGATGACCCCGGCGACACCCGCCGCCGCCTGGCTGTGCCCGATGTTCGACTTGAGGGAGCCGACCCCCAGCGGACGGCCGGCGGGCCGGTCCTGGCCGAAGACGGCGGCGAGCGCGTTGCCCTCGATCGGGTCGCCGAGCGGGGTGCCGGTGCCGTGCGCCTCGACGTGGTCGATGTCCCGCGGACGGAGCCCGGCGGCGTCCAGCGCGGCCCGCAGCACCCGTTCCTGCGCGGGGCCGCTGGGAGCGCTGAGGCCCTGGCTGCGGCCGTCCTGGTTCAGGGCCGAGCCCTTGACGACCGCGAGGACGCGGTCGCCGTCCCGGCGGGCGTCGTCGAGCCGTTTCAGCAGCACCAGGCCGCATCCCTCGGCCCAGACCACCCCGTCCGCGTCGGCGGAGAACGGGCTGCACCGCCCGGAGGGCGACAGGCCCCGCAGCCTGCTGAACTCCACGTGGCCGCGCGGGGTGACCAGCAGCGTCGCGCCGCCCGCCAGGGCGAGGTCGCACTCACCGGCCGCGAGCGCCCGGGCCGCCAGGTGCAGGGCGACCAGGGACGAGGAGCACGCGGTGTCGACGGTGACCGCGGGGCCCTGGAGGCCGAGGGTGTAGGCGATGCGCCCGGAGGCGACGCTGGGCGCCGAACCGGTCCCGACGTGTCCGTCGAGCTGCCCGAGGGAGGCGGCGGCCAGGTATCCGCTGTCGTAGAGGCCGACGTACACACCCGTGTTGCTGCCGTTCAGCGTGGCGGGGACGATCCCGGCCCGCTCGAAGGTCTCCCAGGCGGTCTGGAGCAGGAGCCGCTGCTGCGGATCCATGGCGGCGGCCTCGCGCGGGGAGATCCCGAAGAAGGAGGCGTCGAAGCGGTCGATGCCGTCGAGGAAGCCGCCGCGCAGGCTGTAGGCCTTGCCGGTCGCCCCGGGGTCGGGGTCGAGCAGGCCGTGGGTGTCCCAACGCCCTTGCGGTACCTCGGAGATGACGTCCTGGCCGGTGTCGAGGAGCCGCCACAGCGCCTCGGGGTCGCCGGCTCCGCCGGGGAAGCGGCAGGCCATGGAGACGATGGCCGTGTCACCGGCGGAGCGCCCGGAGGCGTCCGGCGGGGAGGGCCGTCCGGCGGCGGGTGACGGGCCCGCGTCGGACGGGGCGTGCGCGAACAGGGCGTCCGTGAGCGCGGCGATCGTCGGGTGGTCGAAGACGAGCGAGGCCTCGACGGGGCGGCCGGTCCACTCGGCCAGCTCGCCGCCCAGGCTCACCAACTGCCGTGATCCGAGGCCGAACTCGGCGATCGGGCGGTGCGGGTCGACGTGTCGCGGGTCGAGGCCGGCCGCCTTCGCCACGGCCTCGGCCAGCCAGGCGCGTACGGCTTCGGGGGTCGTCGTGGACAAGTCGGTGCTCCGGTGAGGGGACGCGTTCGCAGGCATCGGGAAGGAGAGTCCTCGTGAACGGGGTGCGCGGCGGGGACGTACGGCACGGGACGCGTCGGCGCGCGGTCGTCCGGCGTACGGAGGTGAAAGGGACGGTGGCGTGGCCTCCCGCCGCGGCGGGAGGCCCGGCGGCCGTGGTCAGGGGGAGCCGGCGGCTCCGACCGGGGCGAGGGCGCCGTCGAGGTAGGCCGCGCGGGAGGCCCGGCGCTGGATCTTGCCGCTGGAGGTCTTGGGGACGGTGCCCGGGCGGACCAGCACGACGTCGTGCACGGACAGGCCGTGGGCGTCACCGACCGCGGCCCGGATCAGGTCGGTGATCTTCTCCGCCTCACCGATCGCCTCCGGCGCCAACTCGGCTACCAGCACCGGCTGTTCGCCCTCGGTGCCGCCGTCCACGGAGAACGCGGCGGTACAGCCGGGCCGCAGCGCGGGGTGGGCGGCCTCGGCACAGAGTTCGAGATCCTGCGGGTAGTGGTTGCGTCCGTCGACGACCATGAGGTCCTTCAGCCGGCCGGTGACGAAGAGTTCGCCGTCGCGCAGGAAGCCCAGGTCGCCGGTGCGCAGGAAGCGCCCCTCGTGGCCGGGGAGGGTGGCGCGGAAGGACTCGCGGGTGGCGAGGGCGTTGCGCCAGTACCCCTTGGCGACGCTCGCGCCCTGCACCCAGATCTCGCCGGTCTCCCCCTCGGGCCGCTCTCCGGTCCCCTCGGGGGCGGCGATGACCACGGTGACGCCCTCGCCGGGCCGTCCGCAGCCGACGGCGGCGGTGTCCGCCGTGCCCGTCCCCGGCTCGAGGAGGACCGGGGGTGCGCCCACCGTGCCGCCGGTGACCATGAGGGTCGCCTCGGCCAGGCCGTAACAGGGGTACAGGGCCTCGCCGCGGAACCCGGCGGGGGCGAAGGTCTCGGTGAAGCGGCGCAGGGTGGCGGCGCGCACCGGCTCGGCCCCGTTGAAGGCGACCTTCCAGGAACTCAGGTCCAGACCGTCCAGGAGCGCGGGAGTCGCGTGCTTGAGGGCGAGTTCGTAGGCGAAGTTGGGGCCGCCACTGGTGTGCGGACGGTAGCGGCTGATCGCGGTGAGCCAGCGGTCGGGCCGCTGGAGGAAGTGCAGCGGCGAGAAGAGGGTGGCGGTGACGCCCAGGTAGAGGGTGTTCAGGACCGGGCCGATGAGCCCCATGTCGTGGTAGACGGGCAGCCAGCTGACGAACAGTTCGCCGTCGTGGGCGTCGATGACGTCCTGGGTGTGGCCCATGCGTGCGGTGATGACCCGCTGGTTGTCCAGCAGGTTGCCGTGGGTGACGACGACACCGCGCGGCGCGGAGGTGGAGCCGGAGGTGTACTGGAGGAAGGCGACCGAGTCGGCGTCCAGGTCCGGTTCGCGCCAGGAGGCGGCCGCCTCGTCGGGTATCTCCTCGGTGACGGCGCGGGTGATCCCGTCGAGCTCGGGGAGGTGCTCGGCCAGGCCGCCGAGTTCGGCGATCATCTCCTGGCCGCCGAGGATCACCCGGGCGTCGCAGTCGGCGATCAGGCGTCTGGTCCGGGTCAGCGTGCGGTGGTTGCGGGAGCGGCCCTGCGGGGGCACCGCGGGCACGGCGACCACGCCGGCCGCCAGGCAGCCGAGGTAGGCGGTGACGAACCCGGGACCGGGCGGGTGGAGCAGCAGGGCGCGGGAGCCGGCGAGTCCGCGCTCCTGGAGCCAGGCGGCGACGGCCCGGACGCGGGTGGCCAGGCGGGCGTAGGAGATCTCCCGGATCTCTCCGTCGCAGTCGCCCGTGACGAGGTGGCGGTAGGCGGTCCGCCCGGGCTGGTGTGCGGCGTGCGCGGTCAGCAGATCGACCAGGGAACGAGCCATGTTGACGAGTCTCACCTGTCTGGATGTGGAGGCGCGGGAACGGGAGTTCGCGAGGCGACCGCCGAGCGGGAACGCGTGACGGCCCGTCACATGGCATGCCTGCCGCCCCCACCCGGCTTGCTACCGGCGAGTAACACCCTAGCAAGCCCGTGCGCACAGTGTGTCGAACATATGTAAACCCTGCGTGTCCAACAGGGGTGCGCCACGGCCTCGTTCCCCGAATGCCCCGGCCGTGGATCCGCCCTATGGTGCTGATATGGAGAACGCACTCAGCCCCGCGATCCTCTCCGAACTGCGCCGCCCGCGCCCCTATCCCGCGGTGTCCGTGCTGACGCCGACGCACCGGCGCGAACCCGAGAACGCCCAGGACCGCGTCCGGTTGCGCAATGTCGTCGCCGAGGCCAAGAAGCAGTTGGAGAGCGACCCGGACATCACGCGGGAGCGGCGCGCCGACGTCGCCGACCAGCTCGACCGGGCCCTCGCGGAGGTCGATCTCGCGCACAGCGAGGACGGCCTGGTCATCTACGCCGCGCCGGGTGAGCACCAGGTGTGGTCCCTGGGCCGCGCCGTTCCCGAGCGCGTCGTGCTCTCCGACACCTTCCTGACCCGCAACCTCGTCTCCGCCCAGGCCGCCGAGCGGTCGTTCTGGGTGCTGTCGGTCTCCGCCGACCACGTCACCCTGTGGAACGGCGGCGCCGACCGCGTCACCGAGGAGCGCACGGGCGGCTTCCCGGCGGTCAGGCGCCGGCAGAACTTCGACGCCGAGCGCATGGAGCGGACCGGCGACCTGCCCAGCACCTTCCGCGACGAGGACACCCGCCGGTTCCTGCGCGACGCGGACACCGCCCTGGGCGCGCTGCTGCGCGGCCGACCGCGCCCATTGTACGTCACCGGCGAGCAGGCGGCCCTCTCGCTCCTGGACGAGCTCGGCGGAGTCACCCGGGACGCCGTCCACCTGGCGCACGGCGGGCTCTCGCACGCCACGCCCGAGGCCGTGTGGCAGGCGATGCGTCCGCTGCTCGACGCAGAGGCCCGCCGCGACGCCGCCGCGGTGGCCCGGGAGCTCGACTCGGCCCGCGGGCACAAGACGTTCGCGGCCGGGGTCGACGAGCTCTGGCAGAGCGCGCGCGAGGGCCGGGTCCGGCTGCTGGCCGTCGAGGAGAACTACCGCGTGACGGTGCGCGACGGCGGGGACCACCTGGTCCCGGCGGCGAGCGGCGACCCGGACACCCGCGACGACATCGTGGACGAGATCGTCGAGCAGTGCCTCGAGACCGGCGCGCAGGTGCGCTTCGTGCCCGACGGTGCCCTGGTCGACGCGGACGGCATGGCGGGGGTGCTGCGCTACTGAGACCCCGCCCGAGCCCCTGTTCAGCGGTTTTCCCCGCGGCGTACGCTGCGGATGATCGTCGACGGGGAGGGTGAGGGCGCGTGGGTGACCTGCTGGGCGTTGCCGTACTGGGTGCCGGACACATGGGAGCCGACCACATACGCCGCCTCGATCGCGTGGTGAGCGGCGCGAGGGTCGTCGCGGTGGCCGATCCCGACGCCGAGCGCGCGAAGGAGGCCGTCGCCGCGATCGCGGGGGTGAGCGTCCACACCGAGGCGGAGGCCGCGCTCGCGGCTCCCGGGGTCGAGGCCGTGATCGTCGCCTCGCCGGGCCCCGCGCATGAGGAGGCGCTCCTCGCGGCCTTCGCCCGCGGACTTCCGGTGCTGTGCGAGAAGCCCATGGTGCCGGAGGCAGCCGGGGCACTGCGCGTGCTGGAGGCCGAGGCCCGACTCGGCCGCCGGCTGACGCAGGTCGGGTTCATGCGGCGCTACGACGAGGAGTACCGCGGGCTCAAGGCCCTGCTGGACGGCGGGCGGCTCGGCCGGCCGCTGATGCTGCACTGCGTGCACCGCAACGTCTCCTCACCGCCGGGCTTCACCAGCGCGATGCTGATCGACAGTTCGGTGTCCCACGAGATCGACGCGGCCCGCTGGCTGCTCGGCCAGGAGCTGACCTCGGTCACGGTACGACGGCCGCGCCCCTCCTCCGGCGCCCCGCGAGGACTCCTCGACCCGCAGTTCGTGCTCTTCGAGACCGACGGCGGCGCCCTGGTCGACGTCGAGGTCTTCGTCAACTGCGGTTTCGGCTACCAGGTGCGCTGCGAGGCCGTGTGCGAGGCGGGCAGCGCGCGCATCGGCGACGACCGGGGCGTGCTCGTCACCACGGGCGGCGGCGCCGGCGCGGCCGTGCCCCAGGACTACCTCGTGCGGTTCGCGGACGCCTACGACCGCGAGGTGCAGGCATGGGTCGACGCCACCCGGCTCGGCCGGGTCACCGGCCCGTCCGTCTGGGACGGCTACGCGGCCTCCGTCGTCGCCGAGGCCGGCGTCCGGGCCCTGGAGAGCGGCGCCCGCGTCCCCGTCGAACCGGCCCCACGGCCCGACCTGTACGCCCTGGACGGTCACTGACACCGGGCGGCCCTCAGACGTTGCCGAGCAGGGCCTCGAGTCCCCGGTCCACGGCGGCACCCACGTCCTCCCGGCCCGCCGCGACCACGGCGTAGCTGCGCAGCAGGAAGCGGCGCAGGGCGCCGGTGTCGAACTGGAGCAGGGCCAGGCCGAGCGGCGAGTGGAACTCCACCACGGTCCGCACCGGACCGCACGGCCAGATGTGCACGTCACCGCTGCCGGCCGGACCGTCCACGCCCTGTTCCAGCAGGGCCCGGGCGAAGGTCCAGGTGACCGACTCGCCGGCCAGGGACACCTCCGGCGGGAAGTCGACGTGCACGGCGAACGGGTCGGCGGAGTCGTAGCGGAGCGTGGCCGGTACCGGCAGCTCCTGGTCCTCCGAGGTGATCAGGCGGGCGCGGACAGGCTGTTCCAGAGTGACGTCCATGCATGTACGACCTCCTGAGGGCCTTTTGCATTACGCGAAAGCGGTGTCCAATTGATGTGACCTGCATCACAGGCCTGACACGCTGGAACATCAGCCCGTCGAACACGCGCCCGATGGTCACCTCGACCCCCTCACACGTCCCCCAAGTCACGTACGCCACCTACGACTTCACCCCACGACGGGGCCTCCCGCCACGGGCCCCCGGGACCCCCGCGGAGACTCTGGCATATGCCAAAAGCACCACCGAATCGTGTGTTGCCAAATCCCTTACGGGTCGTCGCGCGCTGTGCAACAGTCGTAACGGCCCTTGTGTCAGCCTTCCGCCGTACCGTCCCCTCCGGAGTGCGTCATGCCGCCCCATGTCTTCGCGGATCACTCCGCCGCCCAGCCGCCGGCGCGCGGCTCGGTCGACGCGCTGATCACGCAGACACGGCGGCTCAAGGGCGAGATGGACGCCGTACGGCAGGAGGCCCGCGGCGACACGGCCGACCCGCGGGGCCGCTGGCAGCGAGCGCTGTGCGATCTGGCGCTGCATCAACTCGACGACCTCGACGCGCACCTGGCCCAGCTGCGGGACGGACCGCCGCCCGTCCCCGACTCCCCGCCCACGCCCGCCGCACCGACGGCCTCCCGGCGCGAGGGGCTGCTCAGCCGGGTCGGCAGCGCCGAGTGGAACCTGCTGACCGACGAGGCCGTGTGGTCCGAGGAGCTCTACGAGATCCTCGGCCGCGACCCCGCCGCCGCACCGCTCACCCTCGACGAACTGCCCTCGCTCGTCCTCGACGAGGACCGGCCGAGACTGACGGCGATGGTCACCGACTGCCTGATCGACGCCCGGCCCATCGACGGCGAGTTCCGCGTCGCGCGCCCGGACGGCGAGAACCGCACCGTGCACATGATGGGCGAGCCCGTCCTGGACTCCGACGGCGGCACCGCCTCCATGTGGGCGGTCCTGCGCGACGTGAGCGCGCTCCGCCGCAGCGAGCACGCGGTGCACGTCACCCGCGACCGGCTGGAGAGCCAGCGGCACCGGGCCCGGACCGAGCACCGGCTGGCCGTCGAGTTGCAGGAGGCGGTGCTGCCGCCGTGGCGCGGTTCGCTGCGCCTGCCCCACGAGGGACCCCGCCGCCTCGATCTGGCCGCCCACTACCTGCCCGCCGCTACGACCTCCCAGATCGGCGGCGCCTGGTACGACGCGCTCGAACTCCCCGACGGGCAGACGGTGCTGAGCGTCGGCGACCTCACCGGACACGGACCCACCGTCGCCTCCCACACGGCGATGATGCTGGGCGCCCTGCGCGGGATGGCCATGACGGGCACCGGGCCGGACCGGCTGATGGAGCTGCTGAACCAGTTGCTGGACGCCACCGTCCAGCCGGCCCTGGGCAGCGCGGTCTGCTGCCGCTACCGACCGCAGACCCGTACCCTGACCTGGGCACGGGCCGGACATCCCGCCCCGCTGCTCTTCCGCGACGGGACGGGACGCCGGCTGGACGCCCCGCAGGGCGTGCTGCTCGGCGCCACCGCCCGCGCCGCGTACGGGCAGGCCGAGGAGACACTCGGCGAGGGCGACCTGCTCCTGCTGCACACCGACGCGCTGGCACCCACCGACCGCCTCCTCGGCCTGGCCCCCCGGCTGGACTTGGCGCGCACCGCACAGGACTGCGTGCGGACGGTCGTGGAGGAGTGCGGAGGGGGCGAACGCGTCGCCGACGCCTGTGTACTGGTGGCCCGGATCACCGGGTGACGCCCGCCGCCGGAGTGCTCACACCCGCGCCCCTTCGCCGCCGTCGCCTCCCCTCCCGCCCTTCTGCCTCGGGAGCGCGTGCCTGATCTCCTCGCGCAGCTCGCTGATCCTCGGGTAGTCGGCGTACTGCGCGGTGAGCCGGTACATCTGGCTCAGCCGGTCCCAGGTACGCCGGGAGGAGTTCGACCCCATCGACATCAGCGCCAACCGGGCGAACCGGTCCGCCTGTTCGGGGTCGTCGGCGATGAAGCACGCGGACGCCATGGACAGATGGTCGAAGATCTTCGACCGCTCGCGTCCGTCGACCCGCAGCGCCAGCGCCTTCTCCGCGTAGTACTGGGCGTGCGTGGCCGCCTGCGGTTCGAACTCGGCAAGCGTGCGGTAGGCGAGCGCCTGCATGCCGTACAGGTCCTCGTCCTTGAAGGTCTGCATCCAGGACGGCGGCGCGACGTCGTCCTTGTCCGAGACGAAGAGGTCCTCCGCCCGGCCGAGGGTGCGGCGCATGGCCTGCCCCTTGCCCATCGACGCCTGCGCCCAGGCCTCGACGGTGTGGAACATCGCCCGGGTGCGCGGCATGACGCCGTCACCGGAACCGGAGTGGGCGAGGTTCATCAGGTCGAGGGCCTCGTCGGGCCGGCCGAGGTGCACCATCTGGCGCGCCGCCCGGGAGAGCGCCTCGCCCGCCCGCGGGCGGTCCCCGCCCTCCCGGGCGGCATGGGCGGCGATGACGAAGTACTTCTGGGCGGTGGGCTCCAGGCCCACGTCGTGCGACATCCAGCCCGCGAGGACGGCGAGGTTCGCCGCGACGCCCCACAGACGCCGCTGGAGATGGGCCGGGTGGTGGTAGGCGAGGATGCCGCCCACCTCGTTGAGCTGCCCCACCACCGCCTTGCGTTGCAGCCCGCCGCCGCGCGCCGCGTCCCAGGCCCGGAACACCTCCACCGAGCGCTCCAGTTCGTCCACCTCCTCCCTTCCGATGGGGGCGGCCTCGTAACGGTCGAACCCGGCGGGATCGGCGTGGTGGAGGAGGGGGTGATCGATGACAGGAGCGTCGGAGGTGAGGGTGGGGTCGGTGTGCAGCCACTCGTACATGGCACTGCTGAGAGCTGATCCCGCTGCGAGCGCGGCACCCGCGCCCACCAAGCCGCGTCGGTTGAGCATGAGGTCCATTCCCGTGAATTCGGTGAGGACCGCAGCAGTCCGTTCGGGCGCCCACGGCACGCCGTCGGGATGTTCCGCACTCCCGGCGCCGGACCGTTTCCCTGTACGCCCGTGCCGTACCAGACCGAGGTCCTCCATGGTCACGACACGGCCGAGACGCTCGGTGAACAGGGCAGCCAGCACCCGCGGCACCGGATCGCGCGGGATCTCTCCCGTGTCGATCCACCGCCGCACCCGGGAGGTGTCGGTCGACAGCTGGGGGTGGCCCATGGCCGCCGCCTGCCGGTTGACCAGCCTCGCGAGTTCACCCTTGGACCAGCCGGCCAGGCCGAACAGGTCCGAGAGACGGGTGTTGGGTTGTCCGCTCACGTCAAGCCCCCAGGTTCTCGGCTGAGTTGACAGTAGCCCCGGGAAAGTTGCCGGGCGACTATTCGCCAGGGTTCGCCAGGGTTCGCCAGATGGTGTGCCACTGGGCCACGGGTGTCAGGTAGGAAAGCGCCACCCCGACCCGGTCGCCGAGGGACATTCCCCAGGATGTGACCGAAAGGGCCGGTCGGGGCAGCGTTCTGACGTCCGGCACACGAAGGGATCTGTTTCTCCCATGTACGCAGCATCGTCCTCCGTGTCCGCACCGCCCCGGTCGCTGCACACCCGCCCGGGCGGCGGCGGCCCCTATCTCGACCCCGCGCGGTCGGCGGCTCCCCCGCTCGGCGCGGGCCCGGTCCGGCGCCCGGCGGGCTTCGGCGCCCAGCCGCTCAGCGGAAGGCTCGACCTGTCCGGCCCGCAGGGCGCCCAGCTGCGCACGGCGATCGCGTCGGTGCACCGGATCTGCCCGGAGTTCGCCCCGGTGCAGGTGCTGCGCCGCAGCGGACGCTCGGTGCTCCTGGTCGGCACGACGGGACGCAGTACGGCGGTCGCCAAGTGTTTACTCGACCACTCCCCCGCGTGGGCGGAGCGGGTCCGGCACGAAATAGCGGCGTACCGCACGTTCGTCCGGCACCGCCCCCCCGTGCGGGCGCCGAGACTGATCGCGGCGGACCCGGACAACTGCACCCTGGTCATCGAGCGGATGCCCGGCCGGGTGGCGGCACTCCAGCGGCATCCCACCGAGGCGCCTCCCCGGGCCGACGTGCGCGCGGCCCTCGGCGCGATCTGCCGGCTCAACGCCTGGCGGCCCCCGGCGGGCACGTTCGACGCGCCGCTCGACTACGCCGCCCGTATCTCCCGCTACCACGAGCTGGGGCTGCTCACCGACCGCGATCTGGGTGATCTCCAGAAGCTCCTGCACGGCATCGCGGCCGGCGCGGGCCGGCAGGGCATGGGCCAGTTCTGCCACGGCGACGCCCTCCTGTCGAACATCCTCCTCTCACCGGCCGGTCCAGTGCTGGTGGACTGGGAGCACGCGGGCTGGTACCTGCCGGGCTACGACCTGGCGACGCTGTGGTCGGCGCTGGGCGACGCACCGGTGGCCCGCCGTCAGATCAGCCAGATCGCCCAGTCGGCGGGCCCGGCCTCACGGGACGCCTTCCTGGTGAACCTCATGCTGGTCCTGACCCGCGAGATCCGTACCTACGAGACGGCCGTCCAGCGTTCGATGCACGAGGCCGTCCCCGGCTCCCCCGGCGCCGCCCACCCCGGTGGCGTGCCGTCCGGTGAGGAGCAGCGACTGCTGCTGCGCCGGCTGCACGACGACTGCCAGCTGGCCCGCCGGGCCGTACGGGCGGCGGTCGGCACCCGCTGACGGGACACGGGCCGGCGGTGCGCCTGAACGGGGCGCGCGGTCGGCCCCACGGGTGGGTCAGCGGTGTCTTGACAAGGGAAATCTCCTGTGTGTGCGCATGATTGACGGACCGTCGGCAACCGGGTATGAGGTGATTCATGCCCGGCCCCGCACTCCACGCCCGTCCGTCACAGGAGGCCGCATTGCGACAACCCGTCACTCACCCAGGACCCGTGGGACGTTCCCGCAGAGCCGCAGGCGCCATGGCGTCGGCGGCTCTGCTGCTCCCGCTGCTCGCCGCGGCGTCCCCGGCCGATGCCGCGGCGCCCGCGCCCGCCCCGGCCGTCGGGAGCACCTCCGCGAAGAGTCTCCAGCGGGCCTTCGCCGCCGCGGCCGCCGAGTACCACGTGCCGCAGAGTCTGCTGCTGGGCGTCTCCTACCTCCAGTCCCGCTGGGACGCGCACGCCGGAGCCCCGAGCGTGACCGGCGGCTACGGCCCGATGCACCTCACGGACGCCCGCACGGCGCTGGCCGAGGGCACGCGGCACGGTGAGGGCACGGAGGACGCCCGGGGCGACTCCGGCCGCCGGGCCCGCGTCCGGCACGCGGAACCGCCGTCGGACCGACAGCTCCCGGACCGGCTGAAGACCCTGCCCAGGGCGGCTCGGCTGACCGGCCTGAGCACGGCGGAACTGCGCGCGGACCCGGCCGCGAACATCGCCGGCGGCGCGGCGCTCCTCGCCGCGGCTCAGCGGCAGCTGGGCGAGCCGCTGAGCGCCGACCCCGCGCTCTGGTACGGCGCGGTGGCGCGGTTCTCCGGCGCCGACGACAGCGCGACGGCCGCCGCCTACGCCGACGACGTCTTCACCGTGCTGCGCACCGGTCAGGAGCGCACCACCGACACCGGCGAACCGGTGACGCTGGCCGCCCGTCCCGGTCTGGTGCCGCGGAAGGCCCAGCTGCGCGGGACGGGACTGCGCACGGCCTCCAGGGCGGGTACCGAGTGCCCGGCCACGGTGTCCTGCGAGTGGATCCCGGCGCCGTACGCGCAGTTCGGCGACGACGACTACGGCAACCACGACCTCGGTGACCGGCCCGTCTCGACCAGCATCAAGTACATCGTCGTGCACGACACCGAGGGCGGCTGGGAGGGGGTGATCGACATGGTCCAGGACCCCACCTACGTGTCCTGGAACTACTCCCTGCGCTCCACCGACGGCCATGTGGCCCAGCACGTGAAGGCCAAGGACGTGGCCTGGCACGCGGGCAACTGGTACGTCAACGCCAAGTCGATCGGTCTGGAGCACGAGGGCTTCCTGGCCCAGCCGGACGCCTGGTACACGGAGGCCATGTACCGGTCGTCGGCGCGTCTGGTGAAGTACCTGGCCTCGCGGTACGGCATCCCGCTGGACCGGCAGCACATCCTGGGCCACGACACCGTGCCGGGGCCCACCACCGCCTCGGTCCCGGGGATGCACACCGACCCGGGCCCGTACTGGGACTGGCGCCACTACTTCGAGCTGCTGGACCGGCCCCTGGTCGCGACGGCCCGCAGGACCGGCGGCGGTCTGGTGACCGTCCGGCCGGACTACGAGGCGAACAGGCCGGTGTTCACCGGCTGCGTGACGCCGGGCGAGCCGTGCGCGGCGCACGGGTCGAGCGCGGTGCGGCTGTACTCCGACCACGACGAGAGGTCGGCGCTGATCACGGACATCGGGCAGGGCTCGGCCCCGACCAAGGACGTGAACGACCACTCCTCACGGGTGTCCACCGGCCAGCAGTACGCGGTCGCCGACCAGTGGGGCGACTGGACGGCCATCTGGTACCTGGGACAGAAGGCCTGGTTCCGCAACCCGAAGGACCACCCGACGGCGGTGCCCGGGGCGGGCCGGATGATCACGCCGAAGGACGGCCGGGCGAGCGTCCCGGTCTACGGCCGCGCCTATCCGGAGGCGTCCGCCTACCCGGCGGGCGTGCCCGCGCAGACGGTGGCGCCGCTGGCGTACACGCTGCCGAAGGGGCAGCGGTACGTGGTCGGTGACGAGGTGCCGGGCGAGTACTACTACGCGGTCACGTTCGCGACCGGCTCGCACCGGGTCGTGACCGGCAAGGACCTGTACTACGAGATCCAGTACGGCCACCGGGTCGCGTTCGTGCGGGCCGCCGACGTGCAGCTGGTGGAGCCGAAGAAGTAGCCCGGCCTCAGCCCTGCTGGAACAGCTCCGCCGGGAGCGGCTTCAGCAGGGCGTACAGGTCGTCGGTGATGGGGCGGTCCCAGGCGGCGATGGTCACCAGGACGTTGTCGCTGCGGTCGAACTGCACGCACGAGATCCGGCCCTCGGAGAGCCTCAGCCGGCGCACGATCAGGAGGTTGTCGCCCTGCATCACGGGCATGTCCTCGGTGCCGACGACGGTCACCTCCTCGTCGTTCTCCAGTGCGAGGAGCAGCTGGGCCACCTCGAAGGGGACCTCGCCCTCCTCCACCTCACGCGCCGGGGAGCCCTCGGGGAGATTGCCGATGATCATCGCGGGGCCGCGGCCGCCGAAGAGGTCGTAGCGCAGGAAGACGCCCTGGCAGCTGCCGTCGGGGGCGGGCAGCAGCCCGGCACCCAGATTGCCGGGCCAGTCGCCCGGATCCATGGCCAGGACGTCGAAGTCGGGCCCGGCGGGGGTGGCGCTGCGGCGGCGGAGGAACGACATGCCGCCATGGTACGTGGACAGAGCCGTCCGGCGACCTCCGGGAGGGCCGCGGTTCGCCGTTCGGGTGCGCTCCGCGGCAGCCCGCCGCGCGGCCGGCGAGTGCCGGTTCCCGCACGACGTCCTGATCCCGCTCACCGGCGTCCGCGACCCCCGCACCCCCGGCCCCGCGGGCCGACGCGGACCGGGTGCCGGCGGCCGGCGCAGCGGCGCCCGCCGGCCCGTCGGTCACGCCGGACGGCGCGGCGCGGGGCGGCCGAGCGCGCGCCGACGCCGGGGGTCCACCCGGTGCCGTCCGGCCGACCGGGACGGGACCGCTTCCGGAGGCTGTCCGACGCCTCGCCCGGGGCGGGTCCCGGTACGGCCGGGGGCGGGTCCGGTACGGCCGGGGGCGTCGAGGTGCGTCCGGGTGCGCGCGTCCTCACGGGACGGGGTGCTCCACCTCCCGGGCCGATCACCCGCCCGCCCGGCTGCCCGGTCACCCGGCCGCTCTACGGCCCGGCTGCCCGATCCGCCCGACCGACCGGTTGCCGGGCCGCCCGGCCTTCGGGGCCGGTGCCGGGGCCGGTCTCAGGTCAGGTCGAACTCCCCCTCCCGGGCCCCCGACACGAACGCGCCCCACTCGGCGGGCGTGAAGATCAGGGAAGGGCTCTGGGGGCGGCCGCTGTTGCGCATCGCGATGAATCCCTCGACGAAGGCGATCTGGACATCCCCCCGTCCCCGGCTGGTGGACTGCCACTCGGCGCTGCTGAGGTCCAGCTCCGGCTTGTCCCAGCCCGCGAGCGGCTGCTGCTGGATGGTGCTCTCGGCCACGTCCGTGCTCCTCCCGGTTCGTCGTCCGCGGGCCAGCCTAGCGAGCGGTCACGAAGGCCGACAGAGCACGTGAGGCGGACCTTTCAGGACTCCGGCGGCCGGGCTCCCACGAGCCACATGGAGAAGAACTGCGAGCCGCCGCCGTAAGCGTGCCCGAGAACCTTGCGGGCCCGCTCCACCTGGTGCTCCCCGGCCTGACCTCGCACCTGGAGCGCGGCCTCCGCGAAGCGGATCATGCCGGAGGCGCCGATGGGGTTGGTGGACAGGACACCGCCCGACATGTTGACGGGCAGGTCGCCGTCCAGCTCGGTCACGCCGGACTCGGTCAGCTTCCAGCCCTCGCCCTCGTCGGCGAAGCCGAGGTTCTCCAGCCACATCGGCTCGTACCAGGAGAACGGCACGTACATCTCGACGGCGTCGACGTCGCGGCGCGGGTCGGTGACGCCGGCCTGCCGGTAGACGTCCGCGGCGCAGTCCTTGCCGGCCTGCGGCGACACGGCGTCCTTGCCGGCGAACAGGGTCGGTTCGCTGCGCATCGCCGCGCCGAGGACCCACGCGGGCGGCCGGGGCGAGCGGGCGGCTCCGGCCCGGTCGGTGAGGACCATCGCGCAGGCGCCGTCGGAGGAGGGGCAGGTCTCCGAGTAGCGGATCGGGTCCCAGAGCATGGGCGAGGCCTGGACCTTCTCCAGGGTGATGTCGTGCTCGTGGAGGTGGGCGTAGGGGTTCTTCAGCGCGTTGCGCCGGTCCTTGTAGGCCACCAGGGAGCCGACGGTGTCGGGGGCGCCGCTGCGCCGCATGTACGCCCGGACGTGCGGTGCGAAGAACCCGCCGGCCCCGGCGAGCAGGGGCTGCTGGAAGGGGATCGGCAGGGACAGCCCCCACATGGCGTTGGACTCGGACTGCTTCTCGAAGGCGAGCGTCAGGACCGTGCCGTGGACCCGGGCCGCCACCAGGCCCGCGGCGACGAGGGCGGTGGATCCGCCCACGGAGCCCGCGGTGTGGACCCGCAGCATGGGCTTGCCCACGGCGCCGAGCGCGTCCGCGAGGTAGAGCTCGGGCATCATGACGCCCTCGAAGAAGTCGGGGGCCTTGCCGATCACGACGGCGTCGACGTCGGACCACGTCAGCTCGGCGTCGTCGAGCGCTCGCCGGGCGGCCTCGCGGACCAGCCCGGCGATCGAGACGTCCCTGCGGGCGGCGACATGCTTGGTCTGGCCGATGCCGACGACGGCCACGGGCTCCTTGCTCATCGCGGTTCCCCTTCGAGTACGGCGACCAGGTTCTGCTGGAGACACGGGCCGGAGGTGGCGTGGGCGAGGGCGCGGTCGGACGCGCCGCGGTGGATGCGGGCGGCGGCCTCGCCGATGCGGACGAGGCCGGCGGCCATCATCGGGTTGGCGGCGAGCGCGCCGCCGGACGGGTTGACGCGGACGTCGTCACCGAGCTCGAGCGCCCTGCGCAGGACGACCTCCTGCGCGCTGAACGGCGCGTGCAGCTCCGCGGTGTCCACGGGCCGTTCGAAGGCGCCGGCCTTCTCGGCGGCCAGCCGGGTGGACGGCGAGTCGGTCAGGTCGCGCACGCCGAGCGCGTGCGCCTCGATCCGGTGGTCGATCCCGCGGATCCAGGCGGGCCGCTCGCACAGCTCGCGTGCCCGCTGCCCCGCCGCGAGGATCACCGCGGCGGCGCCGTCGCCGATCGGCGGGCAGTCGCCGGTGCGCAGCGGCCGGACGAGGTAGTCCCCCTGGCGGACCGGGCCGCTCAGCTGGGCGTGGGGGTTGGCGGTGGCGTCCTGGCGGCTGCGGGCCCCGATCGCGGCGAGGGCGCTCTCGTCGGTGGCGCCGGCGTCGATCAGGGCCTGCGCCTGGAGGGCGGCGAGGGCGACGGAGTCGGGCCACAGCGGGGCGACGTAGTAGGGGTCGAGCTGGCGGGTGAGCACGTCGCGCAGGGAGCCCGGGGAGGACTTGCCGTAGGAGTACACGAGCGCGGTGTCGGCGTCGCCGGTGAGCAGCTTGGTCCAGGCCTCGTACAGGGCCCAGGCGCCGTCGGTCTCCACGTGGGACTCGGAGATGGGGGGCCAGGCGCCGACGCCGTCGAGGGCGAGGGTGAAGGAGAAGGCCCGGCCGGCCAGGTAGTCGCTGGAGCCGGAGCAGGTGAAGCCGATGTCCGCGGTCTTCAGACCGGTCCGGTCCAGGACGCTGTGCAGGACCGGCATCAGCATCTCGACCTCGGAGAGCTCGTCGGTGGTGCGCAGGACGTCGGTCTGCGCGAAGGCCACCACCGCGATGTCCCGGGTCATAGCAGCTCCTTGTAGGTGTCGTACTCCGCGTCTGGTTCGCCGGTGGGCCGGTAGTGGTCGGGGTAGCGGGCGTCCTGCGTCCACACGGGTTCGACGCGCAGTCCCATGCGGACCTGGTCGTAGGGGATGCCGCCGATCCGGCCGTGCAGCGCCAGACCGGCGCCGTCCAGGGCGATGTGGGCGTAGACGTAGGGCACCTCGATGTCGAGGTTCTTGGCCTTGATGTTGACGATGCAGAAGGTGGTGACGGTCCCGCGCGGTCCGACCTCGACCTGATCGGCGGTGGGGACCCCGCAGGTGGGGCAGGCGCCTCGGGGCGGGACGTACACCTTGCGGCAGGAGGGGCAGCGTTCGCCGAGGGTGCGCCGGTCGGCGAGGCCGGCGATGTAGGCGGACTGGGCGCGGCCCGGTGAGTAGGTGTAGTCGAGCCGGGCGGCGGCGACGATGCCGGTGACCGGGCCGGCGTGCCCGTCCGTGCGGCCCGTGAGGGGGGCGGGTCCGCCGTCGTACGGCTCGAAGCAGGCGATGTCGGTGACGGCGCCGGTGCGTTCGGGCGCCCAGCGGATCCGTACGCGCATGCCGGTGCGGACGGCGTCGGGGCCGGGGGCGTCCAGGGCGTGCAGGAGGGCGGTGTCGGCGCCGTCGAGGCGGACCAGGACCCAGGCGAAGGGGGTGGTCAGGGGCTGGCCCCGGCGGGGCGCGTGGTTCCAGGCCCAGGTGGTGACGGTGCCCGTCGGGGCCACCTCGGCCAGGTCGTGGAGCTCGTCGGCGGTGACGGGGTCGTACTCGACGGGCGGTACCAGGGTGCGGCCGTCGGAGGTCCGCACGCCGAGGACGACCCGCTCGCGCAGACCGGTGAGGAAGGCGCTCTGGACGGGCCCGAGGGACCGGGTGAACGGGAACTCGACGACAAGCGGCGCTTTGAGTACTTCGGACATCAGGGCTGCCTCCTCGGGAAGCCGACGTCGGCGGGAGCGCCCCGGGCGGGGCGCGGGGAACTGCGCGGCCGGCCACGACGGACCCGCGGCGGGCGGACGGCGCGTACCGCCCGCCCGCCCGGCGGACCGTCACGCACGGCGGTAGACCGGCGCCCGCTTCTCCGCGAAGGCCCGGGCGCCCTCCTTGGCGTCGGCCGTGTCGAACACCGGCCAGCCTCTGGCGAGTTCGGCGGCCAGCCCGTCGGCCTCGGTCAGCTCGGCGGTCTCGTACACGGACGCCTTCACCGCCTCCACGGCGAGGGGGCCGCAGGCGTTGACCCGTTCGGCGATCTCCAGTGCCTTCTCCAGGGCCTGGCCGTCGGGGACGACATGGCCGACCAGGCCGATGGCCGCGGCCTCGCGGGCGGTGTAGGAGCGGCCGGTGAGCAGCATCTCCAGGGCGTGGGTGCGCGGGATCTGGCGTTGCAGGCGGACCGTCGAGCCGCCGATCGGAAAGAGGCCGCGGGCGACCTCGAAGAGCCCGAAGGTGGCGGACTCGCCGGCCACGCGGATGTCGGTGCCCTGGAGCATCTCGGTGCCGCCCGCCACGCAGTACCCCTCGACGGCCGCGATGACCGGCTTGCGGGGGCGGTGGTGGCGCAGCATCGCCTTCCAGTGCAGGTCGGGGTCGGCCTTGAGCCGGTCGCGGTACCGCTCGCCCTCCATGCCCCGGCCGGCCAGCGCCTTGAGATCCATTCCGGCGCAGAAGGAGCCGCCCGCGCCGGTGAACACGACCGAGCGGACCGAGTCGTCCTCGTCCGCCTCGAGCCAGCCGTCGTAGAGGCCGACGAGCATGGCGATCGAGAGCGCGTTCCTCGCCTCCGGTCTGTTGAGCGTGAGCACCATGGTGGCGCCCTCGCGCCGCACGGTGAGGTGTTCGGTACCGCCCATCGCAGATCTCCCCTCGGAAAGAACGAGAACAGGTTGCAGGAGGCGTGATGGCAGTTCAAGGGTTTTCTGACAGTCAGTCAGATTTCTTGGTGCGGGGCCTTCCCACTTGTCGCGGGCTTTGCTCAGATGACCGACGAACCGTCAGGGAAGCAGGGCCGTGGTCAGGAGGAGCGGTGGAGTACAACATTGCCGACCTGTTCGAGTCCGTCGTCGACGTGGCGGCCGACCGCGAGGCGCTCGTGTACGTCGACCACCCCGGGACGGGCGCGGAGCGCCGTCTGACGTACGCGGAACTGGACGCCGCCGCCAACCGCATCGGCCATCACCTCCTGGACAGCGGCATCCGCCCGGGCGAGCACCTCGGCCTGCACCTGTACAACGGCGTCGAGTACCTCCAGACGGTGCTGGGCTGCCTGAAGGCCAGGATCGTGCCCGTCAACGTGAACTACCGCTATGTGGAAGAGGAGTTGGTCTACCTCTACCGGGACGCGGATCTGGTGGCGCTGGTCTTCGACGCCGAGTTCGGCGACCGGGTGGCGGCGGCGCTGCCGCAGGCACCGGCGCTCAGGCATCCGATCCGCGTCGGGCCGCCCGGCGGGGGGACCGTCTCCTTCACCGAGGCCGAGGCGGCCGGTTCCCCGGAGCGCGGCTTCCCGGCCCGTTCGGGGGACGACCAGTTCATCATCTACACCGGTGGCACGACCGGCCTGCCCAAAGGCGTGATGTGGCGCCAGGAGGACCTGTTCTTCTCGGGGCTCGGCGGCGGGGCGCCGACCGGGGAGCCGGTGAAGAAGCCGGAGGAGGTCGCCGAGCGGGTGGCCGCCGGCGGTACCGGCATCACCTTCTTCCCCACCCCGCCGCTGATGCACGGCACCTCCACCCTGACCGCCTTCATCGGCTTCAACTTCGGGCAGCGGGTCGTCATTCACCGCAAGTTCGTCCCCGAGGAGGTGCTCAGGACGATCGAGAACGAGAAGGTCACCAGCATCTCGCTGGTGGGCGACGCGATGCTGCGGCCGCTGATCGACGCCCTCGACGGCCCGCTGCGCGGCACCGACTGCTCGTCGGTGTTCAGCGTGTCCTCCTCCGGGGCGATCATGTCGGACACCGTCCGCCGGCAGTTCCGTGAGCTGATGCCGAACGCGATGCTGCTCAACAACTTCGGTTCCTCCGAGTCCGGGTTCAACGGCACGGCGACGGAGGACTCGGGGCCCGAGCGCGGCTTCCGCGTGCGCGTCAACTCCCGCACCCGGGTCGTCGATCCGGCCACCCGCGAACCGGTGGCCGCCGGTGAGGTCGGACGGGTCGCCCAGTGCGGCCACGTACCGCTCGGCTACTACAACGACCCCGTGAAGACGGCCGAGACCTTCTTCCGCAAGGACGGCGAACGCTGGGTGCTGCTCGGCGACATGGCGACCGTCGACGAGGACGGTGTGGTCGTCGTCCTGGGGCGCGGCTCGCAGTGCATCAACACGGGGGGCGAGAAGGTGTACCCCGAGGAGGTCGAGCAGGCGCTGAAGTCCCACCCGGACGTGTACGACGCCCTGGTGGCGGGGGTGCCGGATCCGACGTGGGGCAACCACGTGGCGGCGGTGGTGCAGGTGCGCGACGGCGCGCCGCGGCCCTCGCTGGAGGACATCCAGAGCCACTGCCGTTCCCGGCTGGCCGGTTACAAGATCCCGCGCCAGCTGGTGGTGAAGGAGTCCATCCGCCGCTCACCGAGCGGGAAGGCGGACTACCGGTGGGCGCGCGAGGTGGCGGTCGCCGAGGACCGGTGAACGTGCCGCGGGTCAGCTCCAGGGCGTGACCGTCAGCCGGACGCCGGCGTCCGGGCCCAGGATCGGCGCCGCCGTCCCGGGCAGGGGGACGCGGGCCCGCCAGACGCCTGCGCTCGGCTCCTCGTCGCCGCACGGCGTACCGGTGGGCCGGTGCTCCCAGATGGCGCCGGGGAGGTCGGAGTTCCAGACGACCCAGACGCCCGGGCCGGTCTGCGCGGGGCCGACGTCGACGACCAGGATGTCGGCGAAGTCCGCGGTCTGTTCCAGGTGTTCGGTGAAGCGCAGGATCCCGTCCCGCTCCCGCAGCGACAGGATCCGCAGGTGCAGGGCGTAGCGCAGCGTGGGGCTGTCCGCGGGCCGCGGCGCGCCGCTGTCGAGGAAGGTCACCGCCAGCGGGACGGGCTCGGCGGCCGTGCCGTCGTCCCGCGGCTGCGGCAGCTGGATCGGGCACCAGTGGGCGGCCAGTTGTTCGTGCATCACGCTGGGCAGCCCGCGCACGGCGAGCCGCACCTCCGCCTGCCAGCGGGTCCCGCCGCGCCCGGCCGGCGGCCGCAGCCCGACCAGTTCGGCCTGCACCCGCAGGTCGCCGAAGAGGAAACGCCGCAGGTTCTGGTACCCCTCCTCGGAGTTGACCAGTCCGTAGCCACCGCTGTGGCTGCGGTGCACGAACGCCCGCTGCGCGCCCGGCACCTGGGCGTTGTCGATCTGCACCAGTCCGTCGCTGCGCACACCGACGGCACGCGACGACAGACCGTGGGCGACGTCGTAGTCGGCGGGGTCGGTGCCCACCAGGCAGAAGATCCGCTCCGGCGGGAAGACGCCGTCGGGCATGGTGCGCGGGTCCCAGTCGTCGGGCGGGCCGCCGTCCTCGCGCAGGGCGTCCGGGGTCAGGTACTCGTACATGCGCCGGTGGGCGAAGATGTCGGCGCCGCTGATGCCGGTGGCGTCCATCAGCCGCTCCACGAGGCCGAACCCGACGTCGAAGGCGATGCCTCCGTGCGGGGTGCCGTAGGTGAAGAACTTGTCCACGTGGTCCGCCGGGTCCTCGCCCAGGTCGGGCAGCACCTTCTGGATCAGGCTGCGGCAGATGAGGCCGCCCATGGAGTGGGCCACCAGATGCACGCGTGGCGCGCCGCTCTTCTCCCGGATCGTGCGCACCAGGCGGAGCAGATCCCGGGCGGCGTCCTCCAGGCGGAACTCCCTGGGTCTCGTGGTCCAGGTGCTCGCCGAGGCGTCGTAGAAGCGGTGGATCCAGATGCTGTCGGACGGGATCTCGTCGTGGGTCTCCAGGTAGGCCTCCTGGCCGCCCTGGACGAGGATCCGATAGCCGTGGTCGAGGTGCAGTCGCAGCAGGGGGCTCTCGAACTGGTGGTACGCGGGCCGGTCGTCCGCTCCGACACGGACGTGCGTCGAGCCCTCGTTGAAACCGTAGAAGGGGTCCTGGACGGCCTTGTCGATCCCCGAGGGACCGCCCGCGAATCCCCGCACGTACACGATGGGGAGCTTTGCCCGATCGGCCATGTCCCGCTCCGCGGATCGCACGGCCGCCCGGAGGGGGCAACCGTTCGCTGGTGGAGGCGTTTTCAGTCTAGGCGGACGGCGTGGGACCGGCGACCGGGACGGCGTCGAGGAAGGCGCGGGCGCGTGCGGTGAACCGGCGCGGATCGTCCAGCCACGGGTAGTGGCCGGCGCCGGGCTGCACCGCGAAGGCGGCGTTGGGGAAGGCGTCGGCGACGAGCCGGGCGAGGACGGGCCGGGGACCGCCGTCCACCTCGCCCGCCAGCACGAGGACGGGGGCGTCCACCCCGGCGAGGGCGGTGCGCAGGGCGGGCGGGTCGAAGGCGTCCGGGGCGAGGAAGCGCGCCTCCGCCTCGGCGTTGGTCTGCTCGTCGGTGGCGGCCTCCAGCGCGCGGGCGGTGTCGTCCCACCGGCCGTGGAAGAAGGGCGCGACGACGGACCAGTCGGGCTCGCCCTCGCCCTCCCCCGCGAGCCAGGCCCGAAACGCGGAGAACGCGGCGTCGAACCACGGTTCGTCCTCCCGCAGCCGCGCGGCCGTCAGCCGGTCCTCGGCCGTGGCCGGGCGGCCCAGGGCCCACGGCGTGACGGTGATCAGCGCGAGCCGGGACACCCGCCGGGGGTACCGGGCCGCGTACAGCAGCGCGAGGCTGCCGCCGGCCGAGTGCGCGAGCACGTCGATCCGCTCCCGTCCCAGGTGGACGCGCAGGGCCTCGACGTCGTCGACCTGCCGGTCGCAGCGGTACGTCGCCGGGTCGGCGGGGACGGCGGAGTCCCCGGTGCCGCGCAGGTCGAGGAGGATCAGCCGGCGGTGGGCGTCGAGACCGCCGAGGCCACCGAGGTAGGCGGAGGCGCGCATCGGGCCGCCGGGCAGGACGACGAGCGGTTCGCCCTCGCCCCGTACGTGGTAGGCGAGTCGGGTCCCGTCGGGCGCGGTGAAGGTCGGCATGCCCCGATCCTCGGCGCCGGACCCACCGGCCCGCAACGACGTTCTCGCGGGGAAATCGGCCGCCTGCCTCTTGCCCGGGGCCCGTCGGCCTGGATTACTGATCCCGTGGAGATCGACCGAATGATCGGTCGCCCGTAATGGCATGGTTCGGCGAGGGTGACGAGGGAGAGGCCCCATGACGGACGCGAGGAACCCGCTGGACGAGGGCGAGCGCCTGGACGCGGGTGCGCTGCGCACCCTGCAACGGGAGCGGCTGCGGGCCTCCCTGCGTCACGCGTACGCCGAGGTGCCGTTCTACCGTGCGGCCTTCGACAAGGCCGGTGTGCACCCCGACGACTGCCGCGACCTGAGCGATCTGGCCCGCTTCCCCTTCACCACCAAGGCCGATCTGCGCGAGCACTACCCGTACGGGATGTTCGCCGTGCCACGGGACCGGCTGCGCCGCATCCACGCGTCCAGCGGCACCACCGGCCGGCCGACGGTCGTCGGCTACACGGACGCCGACCTGTCCATGTGGGCCGACATGGTGGCCCGTTCGATCCGCGCGGCGGGCGGCCGCCCCGGCGACACCGTCCATGTCGCCTACGGGTACGGCCTGTTCACCGGCGGCCTCGGAGCCCACTACGGCGCCGAGCGCCTCGGCTGCACGGTGATCCCCGCGTCCGGCGGCATGACCTCCCGTCAGGTGCGGCTGATCCTGGACCTCGAACCCCGGATCATCATGATCACGCCGTCCTACATGCTCACGCTGCTCGACGAGTTCGAGCGGCAGGGCGTCGACCCGCGTTCCACCTCGCTGCGGGTGGGGATCTTCGGCGCCGAGCCGTGGACCGAGCGGATGCGCCGGGAGATCGAGGAACGGTTCGCGATCGACGCCGTCGACATCTACGGACTGTCGGAGGTGATCGGGCCCGGGGTGGCCCAGGAGTGCGTGGAGACGAAGGACGGCCTGCACATCTGGGAGGACCACTTCTATCCCGAGGTCGTCGACCCGGTCACCGGCGAGGTGCTGCCCGAGGGCGAGGAGGGCGAACTGGTCTTCACCTCGCTCACCAAGGAGGCGATGCCGATCGTCCGCTACCGCACCCGCGACCTGACCAGGCTGCTGCCGGGGACGGCCCGGGCCTTCCGGCGGATGCAGAAGGTGACCGGCCGCAGCGACGACCTGGTCATCGTGCGCGGGGTGAACCTCTTCCCCACCCAGGTCGAGGAGATCGTGCTCGGCACCCCCGCGGTGGCGCCCCACTTCCAGCTCCGCCTGACCCGTGAGGGCCGGCTCGACGCCCTCACGGTCCGCGCCGAGGCCCGCCCCGACGCCACCCCCGAGGACCGCGACACGGCCGCGCGGACCATCGCGGCGGCCGTGAAGGACGGCATCGGTGTCTCGGTCGGCGTCGAGATCGTCGATCCGGAGTCGCTGGAGCGGTCGGTGGGCAAGATCAAGCGGATCGTGGACCTGCGCCCCCGGGAGTCATGAGGCGAACGGAGTCCGCGGCGAACGGGGTCATGAGGCGAAGCGCTCGCGCAGCTCCCGCTTCAGGACCTTGCCGCTGGCGTTGCGCGGCAGGGCGTCCACGAACACGACCCGCTTCGGCGCCTTGAAGGCGGGCAGGTGCTCACGGGCGTGGGCGACGAGTTCCTCCTCGGTGACCTCGCCGCGCGGTACCACCACGGCCGTGACCGCCTCGATCCACTTCTCGTCGGGCAGGCCGATCACGGCGGCCTCGGCTACCCCCTCGTGGGTGTACAGCGCGTCCTCGACCTGCCGCGAAGCGATCAGCACGCCCCCGGAGTTGATGACGTCCTTCACCCGGTCGACGATCGTGAAGTAGCCGTGGGCGTCGCGCACGGCGAGGTCACCGGAGCGGAACCAGCCGTCGCGGAAGGCGGCGGCGGTCTCCTCGGGTTTGTCCCAGTACCCCTCGCACAGCTGCGGGGACCGGTAGACGATCTCTCCGGGCGTGCCGTCGGGGACGTCCTCGCCGTTCTCGTCGACCACCCGGGCGTCCACGAACAGGACGGTGCGCCCGCACGAGTCGAGCCGGCCCTTGTGCTCGTCGGGAGCGAGCACGGTGGCGAGCGGGCCGATCTCGCTCTGGCCGAAGCAGTTGTAGAAGCCCAGCCCCGGCAGGCGTTCGCGCAGCCGCTCCAGGACCGGCACCGGCATGACCGACGCCCCGTAGTACGCCTTGCGCAGCCCCCCGAGGTCACGGGTGGCGAAGTCGGGGCGAGCGGCCAGCGCGATCCACACGGTCGGCGGGGCGAAGAGGCTGTCCACGCGGCCCTCCTCGACGAGGTCGAGGAGACGGTCGCCGTCGGGCGCGTCCAGGACGAGGTTCGTGGCGCCGATCGCGAGGTAGGGCAGCAGGAACACGTGCAGCTGCGCCGAGTGGTACAGCGGGAGGGAGTGCGCGGGGCGGTCACCGGCGCTCAGGTCGAGGGCGGTGATCGCGCTCAGGTACTCGTGCACCAGGGCACGGTGGGTCATCATCGCGCCCTTGGGCAGGGCGGTCGTACCGGAGGTGTAGAGCAGCTGCACCAGGTCCTCGGAGCGCGGCTCGGGGCCGTCGTACGCGGGGGTGTCGGGCAGCCGGGCGAGGAACGAGTCCTGCGTGTCGCGCAGCGCCAGCCACCGGGTGCCGCCGGGGAGCCGTCCGGCCAGCTCGGGATCGGCGAGGACCAGGGCGCTGCCCGACTGGCGGACGAGGTAGGCCAGGTCCTCGCCGGTCAGGTTCTGGTTGACCGGGACGTGCACCAGGCCCGCCCGGGCACAGGCGAGGAACGCGATGAGGTAGGCGTCGGAGTTGTGGCCGTAGGCGCCGACCCGGTCGCCGGGCGCGAGCCCCTCGCCGAGCAGGAGGGCCGCCGCGCGCGAGACGGCCTCGTCGAGTTCCTCGTACGTCCAGGTGCGGTCGCGGTACTCCACCGCGACCCGCGCCGGGGTGCGGCGGGCGCTGCGCCGCAGCACCCCGTCGACCGTGCTGCCATGTCCGGGCGTCATGACCCATGATCCTCGGCGGACGGCCGGGGCAGGTCAAGTCACCCGGCGCGGGGGCCGGCCGCGGCCCCCGCGGGCCGCGTTCACAAGGGGCGGGTTCACAAGGGGCGGGTGCGGCCCTCCCAGTAGGGCTCCCGCAGCCGCCGCTTGTACAGCTTGCCGTTGGGGTCGCGGGGCATCTCGGTGATGAAGTCGATGCTCCTGGGGCGCTTGTAGCCGGCCAGCCGGTCGGCGCAGTGGTCGAGGAGGGCGGCGGCCAGCGCGGGTCCGGGCTCCTGGCCGGGGGCCGGTTCGACCACGGCCTTGACCTGCTCGCCCCAGTCGTCGTGCGGGATGCCGAAGGCGGCGGCGTCGGCGACCGCGGGGTGGGCGAGCAGCGCGGACTCGATCTCGGCGGGGTAGATGTTGACGCCGCCCGAGATGATCAGGTCGATCTTGCGGTCACGCAGGAAGAGGTAGCCCTCCTCGTCGAGGACGCCGAGGTCGCCGACGGTGAAGAAGTCGCCGATGCGGTTCTTGCGGGTCTTGTCCTCGTCCTTGTGATAGGCGAAGCCGCCGGTCGTCATCTTCATGTAGACGGTGCCGAGTTCACCGGCGGGCAGCCGTTCGCCCTCGTCGTCGAAGACGGCGAGTTCGCTGATGGGCCACGCCTTGCCCACCGTGCCGGGCTTCTTGAGCCAGTCCTCGGCCGTGGCGAAGGCGCCCCCGCCCTCGCTCGCCGCGTAGTACTCCTCGACACAGGTGCCCCACCAGTCGATCATCGCCCGCTTCACATGGTCGGGGCAGGGCGCGGCGCCGTGGATGGCGTGCCGCATGGACGACACGTCGTAGCGGGCCCGGACGTCCGCCGGGAGGGCCAGCAGACGGTGGAACTGGGTCGGCACCATGTGGGTGTGCGTGCACCGGTGGGAGTCGATGAGCCGGAGCATCTCCTGCGGCGTCCACTTGTCCATCAGGACCAGGGGGTGGCCGAGGTGCAGGGCGGCGGCGGCGAACTGGAGCACCGCCGTGTGGTACAGCGGCGAGCACACGAGGTGCACGTTGCCGTCGAAGGGCCGGATGCCGAAGATGCCGAGGAAGCCGCCGAGGTAGGCCTCCTCGGGCAGCTTGCCGGGCAGAGGGCGGCGGATGCCGCGCGGGCGGCCCGTCGTGCCCGAGGTGTAGTTCATCACCCAGCCGAGGGTGCGGTCGGCGGGCGCCGAACCGGGCTGTCCGTCGAGGAGTTCGGCGTACGGCCGGAAGCCCTCCACCGCGCCGACGGCGTACCGCCGGCCGGCGGGCAGGGCGGCCTCGTCGGCGGCCCGGCGGGCCTGTTCGGCGAACCGCTCGTGGGCGACCAGGACCTTGGCGCCGGAGTCGGAGACGATCCAGGCGATCTCGGGGCCCATCAGGTGGTGGTTCACGGGGACGAGGTAGAACCCGGCCTGGGTGGCGGCCAGGTGGGCGGTGAGGAACTCGGCCGAGTTGGGCAGGACGACGGCGAAGGCGTCGCCGCGTTCCAGACCGGCGGCGCGCAGCCCGTGCACGAGCCGGTTGGCGGCGGTGTGCAGCCGTCCGGCGGTCCATTCCTCGCCGTCGGGCGCGACGAGCACGGTGCGCTCGGGGTCCTCGGCCGCCTGGGCCCAGAAGCCCGCGGGGGATGTGCTGGTCACTTGCCGCTCCTTCCGGCGATGCGGTTGACGCGGTCCACGGCCTGCTCGAAGCCGCGGGTGAGATCGTCGAAGACGGCCCGGACGCTGCGGACCTCGTTCATCCGGCCGACGATCTGGCCGACGGGTGTGCCGAGCAGGGGGTCGATCTCGTACTTCTGGATGCGGGAGACGGCGTCGGCGACGAGCAGGCCCTGCAACGGCATCGGCAGGGTGCCGGGTCCGTCCCCCGCGTCCCAGGCGTCGGTCCATTCGGTACGCAGCTGGCGTGCGGGCTTCCCGGTGAGGGCGCGGGAGCGGACCGTGTCGCCCGAGCCCGCCGCGAGGAGCTTGCGGGTCAGGGCGGGCGAGTGCAGGTCGGCCTCGGCGGTGGTGAGCCAGACGGAGCCGAGCCACGCCCCCTGGGCGCCCAGCGCGAGGGCGGCGGCGATCTGCCGTCCGCTGCCGATACCGCCCGCGGCGAGCACCGGCAGCGGGCCGACGGCCTCGACGACCTCGGGCGTGAGGACCATGGAGGCGATCTCGCCGGTGTGGCCGCCGGCCTCGTAGCCCTGGGCGACGACGATGTCGATGCCGGCTTCCCTGTGCTTGAGCGCGTGCCGCGCGCTCCCGGCGAGCGCGGCGACGAGCACGCCCCGGTCGTGGGCGCGGGCGACGACGTCGGCGGGCGGTGAGCCCAGGGCGTTGGCCAGCAGCTTGATCGGGTAGTCGAAGGCGACGTCGAGCTGGCCGCGGGCGACCTGCTCCATCCAGCCGGTGATCCGCCACCCGGAGGCCTCGCCCTCGGCCAGTTCGGGCACCCCGTACTTGGCGAGGGTGTCCCGCACGAACTGCCGGTGGCCGTCGGGGATCATCGCCTCGACGTCGGCCTCGCTGACGCCCTCGACCTTCCTGGCGGGCATGACGACGTCGAGTCCGTAGGGCCTGCCGTCGACGTGCGCCTCGATCCAGTCGAGGTCGCGTTCGAGGTCGTCGGGCGCGGTGTAGCGGACCGCGCCGAGCACACCGAAGCCGCCCGCGCGGCTGATGGCCGCGGCGACGGCGGGAAACGGCGTGAAGCCGAAGACGGCGTGCTCGATCCCCAGTTGCTTGCTCAGCTCCGTCTGCATGGGCGCAGGATGCCGCAGCGGATGCGACGACGGAAGGCCCTTTCTGATACTCCGTCAGATTCCGTTGCCGGCCGGGGTCTCCAGGACGGCCATCGCCGCGTTGTGGCCGGGTACCCCGCTCACCCCTCCCCCGCGTACCGCGCCCGCCCCGCACAGCAGCACGTTGGCATGCCGGGTCTCGACGCCCCAGCGGCCGGTGTCCTCCCCGGCGTACGGCCAGGACAGGTCGCGGTGGAAGATGTTGCCGCCGGGCAGCCCGAGGTCCCGTTCCAGGTCCAGCGGGGTCCTCGCCTCGATGCAGGGACGGCCGTCGGCGTCGGTGGCCAGGCAGTCGGCCAGCGGTTCGGCGAGATGGGCCTCGAGCTGGGCGAGGGTCGTGCGCAGGAGTTCCTCGCGCACGGCGTCGTTGTCCCGTTCGAAGAGACGGGCGGGCGTGTGCAGGCCGAAGAGCGTCAGCGTCTGGTAGCCGCGCGCCACGAGGTCGGGCCCGAGGATGCTCGGGTCGGTCAGGGAGTGGCAGTAGATCTCGGAGGGCGGGGCGGCCGGCAGCTCCCCGGCGGCCGCCTGGGCGTGGGCGGCGGCGAGCTGCTCGTAGCCCTCGGCGATGTGGAAGGTCCCGGCGAACGCCTCCCGCGGGTCGACGGAGCTGTCCCGCAGCCTCGGCAGGCGGGTGAGCAGCATGTTCACCTTGAGCTGGGCGCCCTCGGCGGGGGCGGGCGGCTCGTCCCCGGTGAGGGCGGCGAGCGTCTGCGGGGAGGCGTTGACCAGCACGTGCCGGGCGTCGACGACGCCTTCCCCGTCCGCCGTGCGGTAGGTGACCTCGGCCGTACGGCCGTCCGTGTCGACGCGGACCGCCTCGTGCCCGGTGGCGAGGACGGCGCCCGCGTCCCGGGCGGCGGCGGCCAGGGCGTCGGTGAGGGCGCCCATGCCCCCGACCGGGACGTCCCAGGCACCGGTGCCGCCGCCGATCACGTGGTAGAGGAAGCAGCGGTTCTGCTTCAGGGACGGGTCGTGGGCGTCGGCGAAGGTGCCGATGAGCGCGTCGGTCAGGACCACGCCCCGCACCAGGTCGTCCGAGAAGCGCTCCTCGACGGCGACGCCGACGGGCTCCTCGAACAGGGTCCGCCAGGCCTCCTCGTCGTCCACGCGGCGGCGCAGTTCGTCGCGGGTGGGCAGCGGCTCGGTGAGGGTGGGGAAGACCCGTCGGGCGACATGAGCGGTCATGCCGTAGAACCGCTCCCAGGCGGCGTACTCGCCGTCGCCGCCGGTCAGCCGGGCGAACGCGGCACGGGTACGTTCCTCGCCGCCGCCCACCAGCAGCCCGGTGGGCCGCCCGCCCCGCTCGACGGGGGTGTACGAGGAGATGGTGCGGCCCTGGAGGCGGAAGTCCAGCCCCAGGTCCCGCAGGATCTTCCCCGGCAGCAGGCTGACCAGGTACGAGTAGCGTGAGAGCCGGGCGTCCACCCCGGCGAAGGGGCGGGTGGAGACGGCGGCGCCCCCGGTGTGGTCGAGCCGTTCCAGGACCAGCACGGACCGGCCGGCCCGGGCCAGGTAGGCGGCGGCGACCAGACCGTTGTGTCCGCCGCCGACGATCACGACGTCGTACGCGCGGCGCCCCGGATGCTGCTCGCGTCCCTGGTTTCCCTGGTGTCCCTCGTGTGCAGGCATGGTTCTTCGTAACACGTGCCGATCAAGGTCGGCCAGAGGTGGTCGCGTCCGCCCGGCTCGCGCGGCGCCGCGGGCATGTGCCGGACACCCCCTAGGCTCCCCCGGCCGCCCGCTGCCGGCGCAGCACCGCCACCCTGCGGTACAGCTCGGCCGCCTCCGGTCCCCGGCCGAGCTGTTCCAGGCAGTGCGCCTCGTCGTCGCGGCCGGTGAGGGTGTCAGGGTGGTCGGCGCCCAGCACCTGTTCGCGGGCCGTCGACACCTTCCGGTACTCGGTCAGGGCATCGCCCCAGCGGCCCAGCCAGCCCAGGCCCACGGCGACCTCACGGCGGCTGACGAGCGTGTCGAGGTGGTCGGCGCCCAGGACGCGCTCGCGGATCGCGCACACGTCCCTGGACTCGGCGAGGGCCTCCTCCCAACGGCCCAGCCGCCCGAGGTTGACGCACAGTCCGTGACGGGCCCGCAGGGTCTCGGGGTGCGTCGGGCCGTCGATGCGGGTCCGGTCGGCCACGAGGTCCCGGTAGAGATCCAGCGCTTCCGCGCTGCGACCGAGGCGGCCCAGGCTGATGCCGGTCTCGTAGCGGGCGGCGAGCGTGTCGGGGTGGTCGGGGCCGAGGGCCCGCGCACGGGCCGCCGCGACCTCGCGGTAGGTCTGGAGGGCCTCGGGCCAGCGGCCCAGCTGCCCCAGGGCGTACGCGACTTCGTACCGGGTGACCAGCGTGTCCGGATGCGTGGGCCCGAGGACGCGGGCCCGCGCGAGGGCCACCTCGCTCGCCATCCGGTGGGACTCCTCCAGCCGTCCGAGCCTGCTCAGGTTGAAGGCGAGGTTGTGACGGCAGCGCAGGGTGTCGGGATGGTCGGGGCCGGCCGTGCGCACCCGGGCGGCGAGGACCGAGAGGTACTCCTGGTGGGCGTCGAAGTGGCGGCCGAGCCGGCCGAGCACGTACGCCATCTCCTGGCGGGTGGCGAGGGTGTCGGCGTGGTCGGCCCCGAGCACCCGGGTCCGGGCCGCGGCGACGTGCCGGTACTCGCGCAGGGCGTCGGCGGCGCGGCCGGTGCGGCTCAGGGTGAAGGCGACCTCGTGGCGGCTGGCGAGCGTCTCGGGGTGGTCCGCGCCCAGGAGATGGGCGCGTTCCGCGGCGACGGCGCGGTACACCTCTCCCGCCTCGGCCCAGCGGCCGAGCCGCCCCAGGGCGAGTCCGCCGCCGTGCCGTGCGGTGAGGGCCGCGAGCGCCTGCGGGGACGGCGGATCCGGTGCCTGCGCGGCCGGGACCGCGCCGAGCACCGGACGGGGTATCCACTCGCCGGTCAGGGCCGCGTCCGGGAGCGTGGCGCGCGCTCCGGCGGCCTTGAGTCCCGTGGTCATGCCCCGGGTCCAGGACGGCAGCCGCGGTTCACGGCCGGTCCCGGTCCCGGCCTGCGGGACGTCGGGCCGATGGCTCACCAGGGTCGGCACGTACGCGGGCGCGGCACGACCCGCGGCGACGCGCAGGACGATGTCACGGGCGTCCTGCGGGCGCTGTCCGGGCTCTTTGGCCAGCAGGTCCAGGATGATCCGCTCGAGGTGCTCGGGCAGGTCGGGCCGGTGCTCGCGGGGCGGGGTGGGCGGGGTGTCCCGGTGGCCGACGAGGATCGACCAGGGGTCCTCCAGGTCGAAGGGCGGCGTGCCGGTCGCGATCTCGTACAGCACGCATCCCAGCGAGTACAGGTCGCTGCGCTGGTCGACCTCCTCGCCGCCGATCTGCTCCGGCGACATGTAGTGCGGGGTCCCCATGGCGATGCCGGTGCCGGTGAGCCGGGAGGTGAAGCCGATGTCGTGGCCGAGGCGGGCGATCCCGAAGTCGCAGATCTTCACCGTGCCGTCGCCGAGCCGCACGATGTTCGCGGGCTTCAGGTCGCGGTGCACGACGCCCTGCCGGTGCGTGTAGGCGAGGGCGGCGGCGACCTGGTCGGCGATCTCCACGACGTCGGCCACGGGCAGGGGCCGGCGCTCGTTGTCGTCCAGCAGCTGGCACAGGTTGCTGCCGTCGAGGAGCTCCATGACCAGGAACAGGACGCCGTCGCTGTCGCCGAAGTCGTGGACGACGGTCACGCCCCGGTGCTGGAGCGAGGCGGCGACCCGGCCCTCGCGCCGGAACCGCTCGCGCAGGACGCGTCCGTGGGACGGGTCGTGGTGCGGGGCGATCGGTTTGAGGCACTTCACGGCGACCTGCCGCCCCAGTGACTCGTCCCGCGCCCGCCACACCTCGCCCATGCCACCGCGCCCGATCAGGTCCAGCAGTTCGTACCGGCCCTGGATCAGCCTGCTCTCCGCCATGATGCGCCGCCGCCCCCGTTGCTTTCCGGCCCTCCCCCGGCGGCCCAGTATGACGCCCTATCGCCCGACTTTGAACGGGTCCGGCCGAGCTTCGGGGCCGAGCCTGGCCATCGCCCGCAGAACGTATTTGGGCGGCAGCTGCCACCGCAGACGTGCGGGAACACCGCGCAGCAGGGCTCCCGTGACGCGCAGTTGCCTGGTCACGACCTCGGGTCGCGGGGCCCTTCTGCCGTACAACTCGTGGGCGTACGGCGGCAGGGAGGCGTACGCCAGGTGCGCCACCCGCTGCCACAGCAGGGCGCGCGCCGGAACGAGCAGGGGGTGCACCGGCGGCCGCCGCAGGAAGTCGTCCACCTCGCGCGCCTCGGGCCCGGCGGCCAGCTCCGGACGCACCTTCTCGAAGTACGCCCGCATGGCCGCCCGGTCGCCGGGGACGGTGCCGGGGTCGAGCCCCACGAGGCGGGCGCCGGCCCGGTGCTCGGCGAGGTAGCGGTCGGCCGCGGCGTCGGTGAGGGGGTAGCCGGAGCGGCGCAGGACGTGGAGGTAGGAGTCGATCTCGGCGCAGTGGACCCAGAGCAGCAGGGCGGGTTCGTCGACGCCGTAGCGCTCCCCGGTGTCCGGATCGGTCGCGGACAGCAGGCGGTGGATCCTGCGGACCCGGGCACCGGCCTTCTCGGCCGCCTCGGTGGTGCCGTACGTGGAGGTGCCCACGAAGTCGGCGGTGCGCAGCAGCCGCCCCCAGGCGTCGCGCCGGAAGTCGGAGTTCTGGGTGACCCCGCGCACGGCACGCGGGTGCAGCGCCTGGAGGTACAGCGCGCGCACCCCGGCGACCCACATCATCGGGTCGCCGTGCATCTGCCAGGTCACGCTCTGCGGACCGAAAAGCCCCGGATCGGCCTTCATACCGGCAGGCTAACGCCGTACCCGCGGCATCCCCAGGCCTATCCAGGAGATGATCTCCCGCTGGATCTCGTTGTTGCCGCCGCCGAAGGTGAAGATCACGGCGGACCGGTAGCCGCGTTCCAGCTCACCGTGCAGCACCGCGCCCGCCGAGCCCTCCTGGAGCGCGCCGGGGGCCGCGACGACCTCCATCAGCCAGGCGTAAGCGTCCCGGCGGGCCTCCGAACCGTAGACCTTGACCGCGGAGGCGTCCTGCGGGGTCAGGGTGCCGTTCTGGAGGGCGGCGACCATCTGCCAGTTGAGCAGCTTGAGGGCGTCGAGTTTCACATGGGCCTGGGCGAGCCGGCGGCGCACCCAGGGCAGGTCGACCACCCGGCGGCCGTCGGCGAGCTTGGTCTCCGTGGCCCAGCGCTGCACGTCGTGCAGGGCGCGGATCGCCATCGTGCCGTGGGCGGCGAGGGTCACGCGCTCGTGGTTGAGCTGGTTGGTGATCAGCCGCCAGCCCTGGTTCTCGGCGCCGACGCGCCGGGAGACCGGGACGCGTACGTTCTCGTAGTAGCTGGCGGTGGTGTCGTGCGAGGCGAGGGTGCGGATGACCGTGCAGGAGTATCCCGGGTCGTCGGTCGGCACGAGCAGCATGGTGATGCCCTTGTGCGGCGGGGCGTCGGGGTCCGTGCGCACGGCGAGCCAGACCCAGTCGGCGGTGTCGCCGTTGGTCGTCCAGATCTTCTGCCCGCGGACGACGTAGGTGTCGCCGTCGCGCACCGCGCGTGTCTTGAGGGCGGCCAGGTCGGTCCCGGCGTCGGGTTCGCTGTAGCCGATGGCGAAGTCGATCTCCCCGGCGAGGATCTTCGGCAGGAAGTACGCCTTCTGTTCGTCGGTGCCGTACCGCATGATCGTCGGTCCGACGGTGTTCAGCGCCATCAGCGGCAGCGGCACACCGGCCTGGGCGGCCTCGTCGAAGAAGACGAACTGTTCGGTCGGGGTGAGACCGCGGCCGCCGTACTCCTCGGGCCAGCCGACGCCGAGCCAGCCGTCCGCGCCGAGCCGGCGGATCGTCTTGCGGTAGAAACGCTTGGCGGCGACCGGGTCGATGTGCCGGGCGTACGCGTTGTGCGGCACCAACTCGGCGAAGTAGGCGCGCAGTTCGGTGCGCAGCCGCAGCTGTTCGGGCGTGTGGTCGAGGTGCACGGCGCCTCCTGGCTCCCCAAGGCCGGTCCTGACGGCGCACACGGTAGAACGCGTTGCAGAAATTGGGAATGCCGAACGCGGACCGACCGGAACCCGGCCGCCGGGGCCATGCGTGCCGGCCCCGGCGGGTGTCGGCTCCGGCGTGTACCGGCTCGGGCGGGTGCCGGTTGGGGCGGGTGCCGTTCAGGCCAGTGTGGCCATGAATTCCGTGCAGGCCTCGGCGCACGCCCGGCAGGCCGCCGCGCTCCTCTCGGCTCCGGGGTGCCTGTCGAAGACGTGGGCGCACTCCAGGCAGACGGTGCGGCACCACTCGAGCTGGGCGCGTATGCCGGCCTCGTCCAGGCGGTTGTCCTCGGAGAGCACGCGGCAGGTCGCGTCGCACACCTCCGCGCACATGATGCCCTTGCGGCGCAGCAGCTCCTGCTGTTCGGCCCCGCCGGGCTCGACCAGGCTCGCCCGCAGCGCGCACTCCCGCGCGCACTCCGTGCACGCCTGGGCGCACGCGAAGCGGTCCTCCAGGAACTGGAAGAGCTCGCGCTGCGAGGTCTGGTACGACTCGTATGCCTGATGCGTCTGATACGTCCGGGATGTCGCCGAAGTCATACCGAACGGGTAGCCGGGCGGACCGGCACGAAACCCGTGAGGCCCGGCCACGGGCGGATCCGGTCGCCCCGCGCGAGAGGCCGCCGACGGAGAGTCACAGGCATCAGGTGTCCGGTTCGCGCCGGATTTGTGGGGTAATGAGGTGATATGAGTACCTCAAGCATGCAGATGGCCGCCGCGAGCGGTCTGCTGAGCCTCGGGATGTTCGTGGTCGGTATTGCGCTCCTGGCCGTGCTGGGCGGCAGCTTCTGGCTGGGGACGCGGGTGAAGTCGCGCGAGCCGGCCCGGCCCCGCCCCGACGAGCAGCCGCATCTGCCGCCCGGGGGCGCGGTGCACGAGATACGCGAGAACCGGGAACCCGACGAGGTACCCCAGACACCGGAGGGCGGCCGCCCGCTCACTCCGTACGAACTGACCAACATGCAGACGCGTACCAGCGCGGACAAGAAGCGGCGGCGCTGGAGCCCCGGCAGCAGCGGATCCTTCGGCGGGGGCGGCCTCGGCTCCCACTGAGCCGCCACGCGGCGGGACGAAGGGAGGAGCCGGGCGGGCGGGGCGTCACCACTGCGACGCCCCGCCCGCTCCGGCTTCGGCCCCGACCCGCGCACGGCCGCGGTCCCCTCGCCCGCGGGAGCCCGGAGCACTGTCCGCCGGGGCGCCCCCTTCAGGCGCCGACGTAGTCCGCGAGGTGTTCGCCGGTGAGGGTGGAGCGGGCAACGACGAGATCGGCGGGCGTCCCCTCGAAGACGATCCGGCCGCCGTCGTGCCCCGCGCCGGGGCCGAGGTCGATGATCCAGTCGGCGTGGGCCATCACCGCCGGGTGGTGCTCCACCACCACGACCGACTTGCCCGCGTCGACCAGCCGGTCGAGCAGGCCGAGCAACTGCTCGACGTCGGCGAGGTGCAGGCCGGTGGTCGGCTCGTCGAGGACGTAGACACCGCCCTTCTCCGCCATGTGGGTGGCCAGCTTCAGCCGCTGCCGCTCGCCGCCGGACAAGGTGGTGAGCGGCTGGCCCAGGCTGAGGTAGCCGAGCCCGACGTCGGCGAGCCGGGTCAGCACGCGATGCGCGGCGGGCGTAGCCGCCTCGCCCGCGCCGAAGAACTCCAGGGCCTCGGCCACCGGCATCGCGAGCACCTCGCTGATGTCGCGGCCGCCGAAGCGGTATTCGAGGACCGCCGCCTGGAACCGCTTCCCCTCGCACTCCTCGCAGGTGGTGGCCACACCGGCCATCATCGCCAGATCGGTGTAGACGACGCCCGCGCCGTTGCAGGTCGGGCAGGCGCCCTCGGAGTTGGCGCTGAACAGCGCCGGCTTGACGCCGTTGGCCTTGGCGAAGGCCTTGCGGATCGGGTCGAGCAGTCCGGTGTAGGTCGCCGGGTTGCTGCGGCGCGATCCGCGGATCGCACCCTGGTCGACCGCGACGACGCCCTCACCGGCCGGGATCGAGCCGTGCACGAGCGAGCTCTTGCCCGAGCCCGCGACACCGGTGACGACGGTCAGCACCCCGAGCGGGATGTCCACGTCGACATCGCGCAGGTTGTGCGCCGAAGCACCGCGGATCTCCAGTGCTCCGGTCGGCTTGCGCACGCTCTCCTTGACCGCCGCGCGGTCGTCGAGGTGCCGCCCGGTGACGGTGTCACCGGCCCGCAGGCCCTCGACGGTGCCCTCGAAGCAGACGGAGCCCCCCGCCGAACCCGCGCCGGGGCCGAGGTCGACGACGTGATCGGCGATCGCGATCGTCTGCGGCTTGTGCTCGACGACGAGGACCGTGTTGCCCTTGTCCCGCAGCCGCAGCAGCAGGTCGTTCATCCGGCTGATGTCGTGCGGGTGCAGGCCCGTGGTGGGCTCGTCGAAGACGTAGGTGACATCGGTGAGCGAGGAGCCGAGGTGCCGGATCATCTTGACGCGCTGCGCCTCGCCGCCGGACAGGGTGCCCGCCGGGCGGTCGAGCGAGAGGTAGCCGAGGCCGATCTCCACGAAGGACTCGAGGGTGTGCCGCAGCGCGGTGAGCAGGGGGGCCACCGACGGCTCGTCGAGGTCGCGGACCCACTCGGCCAGGTCGCTGATCTGCATCGCGCAGGCGTCGGCGATGCTGACCTTCTTGATCTTCGACGAGCGGGCGCCCTCGCTGAGCCGGGTGCCCTCGCACTCGGGGCAGGTGGTGAACGTCATGGCCCGCTCGACGAACGCCCGGATGTGCGGCTGGAGCGCGTCGATGTCCTTGGCCAGCATCGACTTCTGGATCTTCGGGATCAGCCCTTCGTAGGTCAGGTTGATGCCGTCGACCTTGATCTTCGTCGGCTCCTTGTACAGCAGGTCGTGCAGTTCCCGCTCGGTGAACCCGGAGATCGGCTTGTCCGGGTCGAAGAAGCCGCAGCCGCCGAAGATACGGCCGTACCAGCCGTCCATGCTGTAGCCGGGGACGGTGAGCGCGCCCTCGTTGAGGGACTTGGAGGCGTCGTAGAGCTGGGTGAGGTCGATGTCGGAGACCGTGCCGCGGCCCTCGCAGCGCACGCACATGCCGCCGGTGCGGGAGTAGGTCGCCTTCACCGTCTTCTTGGCGCCGCGCTCGACGGTGATGCCGCCGCTCGCCCGTACCGAGGCCGTGTTGAAGGAGTAGGCGGTGGGCGGGCCGATGTGCGGCTCACCGAGTCTGCTGAACAGGATGCGCAGCATCGCGTTGGCGTCGGTGGCGGTGCCGACGGTGGAGCGCGGGTCGGCGCCCATCCGCTGCTGGTCGACGATGATCGCGGTCGTCAGTCCGTCGAGCACGTCGACCTCGGGCCGGGCCAGCGTCGGCATGAAGCCCTGGACGAAGGCGCTGTACGTCTCGTTGATCAGCCGCTGCGACTCGGCGGCGATCGTGTCGAAGACCAGTGAGCTCTTGCCCGAGCCGGAGACGCCGGTGAACACCGTCAGACGGCGCTTCGGGATCTCGATGCTGACGTCCTTGAGGTTGTTCTCGCGCGCCCCGTGCACCCTGATCAGGTCGTGGCTGTCGGCGACGTGCTGCGAGGACGGCGTGTCCGTCCTGCGGGCCATGCTCATCGTCTCTCCATCTGCCTTTCGGGCTGTCTCCGGGACCGTTCGCGCGGTTTTGCCGTCGGCTGGCTCGTTCTGATCGACGCCACGCTAGCCGGGACCCCCAGGACGGCGCTTCTCGAATTCTGATGGGCACGGTCGCGTTCAGCTTCGGACAGGCCGCGGACAGTAAACGACAACGCGAGGCGCGCGGTCCCCGGAGGCGCTGAGATGGTCTGATTCGTCGTGCGGGATGAGGTGGAAGATGGCCGACGTGATGCGGGCGGAACCGGTGCGCCGCGCGGGGGCGGGGGCGGGGGCGGGCACCACGAAGCGGGGCGGGCAGCAGAAGGCCCAGGAAAAGGGCCAGGACATAGGCCAGGAGAAGGCTCAGCAGAAACGGTGCGGCTGCGGAGCGCCCCAGCTGCGGGACTCCGTCGGCGGGGCCGAGGAGAGGTTCCGGGGCCTGCTGGAGGCGGCGCCGGACGCCATGGTCATCGTCGACGACACCGGCATCATCAGACTCGTCAACGCCCAGACGGAGGCCCTGTTCGGGCACGGCCGCGAGGAACTGCTCGGCCGCCCGGTCGAGTTGCTGATCCCTCACCGGTTCCACGCGCAGCACACGGCGCACCGCAGCGGATACACGACCAACCGCCAGGTACGCCCGATGGGCGCCGGACTCGAACTGCACGGGCTGCGCAAGGACGGCACCGAGTTCCCCGTCGAGATCAGCCTGAGCCCGCTGGAGACCGCCGACGGTCTGCTGGTGTCGGCGGCCGTGCGCGACGTCAGCGACCGCAAGGCGGCCGAGGCGCGGATCAACGAGCTCGCCGCCCTCGTGGAGTCGTCGCAGGACGCGATCCTCGCCAAGACGCTGGACGGGTACATCACCTACTGGAACGCGGCCGCGCAGCGCCTGTACGGCTACACGGCCGAGGAGGCCATCGGCCGGCACGTGTCGATGCTGGCCCCGCCCGAACTGCGCGGCGAGGTCCGGGTGCTGCTCAAGCGGTTGCGGCACGCCGAGAAGGTCGAGCACTACGAGACGCTGCGGTTGACCAGCTCCGGGGAACTGCTGGACGTCGACGTCACGCTGTGGCCGACCCGGGACACCAACGGCCGGGTGGTCGGGGCCTGCGCGATCGTGCGGGACATCAGCGACCGCAAGCGCGCGGAGGCCGAGCTCACGGTCCTGTACGAACAGCAGCGGCACATCGCCCTGACCCTTCAGCGCAGTCTGATGGGCACCCCGCCGGCCCTGCCGGGTCTGGCCACCGCGAGCCGGTACCGGCCGGCCACCCAGGGCGCGGGCGTGGGCGGCGACTGGTTCGACCTGATCCCGCTGGGCGCCGACCGGGTCGGTGTGCTGATAGGCGACGTCATGGGCCGCGGCCTGGAGGCGGCGGCCGTGATGGGGCAGCTGCGGTCGGCCGCGCACGCGCTGGCCAAGACCGGGATGCAGCCGCGGCAGCTGATGCGGGCACTGGACACCTGCGTCGCCGACCTCGACGTCCCCGACCAGCTCGTCACCTGCTGCTACCTCGTGATCGCACCGGACACCGGCACGGTGACGGTGTGCTCGGCGGGCCATCTGCCGGTGCTGGTCGCCGGGGCGGACGTAGGCATCCGCCCGCTGCCCTGTCCGGTGAACGCGCCGCTCGGGGTCGGCGACATCCTCTTCGAGGAGTGCAGCTCGGAGATAGCGCCGGGCGCCACCCTGGTCCTCTACACGGACGGCCTGATCGAGACCCCGGGCAGCGACATCGAGGTGCGGATCGGCGAACTCACCCTGCTGCTCAACGAGTTGTTCGACGGAACGCCGTGCCTGGAGGCGGCGGCCGACCAGGTCCTCGCGAAGCTGCTGCCTGACGCCGAGGGCCACAACGACGACGTCACCCTGCTGCTCGCGCAGCTGCCGGCCGCGCCGCTGGCCGCCGTCACGACCCAGTTCCCGGCCACCCCGGCCTCCGTGCCGGAGGGACGCGCCTTTCTGCACAAGGCCCTGACCTCGTGGAACTGCACGGACACCGCGGACGACGCGCTCCTGCTGCTGTCGGAGACCCTGACGAACGCCGTCCAGCACTCGGAGGGACCGGTGGGCCTGCACCTGCACCGCACGGCCACCGATCTCACCGTGGAGGTCAGCGACCGCAGCCCGCAGCTTCCCCAGCCGCGGGAGGCGGTGGAGGACGCGGAGTCGGGCCGCGGCCTGCTCCTGGTCCGTCACCTCGCCGCCGACTGGGGGGTCCGGCCGACGGACGAGGGCAAGACGACCTGGTTCACGCTGAAGCTGTGAGCCCCCGGTGCGGGCGGACGGCGGCCGGCGCGAAGGCGTCCAGGTGTGCCTGGACGTACGGCACCGCCACCGCCCGCATCTCCAGCTCGCCGTCGACGAAGGCGGGCTGGACGTTGACCTCGAACACGACCCCGCCGTTCTCGGCGGCCAGGTCGACCCCGGCGAACGGCAGGCCGACCGACGCGGTGGCCGCGACGGCCAGTTCGGCGAGCCGCGGGGGCAGTTGCGCCGGTGTCAGATGGACGGCGGTGGCGCCCTGGCAGGTGTTGCAGGGGGTGTCGGTCGCGGGCTGGAGGTGTTCGCGGGCGTGCACGACACGGTCGCCCAGGACGAAGACCCGGAACTGGTGGCGCAGCCCTTCGGCCGTGATGTTCCCGGCGTCACGGGACAGGAGCCAGTCGGTGCCCCGCTCGGCGTAGTAGACGGCGGCGTCCGCCAGCTGGGCGGGGGTGGTGACGTGGAAGGTGTCGTTGCCGCCGGTGCCGACGACGGGGCGGGCCCAGGTGTCGCGGCCGAGCCGGTCGAACACCTCGCCGGCCTCCCGGGCGGTGGGCCGGGACAGCACGGCCGTCTCCATCTGCGGCACGCCGTCCCGCAGGAAGCGTTCGACGGTGAGGTTCTTCTCGGTCGCGGTCCGCCAGGCGTCGGGACCGGCGGCCAGCGTCACCACGTCGTGGCGCTCCAGGAGCAGTTGGAAGCCGGCGAGGGCGCTCCTGTGGTGCGGCGGGATCTCGTAGAGCAGGACGACGTCGGGCACGAAGTCCAGCCGCTCCTCGGGCACCTGGAGCCGTAACCGGCCGCCGTCGAGGACCCCGCGGCCGGTGCCGCCGGTCGCGAAGTGCCGGGAGTCGACCCGGACGGGCGGGGCGCCGGTGAGCAGTTCCACGGCGTCGGCGAGGTATTCACGGCAGCCCTCGGGCGAGGTGGGATCGGCGATCAGGGCGATGCACGGTCGGTACACAGCGGCCTCCAGTGGCTCACGACGCGCGCTCGTACCGCGGACGGCCCTCACACGGCCCGAGCGGTGTCACGGATGGTGCCTGTCGCGCGGGTGGTCTCGCGCCCGTCGCCCCGGGAACCGCTCCGGTGCGCGGAGCCGTGCCGGGTCCGCGGGGGTACCGGAGGAAGGACGGGGACGCGTGGGACGCCTGGTGACCACGGGGGTGGGACTCGCCCCGCCTGATCCGCGTGCAGGGCCGGCCGACCACTGTAAGCACCGGGCGGGACGCCTCACCAGGGCGCACGACGGTCCGCCCGCTGCCCCTTCCTCTGCGCCGTCCGCCCCCGTCCGTGCGCCCTGTCCCGTCCCGGGCGGGCCGCCGCCTCAGCCGTTCCAGACCCACTCCGTGACCTCGGGGAGGTCGGTGCCGTGGACCCGGATCCAGTCGTGGTGGCGCAGTCGCGTGTCCTCCATCCGCTGGCGCACCGCGGCGGCGCGCACGGCGAGACCGGGGACGCGGTCGATGACGTCCATGACGAGGCGGTAGCGGTCGAGGTCGTTGCGGACGACCATGTCGAACGGCGTGGTCGTGGTGCCGATCTCCTTGTAGCCGCGCACGTGCAGGTTCCTGTGGCCGGTCCGGCGGTAGGCAAGGCGGTGGATGAGCCAGGGGTAGCCGTGGTAGGCGAACACGACCGGCCGGTCGGTGGTGAAGAGTCCGTCGTACTCGAAGTCGCCCATACCGTGCGGGTGTTCGCCGCTCGGCAGCAGCCGGGCGATGTCGACGACGTTGACGACCCGTACGGCGACGTCGGGCAGGTGGCGGCGGAGCAACTGGGCGGCGGCCAGCACCTCCTGGGTGGGCACGTCCCCCGCGCAGGCCAGCACCACGTCCGGTTCGCGGGTGCCGTCCTCGGTGCCGGCCCACTCCCACACTCCGGCGCCCCGCGCGCAGTGCACGCGCGCCTGGTCCATGCTCAGCCAGTCGAAGCAGGGCTGCTTCCCGGCCACGATCACGTTGACGTAGTCGCGACTGCGCAGGGCGTGGTCGGCCACCGACAGCAGGGTGTTGGCGTCCGGCGGGAGATAGACCCGGACGGCTTCGGGGCTCTTGTTCAGGATGTGGTCGACGAAGCCGGGGTCCTGGTGGGAGAAGCCGTTGTGGTCCTGCCGCCAGACATGCGACGTGAGCAGGTAGTTGAGGGAGGCCACGGGGGCGCGCCAAGGCAGCGCGCGTGTGACGCGGAGCCACTTGATGTGCTGGTTGACCATCGAGTCGACGATGTGCGCGAACGCCTCGTAGCAGGAGAACAGACCATGACGACCCGTCAGGAGATAGCCCTCCAGCCAGCCCTGGCAGGTGTGTTCGGAGAGGATCTCCATCACCCGGCCGTGCCGGTCCAGGTTCTCGTCCACCTGGAGGGTCTGCGCCTGCCAGGCCTTGCCGGTGGCGCCGTAGACGGCCTGGAGCCGGTTGGAGGCGGTCTCGTCGGGTCCGACGAGACGGAAGTCCCGCCGCTCGGAGGTGGCGCGCATGACGTCTTCCAGCAACCCGCCCAGCACGGCGGTGGGTTCGTGCCGGGAGGTGCCCGGCTTGTCGACCGGGACGGCGTGCGCGTCCAGGTCGGGAAGCGGCAGTTCGCGCAGCAGGAGCCCGCCGTTGGCGTGCGGGGTGGCGCCGAGGCGGCGGATCCCCTCGGGGACGCAGGCGAGCACCTCCGGGCGGGGAGCGCCGTGGGCGTCGAAGAGCTCCTCGGGCCGGTAGGAGCGCAGCCAGGCCTCCAGCTGGCGCAGGTGGTCGGGGTTGTCACGGACGGCGGACAGCGGCACCTGGTGGGCGCGCCAGGTCCCCTCGACGGGCAGCCGGTCGACATGGGCGGGGCCCGTCCAGCCCTTCGGGGTGCGCAGCACGATCAGCGGCCAGCGGGGGCGCTCGCCGGAGCCCTCCTCGCGGGCGGCGCGCTGGAAGGCGGCGATCCGGTCCAGGGCGGTGTCCATGGCCTGTGCCATCGCGCGGTGGACGGCGGCCGGTTCGTCGCCGGTGACGTGGATCGGGTCGTGCCCGTAGCCGCGCAGCAGCTCGTCGAGTTCGGGTTCGGGGATCCGGGCCAGCACCGAGGGGTTGGCGATCTTGTAGCCGTTCAGGTGCAGGATCGGCAGGACCGCCCCGTCGTGGACGGGGTCGAGGAACTTGTCGGAGTGCCAGGAAGCGGCCAGCGGCCCCGTCTCGGCCTCGCCGTCGCCGATCACGCAGGCGACGAGGAGGTCCGGGTTGTCGAAGGCGGCGCCGTAGGCGTGCGAGAGCGCGTAGCCGAGTTCGCCGCCCTCGTGGATCGAACCGGGCGTCTCGGGTGCGACATGGCTGGGGATGCCGCCGGGGAAGGAGAACTGCCGGAACAGACGGGCCATGCCGGCCGCGTCGCGGGTCACGTCCGGATACGTCTCGGTGTAGGAGCCCTCCAGCCAGGAGTTCGCTACGACCGCGGGACCGCCGTGGCCGGGGCCCCAGACGCACAGCGCGTTCAGGTCGCGGTGGCGGATGACGCGGTTGAGGTGCGTGTGGACCAGGTTCAGCCCGGGTGAGGTCCCCCAGTGGCCCAGCAGCCTCGGTTTGACGTGCTCGGGCCGCAGCGGCTCGGTGAGCAGCGGGTTGGCCATGAGGTAGATCTGCCCGACGGCGAGGTAGTTCGCGGCGCGCCAGTGGGCGTGCAGCGTCCTGACCTCGTCGTCGCTGAGCGGGACGGACGTCACTTGCGGGTCGACGGACATCTCGGGTTCCCTTCCGGATCGGGCCGCTCGGGGGTACGGGCCGGTCCGTACCTGCCCACCCTCTCCCGGCGGCCGGGTACCCGGCGGGGCCGAGCGACCCATACGGACGAGCGAAGCCGTCCGTAAGGGGGGCGCCGGCCCGGTACCCGCCTGTGGCCTATGCAGTCGGGCGCGGGCGGGCGGCGTCGAGGCCGTCGACGTGGGCCACGTTGCTCCGGTCCTCGGCGTCGCCGCCCGCGTCGGCGGCGAACCAGGCGTCGAGGATCTCCTTCAGCAGGGGCTCGGAGGTCAGGCGCAGGCTGAGGGCGAGGACGTTGGCGTCGTTCCAGCGGCGGGCGCCGTCGGCGGTGTAGGCGTCGGCGCACAGCGCGGCCCGGACACCGGGCACCTTGTTGGCGGCGATCGACGCGCCGGTGCCGGTCCAGCAGCACACCACCGCCTGCTCCGAGGTCCCGTCGGCCACGTCCCGGGCCGCCACCTCCGAGCACACCGCCCACCGGGGATCGTCGCCGGGCCGCAGCGCGCCGTGCGGCACCACGTCGTGACCGCGTCCGCGCAGCTCCGCGACGAGCGCGCGGGCCACTGGTTCGTCCATGTCCGAGGAGACGGAGATCCGCATGCCGGCGAGCCTACTGAGGAAACGGGCCGGGAGCACCGGGCGGTCAGGGGGTCGGGATGCCGGCCGGGCGGTGCGGGGGCGCGGGACGGTCGAAACGGACCGGGACGCCGGGCGAGTACAGGACGCTCACCGGTTCCGCAGCCGGCTTCGGCAGTCCCGCCGCCACCACGAGGTCCTCCTCGCACGTCACGAGTTCCGCCCGGTGCAGCGGCCAGCGCGGGTGGGCGTTGGGCAGGTACATCGGCCGGCCGAAGAAGGCGCTGTGCATGCCCCAGCGCGCGGTCAGGAAGTGCTCCAGCGCGTTGGGTTCACCGATCCGTCCGCCCACCCGCACGGTCAGCCGGCTGCGGGCCCCCCGCGGTCCGGGCCACCGGCGGCGGCTGGTGTACGTGACGGTGTCGCCGTCGGCTTCGATCGCCATCCGGGACCACACGTAGGGCAGCCGGAAGCCGATCCTGGCCACCGTCACCGGCAGCAGCCGGGAGGCGTCGAGCGAACGGAAGACCACCCCGCGGCGCCCTTGCGCGTCCACCGAGTAGAGGCGCACGTTCGTCTCGGGGAACGAGCCCAGGTAGGGAACGCCCGGGAGACGGAACCATCCGACGCGGTGCATCCGGAACGCGACCAGACCGACGTACGTCACCCCGTCGAGGGTGTCCGGGACGGTTCCCGGCGGCAGCAGACCGGCCACCTCGGCGGGGTCCGCCGCCCAGTGCACGAAGGCGAGGTCGAGCCAGGACTGGGTCAGCAGGGGACGCGCGATGAGGTCCGGCGCGTCGGGCGTGATGGGATCCGGAACCATGGCCTGCGGCTGCGGTGTCGGCACCGGGCCAGTATCACAGGGCCGGTGCCCGCACCGACATGCCGGGGGCCTGTGGCCGTGGCCACGTCGCTCGCGGCGCTGCGGCCGTGTCGCCGGACGGGGGGCCGCGGGCTGTGGTTCCGGCGGTTCCCCGCAGGCCCGTCGCCCGCCCCGTCTCCCCGCGAACCCCCGGACGGCCCCGTGCCCGCGGACGGACACGACCGCCCGAGCGGGCGCGCCCGCGGGGCCCGTCGGGGTCGTCTTCGTGAGCGGGCGCCACGTCCGTACCCGTGACCACGGCCGTCCCGGCGCGGATACTGCCGGGAGCAGCTTTACCGCACGGTCCGTACGGACGCCGTCGCTGACTGGCCCGCCCCGCCCCGGGTTGCGAAAATCGGGGGGAGGGCACATCCGCCGGCCCCACCTGGAGGTACCGATGAAGATGCTGATCAACGTCCCCGAGTCCGTGGTCGCGGACGCGCTGCGCGGAATGGCCGCCGCCCATCCCGAGCTGACCGTCGACGTCGAGAACCGGGTGATCTTGCGGCGGGACGCTCCAGTGGCCGGAAAGGTGGCCCTGGTGTCCGGTGGCGGTTCGGGGCACGAGCCGCTGCACGGCGGGTTCGTCGGACCCGGCATGCTCTCGGCCGCCTGCCCCGGCGAGGTGTTCACCTCACCCGTACCGGATCAGATGCTGCGGGCCGCGGCGGCCGTGGACAGCGGGGCGGGCGTGCTGTTCATCGTCAAGAACTACACGGGCGACGTGCTCAACTTCGACATGGCGGCCGAGCTGGCCGAGGACGAGGGCATCCAGGTCGCCAAGGTCCTGGTCGACGACGACGTCGCCGTGACGGACAGCCTCTACACGGCCGGCCGGCGCGGTACGGGCGCCACGCTGTTCGTGGAGAAGATCGCGGGAGCGGCGGCCGAGGAAGGACAGCCGCTGGAACGGGTGGAGGCGCTGGCCCGGCAGGTCAACGAGAGCTCCCGGAGCTTCGGCGTGGCGCTCAGCGCGTGCACGACCCCCGCCAAGGGCAGCCCGACCTTCGACCTGCCCTCCGGCGAGCTGGAGCTGGGCGTCGGCATCCACGGCGAACCGGGACGTGAGCGGCGGGCGATGATGACCTCCGGGGAGATCGCCGACTTCGCGGTCCACGCGATCCTGGACGACATGACACCGCGCAATCCCGTCCTGGTCCTGGTCAACGGCATGGGCGCGACACCGCTGCTGGAGCTCTACGGCTTCAACGCCGAGGTGCAGCGTGTGCTGTCGCAGCGCGGGGTCGCCGTCGCGCGCACCCTCGTCGGCAACTACGTGACGTCCCTCGACATGGCCGGCGCCTCGGTGACCCTGTGCCAGGTGGACGAGGAACTGCTGCGCCTGTGGGACGCGCCGGTGCGGACCGCGGGACTGCGCTGGGGCGTGTGAGGGACCGGCGGCGCCCCGGGCGACGCCGCAACCGTGACACGGACTGGGACAGGCGCTCCGAACGTACCGACCAGGCAAGGAGATCCAGTGCTCGACGCCGAATTCTTCCGTCGTTGGATGACCGCGACGGCCGCGTCCGTCGACCGCGAGGCGGACCGGCTCACGGCCCTCGACTCACCCATCGGGGACGCGGATCACGGCAGCAACCTGCGGCGGGGCTTCACCGCGGTGCGGGCGGCTCTGGAGAAGGAGGACCCCGGGACGCCCGGCGCCGTGCTGGTGCTCGCGGGACGCCAGCTCATATCGACGGTCGGCGGTGCCTCGGGTCCGCTGTACGGCACGCTGCTGCGCCGCACGGGGAAGGATCTCGGGGACGCGGCCGAGGTCGACGAGACGCGGTTCGCCGAGGCGCTGCGCGTGGGCGTCGACGCGGTGATGCAGCTCGGCGGCGCGGCACCCGGCGACAAGACCATGATCGACGCGCTGGTGCCGGCCGTCGACGCCCTCTCCGCCGGTTTCGAAGCCGCCCGCTCCGCCGCCGAGCAGGGCGCGGAGGCGACGACACCGTTGCAGGCGCGCAAGGGCCGGGCCAGTTACCTCGGCGAACGCAGTATCGGGCACCAGGATCCGGGTGCCACCTCGGCGGCGCTGCTGATCGCCGCGCTCATCGACGCCGGCGCCGACACCGCCGGGGAGTGAGGCACTCATGAGCGACGAGAAGCTGGTGGGAATCGTGCTGGTGTCGCACAGCGCGGCGGTCGCCGAGGCCGTGGCGGACCTGGCGCGGGGGCTCGTGGGCGGCGGCCCGGTCGTGCCGGTCGCCCCGGCGGGCGGTACGCAGGGCGGTGGGCTGGGCACGAGCGCCGAGCTGATCACCGCCGCGGCGGCCTCCGTGGACCGGGGTGCCGGGGTCGTGCTCCTCGCCGATCTGGGCAGCGCCGTCCTCACGGTGAAGGCGCTGCTCGCGGAGGGCGACGAGCTGCCCGACGGCGCCCGTCTGGTGGACGCCCCGTTCGTCGAGGGCGCGGTGGCCGCGGTGGTGACGGCGGCCACCGGCGCCGACCTCGACGCGGTCCAGGCGGCGGCCGCGGAGGCTTACGACTACCGAAAGGTGTGAGGCGGCGAGGACGGCGTCGCCCGGGCCGCGGGCCGGTCCGGGCGACGCCGTCCTCGCGGGAGACACCGTCCTTCCGGGCCACGCCGTGCGCCCAGGGGACGGCGTCCGTCCAGGGGACGGCGTCCGTCCGAGGGACGTCCCAAAGGGCCTAGTCGCCCGTGTCCGTGGCGTCGTCCGGTTCGTCCTCGGTCTCCGGGGCCGCCGGGGCGTCCTGGTCGTCGCGGGTGCCGTCGTCGCCGGTGGCCGCCTGGTCCGTCCCCGGGTCCGGCGCTTCGACGGGGGTCCGGGCGTCCTCGGGGACGGCGGCGCCGCTGTCCCCGGTACCGGTCCCGCCCTCGGCCCGCGGCGGCTCGGTGAGCCCGTTCGGCGCCCATTCGTCCGCCGGCGCCTGCGGGGGCCGGGTCTCCTGCTTCGTGGCGCGCACGAACTGCTTGGCGAGGCGTTCGCCGACCTCCACCGCCGAGGCGTGGCTCTCGATGGGGGTCGCGCGGGAGTTCTTGAAGACGATGTACGTGACGCCGGACGGGGTTCCGCCGCCGCGCGGGTCGGGCCGGATGCCCAGCGCCTTGGCGGTGGCGTACGACGCCTCGCCGATGATCCCGGTCGGTCCCGTGTCGCCGACGACCGCGTACTGCACCCGGTCCCGGTAGACCACGGCCGCGACCGATCCGCCGTGCACCCCGTGGTCACGGTGGTCCCAGATGTCGCTGACCCCGGGCACCACGATGTACGGCAGGGTCTCGGCGCTCAGATAGCGGCCGTCGGACTGCTGGTACGCCGTCGCGCCGGAGAACAGCGGGTCGGTGCGGCTGTTGCACTCCACGCCCGGGCGGCCGTCGCAGTCGATGTCCATGTCGGCCTTCCAGAACACCGCCCCGTCGGTGCCGCAGACCGGGATGGTGGCGGGCGTGCCGTCGTCGGCCCGGTAGCGGCCGCGGGACACCTCGGTGCAGTCACGGACCCGGGCCAGCAGGTCGGCGGCGCGGACCGAACCCTCCCGCCGGGGTGCCGCGGCCCCGGCGGCTCCCACGGACGGGTGCGGGGCTGCGAGTGGGGCGGTCGGGGCCAGCAGGGCAAGGCCGGCCGCGGCCAGCGTCAGCGACTGGGCGCGCACGATACGGACCTCTCGTGGGGGACATGGGCAGACACTCTGGACAATCTGGTGTCGGACGCACTCCCGGGCCACTTCGGAAGGGGCCGTACGGAGCACCGGGTCCCGCGTACGGGGCACGCGTTCGGGACGGCTCCGCGGCCTGCCCGCCGGTGCGGCCACCGCGGCGGGACGACGGCCGGCTGCGAGCGGCTCCGTGGGGCCGGACGAGGTCGTCGGCGGGGCGGGGCCGGACGGGGGTCGTCGGCGGGGCGGGGCCGGGGGCCCCGAGGACCGGTCCGGCCCGGGACCCCCGGCCGCTCGTCGGCGCGGGATCAGCGACGACAGCGGTCCGCGCCACCGGCTCGAACTCGCGCTCACGTGAGGCGAGTTCGGCCGCGAGGACCTTCAGCATACGTAACCGTCCGGCACGGACGCCCGGGCCCCGGCCGCCCTCTTGATGTGTGCGTGACACCGCGGCATATTGGTCCGGACCATTGCCGCCGTGCCGGGCCGGGAGGCGAAGCCGTGCGACGCGTTGTGCTGCGGTGGGTGCTGTGCGGGCTGGTGGCCGCGCTGTGCACCGGGTGTCCGAGCGGCGGGAGCCGGGACGAGGGGCGGGCGCCCGGCGCGCCTGCCGGGGTCACCGCCCGGGCCGGGAGCGCGACGAGCGTGCACGTCATGTGGAACGCGGTCGCCGCGGACCCGGCGGTCGGCGCGTACGAGGTCTACCGGGGGACCGAGAAGGCCGGGGAGGTGCCCGGCACCGCGCACATGCTGGACGTGGTCCGTCTCGCGCCGTCGACGGCCTACGTCTTCACCGTGCGGGCCCGGGACGGCGACGGACGGCTCGGACCGCCCAGCCGCGAGGCGCGGGCCACGACACCGGCGGCCGCCGCCGCGGACCGCTCGCCCCCGACCCCGCCGGGCTCCGTCACCGGCCGGGCGGTCGGGAGCCGCGCCGTACAACTGTCCTGGTCGGCGTCCACGGACGACCGCGCGGTGGTGTCGTACGACGTCTGGCAGAGCGGCGTGCGCATCCACAGCGTCGGCGGGAACCAGACGGCGACGGTCGTGACCGGGCTGCGCCCGGGCGTCCGCTACGCGTTCACCGTGCGGGCCCGGGACGCGGCCGACAACGTCTCGCCCGCCGGTCCGCCCGTCCGCCTGACCACCGCCCGGGGCGGCGACGAGGGGGCGGGCACCGCGCCCACCGGCTTCCGGGCGGTCACCCGCCTCGCCGACGGGGCGTACTACATCGACCTGTCGTGGGGTGCGCCCCAGGTGGACGGCGTCGTCACCGAGTACCAGATCCAGCTCGACGGAGCACCGGCCACCTCCCTGGTCTGGGGCGCCACCCCGCCCAGCGGGAAGGCGGTGTACAGCTTCTACGTGGGGCGGGAGAAGGGCGCCGTCCACCGCGTGCGGCTGCGCGCCCGGCTCCCGGACGGCACCTGGGGCGCGTTGTCGGCCGAACGAACGGTGACGACGGGACCCGGCGCGGGCACCGCCGCGGGCACCGGCACCGGGGGGTGAGATCCAGGTCCTGGTCCCGTCTCCAGGACCGGGCCGCCCGCCGGACCCGCCGGGGGCCGTCCGGAGGAACGTGTCACCTGGTCGGGGGCGGTCCGCGTGCGGCGCGGGGCCGGGACGCGTTGGCTGCCCCTGAGGCAGCACGGGCGTACCCGACCTTCGGCGGCGCAAGGGATGTACCGCCAACCGTGCCGCCGCCGGAGGACATGCGATGCGCACTTCCCGTTCCCTCGTCCGCTCAGGACTGACCGTGACGGCCGCCGCCCTGCCGCTCGCCCTCGCCGTCCAGCCCGCGGTGGCCCGGACCTCGGGCATCTCCGTGAGCACGACCGGCTCCACCGTCTCGGTCGTGACCAGCGCATGCACCCAGATCAACGGCAGCTGGGGCACGGCGGCACTGCTCAACAGCGGTCAGGCGAGCTTCGCCCAGGGGCGCCAGGTCGCCCTCTCGGGCACGGCCGCGAGCCAGTCGGCCGCCTGGTCCGGGGTCTCCCCGGGCACGTACACCGTCGTCGTCATGTGCTCCAACGGCAGCACGGCGGGCACGCAGTCGGTGATCGTCTCCACCCCGGTCGCCCCGACGCCCACGCCGACCCCGACGGCCTCGCCCTCGCGGGGTGTCATGGGCGGCCTCGGCGGCGCGGCCCGCGACTACGGGCCCGTCGCCATGGGCGTGGGCGGGGCGCTGGTCGGGGCGGGCGTCATCGCGGCGGCCTGGTTCCTGCGCCGCCGCTCCAAGCCGTACCGGCTCTGACCGGCGGCGGCACTCGACGGGGACAGACGCGGCCCGCGGCACGCTCGGGACACGACGACCGGGGCCGGTGACGGTCGCCGCGCCGCCCCGGTGATCCCGGCGGGCCCAGCGGACCCGGCGATCCCGGCGATCCGGCGGACCCTGCGAACCCAGCGGACCCGGCGATCCGGCGGACCCGGCGGACCCGGCGGTCACAGCGGCCGGTCCCGCACCGCCGGGGCCGGCCGGCCTCAGCCGGCCTGCTCCGTGTCCCCCGGGCCGTCCGTGCCCTCCGTGTCCTCCGGCACCACGGGCAGGTCCCGGAGCGCCTCGGCGAGCCACTGCGTCCAGAAGGTCTCCAGCTCGATGCCCGCACGCAGCACCAGGTGCTGGAGCCTGGCCTGCGCGCTGTCCTCGCCGGGCGGGAAGTCGCGCTTCTCGATCTCCTCGTACTCGGCCAGCTGCCGCCGGTGCAGGTCGAGATGGCGCCGCAGGTCGGCCTCCAGACCCGCCGTGCCGACGACGGCCGCGGCGCGCAGCCGCAGCAGCATGGCGTCGCGGTGCGGCTTGGGGTCCTGGGCGGCCGCCGTCCACCGGGCGAGTTCGGCCCGTCCCGCGGGCAGCACCTCGTAGGCCTTCTTCTGCCCGCGGGCCGGGGCGTCCGTCGGCAGCGCCCGGATGTGGCCCCCGGACTCCAGCCGCCCCAGCTCGCGGTAGATCTGCTGGTGCGTCGCCGACCAGAAGTAGCCGATCGACCTGTCGAACCGGCGGGTCAGATCCAGCCCCGACGAGGGCCTCTCGAGCAGGGCGGTGAGGATCGCGTGCGGGAGTGACATGGAGTCATCCTAGGGACGGGCCGGTACGGCCCTACAGTGCCGCCGCCAGTTCGGTGCCCTGCTGGACGGCGCGCTTGGCGTCCAGTTCGGCGGCCACGTCGGCACCCCCGATGAGGTGCGCCTTGACGCCGTCGGCGAGCAGCTCCTCGTAGAGGTCCCGGCGGGGGTCCTGACCCGTGCAGAGCACGATGGTGTCGACCTCCAGGACCGTGCTGTGCTCACCGACGGTGAGGTGCAGCCCGGCGTCGTCGATGCGGTCGTAGCGCACGCCCGGGACCATCGTCACGCCCCGGTGCTTGAGTTCGGTGCGGTGGATCCAGCCGGTGGTCTTGCCGAGGCCCGCGCCGACCTTGCCGGTCTTGCGCTGGAGGAGGTGGACGGTGCGCGGCGGGGCGGAGCGCTCGGGGGCGGCGAGCCCGCCGGGTCCCCGGTAGTCCATGTCGACGCCCCACTGGCGGAAGTAGGCCGCCGGGTCCTCGCTCGCGCCGTCGCCGCTGTCGGTGAGGAACTCGGCGACGTCGAAGCCGATGCCCCCGGCGCCGAGGATCGCGACCCGGTCACCGACGGGCGCGCCGTCGCGCAGGACGTCGAGGTAGCCGACGACGCTCGGGTGGTCGACGCCGGGGATGTCGGGGGTGCGGGGGCTGACGCCGGTGGCGACCACGACCTCGTCGTAGCCGGCCACGTCCGCGGCGGCCACGGGCGTGTTCAGCCGTACGTCCACGCCGTGCGCGTCGAGCTGGTGGCGGAAGTAGCGCAGCGTCTCGTCGAACTCCTGCTTGCCGGGCACCTTGCGGGCGACGTTGAGCTGGCCGCCGATCTCGCCCGCCGCGTCGAAGAGGGTGACGTCGTGGCCGCGTTCGGCCGCGCTGACGGCGCAGGCGAGGCCCGCGGGGCCGGCGCCCACGACCGCGACGCGCTTGCGCCGCCGGGTCGGCGAGAGGACCAGCTCGGTCTCGTGGCAGGCACGCGGGTTGACGAGGCAGGAGGTGATCCGGCCGCTGAAGGTGTGGTCGAGGCAGGCCTGGTTGCAGCCGATGCAGGTGTTGATGGCCTCGGGACGGCCCGCCGCGGCCTTGGCCACGAAATCGGGGTCGGCGAGCATCGGGCGGGCCATCGACACCATGTCCGCGCAGCCGTCGGCGAGGAGCTGCTCGGCGACCTCGGGGGTGTTGATGCGGTTGGTGGTGACCAGCGGCACGGACACCGCGCCCATGAGTTTCCTGGTCACCCAGGTGTACGCGCCCCGGGGCACGGAGGTCGCGATGGTGGGGATGCGGGCCTCGTGCCAGCCGATGCCGGTGTTGATGATGGTGGCGCCGGCCTCCTCGACGGCCCGGGCGAGGGCGACGACCTCGTCGAGGGTCGAGCCGCCGGGCACCAGGTCCAGCATGGACAGCCGGTAGATGACGATGAAGTCCTCGCCGACCGCCTCGCGCACCCGGCGCACGATCTCCAGGGGGAAGCGCGTGCGGTTCTCGTACGAGCCGCCCCAGCGGTCCTCGCGATGATTGGTGTGGGCCGCGATGAACTCGTTGATGAGATAGCCCTCGGAGCCCATGATCTCGACGCCGTCGTAGCCGGCCTGCCGGGCGAGGCGGGCGGCCCTGGCGTAGTCGTCGATGGTCCGCTCGATGTCGGCGTCGGTGAGCTCGCGCGGCACGAAGGGGCTGATCGGCGCCTGGAGGGCACTGGGGGCGACCAGGTCCGGGTGGTAGGCGTACCGGCCGAAGTGCAGGATCTGCATCGCGATGCGGCCGCCCTCGCGGTGCACGGCCTCGGTGATCGCGCGGTGCTGCTCGGCCTCCGCGTCCGTGGTGAGCTTGGCGCCGCCCTCGCCGGGCCGCCCCTCGTCGTTGGGGGCGATGCCGCCGGTGACGATGAGGCCCACTCCCCCGCGTGCGCGGGCGGCGTAGAACGCGGCCATGCGCTCGAAGCCGCGCTCGGCCTCCTCCAGGCCGACGTGCATCGAGCCCATCAGGACGCGGTTGGGCAGGGTGGTGAAGCCCAGGTCGAGCGGGCTCAGCAGGTGCGGGTATCGGCTCATGACAGCCCTCCGTGCGCGGTGTCTTCCCTCCAGTTCTAGAGGACCGCGCACGGGTTATGCAACTAGTTGCACAATGGGGCCGGGCTCATGTGCCGCAGGTCACCGGCGGGACGGGCTCACCGGCTCTCCAGCAGGACGTGCAGCTCGCGCTCCTGGTCCCCGGAGGCCGAGGAGAGGTCGCGCACCTCGAAGACCGAGTCCAGCGTCGCGCGCAGCCGCTCGATGGCCCAGTAGCCGCCCTGGGCGTCGGCCTCGACCGAGGACGACAGCCGGGCCGGCCGGGCGCACTCGTGCGCCTCGGTGACCTCGAAGGTGCCCATCCACACCATCGGGCGGCTCTCGTGGAGCTGCTGCGGCACCTCGTCGCTGCCGCGGTCGGACTCGAAGCACTCGTTGAGCATGTCGAACACGATCCGGGCGTCCTCCTTGCTGCATCCGCTGATCTCGACGGAGACGGACTCCTCGTGCGGTCGCTCGCGATCCATCGTGCTCGCTCCTCTCGTGGCTGCGGCGCGGAGGTGCGGGTTCCCCGCGAACCGCGCCACATCCCCAGAAAAGCACCACTTCCCGAGCGGGACCAACGGCGGACGGGACCGGCCAGGGGAGCCGTTTCGCCTCCCGGGGCCGGCCCCGAGGTCCCGCCGGCCGCTCAGCTCCGGGTGAAGCGGTAGGTCTTGCTGTCGGTCAGCACGCAGAAGCCGGGCGACACGACGATCACCCGCAGGGTGCCCGAGCGGCGGTCGTAGTCGATGCCCTCCGCCTCGAACGTGCCCGAGCAGGAGCTGCGCAGCGGCAGCTGGCGCAGGGCGGTGACATGGCCGGTGACGTCGGAGGTGCCGTTCGGCGCGGCGGACAGGTCGATCCGCAACAGCGGCTTGGTGATGCCGAAGAGGGTACCGGCCGGGTCGTCCGAGGAGCACAGCAGGGTCGTCGGGCCGGTGAAGTCGCAGCCCTGGACGTCCCGTACGGCGTGGTCGAGGCGGACGGTGGAGACCTGCGGCAGGTTGGCCGAGGGCGAGGTGGCGGGGTTGGCGCCGGGGGTCGGGAAGACCAGGAACCGGGTCATGGTGCCCCACTCGCCCGACAGCATCCACTGGCTGTCCGGGGTGATCGCGTCCCAGGAGTTGTTCAGCGCCTCCCCCGGGGCGAGCGCGTGCACGTACTCGGACCAGGCGCCGCCGGGCGCCTGCACGCGGTACAGCTTCGCGTTGTTGGAGTCGCTCTGGTACGGCTCCACGTAATAGCCGTCGTAGGACGCGTCCGGGTCGCCGACGTGGTTCCAGCCGCGCACCGACAGGGACAGCGGGATGGTGCCGATGCCGGTGTAGCGGTTGCCGCTGCCCGCGGGGACCTCGACCGAGGCCAGGCCCTGGCTCTCGGTCAGCGGGTCGGCGCGGTCGGAGCCGACCTCCGTCCAGGTGTCGGCGGCCGCGGCGGGCGGCGCCGCGGAGAGCGTGGTGACCGTCGCGGCGGCCAGCGCGAAGAGGACGGCGCCGGTGGCGCGGACGGCGCCGGCCGTGGTGCGACGGCGGCGGGCGGGACGCAGGGGCATGGGACTCCTCGTCGAGGGGGGGTGGGCGCACTCGGCGGACAGTCTGGCCTCGCCTGGTGGTCATGTACAGACCAATCTCATGGACGGCTGCGGGCCTTGAGGGGAACGGCGCGCGACGCCGTACTGGAGGAGCATGGAGAAGGGCGCGCGAGCCGTGGGAGAAAACGATTGAGCACGGTGGAACAGGGGGAGTCGGCACGGAGGACGGCGTGCCGCGGCGAGCGGCGGAGGCGGTGCGTGGCATGAGCGGAGCCGGATCGGCCGAGGCCGGCGGCCCGACGGGGCCCAGCGGCCTGCTGGACGTGCTCAACGTCGCCTCCGTGGTGCTCGACACCCAGGGGCGCATCGCCCTGTGGAGCCCCCAGGCCGAGGAGCTGTTCGGGTACACGGCCCACGAGGCCCTCGGACGGTACGCGGCGCATGTGATGGTCGACGAACGGCACGTCGACCTGGTCGTGCGCCTTTTCGCGGACGTCATGGCCACGGGGCGCAGCTGGGCGGGGGCGTTCCCGATCCGGCGCAAGGACGGCGCCACCCGTCTGGTGGAGTTCCGCAACATCCGGCTCATGGACGACCGGGGCGAGGTCTACGCCCTGGGGCTCGCCGCCGACCGCACGACGGTGCGCCGGCTGGAGCGCGACCTCGCCCTGTCGACACGGATGGTCGCGCAGTCCCCCAACGGTCTCGCGGTCCTGGACACCGACCTGCGGTACGTCTCGGTCAACCCGGCGCTGGCGCGGATGGACGGCGTCCCGGCCGAGGACCACCTGGGCCGCACCGTCCGCGAGGTGCTCCCCCGGCTGGACGCAGACGCCCTGGAGTCCGCCGCGCGCGAGGTGCTGCGGACCGGGGCACCGCTCGTCGACCGGGCCGCGTTCGGCCGGACCCCGGCGGATCCCGAGCAGGACCACGCCTGGTCGCTCTCCCTGTACCGCCTGGAGGATGCCCGGGGCACCGTGCTGGGCGTGGCCGTCTCGGTCGTCGACGTCACCGACCGGCACCGGGCGGCCGTCGAGGCCGAGGCCGCGCGCCGCCGGCTGGCGCTGGTCGCGGACGCCTCCGCGAGGATCGGCACCACCCTGGACCTGGAGCGCACCGCCCGCGAACTGGCCGAGGTGGCGGTGCCGGAGCTGGCCGACGTGGCCGCCGTCGATCTGCTCGACGCGGTGGTCGCGGGCCGGCGCAGCAGCTTCGGACCCGCCGAACCGGCCGTCATCCGCGCCCTGGCGGTACGGGCCGCCGACGAACCCGACGCGCTGCGGGCCGCCGACCGGCCCGGCGAGGTGGCCCGCTACGCGCCCGACCGGCTGGTCACCGAGTGCGTACGCACCGGCCGGCCGGTCATGGTGGCGCAGGTCAAGGACGAGGACCTCGGCCGCATCGCCCGCTCCCCGGAGTCGGCCGCCCTGCTGGCCCGGGCCGGCGTGCACTCCTATCTGGCCGTCCCGCTCATCGCCCGGGGCGAGGTCCTCGGCGCCCTCGACCTCAAGCGGACCCGCAACCCCGCGCCGTTCGGCCACGACGACGTGCTCCTCGCCCGGGAGCTGGCGGCGCGGGCGGCCGTCCAGATCGACAACGCCCGCTGGTACCAGAGCGCCCGTACCACCGCGCTCACCCTCCAGCGCAGCCTGCTGCCGAGCCATCCGCCCGTCATCGGCGGCCTCGAGGTCGCCTCCCGCTACCAGCCGGCGGGCGCCACCACCGAGGTCGGCGGCGACTGGTTCGACGTCATCCCGCTCCCGGACGGCAAGACGGCGCTGGTCGTCGGTGACGTGATGGGCAGCGGCATCGACGCCACGATGGGCCGGCTGCGCACCGCGACGACCACCCTGGCCTCCCTCGACCTCGACCCGGCGGTTCTCCTGGAGCACCTCGACCGGATCACCCAGGGCCTGGACCACTCCATCGCGACCTGCGTGTACGCCGTCCACGACCCCCGGGTGGGGAGGTGCCGGATCGCGAACGCCGGACACCTGCCGCCGGTGCGCGTCCGCCCGGACGGCCCGCCCGAACTGCTCGAACTGCCCACCGGCGCGCCACTGGGCGTGGGCGGGGTGCCGTTCTCCACCACCGAGGTCGACTTCGCACCCGGCGACCAGCTGGTGCTGTACACGGACGGACTGGTCGAGACCCGCACGCACTCGCTCGACGAACGTCTGGACGCCCTGCTGGCGCTGCTCGACGATCCCGCGCGGCCGCTTCAAGAGGTGTGCGACCTGCTGCTGGACGCTCTGCACCATCCCGACAACCACGACGACGTGGCCCTGCTGGTGGCGCGGGCCCGGGACTGAGCGGGGCGGCCGGTCGCCGCCGTCCGCCCGATTCACAGGCTTTTGTTATCGCTTCCTTACCGGGCACCTCGGACAATCACAGTGAGGCGTGACACTGGTGCCGCCGTCGTGCCCGAGGAGGGTGAGCCGTGATGCAGGAGCCGGACAGGCCGCAGGGGCCGCACGAGCCCGAACTGCTCTCGGGACCGGTCGACGCGGACCGCGAGCGCGCGGGCCTCGGCACGTTGTGGCGGCGCCGCCCGCCCCGCGGACGGGCGGTGATCGCGGCGACCACCGTCGCCGTCCTGGCGCTCGGCGGCACCGTCGCCTACGCGGCGGCCTCGGGGAACTCCGGAAGCGGTGCTCCCTCCGCGCCGCCGTCCTCGTCCTCCTCCGAGGGGCCCGGCGGCCGGCACGGTCACGGCGGCCCGTGGTCCGGCCCCCGCGGCGACGCGGCGCACGGCGAGGCGACCGTCAAGGACCCCCGGTCGGGCGACTGGGTCGTCCGCGTCTGGCAACGGGGCACGGTGACGAAGACGGACGGCGACCGGGTCACCGTCAAGAGCAAGGACGGCGCCTCCTGGACGTGGACCGTGGCCGCGGACACACCCGTCCGCGGTGACGGTGCCGGCCCGGAGACCGGCCCCGGCGCGCTGAAGACCGGCGCCACCGTGTTCGTCGTCGGAACCCTCTCCGGCGGCACGAACACCGCCGACCGCGTCCTGTCGGGCGACTTCGGCGACCGCGGACCGGGCGAGCGGTGGCACGGCGGCTCCCCGGGGCACGGCCCGTGGAACCACGGGGGCGACCGCTCGCCCTCCCCCGGCCCCACGGGCGGTGGGGCGGCTACCTGACCGGGCCGGCCCGGGTGCCGACGACGACGTGGGCGTAGAGCTCCTCGTCGTACGCCAGACGCACCTCCAGGCCGCTGCGGGTGAAGGCCTCGACGGCCGCCGGGGCCTGGCGCTCGCTCGTCTCGACGAGAAGACAGCCGCCGGGGGCGAGCCAGCGGGGCGCCTCGGCGGCGACGCGCCGCAGCACGTCCAGACCGTCGCCGCCGCCGTCGAGGGCGGTGAGCGGCTCGTGGTCCCGGGCCTCCGACGGCAGCAGGGGCACCTCCTCGCTGGGCACGTACGGCACGTTGGCGGCCAGCAGGTCCACCCGGCCGCGCAGCCGGTCCGGGAGGGCGGCGAACAGGTCGCCCGTGTGGGCGTGTCCGCCGTACCCGGCGACGTTGCGCCGGGCGCAGCGCACGGCGGCCTCGTCGATGTCCGCGGCATGCAGTTCGACCGGTGCGAGCGCGGCGGCGAGGGCCGCGCCGACGGCGCCCGAGCCGCAGCACAGGTCGACGACGACCGAGGCGTGCGGGACGGCGGCGAGGGCCTGGTCGACGAGGAACTCGGTGCGGCGGCGGGGCACGAAGACGCCCGGCTCGACGATCACGCGCAGGCCGTGGAACCCGGCCCAGCCGACGACGTGTTCGAGGGGCAGGCCCGCCGCCCGCCGCCGCGCCATGTCCGCGGCCTCCTGCGGGGTACGTGCCGTGGCGAGGATCAACTCCGCCTCGTCCTCGGCGAAGACGCACCCGGCGGCCCGCAGCAGCACGGTCAGCGCCTCGCGTTCCGCGGCGGCCGGCCGGACCGGCCCGGGAGCGGAGACGGGTGAGGGCGCCGGAGAGGGAGCCGCGGGGGAAGGCGAAGCGGAAGAAGAGGCGGGAGGAGTGGAGGAGGAGGGAGAGCGAGGGGGCATGGAACGGGAAGCCTTCCGGGGAGCCGAAGGGCGCTCTCGCGGTCGCCTAGCGGCGAGCCGCGCCGTCACGAGGTGAGAGCACCCGACCTGACACAGCGGTAATGGGTCTCACCTCCTCGGTCTCGCACGGCCGCGGACCCCCGCAGCCGGACGGCCACCCTATCCCAGCGGCCGCCGTCTTTTCCCGGCTCCCGCGGCCCGCGCCCGCGGCTCGTCCCGATCCGCCCGAGTTGTACTATGCAACCAGGTGAAGAGGCGGCGGTCGAGGGAGTCCCGGTGGAAGCAGCCGAGTCCGCGCAGAGCGAGTCCGTGGAGACGATCCAGCGGGAGATGACGGTCTTCGCCCGGCGGGCCCGGGCCTCCGCGGGCCGGCTGCACCCCGAGCTGTCGCTGGTGTCGTACACGCTCCTCGGGCACCTGGAGGAGAGCGGCGGCTGCCGGGCCACGGACCTCGCCGCGCACCACGCCCTGGACAAGTCCACGGTCAGCCGCCAGGTCGCCGCCCTGGAGCGGACCGGCCTGATCGAACGGCGCCAGGACCCCGAGGACCACCGCGTCCAGCTCCTCCACCTCACCGGGGCGGGCCGCCGCATCCTCGCCCAGGTCACCGAGAGCCGCCGCGAAGCCTTCAGGGAACGGCTCGCACAGTGGCCGGAGGCGGACCTGGAACGCTTCGCGCGCTACCTCGTGCGCTACAACGAATGGCAAGGCCCCACCCCGATGAGCGCCCACCCCACGCCACCGACCCCCTGACCGCCCCCTCGCTTCGGCCCACGACAGACCCCACGCGACCCGCCGACCCTCCTCGGCCCCGGCCGGGTCCGCAGGGCTGCGGGTCCGCGGGGCGGCGCGCGGGGCCCGTGGTCCTAGGCGACCGGGACCGGCTCGCTTCCCTCGCCCAGCCGCTCCGGCACCCGGGCCGCCAGGAACGCCGTCCTGCGGCGCAGCCGGAAGCCGAGGGACTCGTACAGCCGGATGGCGTTCGTGTTGCCGGCGGAGGTGTGCAGGAAGGGCGTCTCGCCGCGTTCACGGATGCCGTGCGCGACGGCGAGGATCAGGCGGGTCGCCAGCCCCTCGCCCCGGAAGGCCGGATCGGTGCAGACGGCGCTGATCTCGGTCCAGCCCGGCGGGTGCAGCCGCTCGCCGGCCACCGCGATCAGCGCGCCGTCGCGCCTGATGCCCAGGTAGGTGCCGAGCTCGATGGTGCGGGCCTCGAAGGGGCCCGGCCTGGTGCGGGCGACCAGATCGAGGATGTCGGGCACGTCCGCGGGCCCGAGCCGGACGGCTTCGGGCTCGGGTGCGGCGGCCAGCCCGTCGTCGACGAACTGCACGCCCTCCATCCGGAAGGTGATCTCCCAGCCGGGCGGGAGCTCACCGCGGAAGCCCGGCAGAGGGACCTCCGCGCCGGGACCGGCGAGCGCCGCGAGGTCCGCCCAGTCGTCCGGGCCGGGATCGTCCGGCAGCGCCAGCCAGGGCGACACGTCGACCGGGTAGCGCAGCACGCGGCCCCGGCGCTCGGCGAAGCGGGCGTGCGGCCCCGTGAGGGAGGCCAGGGCGGGGTTGTCCAGGATGTGCGGGACGTCGACGTCGCTCACGCGTCCGCTCCGATCTCCAGGACGACCTTGCCGCGCGCGTGGCCGCTCTCGACCTCGCGCAGGGCCTCGCCGGCCCGCTCCAGCGGGAACCTGAGGGTGACGTGCGGGTCCAGGTCGCCCCGGACGGCCAGGTCCGCCACCGCCCGCAGCACGGCCGCGTCGCGGGCGCGCAGCACCCGGGCGCCGCCCAGTTCCTCGGCCTCCTCGGCCGGGGCTCCGGCGGTGATCAGCCGGGCGCGGTCCCGTACCAGGCCGGCCGCTTCGCGCAGCACCGCGCCGCCGACGAGGTCGTACACGCCGTCCACCCCGTCCGGGGCAGCCGAGCGGACGCCGTCCGTCCAGCCGGGGCCGGACGGCACGTGCACGGCGCCCAGCGACTCCAGAAGGTCCTTCTTGCCCGCGCTCGCGACGCCCAGGACCCGCAGCCCCCGGGCGCGGGCGATCTGGACGACGGCGACACCGACCCCGCCGCCCGCGCCGGTGACCAGGAGGGTCGCCCCGGCCGGCAGCGCGAGCTGGAGCACGCCGTCGTAGGCGGTCGCGGCGGCCACCGGGAGGGTCGCGGCGTCCGTGAAGGACAGCCCGGCGGGCTTGTGGGCGGTGATGCCCGCGGCGAGCAGCGCGTACTCGGCGTAGCCGCCGGCGACCGCGGTGCCGAACACCTCGTCGCCGGGCGCGAACCCGGTGACCCCCTCACCGGTCGCCTCGACGACGCCCGCCACCTCGTTGCCGAGGACCGCGGGGAACACGCGCTCCCCGCTCTCGCCGGGGCGGCGGTAGCCCGTGCGCTGCTTCCAGTCGACCGGGTTGACACCCGCCGCGCGTACCGCGACGAGGACCTCGCCGGGTCCGGGCCGGGGCTGGTCCAGGTCGACGAGCGCCTCGGTCTCCGGGCCGCCGTACCGGGTGAAGACGTACGCCTTCGGCATTGCTCCCACTCTCCTTCGCTGGCACCGGAACCGCTGGACCGCTGGATCCGGAACGACACGTGCAAGAGCCGGGGCCCGGCGGCTATTCCCCGCCCCCGGGACTGTTCATACGGCCTTAACGATGGGCGGCGGCGGCCGGGTGCGGAGCACGGCTGACATGCACGTACGGTTGACTGCGTAAGCAACCGCCGCCCTCACGCTGGATCCGTATGAACGTCACCCGAGGCTTCACCGGCCGCCCCCGCGTCCACAATCCGGGGCTGCCCCCCGGTCAGTACGACGCGGGCGACGACTGGCCCGTGCTGTCCGCCGAGGTCACGCCCGACCTGGCCCCCGCCGACTGGTCCTTCCGCGTCGACGGCCTGGTGGCGGCGCCCCGCACCTGGGACTGGGACGAGGCGCACGCGCTGCCGGAGTCGGCCTACGAGGGCGACATCCACTGCGTGACCAGCTGGTCGAAGTTCGGGGTGCGTTTCGGGGGCGTGTCCCTGGACGCGTTCCTGGAAGCCGTCCGGCCCGACCCGGCGGCGACCCACGCCGTCGCGTACTCGCACACCGGGTACACCACGAACCTGCCGCTGGCCGACCTGACCGGCGGACGGGCGTGGATCGCCTGGGAGTACGACGGCAAGCCGCTCGCCGCCGAGCACGGTGGCCCGGCGCGGCTGCTCGTGCCGCACCTGTACTTCTGGAAGAGCGCCAAGTGGGTCGCGGGCCTGCGGCTCCTCGACCACGACGAGCCGGGCTTCTGGGAGCAGAACGGCTATCACGCCCGGGGCAACCCCTGGGAGGAGCAGAGGTACTCCGGTGACTGAGATCTCCACTCCCCCGGCGGGCACCTTCGTCCCCCCGTCCCGGTTCGCGGTGCCCGGCCGGATCGCGGTGAGCAACCGCTCCGCCGCCCGGTGGCAGACGGCCACCCTCACCGAGATCCGCCGCGAGACCCCGCAGGCGGCCACCTTCCGGTTCGCGGTGCCGCGGTGGGAGGGTCATCTGCCCGGCCAGCACCTGATGCTGCGGCTGACGGCCGGCGACGGCTACACCGCCCAGCGGCACTACTCGATCGCCTCCGCGCCCGACGACGAGGGGCACATCGAGCTGACCCTGGACCACGTGGACGGCGGCGAGGTCTCGGGCTGGTTCCACACACGGGCCCGGCCGGGTGACGAGGTGCAGGTGCGCGGCCCGCTCAGCGGGTTCTTCGCCTGGCCGGGCGACCGGCCCGCGCTGCTGATCGGCGCGGGCTCCGGGGTCGTCCCGCTGATGTCCATGGTCCGCCACCACCGGGCGCGCGGCCTGGACGTGCCGCTGCGGCTGCTGGTGTCCGCGCGCGGCCCCGAGGAGCTGATCTACGCGCGGGAGTACGGAGCCGAGACGACGCCGGTGTTCACGAGGAGCGCCCCGCGCGGGGTGCCCGTGGGGCGGCTGGCGGGGGACCACCTCGCTCCGCTGCTGGCCGGGGCGCCGGCCGGCGGCTGGGAGGCGTACGTGTGCGGGTCCAACGGGTTCGCCGAGCACGCCTCGCGGCTGCTGGTCCGGGCGGGGCAGCCGGTCGAGCGGATCCGGATCGAGCGGTTCGGCTGATCCGCCCGGGGCGGGCCCCCTGCCCCGCCCCCCGTCGGCGTCCGCCCGCGTCCACGTCGGCCCGGGCGGTCGCCGACGGGCCGACGTGAACGAAGCGTGAAACGATGTACTCCGAACGGGGTATGACGCTCATGTGGGCACTCGTACGCGTGACGGCGAGGAGGTCGACATGCGAGGCGGTGTTCGCGGCCGGCGCTTGCGGGACAACCCGCTGCGGCGCAGGTCGGACGTGCTGGAGGCGTGGACGGCGCTCGCCGTGGCCGCGCTGCTGATGGTCGCCGCGCCGCTGGCCGGGGTCCTCGCCGGACGGTGGGCCCACGCCGACGCCCGGGCGGTCGCGTCCCAGCAGCGGGCCGAGCGGCACCGCGTGCGGGCCGAGGTGGTCGGGCACCCGCCCGCGAGCATGCCCTCGGCGGAGGGCGGCAGGCAGCAGACGTTCTCGGTGGCCGTGCGCTGGACACCGCCGGGCGAGCGGGCGCGGACCGCGCCGGCCCGGGTGCCGACGGGCACCCGCACCGGGGACATGGTGGACGTGTGGTTCGACGCGCGGGGCCGCAGCGTCGCTCCGCCGCAGAACGACACGATGGTCTGGCAGCACACCCTCACCCTGGGCCTGTGCGCGGCCGGCGGTACGGCCGCCGTGGTGCTGCTGGGCCACTCCGTCGTGCGCCGCGTGGCCATGCGGCACCGCCTGGACGAGTGGGAGCACGAGTGGGCCCGTACGGAGCCCCGGTGGACCCGCCGCAGGCCCGCCTGAAGCATCCCGCCGGGGTCTGGCGAGGGCTCCCGCCGCCCACGTACGGTGTGATCATTCGTATGGGCACTTAACAAAAGGCGGTCCTTGATGCCCCTGTTCGACCTGCCCCTCGATGAACTCCGCGCCTACCGCAGCGAGTCCACCGAGCCCGAGGACTTCGACGCGTTCTGGTCCAAGACCCTCCAGGAAGCACGCGAGCACGATCTGGACGCCCGCTTCGAACCGGTCGACACCGGCCTGAGCACGGTGCAGGTGTACGACGTGACCTTCGCCGGGTTCGGCGGGCACCCCGTCAAGGGCTGGCTGACCCTGCCCGCCGGGGCGACGCAACCGCTGCCCCTGGTCGTGGAGTTCGTCGGCTACGGCGGTGGACGCGGGCTGCCGCACGAGCATCTGCTGTGGGCGTCGTCGGGACGCGCGCACTTCATCATGGACACCCGCGGTCAGGGCAGCGCCTGGGGCGGAGGCGGCGGCACCGCCGACCCGGTGGGCGGCGCGCCCGCGTACCCCGGCTTCATGACGCGTGGCATCGACGCCCCCGAGAACTATTACTACCGCCGGGTGTTCACCGACGCGGTGCGCGCGGTCGAGGCGGCGCGCTCCCATCCGCTGACGGACGCGGCGCGGACCGTGGCGCTCGGCGGGAGCCAGGGCGGCGGCATCACCCTCGCCGTGGGCGGCCTGGTGCCGGATCTCGCGGGCATCGCCCCGGACGTGCCGTTCCTGTGCGACTTCCCGCGGGCTGCGACCCTGACGGACCGTCACCCCTACCGGGAAATAGGCCTGTTCCTCAAGACGCACCGCGGCCGCACCGAGGACGTCCTGACCACTCTCGCTTACTTCGACGGCGTGCACTTCGCGTCCCGCGGCTCGGCGCCCGCGCTCTTCTCGGCGGCCCTGGAGGACCAGACCTGCCCGCCGTCGACGGTGTTCGCCGCCTTCAACGCGTGGGCGCACGAGGACAAGGCGATCGAGGTGTACGACTTCAACGACCACGAGGGCGGCGGCCCCTACCAGGAGGCGGCCAAGCTGCGCTGGATGCGGTCGTACATCTGACGTCCGGCGAGGGCGCCCGCGCCGCCCTTCCCTCCAGTCCGACCAGTCGGTACGTTCAGGGGTGCCCGGGCCGCACCGCAGCGGTCCGGTGTTCCGGCGGACCACGGAGGCCCCATGTCCGAGCACGCGCCACAGATCCACGGCCACTGCGACCCGCGCTTCGCGGCGGTGCGCGACGCCTTCGAGGAGAACTTCCGGGACCGGGGCGAACTGGGCGCCGCCGTGAGCGTCACGGTCGACGGCGTGCCGGTGGCCGATCTGTGGGGCGGCTGGGCCGACGCGGCGCGCACCCGCGCGTGGGAGCAGGACACGCTGGTCAACGTGTGGTCCACGTCGAAGGGTCCGACGGCGCTGTGCGCGCACATCCTCGCCGACCGCGGCCTGCTCGACCTCGACGCCCCGGTGGCGTCGTACTGGCCGGAGTTCGGGGCGGCCGGGAAGGACCGCGTACCGGTCCGGTACCTGCTCTCCCACCGCGCGGGCCTGGCCGGGCTGCGCGAGCCGCACACGCTGGAGCAGCTCTACGACTGGGAGCTCACCACCGCGCGGCTGGCGGCCACCGAGCCCTGGTGGGAGCCCGGCACCCGCTCCGGCTACCACGCCCTGACGTACGGCTTCCTGGTCGGGGAGGTCGTGCGGCGGGTGTCGGGGCTGCTGCCGGGGGCCTTCCTGGAGCGGGAGGTGACCGGGCCGCTCGGCATCGACTTCACGATCGGGCTGCCGGAGAAGGAGGCCGGACGAGCGGCCGAACTGGTGCATCCGCAGGCCGCCTCGTCGAGCGAGCAGGCGGCGGTCTTCAGCCAGCTCTCCCCGGCGGCCCTCGCCGCGCTGACCAATCCGCTCGCGGGCGCGGCCGAGGCCAACTCGCCGGGGTGGCGGGCCGCGGAGATCCCGGCCGCGAACGGCCACGGCACCGCGCGTGCGGTGGCCTCGCTCTACGGGATACTCGCCGGCCGGGGCGCGTACGGCGGTCACCGGATCCTCTCCGCCGAGGCGGCCGAGCGGGTGCGCGAGGGCCAGGGCGCCTGCCGGGACCTGGTGCTGGGAGCCGGGTTCGCGCACGAGACGGAGATCGGGCTGGGACTGTGGCTGAGCGGCCCGAACGGATCGTACGGACCGAACCCGCGCGCTTTCGGTCATGACGGCTTCGGCGGATCCTGCGGGCTCGCCGACCCGGAGGCGGGTGTGTCGCTGGGGTACGTGATGAACCGCATGGGTCCGCACATCGCCGACGACCCGCGCAAGACGGCGTTGGTCGCCGCCCTGTACAGCGCGCTCTGAGCCGGGCCGCGGGCGCGGTGGCCGCGGCGGCGGGCGGTCCGGATTCGGCCGATCGGGCGGCCCGCCCTTCCCTGGTGGTTTAGACCAATGCTAGATCTGGTGGCGCACCGAGTCCGCACGAACACGGCACGTCACCCACAGGAGGCGCGCGGCATGGCCCGCAGCACCACCCCCACCACCCCCCGAGTCCGCCCGCAGTCCGGCGAGCGGCCCCTGTACTGGCACATCGCCCAGCGGCTGCTCGCCGAGTTGCGCGACGGCACCCTCGCGGCCGGCGAACGGCTGCCGGCCGAACGGCGGCTCGCAGGGCGCTTCGGCGTCAGCCGGCAGACCGTACGGCAGGCCCTGGAGGTCCTGCGCGGCGACGGACTGATCGAGACCGACCGGCGGGGCAGCCACGCGGCCCTGCCGGCCGGACCGCTCGGCACCCCGTCGTTCCTCGCCTTTCCCGTGGGCGCGCGGCCCGCGGACGATCCGGCCGCGGTGGCCCGCGCCGCCGTCAGCTGGGAGACTCCCCCGCCCGCCCACGCCGAGGCGCTCGGCCTCGCCCCCGACCGGCCGACACTGGTGCACCGCTACGAGTCCGCCCGCGCCGACGGCCGAGGCCTGCGGACGGCGCTGACGTCCTTCTCCGCGGTGGCCCTGGCCGAGGTCGAGGAACTGGCCCGCTACCGCGACCGCGCCGACCCGAGCGTCTCCCCGGAGCTGCGACGGGCCTACGACTGGATGCGCCGGGCCGGACTGACGCTGCACCACCGGGACTGCATCACCCACCTCGAGGACGCCCCGTCGATGCTGGTCACCCGGCACGTGCACGACCAGTACGCCCGTCCGCTGGAGATCACCGACCTGGTGGTGGACACCCGGCGGGAGGCGCTGGTCTACGCGTTCACCCTGCCCGCGGCGGGGTGACGGCGCGACCGCCCGGGCCGTCGGGAACACCGGGTCGGCGCGCCTCGACCATCCGGACCCGGGGGCTCCCGTCGCCCCGCGTGCCGAACTCGGGCAGGGCGCGCAGCTCCACGCGGAACCCGGCACGCTCCAGTTCGCGCCGCACCTCGCCGAGGCGGAAGGCCCGGTAGTACATCACGAACGGCGGCCGCCACAGGGCGTTGCGCACCCGCATCACGCCGTCGAAGCCGAGCAGCGCCCAGAAGAACGGCGAGGTCGGCCTCGGCGGTGCCACGACGGGGAAGGCGAAGCATCCGCCCGGCCGCAGCGCGGTACGCACCTGGGCGAACAGCCCCGGCAGTTCGCGGGGCAGGAAGTGCCCGAACGCGCCGAAGCTGACGACGAGGTCGAAGGCTTCGGTGAACGGCAGGGCGCGGGCGTCCGCACGGACCCAGGACACCCGCGGCCCGGCCGGCCGCACCCGCTCACGGGCCCGCGCCAGCATGCCGGCGCTGAAGTCCACCCCGGTGACACTGCGGCGGCACACCGCCGCCAGCACGTCGGCCCCGGCGCCCGTGCCGCAGCACAGGTCGAGGCCGTCCTCGTAGGGGCCGGACCGCCCGAGCGCCGAGGCGACCGCGTCGAGGACGGAGTCCGGGGTGCGGAAGGGCGTGTGGTCGAACTTCGGCGCCAGCAGGTCGTAGCCGTGCTCGACGGACGACAGCGCCTGGACGGCGAGTTCGCGCAGGGTGGGACCTTCGGGACCGAACATCCGCGTCAGCTTACGGCCGTCCGCCGCTTCAGCAGCAACAGGGCGCGTTCGCACCAGGCCACGTTGGTCTCCTCGAAGGTGATGCCCGCCATCAGGGTCAGATAGGGGCCGATCCGGTCGGTCTCGCCGAGGTACACGTCCTCGGTGCGCCCGTCGAGGAGCCGGTCGCGCACCCGCCGGTAGCGGTCGAGTTTGGCGCGCGACCAGGTCAGGCGCTCCTCGATCAGTTCACGCGTCGCCCCGGGGTCCGCGCCGTCCATCGCCTGGACCTTGACGAGGAGCTCGTCCCGGACGGCGGTCGGCCGCCGGGGCGGGGTGGCGGCGAACGTGTGCAGGTCGGCGCGGCCGGCCTCGGTGAGCGTGAACATCCGCTTGTTGGGCCGCCGTTCCTGCTGCACCACCCGGGCCTCGATCAGGCCGTCCCCGGCGAGGCGCTCCAGTTCGCGGTAGAGCTGCTGCGGGGTCGCGGGCCAGAAGTTCGCGAGGGAGACGTCGAAGACCTTCGACAGCTCGTAGCCCGAGGCCTCGCCCTCCAGGAGAGCGGCCAGGACGGCGTACTTGAGGGACATGTGGACACGGTAACAGCAGGTGACTATTGTCGTCCGCACCTAGTCAACGAATTTACTATGCACGCTGTGAGGTGACCCGATGCGCGCGTTCCGTGAGGCGGTCGAGGCCGGCGATCTCGACGCCGTCGAAGCACTCCTGGCCGAGGACGTGGTGTTCACCAGCCCGGTCGTGTTCAAGCCGTATCCGGGCAAGGCGATCACCGCGTCGATCCTGCGGGGGGTGACGCGGGTCTTCGAGGACTTCCGCTACGAGCGCGAACTCGACGGGGCCGACGGGCGGGACCACGCCCTGGTGTTCCGGGCCCGGGTGGGCGAACGGGAGCTGACGGGGTGCGACTTCATCCACCTGGACGAGGACGGACTCATCGACGAACTCACTGTCATGGTGCGCCCGCTGTCCGGCGCCCAGGCCCTCGCGGCGGCGATGGGGGCCCAGTTCGACCAGATCCTGAAGGACGCGGAGGCGCGCTCGGCCCCCGCGTCCTGACCCCGGTCCGGAGAGCCTCAGCCCCCGAGGTCCTCCAGGGCTGCCCTCGTGTCCGTCTTCAGGTAGTCCGTGACCTCTTCCAGCGTCGGCGGGTCCTTGTCGCTGTCGTACGAGGAGTAGTAGGCGCTGTAACTCATCATGTACGTCATCCACCCGTCGCGGACCGCGAGCGTCGCGTAGAGCGAGCCGCTCGTCGAACCGGACGTGGTGTCGTTGCTGACGAGGTAGGCCTCGTCGCCGATGCCGGTGACCGACTGCACGTCATAACCCGAGTGGCTGTCGCCGTAGTTCTTCCAGGCGGCGGTGAACTCGGGCCCGGGGTCGGTCTTCTTGTGCAGGTCGACCTGTGCCGAGAGGTAGGCGTCGGTGTAGCTCGACCCGGTCTTCTTCAGGCTGAGGCTGCACAGGCTCTCGTCGAGCGCGTCGTCCTTGAGGCTGTTGTGGGTCGGGGAGCTGTCGCTGGCCGCGTACTCCTCCTTGAAGGCCGCGTAGTCCGTGGAGGTGCACAGGTTCGACGGCGCCTCGTAACCGGCCAGGTCCGGATCGGCCGCGGCGCCGGTCAGGAGGACACCGGCCGCCCAGGCGGCTGATGCCACCACCGCGCCGAGGGCGGCCCACAGGACGGCCTTCCCGGCACCGCCCCCGCCACCGCTGCCCGGCGGTGGCCCCACCACCGGGTAGGGGCCCTGCTGGAGGTACGGATTGACCGGCTGGGGCTGAACGGGCTGCCCGACCAGGGTGGGCTGGGCATAGATGCTCTGCTGGCCGGTCTGGGTGGCGGGCGCCGCCGGCGGGAAGCCCAGCGGACCGCCGGGGGCCGGCGACTGCGGATTCGGATAGGGATACGCGCTCGGCTGGGCCGGCGCCTCGGACGGCTGCTCCGGCTGCTGCGGGGGCTGAGGCGGCGTGGACATGACGTGAAGATAATGCAGAAATAGCGGTCAAGTCCCCTGCCGTCACGGATCGTTACCGCCTGGGGACATCTGCGATGAAACCCGGAAGACGTCACGAGCCTCGTCCGACTCCCAGTCCCTCACCCGGCTCCCCCAGGCCCTCGTCCGACCCCCAAGGCCCTCGGTCGGCCCGCCGCCCCCTCGCGGTGTCGCCTCGCACCCGGCGGCGGAATCCCCCTGCACGACACGGCCCCGCACGACGGGGAACAAAGCGCGCGCCGCGCAGGTTCACACCGACGGAGACGGCCGGCGTGCTACAGTCGCCATAGCACTTGTGTACGCCCCTTCAGGGCGCCGGTGCCAGTTCTCTCTCCATCAACCGTGTCACCCGCCGTTTCCGGCCGGTGCAGCGGTTTTCCCGCACCACCCGGGTCGACGGTCCCGTCCGTCGTGTCCGAGGTGATGTCCCGCCGCCCGAGGTGCGCCGTGCGCCCTCCCCTCGCGGCAGCTCCCCCTGACTCGCATGTCTCATGCCTTCCGTCCGTGAAAGGACCGGCCACCATGACCACCACTCTCGAACACCCTCCACTGCAACAGCGGCCCGCTGCCCGGATCGCCGCCGGTGTCCTCGACATCGACGCGAGCGGGAAGGGGCATCTGCGCCCCGCGGACTGCCTGCCCACCCCGGCCGACGTGCAGGTCCCGGCCGCGCTGATCCGCCGTCACCACCTGCGCAAGGGCGACCTCGTCGAGGGGGTGCGCGGCACCGCCCGCGCCCTGACCGAGGTCGTCCGCGTCGACGGCCGCCACCCCGACGCGCTGCGCGAGCGCCGTCACTTCCGCGACCTCACCCCCGTCCACCCGCACGAGCGGCTCCGCCTGGAGCACCCGGCGGCCGGCCTCGCCGGACGGATCGTGGACCTCGTCGCGCCGATCGGCAAGGGCCAGCGGGGACTGATCGTCGCGCCGCCCAAGACCGGCAAGACCGTCCTGCTCCAGCAGATCGCCGCCGCCGTCGCCGGCAACCACCCGGGGGCGCGGCTGATGGTCGTCCTGCTCGACGAGCGGCCCGAGGAGGTCACCGACATGCGGCGCTCGGTACGCGGCGAGGTGTACGCCTCGACGTTCGACCGGGCGCCCAAGGCGCACATCGCCCTCGCCGAACTCGTCGTCGAGCGGGCCAAGCGGTTCGTCGAGGCGGGCGAGGACGTCGTGATCCTCCTCGACTCGCTGACCCGGCTGTGCCGGGCCCACAACAACGCGGCCGCCGCCGGGGGCCGCACCCTCAGCGGCGGTGTCGACGCGACCGCGCTGATCGGCCCCAAGCGGTTCTTCGGCGCCGCGCGCGCGGCCGAGGAGGGCGGCTCGCTCACCGTCCTGGCCACCGCCCTGGTCGAAACCGGCTCCCGCGCCGACGACTTCTACTTCGAGGAGCTGAAGAGCACCGGGAACATGGAGCTGCGTCTCGACCGGGAACCGGCCTCGCGGCGTGTCTTCCCGGCCGTCGACATCACCGGCTCCGGCACCCGGCGCGAGGAACTCCTCTACTCCTCGGCCGAGTCGACCGCCGTACGGGGTCTGCGCCGGGCCCTCGCGCCGCGGGACGGCCGGGCGAACCTGGAGACGCTCCTGGAGCGGATGCGCGCGACCCCGGACAACGCGGCCTTCCTGCGACTCGTCCAGCCGACCCTGCCCGCCGGCTAGCCCCTGCCCGGCCGATCACCTCACGGGTGAACCTTCGCGGCCACAGCACCAGCGCCGCTCAGCTCTCACATCGTGACTCCACTCGCATAGGGCGGGGATCGGGCCGCGGGGGACGACACCACCCGTACAGGGACGCTAGTCGGGTACCTCGTCGGTACAGTCCGGGACCACAGACTCAGGCACAGGGATCGTCAGAGCGGGGCCTCCTAGTGGCGAAGCCGGTCGACGGCGGGACCAGCTGATGACGTGTCGCTGGGCGAGCTGCGCGGACAGAACCTCCTACCAGGGCCCGCACCCTCCGTCGTCGCCGCGCTCGCGAGGGTGGCTTGTGGGCCTCGGTGTTCGACGGGTACGGCAGGCGGTCGCCTCCGCGTCAGTGGGGGTGGTTTCTCGCGCAGAGCGCGTCTCACCGGTCAGGAGGTGTCGTCCCCCCGTCCGCTGGGGGGAACCCCGCGGCGTGCGGCATCCGGGTGCTCGCGTGTTCGTCTGCGGCACGGGCAGCACGGGGAACGCCGGGTTCCTTCCTAGGTTGATCGTATGACGATCGGATTCTCTTCCCGGACCGCCGCAACGGCCTGCGCGTTCTGTGTGGCGGGCGTGCTCGCCGTCGCCCCCGCCGCGGCCGTCGCCCCGGCCGACACCGGCCCAGCGGCACCCGCCGGACCCGGCCGGCCACGTGTGGCGGCGCCCCTGCCGTCGCAGTTGTACCGCTCAGGCACACAGGTCAGACCCCACCGCGGTGTCCCCGGGATCCCCGATGTCTCGGCCCTGTCCTGGCTGGTCGCCGACGCGGACTCCGGCGAGGTGCTCGCCGCCTCCGACGCGCATCGCCGGCTGCCGCCCGCCAGCACCCTCAAGACCCTGTTCGCCCTCACCGTGCTGCCTGTCCTGCCCGGCGAGGTCCGCCACCGGGTCAGCGAGGAGGAACTGGAGGGCATCGGCCCCGGCAGCAGCCTCGTCGGGGTGGCCGAAGGGCACACCTACCAGGTCGCCGACCTGTGGCGCGGGGTGTTCCTCAACTCCGGCAACGACGCCGTGCACGTCCTGGCGTCCCTCAACGGCGGCTGGCACACCACGGCCGACATGATGCAGGCGAAGGCACGTTCGCTGGGCGCGCTGGACACCCATGTGCTGTCGCCCGACGGATACGACACACCCGGCCAGGTGTCGTCCGCGTACGACCTGGCGGTGTTCGGCCGCGCGGGGCTGCGCAACCCGGACTTCGCGCGCTACTGCGCCACCGCGGAGGCGCAGTTCCCGGCGGACGGGGCGGGCGACGGGGACGGGTCCTACGGCATCGCCAACACCAACCGGCTGCTGACCGGCGCGGACGGCGTCGAGCCCTACCCGGGGCTGATCGGGATCAAGAACGGCTACACCAGCAACGCCGGCAACACCCTGGTCGCCGCCGCCCGTCACGGCGGCCGCACCCTCGTGGTGACCGTGATGAACCCGCAGGCGGGAGGCGGGTTCGCGGTCTACGAGGAGGCGCGCGAACTGCTCGACTGGGGGTTCGCCGCCGCCGGACGCGTCGACCCGGTGGGCTCGCTGGACGCGCTGCGGACCCGCCCCCGGCCCTGGCCCGGACCCCGGCCGGGCCCCGAGGCGCAGTCGGGCCCGGAGTCGCAGCCCGGTCCCGAGGCGCAGTCGGTGCCGGCCCCCGCCGCGACCGTGCCCACCCCCGTTCCCACCGGGCCGTCGCCCGCCCTGAGCGCACCCGCACACGTCACCGGCACACCCGTCACCTCCGCGTCCGGCACGAGCGCGCCCGCCCCCGCGCCGGTGGCGGGGACCCCGTTGGCCGCGACCCCCGCCGCCTCCGTCACCGCCGCGGACGACGCCTTTCCCGGTTGGCTCGAGGCCGTGCTGATCGCGGGCGCCGCCGCGCTGGGCGGTACCGCCGTGGCACTCGTGCTGCGGCTCGTCGCCCGGCGCCCAACGGGGAGGTGACCGGCGGGGACGTGACCGACGGGCAGCCACACCAGCAGACCGAGCGTGATCCACGTGTACGTGTTGCTGCCGAGGAAGCCGTCGACACCGGACGCGTCGTCGAACCACAGCCACACCACGCTCGTGCACAGCACCGCGTACAGGGCGCCCGCGACCCGTGGGCGCCCGGCGCGGATCAGGACTGCGAAGGACGGCAGCAGCCAGACCAGGTGGTGCACCCAGGTCACGGGGCTGACCAGACACGCGGTCAGACCGGTGAGGGCGAAAGCCGCCCGCCAGTCCCCCACGGCGCCCGCCCGGCCGGCCCGCCGTGCCCAGCAGCACAGCACCAGCAGGACCAGCACCGCCCAGACGGCACGGCTCTCCACGCCCAGCCGCGCCAGGACGCCCTGGAGCGACTGGTTCGAGACGTAGTCCAGTCGGCCCACGCGGGTGGTGTCCCACAGCGCCCGGGTCCAGTAGAAACGCGAGACCTCCGGGGCGGCCAGCGCCGCGAGCGCCGTGGCGGCGGCCGCCACCCCCGTGGCCACCGCCGCCGCCCGCCACCGGCGGGTGACCAGCAGCAGGCCGATGAACAGCGCGGGCGTGAGCTTGACCGCCGCGGCGAGACCGATGCCCGCCCCGGCCCAGCGGGGGCGCCCGCTCGCGAGCAGCCGGGCGTCGGTCAGCACGAGCGCGAGCAGCAGCAGGTTGACCTGGCCGAAGCTGAACGTGTCGCGCAGCGGTTCGAACAGCGCCAGGGCGCACGCGGCGAGGCCGGCGCCGTACCAGCCGTACCGGCGCCACCCGGGACCGGCCCACAGCCGCGCCGCCGCGGCCAGCGCCGCCAGGTTGAGCAGCAGGGCGGTGACGGTCGCGGTGCCCGGCCCGACCAGGGCCATCGGCAGCATGAGGACGGCCGCGAAGGGAGGGTAGGTGAAACCGTACGGCGTCCCCGGCACCCGGTAGTCGTAGACCTGACCGCCGCCGTGGACCCAGCTGTTGACGGTGCCGTAGTAGACGCGCAGGTCGAACCAGTCGCGCAGCAGCGGCACGGTGGCGGTGAAGACGGTGACGGCGGCGGCCAGCGCGAGGAGCAGCAGGACCCGGCCCCGGTCGGTGCCGGGCGGTCGCGGGCCCCGGACCCGGTCGAGGCTCATGCCGTACGCCCCAGGGTCCCGGGGCCCCGGGCGGCGAGGTGCGCCTGCCACAGGACCACCATGGCGAGCGCGCCCCCGCAGCAGGCCAGGACCAGGCGGCCCGGGTCGGCGGGACCGCCGTCGGGCAGGACGGCGAGGCCGAGGACCCCCGCCACGGCGGCCGTGCGGTGACGTGTCAGCGTGTCAGGGGCCGCTGCGGCGATCAGGAACAGGCCCCACAGGGCGTACCAGGGGCGGATCGCCGGGCCGAACGCGGCCACCGTGGCGAGGCTCAGACCGAGCGCGTACACCGGGCGCGGGCGCAGCCGCCACCAGATGACGACGAGGACGACGGCGGTGTCCGCGAGGCCCAGGACGTGCCAGACGGGTATCGCCAGCGGCGCCAGATCGCTGCCCAGGCCCTCCAGGAGCGCGCGGGTGGCCCGGCCCAGCAGGCTGGTGAGCGCCCAGTTGTGCGCGGAGACGGGTGTGTCCAGGGCCGCGATCCAGCCGTAGCCGGTGCCCGCGACGACGGTGGCGAGGACCGTGGTGGCGGCGGACGCGGCGCCCGTCGTCAGCAGGGTGGGGACGGGACGCCGGCCCGCGCGCAGCTGGAGGACCACGACGGCGACGAGCCCCAGCGCCGCGGGGGCCTTGACCAGGGCGGCCAGCGTGACGAGCACGGCCCCGAGCACGGGGCGCCGGCCGAGCGCGGCGACCAGGCCGACGCCGAGCAGACCCAGCATGATCGCGTCGTTGTGGGCGCCCGCCACCAGGTGCAGGAGCACCAGCGGATTGAGCACGCCCAGCCAGAGCGCGGCGGCCGGGTCCGCTCCGCTGTGCCGGGCCAGGCGGGGCAGGGCGGCCGTCATCAGCGCCACCCCGGCCAGCGCGACGCACCGCATGCCGAGCAGCCCGGCGTGCAGGGCGCCCCGGGTCAGCCCGGACAGGGCGGCCGCGACGGCGAGGAAGACGGGGCCGTACGGGGCGCCGGTGTTCCGCCACAGCGGCGCGACCTCGTCGGCGAGCGGGCCGCCGAGCCGGGCCGGGCCGTGTGCGTACACGTCGAGGTGCGCGTCGACCATGGCGCCCTGGGCCAGATAGCTGTACACGTCCCTGCTGAACAGCGGCGGTGCGATCAGCAAGGGCGCCGCCCAGACCGCGAGGACCAGGACGAGGGCGCGCGGGGCGGGCGGATCGTCGCCGCGCACCAAGGTGCCCAGCAGGATCCAGGCAGCGGTCAGCAGCACCAGACCGAAGTACACCCCGACCAGGCCGAGCACGGCGTGCGCCGAGGACGGGGCGAGGAGTTCACGGGCGGGCAGCGCGCCGGCCGTCTCGCCGCCGAGCGCGAGACAGGCCGTGCCGGCCAGTCCGAGTACCTGGCAGCGACGGAGGTCGACGGGGAAAGCCTTGGCCAACACTCCGTCATGGTTTCCGCCCCGGGTGGCCGGGGAGCGACGGCGTGCCTGCGGGGCGGCGGCGCACGCGTGACCGACGTGTGCGTCTCCCGCACCGCGGAGTCTCGGACCGGGAAGGCCCCGGGATGCGAGGGGACGGTCAGAACACCGACAGGCCGGTGAGCGTGGTGAAGCGGTCCAGGGCGGCCACCCCGGCCACCGAGTTGCCCCGTTCGTCCAGGCCGGGGCTCCACACGCACAGGGTGCAGCGGCCCGGTACGACCGCGATGATGCCGCCGCCCACCCCGCTCTTGCCGGGCAGCCCGACCCGGTAGGCGAACTCGCCGGCCGCGTCATAGGTGCCGCAGGTCAGCATGACGGCGTTGACCTGCTTGGCCTGGCTGCGGGTGAGCAGCCGGGTGCCGTCGGCGCGGACCCCGTGCCGGGCCAGGAAGCCGGTGGCCAGGGCGAGGTCGGCGCAGGAGGCGGTCAGGGAGCACTGGCGGAAGTACTGGTCCAGCAGGACCGGCACGGCGTTGTCGATGTTGCCGTACGACGCCATGAAATGGGCGAGGGCGGCGTTGCGGTCGCCGTGCAGCGACTCGGAGGCGGCCACGTCCTCGTCGAAGTCGAGGCCGGGGTTGCCGCTCTCGGCGCGCAGGAACGCACGCAGTTCACCCGCCGCGTCGCCGGTACGGGTGTGGAGGCGGTCGGTGACCACCAGCGCTCCCGCGTTGATGAACGGATTGCGGGGGATGCCGTTCTCGTACTCCAGCTGCACCAGGGAGTTGAAGGGGTTGCCCGACGGTTCGCGGCCGACGTGCTCCCAGAGTTCGTCCCCCTCGCGGGCCAGGTCGAGGGCGAGGGTGAACACCTTGGTGAGGGACTGGGTGGAGAACGGTACCCGCCAGTCCCCCACCCCGTGCACCGTGCCGTCCAGCTCGGCGACGGCCATGCCGAAGCGGCGCGGGTCGCAGGCCGCGAGCGCCGGGATGTAGTCGGCGGGGCGGCCCCGGCCCGGGGTGCGCTCCATCTCCTCGGCGATGCGCTCCAGGACCGGCTGGAAGGCGTGGGACGACGTCGCTGTCATGATCGCTATTGTGCCTCCGTGCCGGTCCCGGCCCGTCGTGGCCGACGGGGCGCGGGAGGGCGGTCGTCGGACGGGGTCGTCGGACGGGGACGTCAGACGAGGGGTGCTCCGCTGCCCGCCAGGACCTCGGGGCGCAGCAGGTCGGCGAGCCGCTCGGCCGGGAGCAGCCCCTTCTCCAGGACGAGTTCGGCGACGCCCCGGCCGGTGCGCAGGGCCTCCTTGGCGATGTCGGTCGCGGCCGTGTACCCGATGTGCGGGTTCAGGGCGGTGACCAGGCCGATGGAGTTCTCGACGCTCGCCCGCAGCGCCTCGGTGTTGGCGGTGATGCCGTCCACACAGCGTTCGGCGAGGGTGAGGCAGGCGGCGCGCAGATGGGTGATGGACTCCGACAGGGAGTGCAGGATGATCGGCTCGAACGCGTTGAGCTGGAGCTGTCCGGCCTCGGCGGCCATGGTGATGGTGACGTCGTTGCCGATCACCTCGAAGGCGACCTGGTTGACGACCTCGGGGATCACCGGGTTGACCTTGCCCGGCATGATCGACGAACCGGCCTGGACCGGCGGCAGGTTGATCTCGCCGAGACCGGCGCGCGGACCGGAGGACAGCAGCCGCAGGTCGTTGCAGCTCTTGGAGAGCTTCACCGCGACCCGCTTCAGCACGCCGGACATCTGGACGAACGCACCGCAGTCCTGGGTGGCCTCGACCAGGTTGGCGGCGGTGACGAGCGGGAGGCCGGTGATCTCGGCGAGGTGGCGGCGGGCCGCCTCGGCGTACCCGACGGGAGCATTGAGGCCAGTGCCGATGGCCGTGGCCCCCAGATTGATCTCATGGATCAACTGGACGGCCTCGTCAAGACGGTTGCGGTCCTCCTCAATCATGACGGCGTAGGCCGAGAACTCTTGACCGAGCGTCATGGGGACCGCGTCCTGCAACTGTGTACGGCCCATCTTGAGCACATCACGGAACTCGACGGCCTTACGGGCGAAGGCGTCCTGTAGTACGGACATCGCCTTGAGCAGTCCACGTACCGCGAAGACAGTCGCTATCTTGACGGCGGTCGGGTAGACGTCATTGGTGGACTGCCCGAGGTTGACGTCCTCGTTGGGGTGCAGGTGCCGGTACTCCCCCTTCGGGTGCCCGAGCAACTCCAGCGCCCGGTTGGCGACCACCTCGTTGGCGTTCATGTTGGTCGAGGTGCCCGCGCCGCCCTGGACGACGTCGACGACGAACTGCTCGTGCAGTTTGCCCGAGCGGATCTCGCGGCAGGCGGCGACGATGGCGGCCGCCTTGGCCGGCGCGAGCAGCCCCAGTTCCTCGTTGGCGAGGGCGGCGGCCTCCTTGACGGCGGCGAGGGCGTCGATGAGGTGCGGGTAGGCGGAGATCGGCGTCCCGGTGATCGGGAAGTTCTCCGTGGCGCGCAGGGTGTGGACACCCCAGTACGCGTCGGCGGGAACGTCCCGGTCCCCGAGGAGATCGTGTTCGCTGCGGGTGACGACGGCGGTCATGAGGGTGCGCCTCTTTCCGAGGTGAGGGTGAGGGTGAGGGTGAAGGTGAGGAAGCGAAGTGCGGGTGAGCGACGGGCGGTGCGTACGGGACGGCGCCGCGGCTGCCCCGGGAGGGCTACGCCGCTGCCGGGTGTCGGCGTGAGGCGGTGCGCCCGCCGGGTGGTGCCGCCGGACCGGGGGCTCGCGGGGTGGCACGGTGAGGCGGCGAGCCCGCGGGGTCGTTCCGCCGGACGGCGAACCTGACGCGAGGTGCCGTGGGACGGGAGCCCGCGGGGTGGTGCCGGCTCGGGCGGTACGGGGTGTCGTCCGCCCGAGCCGGTGGGGCACCGTCGCGGTGGTGACCGCGACGGCGGTACGGAGGGCCGGACGCGGGCCTGTGCGTGGCCCTCGACCCCGCCGCGGGGACCGCGTCCGGCGGTGCGCCGGTGACCACCGCGCACACCCGGTGGTCACCGGAGACCGTCAGGCGCAGGCCCGGACGGTGACCGGGTCCAGCGCGTGTGCCGGGCGCACGCAGCCGACGGGTTCGCCGCCGCCGAGGAGGGGCTCGCCCGCGAACCGGGTGAGGAGCCCCGGGTCGACACCGGCCCGGACGAGGGCCGCCGCGGTGACCGGGACACGCGCGCGGTTCGCACCGTCGGAGATCTTGACGGCTACGGCCCGGCCGTCCGGGAGCGCGGCCACCTCGACGCCCTCGAAGCCGTCCTTGGCCAGCAGGCCGGGGACGGCCCGCATCAGTTCGGCCACGTCCCGGCCGGCGCCGGAGGCCATCTCTGGGTGCGCGCGCATCGCGTCGGCCACCCGCGCCTCGGGGGTGCCGGGCGCGGAGGTGGTGATGCGGGCGGCGGCCCGGGCGAGGCCGTGCAGCGAGACGGAGAACAGGGGCGCACCGCAGCCGTCGACGGTGACACGGGCGATCCGCTGGCCGGTGAGGTCCTCGACGATCTCGGCGATCGCCTGCTGGAGCGGATGCGCCGGATCGAGGTAGCCGTCCAGGGACCAGCCGTTGAGCGCGCAGGTGTAGAGCATGGCCGCGTGCTTGCCCGAGCAGTTCTGGGCCAGCCGGGAGGGCTCGCGGCCGTCCCGTATCCAGCCGTCGCGCACGGCGGGGTCGTACGGCAGGTCCGTGACGTTGCGCAGCGCGTCCTGCGGGACGCCCGCCAGCTCGAGGATGCGGCGGGTCCCGGCGAGGTGGCGTTCCTCGCCGGAGTGGCTGGCGGCGGCGAGCGAGAGCAGTTCGCCGTCGAGCGGCAGTCCGGCCCGGACCATGGCGACGGCCTGGACGGGCTTGAGCGCGGAGCGCGGGTAGAAGGCGGCCTCGATGTCGCCGAGCTGGAGCTCGGTCGTGCCGTCCGCGCCGAGGACGACGACGGAGCCGTAGTGGATGCCCTCGGTCACCCCGCCGCGGACCAGCCGGGCGACGGGTGCGTGGAGGGGTTCGCGGATCGCGGGGGCGTCGGCGAGGGAACTGCTGTACATCACTGCCTGTATCGCTGGTGGGTGGTCGGCGGCCGGCGACGGGGTCACGCGTCGGCCTTGGAGGAGGTGCGGGAGAGGTTGCGGCGGACGGCGTACCACCCGGCGACCAGGGCCGCGACGATGAGCGGCAGACAGAGCACGGTGGTGCGTCCGGCGCCGCCGTCGGCGTACATGAGGACCAGGACCGAGGCGAGGAAGAAGAGCGTCACGAGCTCGGTCCAGGGCGAACCCGGCAGCCGGTAGTCCGGGCGGGTCAGGTCGCCCTTCTGGGTGCGCTGCCAGAAGAGCAGGTGACAGATCATGATCATGCCCCAGGTGGAGAGGATGCCGATCGCCGCGAAGTTCAGGACGATCTCGAAGGCGTCCGCCGGGACCACGAAGTTGAGGCCGACGCCCAGGACACAGATACCGCTGGTGAGGAGGATGCCGCCGTACGGGACCTGGCTGCGGCTCATCCGGCCGGTGAACTTCGGGGCGGAGCCGGACATCGCCATGGAGCGCAGGATGCGGCCGGTGGAGTACAGGCCCGAGTTCAGGGAGGACATGGCTGCGGTGAGGACGACGAGGTTCATCACCCCGCCCGCCGCGGGCACGCCGATGTTGGAGAGGACCGTCACGAAGGGGCTCTCGCCGGACGTGTACTTGTTCCACGGCAGCAGCATCGACAGCAGGACGACCGAGCCGACGTAGAACAGGCCCACGCGCCACATGATCGAGTTGATCGCCTTGGGCATGATCTTCTCGGGGTTCTCGGTCTCACCGGCGGCGACGCCGACCAGCTCGACGGAGGCGTAGGCGAAGACGACGCCCTGGATGATCAGCAGCATGGGCAGCAGGCCGCTGGGGAAGATGCCGCCGTTGTCGGTGATGAGGGAGGGGCCGGGGGTGGCGCCGTCCACCGGGTGCTGTGTGACCAGCAGGAAGATGCCGATACACATGAAGATCACCAGTGCGCTGACCTTGACGATGGCGAACCAGAACTCCAGTTCGCCGAAGATCTTCACCGAGATGAGGTTCACGGTGAGGACCACGGCCAGGGCGATGAGCGCGATCACCCACTGGGGTATGTCGGAGAACATGCCCCAGTAGTGGGTGTAGGTGGCCACCGCGGTGATGTCGGCGATACCGGTGGTGGCCCAGTTCAGGAAGTACATCCAGCCGGCCGTGTAGGCGCCCTTCTCGCCCATGAACTCGCGGGCGTAGGACACGAAGGCGCCGGAGGACGGCCGGTACAGGACGAGTTCGCCGAGGGCGCGCACCACGAGGAAGGCGAAGAGTCCGCAGACCGCGTAGGCGATGAAGAGGGAGGGTCCGGCGTCGGCGAGCCGGCCACCGGCGCCGAGGAAGAGTCCGGTGCCGATGGCGCCGCCGATGGCGATCATGTTGACATGGCGGGACTTCAGCGACTTGCTGTAGCCCTCGTCTCCGGCGTCGACGTGACGGGTCGAGGGGCGCGTCTCGTCTTTGAGGTGCTGGTCGCTCACGCCGCGGGTCCGCCTTCCAGGGGGGTGTCCGTGCGCGGGGCGCGCACGATGTCGGTGAGGGTCGTCTCGACGCGGTCGAGATGGTGGCTCATGGCCTCCACCGCGTCGGGCTCCGAACCGTCGATGAGTGCCTCGACGATCGCCCGGTGCTCGCGGTTGGACTGCTCGCGCCGTCCGCCCAGTTCGTTGAGGAAGGCCGACTGACGCGCCAGTGCGTCCCGGATCTCCTCGATGACCCGGCGGAACACCGGGTTCTGGGCGGCTTCGGCGACGGCCAGGTGGAACAGGGTGTCCATCGCGACCCAGGCCGTGGTGTCCGTCTCCCGCTCCATGCGGTCGAGCAGATGGGCCAGGTGGTCCAGGTTCTCGGGGGTGCGGCGCAGGGCCGCGTACCCGGCGACGGGGATCTCCACGTGCCGGCGCACCTCGAGGAGGTCGCTGGCCGCGTAGTCGCCGAAGGTGGGGTCCTCCACGGTGTTCGCGATCACAAAGGTGCCTTTGCCCGTCTTGGCGACGGTCAGGCCCATCGTCTGGAGGGCGCGCAGGGCCTCCCGCAGGACGGGCCGTGAGACCTCGAGGGTGCGGCAGAGCTCCGCCTCGGAAGGGAGCTTGTCACCGATGGCGTAGCGGCCGCGTTCGATGGCGCCGCGGAGGTGGGTGAGTACCGCTTCCATGGCGCTCACGCGCCGCGGCCCCGCACCACCTGTCTGGCTGTCTGACAGGTTCACGGGAGTGATACTCCGGGTGCGCGCCCGCCGCTGTCAAGACACGCCTGAAACAAGAAATTCAGGGGGCGGGAAGCCTGAAAGGCAACTTCCCGCCCCCTGAGGGGATTCACCGTGCGGCGCCGGCGGGCGGCGACTCGGGCGTCAGCTGTCGAGGACTCCGGCGGCCAGGAGCCCGAACAGCGCCACACCGACAACGAGCCGGTAGATGACGAACGCGTTGAAGGAGTGCTTGGCGACGAACTTCAGCAGCCAGGCGATGGAGGCGTAGGCGACGACGAACGACACGGCCGTGCCGACGGCCAGCGGCGCTGCGCCCGCTCCCGTGCCCAGCGCGTCCTTCAGCTCGTAGATGCCGGCGCCGGTCAGGGCGGGGATGCCGAGGAAGAACGACAGACGGGTGGCGGCCACCCGGTCCAGGTCGAGCATGAGGGCGGTGGACATGGTGGCGCCGGAGCGGGAGAAGCCGGGGAAGAGCAGGGCGAGGATCTGCGAGCTGCCGACCAGCATCGCGTCCTTGAACGAGGTGTCTCCCTCGCCGCGCTTGTGACGGCCCATCTGGTCCGCGGCCCACATGACGCCGCTGCCGACGATCAGGGAGCCCGCGACCACCCAGAGGGAGGCCAGGGGTCCCTCGATGAGGGGCTTCGCGGCGAGGCCGACGACGACGATCGGGATGGTCGCGTAGATCACCCACCAGGCGAACTTGTAGTCGTGGTGGTGACGCTCCTCACGGCTGCGCAGTCCCCGGAACCAGGCCGAGACGATCCGCACGATGTCCTTGCGGAAGTACACGAGCACGGCCGCGATCGCCCCGACCTGGATGACGGCCGAGAACCCGACGACGGCGTCGTCGTCGACCGGGATGCTCATCAGGCCCTCGGTGATCTTCAGATGGCCCGTGGAGGAGACGGGGAGGAACTCGGTCACTCCCTCGACGGCTCCGAGGACGACGGCTTGGCCGACGGAGATGGCGCTCATGGAATCCAGTTCTGAGAAGACGAATGTGTCGACAGCGTTGTAGACGTTCCGGTGTCAGGCACAGTCCTACCAGGCGGGGAGCCGACGGGACCGCCTAGGACCACGCCCACGCGCCGATCGCGAGACCGGCGGACGCGGCGCCGAGACCCAGCACGACGCTCGCCACGGCGTTGACGGCCGCGTAGAGGCCCGCTCCGGTCTCGGTCAGCCGTAGTGTCTCGTACGAGAACGTGGAGTACGTCGTCAGCGCCCCGCAGAGGCCGGTCCCCAGGAACAACCGCAGGTCGGAGCCGACGGCGGTCGCTCCGGCCAGGGTGCCGAGGATCAGACAGCCGGTGACGTTGACGACGAAGGTCCCCCACGGGAAGAGCGAGTCGTGCCGGGACTGCACCGCACGGTCGGTCAGATAGCGCAGCGGGGCGCCGATCATGCCACCGGCGACGACCACCAGCCAGTTCACAACGACCTCTTACCCTTCGTGTCCGTATCGCCCCGGTTCGCTCCACGGCCCACGTACCGGATGACCTCACAGGGATCGAGGGTCACCATGCCCTCCGTGACCAGCTCGTCCAGCTCGGGCAGGAAGGCCCGCACGCGCTCCTCCGTGTCCACGACGACGACCGCGACCGGCATGTCCTCGCTCAGCGAGAGCAGCCGGGACGTGTGGATCAGCGAGGAGGCGCCGAAGCCCTCGATGCCGCGGAAGACGCTGGCGCCCGCGAGACCGGCCGCGTGCGCGCGGTGCACGATCTCCGTGTACAGGGGCTTGCGGTGCCAGGTGTCGTTCTCGCCGACGAAGACGGTCAGCCGCAGGGCATTGCCGGTCAGCCTGGTCATCGGAGCCTCCACTCGAGAGCGCGGCGGGTCGCCGCGGCCGCCAGCCACACCGCGAGGAGCGCCGCCGACAGGGTGGCGGCGAGATAGGCGAGGGCCGTACCGGGCCGGCCCTCGCCGAACAGCTGCCGGATGTCGACGGCATAGGTGGAGAACGTGGTGAAGCCGCCCAGCACCCCGGTGCCGAAGAACGGCCGCACCAGCCGGTGGACCCGCACCGCCTCGGTGATCAGCACGAGGAAGCACCCGATCACCGCGCAGCCGACGACGTTCACCCAGAACGTGGTCCAGGGGAAGTGGCCGCCCGGGGTGGGCCACCACAGCGAGGCCGCGTACCGGGCGGCGGCACCGATCCCACCGCCGACCGCCACGACGGCGACCACCGGGAGCTGCCCCTGCCCGCCGGTCCGGCGCGCGGCACCGGTACGCAGGCTCTCGGCCTCCGGAGCTGTCATGTCGTACGTCTCCTGCCCGGGCCGGGGTCACCCGCCTCGCCGGAGTGATCACGACCGGGCACCAGCCTAGCGCCGGGTCAGCAGGTCACGGTGCCTCGCAGACCGCGATGCCCCGCTCGGCGAGGCTGCCGAGGACCAGCCGGCCGCCGGTCTCGCAGACGCTCGTGACCATACGGAACCCGGAGCGGCGGCGGGTGAGGTGGTGGACGATCCGGCCGTCGTCGTCGACGGCGAGGACGCCCGCGGTACCGGACGGGCGATAGGGCGCGCTCCGGGCGAGGCGGGCGGCACGGCGGCGGACCGCGGGGCCGGCGCGGTGCAGCAGGTCGAGCGGGGGGACGCGCGGGCCGGCCAGCGCCACCCAGACCGGGCCGTCCGGCGCGCCGCGCCACAGGTTGTCCGGGTAGCCGGGCAGGTCCTCGACGAGGGACTCGGCCCGGCCCGCCCGGGGGCCGGTGAGGCCGTAGCGGGTGAGGCGGCGGGCGCCGGTCTCGGCGACGATCAGGAAGGAGTCGTCGGCGCCGCGCGCCAGACCGTTGGCGAACTGGAGCCCCTCCAGGACGACTTCGGCCTCCCGGGCGCCCGGCTCCAGACGCAGCAGGCGTCCGGTGCCGGTGTGTTCGACGAGGTCGCCCATCCAGTCCCGCAGGGGATGGACCCGGCTGGAGACGGTGAAGTACACGGTCCCGTCGGGCAGGGCGACGACGTTGCTGCAGAACCGCAGCCGCTCCCCCGCCGCCGACCCGGTCAGGACGCGGGCCTTCCCGGTGCCGCCGCCGAGGTCGACGTGCAGCAGCGCGCCGTCGGCGCTGCACACCAGCAGGTCGCCGTCCGGGAGGAGTTCGAGACCGAGGGGCCGTCCGTCGATCTCGGCGACCTGCTCCACGCGGGGCGCGGACGGGTCGTCCAGGCCGTCGACCCGCAGGATCCGCCCGTCCGCCACCCCGGTCAGCACGCGCCCCGCGGGGTCGGCGACGACGTCCTCGGGTCCGTGTCCCGGGAGGGTGAGGTACCTGAGGGGGACGAGGGGGGTCCGACGGTCCATGGGGTTCGCCCTTCCTTGGGGAGGCGGCCATCCTCCCAGGCGGGGCCGTGGCCGGCTCGTGCCGGACGTGGACTTTCCGTCGCCGGGCCGTGCGCCGGGCGTTGCCGCGGCCCCGCGCCGTGTTCGCCGGCGTCCGCTACCAGCCCTTCTCGAACATGCGCGCCACTTCGGCTATGCGCATCTCGTCGCGCCGGTAGTAGGTGCGGCGCCCGATCCGCTTGGCGCGCAGCAGGCCGATGCCCGCGAGCAGCGTGAGGTGGGTGCTCGCCACCTGGCGGCGCACGCCCAGTTTGGTCGCGACGCCGTCCACCGTGACGCCGTCCTCGACGAGGTCGCCGTGTCGTTGCGGTGGGAAGTGCCGGGCCGGCTCCTTCAGCCACTCCAGGATGTCCAGTCGCCTCTCGCTCACGGGAGTCGTCAGCATCGTCGTCCCCTCTGTCCCGTCGGTCGGGGCTCCCTCGGACCGCGTCTTCCCACTCTTCCGCAGCGGGGGCCACCGTGTCCCGTACTCCGCGCCCCTTGGCCTGGATCCAACACCCCTGTGGCACAAGGGTGTTCGTCGCAGACCGGACGGGAGACGGTCAGGGGCCCGGCCGCAGGAGGCGGCCGGGCCCTTGTCACCGGGACGGAGGATCAGGTGATCAGCGGTGCGCGAACCACGCCATGGAGGACAGCGCCCGGTCGTCGAAGCCGAACAGGGCCTGGTTCTCCCAGCCGTTGCCGGAGCTCGCGTCGGCCGGGTCCCAGCCGTTGCCGGTGACGGCGGTCCAGGTCGCCTCCCAGTAGAAGACGCCGAGTCCGCGGCCGTTCGGGACGGCCTCCACGATGTTCGCCACGGCGTTCATCCAGGCGAGCTGGCCCGCGGCGGTCGCCGGGTAGCCGCCGACCAGTTCACCCGTGGTGTCGATCTGGTTGACGAGCGCATCGTCGCTGTCGAGGCGGAAGGGGTAGGCCGTCTCGGCGATGAAGACCGGCTTGGCGTAGCGGGAGGCCACGTCGTCGAGGGTGGTCTGCGCGGCGGCCAGTGAGCCGTGCCAGTAGCCGTAGTACGACAGGCCGATCAGGTCGTAGTTCACGCCGTACGTCTTGGCGCTGTCGAACCACCAGCGCACGGTGGCGTCGTCACCGGCGTTCGCCAGGTGCAGGGCGACCTGGGTGCCGGAGGAGACCGCCTTGGCCGCGCTGTAACCGGAGTTGAGCAGGCCGGCGAGCTGCGACCAGTTGTCGGTGGAGCCCTCGGACCACAGCATGCCGCCGTTGATCTCATTGCCGACCTGGACCATGTCCGCCGTGGTGCCCTGTGCCTTGAGGGCGTTCAGGACGTCGTAGGTGTGGTTGTAGACGTCCGTCTTCAGCTGGCTGTAGGAGTGGCCGGACCACGCGGCCGGCTTGGTCTGCTTGCCCGGGTCGGCCCAGGTGTCGGAGTAGTGGAAGTCGACCAGCAGCTTCATGCCGGAGGCCTTGATCCGCTTGGCGAGGGCGAGGGTGCGCGCCTTGTTGTTGTAGCCGTCGGCGGGGTTCACCCACACTTTCAGGCGCGCGTAGTTCATCCCGGCGCTCCTGAGGATGCCGACGGCGTCGCCTGCGGTGCCCGAGGCGGTCCGGTAGACACCGCCGAAGGCTTCGCTCTTGGGCAGGGACGAGATGTCGGCGCCCTTGACGGACAGGCCGGTCGAGCCCGAGGTGAAGGTCAGGTCGTCGACATTGATCCAGTTGCCCGCGTTCGCGTCACTGTTGACGCTGATGGTGCACTGGTTGTTGGTGACGTTGATCGACGTGACGATCCGTATCCAGTTGCTGGACGACACCGGCAGGTCGGTGCGCTGCTCGGCGCTGCCGCAGTTCTTCAGGGCCAGGTAGGCGGAGTTCTGGCCGCCTCCGGAGCGCACCCACGCGGTCAGCTTGTAGGCGCCGTTGGTGAGTCCGGACAGGTACTGGTACGTCTCGACCTTGTAGGCGGAGGCCGAGTAGTGGGAGAGCCGGTAACTGCCGCCGTGGCCGCCGGACTCGGTGAACGAGGCGGAGTTCTGTCCGGTCGCCGAGTACGTCGACCAGCCGGCCGGGGTCGCGGTGCCGGCGCCGTCGGTCTCGAAGCCGCCGTTGGTGAGGGTGGTGGCCGCCTGCGCCGTCTGGGCGGGCAGGGCGGTGAGGGCGAGCCCGGCGGCGAGCGGCAGGAGCAGTGCCCTGAGGGTGCGTCTGGGATGGAACATCGTCGTCCGTCGTCCCTTCGACGTGATGGGTGGGGTTCCCTCGTGGGGTGAGGGGCCCCCTCCGCCCGCGGCTCGCGGCTCCACGGGCGAAGGGGGAGTCGGGTCAGCCGTCGAGTCGTACGACCCGCACGGCTCCCGCCGGGACCGCGAGGCGGCCGGCGGCGCGTTCGCCCGTCAGCAGTTCGGTGCCGGAGGTCTCCAGCGGCACCTTGGCGTCGGCGGCGGTGTGGTTGATCGCGAAGAGGTAGCTGCCCGTCCCGCCGGAGCGGCGCACCACCTCGACGTCGTACGGGAGGTCCGCGCGCGGGGAGATCCCGGCGTCCTCGGCGGCCCGGCCCAGCAGCGCGTCCAGGCCCTCGGGGCCGAGTCGGGTGGAGACGTACCAGGCCGTGCCCTCGCCGAGCCGGTGCCGCGTCACGGCCGGGTGACCGGCGGTGAGCCCTTCGGCGTAGGTCCAGACGGTCTCGGCGCCGCGCGGCACGACGAACTCCGTCCACACGTCGCCGGTGAGGTCCTGCCCGTCGGGGCCGGTGAGGCGCACGTCCTCGCCCGCGAGCAGCGGTGAGAACTCCTCGACGGTCAGGCCCAGGACGTCGCGCAGCGCACCGGGGCAGGCGCCCTCGTGGACGGCGTCGTGCTCGTCGACGATGCCGGAGAAGTACGACACGACGAGGGTGCCGCCGCCGGCGACGTACTCCGCCAGGTTGTTCCCGGCCGCCTCCGTCATCAGGTACAGCGCGGGCACCACGACCAGCGGGTACCGGGACAGGTCGGCCTCGGGGTGGGCGAAGTCGACGGTCAGGTGGCGGTCGTAGAGGGCTTCGTAGAAGGCGTCGGCGCGCTCGCGCGGGTCGGCGTCCTCGCTGGGCCGCCAGTCGAGGCTCTGCGCCCACCAGGAGTGCCAGTCCCAGAGCACGGCCACGTCGGCCTCGGTGCGGGTGCCGCGGACGGAGGCGAGCGAGTCCAGTCCGGCGCCGAGCTCGACGACCTCGCGCCACACGCGCGTGTCGGTGCCGCCGTGCGGGACCATCGCCGAGTGGAACTTCTCGGCGCCGCGCCGGGACTGCCGCCACTGGAAGAACATGGCGCCCTCGGAGCCGCGGGCCACGTGGCCCAGGGAGTTGCGGGCCATCTGGCCGGGGGCCTTGGCGGGGTTGCGCGGCTGCCAGTTGATGCCCGAGGTGGAGTGCTCCAGCAGGATCCAGGGGGCGCCGCCCGCGACGGAGCGGGTGAGGTCGGCGGCCATCGCGAGGTTGACGTGCGTACGGCGGCCGTCGGTGATCAGGTAGTGGTCGTTGGTGACGATGTCGACCTCACGGCCCCAGGCCCAGTAGTCGACGGAGTCGCACTGGCTGAGGGCGGTCATGAAGTTGGTCGTCACCGGGACGCCGGGCGCGAGCCGGTGCAGGATGTCCCGCTCCGCGCGGAAGTTCTCGCGCATGGTGGCGTCGGCGAACCGCTTGTAGTCCAGCGCCTGCCCCGGGTTGCCGACGGTCGGGGTGGCACGCGGCGGGTTGATGTCGTCGAAGCTCGCGTAGCGCTGGCCCCAGAAGGCGGTGCCCCAGGCCTCGTTGACCGCGTCGACCGTGCCGTACGTCGTCTCCAGCCAGCGGCGGAAGTGGGCCGCGCAGGAGTCGCAGTAGCAGGCGGAGACGGGCACGCCGTACTCGTTGTGCACGTGCCACATCGCCAGTGCGGGGTGGTCGCCGTAGCGTTCGGCGAGGCGGGTGGTGATGTTCGCCGCGGCCGCGCGGTAGTCCGCGTTGCTGTGGCAGATCGCGCCGCGGGAGCCGAACTCCAGGCGTACGCCCTCGGCGGTCACGGGCAGCGCGTCGGGGTGCTGACGGTAGAACCAGACGGGCGGCGCCACGGTCGGGGTGCCCAGGTCGACGCGGATGCCGTTGTCGTGCAGCAGACCGATGACGCGGTCCAGCCAGCCGAAGTCGTACTCGCCGGGCGAGGTCTCCAGCAGGGCCCAGGAGAAGATCCCGACGCTCACCATGGTGACGCCGGCCTCCCGCATCAGCCGGACGTCGTCCTGCCAGACGCTTTCCGGCCACTGCTCGGGGTTGTAGTCCCCACCGAAGGCGAGCCTGGTCAGGCCCCGGGGGCTGGTCTCCGGCATTGGATCTCTCCCATTTAATCGATCATTTGGGAACGTGCACACACTGCTGCGTCGTTCGGAGCCCAACATAACCGCACAGCAACAACCATTGACAAGTGTCCGGGATGTTTCTCTACTGTGAACGCTCACAGACACCAGGGCAGGGTTTTCGCGACGGGCGAGGACCCGGCCCACGTGATCGCATGGCAGGTTCTCGCACCGGGCGGGAACCCAGGTCAGGGGAGAGATCCATGCCCAACACGAAGCGTCGGCGGCTCTTTGTCAGAGGTGCAGCTTCCACCATCGCCGTCGCCCTCGGCGCCACCGCGCTCGCCGCCTGCGGATCGTCCGACGAGGACGGCGGCGCCGAGTCCGGTCCGGTCTCGCTCACGTACTGGACGTGGACGCCCGGCATGGACAAGGTCGTGGACCTGTGGAACAAGGGCCAGGGCAAGAAGGACCAGATCACCGTCACGGTGAAGAAGCAGGCGTCCGGTGACACGCTGGTCACCAAGATCCTCACCGCGCACAAGGCGGGCAAGGCCCCCGACCTGGTCCAGGCCGAGTACCAGGCCCTGCCGACGCTGGTCAGCAACGACGCGCTGGCGGACATAGCGAAGGACGTCGGCGACGCGAAGAGCAAGTTCGCCGACGGAGTGTGGCAGCAGACGACGCTGGGCACGGACGCCGTCTACGCGGTGCCCCAGGACATCGGCCCGATGATGTTCTACTACCGCGCGGACCTCTTCAAGAAGTACGGCCTGAAGGTCCCGGTGACCTGGGAGCAGTTCGCGCAGACCGCCCGCGACCTGAAGAAGAAGGCCCCGGACACGGACCTCACGACGTTCTCGGCCAACGACTCCGGTCTCTTCGCGGGCCTCGCCCAGCAGGCCGGCGCCAAGTGGTGGACGACCTCGGGCGACAAGTGGAAGGTCGGCATCGACGACACGGCCAGCAAGAAGGTCGCCGACTTCTGGGGCGGTCTCGTCAAGGAGGGCGCCATCGACAACCAGCCGATGTACACGCCGGCCTGGAACAAGGCGCTGAACACCGGCAAGCAGATCGCCTGGGTCTCCGCCGTGTGGGCCCCGGGCACCCTGACCACCGCCGCGCCCGACACCAAGGGCAAGTGGGCCATGGCCCCGCTCCCCCAGTGGTCGAACAGCGACGACGTCACCGGCAGCTGGGGCGGATCCTCCACGGCCGTGACGACGGACTCCAAGCACAAGGAGGCCGCCGCGAAGTTCGCCGCCTGGCTGAACACCGACGGCGACGCCCTCAACGCGCTGGCCAAGGAGGGCGGTATCTACCCGGCTTCCACCTCCGCCCAGCTCAGCGGCGCCTTCACCACCCCGCCGGACTACTTCTCGAACCAGGCGGACTTCTACACCACGGCGGCCAGGATCGCGAAGACCACCGCCCCCTCGGCCTGGGGCCCGAACGTGAACGTCGCCTATACGACCTTCAAGGACGCGTTCGGCGCCGCCGCGAAGGACAAGTCCGACTTCTCCGCCGCCCTGGCGAAGATGCAGTCGGACACCGTCGCCGACCTGAAGAAGCAGGGCTTCGAGGTCTCCGAGTGACCAGCACACCCCGCAGCGGGACGTACGGGGCCGAGAAGGCCCCGTACGTCCGGCCGTCCGCCCGCACCGCCGACCGGACGCGCAGCGCCCCCTACCTCTTCCTCGTCCCCGCGACCCTCCTGTTCGCCCTGTTCTTCGCCCTGCCCATCGGCTACGCGGTGTGGCTCAGCTTCCGCAAGGTGCACGTGTCCGGCCTCGGTCTCGGCTCGGGTGCGCGCAGCGAGGTCTGGGCCGGTTTCGCGAACTACACCGCCGCCTTCACCGACAGCGAGCTGCTCGACGGCGCGCTGCGTGTCCTCGGCTACGGCTGCATCGTCGTCCCGGTGATGCTGGGCCTGGCGCTGCTGTTCGCGCTGATGCTCGACTCCGAGAAGGTGCGGCTCGCCCCCTTCACCCGGCTCGCGATCTTCCTGCCGTACGCCATCCCCGGCGTGGTGGCGGCCCTGCTGTGGGGCTTCCTGTACCTGCCGGACGTCAGCCCCTTCTACTACGTGCTCGACAGGCTCGGCATGCCGCAGCCGGACCTGCTGGACGGCGGCCCGCTGTACCTCGCGCTGTCGAACATCGCGGTGTGGGGCGGCACCGGCTTCAACATGATCGTCATCTACACCTCGTTGCAGGCCATCCCGGCCGAGGTGTACGAGGCGGCGAAGCTGGACGGGGCGACGCCGACGCAGATCGCGCTGAGGATCAAGATCCCCATGGTGGCGCCCTCGCTGGTGCTCACCTTCTTCTTCTCGATCATCGCCACGCTCCAGGTGTTCAACGAGCCGACCACCCTCAAACCGCTCACCAACTCCGTGTCCACGACGTGGAGTCCGCTGATGAAGGTGTACCGGGACGCGTTCGGCACCGGCGACATCTACCAGGCGGCGGCCGAGGCCGTGATCATCGCTTTCGCCACGCTGGTGCTGTCCTTCGGGTTCCTGAGGGCCGCCAACCGGCGCAACAAGCGGGACCTCGGTCCCGGAGGAGCACGATGAGTTCTCTTGCCGTCCGCAAGGCGCCCTCGACGGCCGGCGCCACGGGCACCGCCCGCAGCCGCCCCCCGCTCCGCGGCCGGATCGCGCCGGTGCCGACGCTCACGCTGCTGCTCGGCGCGGTCTACTGCCTGCTCCCGGTGGCCTGGGTGGTGATCGCGTCCACCAAGTCCGGCAGCGAGCTGTTCTCCACGTTCACGTTCCTGCCGGGCAGCGGCTTCACGGACAACATCGCCGACCTCGACGCCTACCGGGACGGCATCTACTGGCAGTGGATGGCCAACTCGGGGCTCTACGCCGTGCTCGGCGCGCTGCTGTCGACGGGCGTCTCGGCGTTCAGCGGCTACGCGCTGGCGACGTACCGCTTCCGCGGCCGCGAGACGATGTTCAACGTCCTGCTCGCCGGTGTGCTGATGCCGCCGATCATCCTCGCCATCCCGCAGTACCTGCTGATGGCGAAGGCGGACCTCACGGACTCCTACTGGTCCGTGCTCCTGCCGCAGATCCTCTCCCCCTACGGCGTCTACCTCTCCCGGATCTACGCGGCCGCCGCCGTCCCGGGGGACGTGGTCGAGGCCGGCCGGATGGACGGGGCGAGCGAGTGGCGGATCTTCACCAGGATCGCGCTGCCGATGATGATCCCCGGCATGGTGACGGTGTTCCTCTTCCAGTTCGTGGCGATCTGGAACAACTTCCTGCTGCCGTACATCATGCTCAGCGACGACGAGCGGTTCCCCCTCACGCTCGGTCTGTTCACCCTCCTCGAACAGGGGGCCAACACTCCGGCGCTCTACACGCTCGTGATCACCGGCGCGTTCCTCGCGGTGATCCCGCTGGTGGCGCTGTTCCTGGTCATTCAGCGGTTCTGGAGCCTGGATCTGCTGTCCGGAGCCGTAAAGTCATGACCATGAACAATGGTGCGGGGGGCCGCCGCAGACCGCCGACCATCCACGACGTGGCACGGGAGGCGGGGGTCTCCCGGGGCACCGTCTCGCGCGTGCTCAACGGTGGCCACTACGTCAGCCCCGCCGCCGCCGAGGCGGTCAACGCCGCCATCCGCAGGACGGGTTACGTCGTGAACCGGCACGCCCGCTCCCTGATCACCGGCCGCTCCGACTCGGTGGGCTTCCTGCTGACGGAGCCTCAGGAACGGTTCTTCGAGGACCCCAACTTCAACGTCCTGCTGCGCGGCTGCACACAGGCGCTGGCCGCCCACGACATCCCCCTGCTGCTGATGCTGGCCGGGACCGAGGACGAGCGCCGGCGCATCACCCGGTACATCACCGCCGGACACGTCGACGGGGTGCTGCTGGTCTCCAGCCACTCCGGGGACCCGGTCGCCACGGAGCTGCGCGAGGCGGGCGTACCGCTGGTCGCGTGCGGCAAGCCGATCGGGATCGGGTCCAAGGTGAGCTATGTGGCCGCCGACGACCGCGACGGCGCCCGGGACATGGTGCGCCATCTGCTGGCCCAGGACCGCCGGCGGGTCGGTGTGGTCACCGGTCCGCTGGACACGCCCGGCGGTGTGGAGCGGCTCGCCGGCTACCGGGAGGTGCTCGCCGAGGCCGGTGTCGAGTACGACGAGCGACTCGTGGTCTCCGGTGACTACAGCAGGGCCAGCGGCGAGGCGGGCGCCGAGCGGCTCCTCGCCCAGGCGCCGGACCTCGACGCGGTGTTCGTCGCGTCCGACCTGATGGCGCAGGGTGTGCTGACCGTGCTGCACCGGGCGGGCCGACGGGTTCCGCAGGACGTCGCGGTCGGCGGTTTCGACGACTCCCCCGCGGCGACCGCGGTCAGTCCCTCCCTGACCACCATCAGGCAGCCGTGGGACCGGATCAGCAACGAGATGGTCCGGGTGCTGCTCGCCCAGATCGGCGGCGAGGACCCGGCGGCGGTGATCCTGCCGACGGAGCTGGTGAAGCGGGAGTCCACGTAGCGGACGGGAGCCGCCGTGCGCCCGACCGGTCAGGATCAAATGCGCCCGACCGGTCAGGATCGAAGAAGCCGTCCGCGGCTGCTCCGCCTAGCGTGAGACGTGCGGGAACACGGTGGTGCTCCCGCACCCCGCACCTCACCGAGGAGGACGCCATGGCCACCGGCCTTCAGACGATCATCTACCCCGTCAAGGACCTCGACCGGGCCAAGGCCCTGTTCGGCGCGCTCCTCGGGGTCGAGCCGTACGCCGACGAGCCCTACTACGTCGGCTTCAAGGCCGCGGGTCAGGACATCGGCCTCGACCCGAACGGACACGGCAAGGGCATGACGGGACCGGTCCCGTACTGGCACGTCACCGACCTGCGCGAGCGCCTCGCCGCGCTGGTGGCGGCGGGGGCGGAGCTGATCCAGGACGCGCAGGACGTCGGCGGCGGCAGGCTGATCGCGTTCGTGAAGGACGCGGACGGCAACCTGGTCGGGCTCCTCCAGGACCCGGCCGCCTGAGCGCCTGCCCAAGCGCTTGCACCCGCACTAGTTGCACACTCAATAAACGGGCGTTTCGGTGTTACCGTGCAGGTATGGCAGCGAAGACGGCCGGTTCGGGCCTCGAGGAGCGGTGGCGGGACATCCTGTCGGTGCACGCGCGCACGATGTGCGAGATCGACCGCGCGCTGCATCCGCACGGCCTGGGAGCGAGCGACTTCGAGGTGCTCGACATCCTCGCCTCCGAGGCCCCGCGAGCGGGCGACCAGTGCAGGGTGCAGAACCTCGTCGGACGGGTGCACCTCAGCCAGAGCGCGCTGTCCCGCCTCATCGGCCGCCTGGAGAAGGAAGGCCTGGTGGAGCGCTCCGTCTGCATGGAGGACCGGCGCGGGGTGTGGGTCGCCCTCACCTCCAAGGGCCGCGACCTGCACACCGAGGTGCTGCCGCTCCAGCGGGCGGTACTGGGCCGGATGCTGACCCGGTCCCTGCCGGACGCCCGGTCCTGACCGTACGCCCGCCCAGGACCGACCGGATGCCGGGTCCGGAACACCGGGCCCCGCAGCGACGCCCGGTCCGGCCGTGACGCCGGGTCCAGCCGTGGCACCGGGTCCTGGCCGGACGCCGGACGCGGTGCCGGCCGGTCCCGGCTCCGGGCGTCCGCGGTTCAGCGGGCGAGCAGGGTGCGGACCCCCTCCGAGGTGAGCGTCAGCGGATGGTCGCCGGCCGCGTCGATGGCGAGGGACAGCTCGCCGGTGGGCCACTGCGCGGCGAGCGCGCCGAGCGGCACCAGACGGTAGCGGTCGACCTCGGGCAGCAGGTCCGCCATCTCCGGTTCGGAGGTGAAGACGGGCACCACCGGCGCGCCACCGGGCTGCTCCAGGACGGGCAGCGCGACCGTGGCCGGGTTGCTGACGTCCTCGTCGACGGCGTCGTCGGGCACGGGCACGAGCACGTCGCAGTGCGCGAGCGTGTCCAGCGCGGCGGTGTCCTCGGTGTCCCTGGCCAGCGCGTCCAGCGCCAGCGCGGCCGGGTTGTTGCTGCGGTCGTGCGCGGGTGTCTCCATGACGAACTCCCTGGTAGCGGCGGTCCGGCGTCGCGTACCCGAGCGGGCGGGCCTCAACCCCCGGCGGGGGAACACGCGGGACCGGGATCCGGGTCAGGCCGACCCCGTACCGTCATCCGGCTGCCTCCGTACCGTCGTCAAGACGCCTCCGTACCCGCGTCATGCCGCGCCTACACCCGCCCCCCGCACCGCCCCCATCCCGCGCTCGCGCCGCCCCCTCCGACGCCGTCGATCCGCGCCGCGGACGACCCCGCGGCCTGCGGGTCGAAGGCGCGCGGCGGCCCCGGCCGACGATGCTGCACACCTGAGCGCGGACCCGCTTGAATGATCGGAACACCACAGGGTTAGCATATGAGCGCCACCTAGCTCGAAAGATAGGCCCGTGACGCTCAACGACGATTCGTTCACCAACTGGAAGAACCGCGAGGAGATCGCGGAGTCGATGATCCCGATGATCGGGAAGCTGCACCGCGAGCGGGACGTGACGGTCCTGCTGCACAGCCGCTCCCTGGTGAACAAGTCGGTGGTCAGCATCCTCAAGACCCACCGGTTCGCCCGCCAGATCGCCGGCGAGGAGCTCTCGGTCACCGAGACGCTGCCGTTCCTCGAGGCGCTCACCGCGCTCGACCTCGGCCCGTCCCAGATCGACATCGGCATGCTCGCCGCGACCCACCGGTCCGACGACCGCGGCCTGTCGGTGGCGGAGTTCACCGCCGAGGCCGTGGCCGGCGCCACCGGCGCGAACAAGATCGACCGGCGCGAGCCCCGCGACGTCGTCCTGTACGGCTTCGGCCGCATCGGCCGCCTCGTCGCCCGGCTGCTCATCGAGAAGTCCGGCTCCGGCAACGGTCTGCGGCTGCGCGCCATCGTCGTGCGCGGCGGCGGCCGTCCCGCCGACGACCTGGTCAAGCGGGCGTCGCTGCTGCGCCGCGACTCCGTGCACGGCCAGTTCCAGGGCACGATCACGGTCGACGAGGCTCACAACAGGATCATCGCCAACGGCAACGAGATCACGGTGATCTACGCCGACGACCCGAGCCAGGTCGACTACACCGAGTACGGCGTGCGCAACGCCATCCTCATCGACAACACCGGCAAGTGGCGTGACCGCGAGGGCCTCGCCAAGCACCTGCGGCCGGGCATCGACAAGGTCGTGCTGACCGCGCCCGGCAAGGGTGACGTGCCGAACATCGTGCACGGCGTCAACCACGACACGATCAAGCCGGACGAGCAGATCCTGTCCTGCGCCTCCTGCACCACCAACGCGATCGTCCCGCCGCTGAAGGCGATGGCCGACGAGTACGGTGTGCTGCGCGGCCACGTGGAGACCGTCCACTCGTTCACCAACGACCAGAACCTGCTGGACAACTACCACAAGGCGGACCGTCGCGGCCGTTCGGCGCCGCTGAACATGGTGATCACCGAGACCGGTGCCGCCTCGGCCGTCGCCAAGGCGCTGCCCGACCTCAAGGCGCCGATCACCGGCAGCTCGATCCGGGTGCCCGTGCCGGACGTCTCGATCGCCATCCTCAGCCTGCGGCTCGGCCGCGAGACCAGCCGCGACGAGGTCCTGGAGTACCTCCGCGAGGTCTCGCTGACCTCGCCGCTCAAGCGCCAGATCGACTTCACGACGGCGCCGGACGCGGTCTCCATGGACTTCATCGGCTCGCGCCACTCGTCGATCATCGACGCGGGCGCCACCAAGGTCGACGGCGACAACGCCATCCTCTACCTCTGGTACGACAACGAGTTCGGCTACTCCTGCCAGGTCGTCCGCGTCGTCCAGCACGTCTCCGGGGTAGAGTACCCGACGTACCCGGCGCCGGCGACGGGCGTCTGACGGGGGCGCATTTCGCGCACCGGCCCCTTACAGGTGGCCGGCACGAGGGAGGGGCGGGGCGCCCGGTGAGCGCCCCGCCCCTCCCTCGTGCCGCGAGCCATGAGTCATGAACCGCGAGCCCTCAGCCGTAAGGCATCAGGCATCAGGCGGACGTCTCCGGGCGGCCGGGCTCGGCCCAGTGTGTGTGGAAGGCGCCCGGGCGGTCGGTCCGGAGGTACGTGTGAGCCCCGAAGTAGTCGCGCTGCCCCTGGAGCAGCGCCGCCGGCAGGCGTTCGGAGCGCAGGGTGTCGTAGTGCGCGAGCGCGGCCGAGAAGGCGGGCACGGGGATGCCGCGCCGGGCGGCGGAGGCGACGGTCTCGCGCCAGGGCACCTGCGCGTCCGTGATCTCCATGGCGAACTCCATCTCGCCCAGCAGGCTGACCAGGTCCGGGTCGGCGGCGTAAGCGGCCCGGATGCGGTCGAGGAACGAGGCGCGGATGATGCAGCCGCCGCGCCAGATCCGGGCGACCGCGCCCAGGTCGATCTTCCAGCCGAACTCCCCGGCCGCGTCCTGGATCATCTTCCAGCCCTGGTCGTAGGCGATGACCTTCGACGCGTACAGGGCGTGCTCGACCTGCGAGGTGAAGCGGGTGGCCTCGGTGCGGCTGAGCGGGGGCGTGGTGCCGCCGGGCAGACCGGCGTAGGCGGCCCGCAGCGCGCTCTGGCCGGACGCGGCGCGGGCGAACGTGGCCTGGGCGATGGCGGTGACCGGGGACCCGAGGTCGAGCGCGGTCTGCACGGTCCAGCGGCCGGTGCCCTTCTGACCGGCGGCGTCGGCGACGACGTCGACGAACGCGAGACCGGTGGTGGCGTCGGTGTGGGCGAGGACCTCGGCGGTGATCTCGATCAGGTAGGAACCGAGGCGGCCCTCGTTCCAGGTGCGGAAGATGTCCGCGATCTCCGCGGGGGTGTAGCCGGCGACCTGGCGCAGCAGATCGTACGCCTCGGCGATGAGCTGCATGTCTGCGTACTCGATGCCGTTGTGCACCATCTTCACGAAGTGCCCGGCTCCGTCGGTGCCGATGTGCGTGGCGCAGGGCTCGCCGTCGACCTTCGCGCTGATCGCCTCGAACATCGGGCCGAGGACGTCGTACGACTCGCTCGAACCGCCCACCATGACGGCCGGCCCGTTCAGCGCGCCCTCCTCGCCACCGGACACACCGGCGCCCACGAAGTGGATGCCGCGCTCGCGCAGCGCCTCCTCGCGGCGGCGGGTGTCGGCGTAGTGGGCGTTGCCGCCGTCGATGATCATGTCGCCGGGCTCCAGGAGCGGGGCGAACTCGTCGATGACGGCGTCCGTGACCGCACCGGCCTGCACCATGATCATCAGTCGGCGGGGGGGTTCGAGCGCCGCCACGAAGTCAGCGGCGGACTCGGCGGGGACGAACGTGCCCTCGTGGCCGAACTCCTCGACCAGCGCGCGGGTACGGCCTGCGGAGCGGTTGTGGACGGCGACGGTGTAGCCGTTGCGGGCGAAGTTGCGCGCGAGGTTGCGGCCCATCACGCCGAGGCCGGTGACGCCGATGGCGGCGGTTGCGTTCACGAGGTACGTCCCTTGGATCGTTGGCGTGGTCGGAGGGGCGGGCGGCCCCCCGGTACCCCCAGGTACGGACCGTCGGCCGGTTCTTCTCGATCCACCGCCGATTCGCCTCGATCCGCCGACGGTTCGGCTCGATCCGCCATCGATCCGCCCCGGTCCGCCGTCGGCGCGCGACCGCCGCGCGGCCGTTCCCCGGCGCTGCGCCCACCGGTCCGGCACCGCCACCGGTCCGGCACCGCCACCCGTCCGGTACCGCCGCGGGGTCGCTACCGGCGGCGCCAGGGCAGTGCCGCGGGGTCCGCCTCGGTGCTCTCGGCGCGGACCAGGGCCGCGCTGATGGCCTCGCCGATGTCCGCGAACTGCCGCACCTGCTCCGGGGTGAGGGCGTCGAACACCGCTCGGCGGACGGCCTCCACGTGCCCCGGGGCGACCTCCTCCAGCAGGGACCTGCCCCGGTCGGTGAGGAAGGCCAGCTGGCCCCGGCCGTCGGCGGGGTCCTCCCTGCGGTCCACCAGGCCTACCTCGCGCAGTCTGTTCACCGCGTGGGTGAGCCGGCTGCGCGTGATCTTCAGACGCTGGGCGAGCTCGGACATCCCGAGGGTGCCCTCGGGGGCCATCGAGAGGTAGGCCAGCAGACTGTAGTCGGCGTGTGTCATACCCGCGTCACGCCGCAGCTGCCGGTTGAGGTGGTCGGCGAGCAGCGTGGAGAAGTCGACGTAGGCCAGCCAGGCGCGTCGTTCGTCGGCGTTGAGCCAGCGGGGCGTCGTGGACATGGGTCCAGCCTACGGGGGGCCTGCCGGACGGCACCCGGACAGAAGCGGAGTGACACCGCGAGCGGGGCTCGCACCGGCGAGGTCCCGAGAGCTGCGCCCCCGGTCGTTCGCACCGGTCAAGGGCTCGCGGCGGTAGGGGCGTCCCGGCCGGGCGGAGGGGGTGCGCCCTCCGCCCGGCCGGGACGCCGGGTGTCAGGTGGTGGCGCAGGCGCCGCCGTTGAGGGTGAACGCGGTCGGCGCGGTGTTGGCCGCGCCCTTGCTTCCGATGAACCCGACCGTGACCGAGCCGCCGGCGGGAACGGTGGAGGTGTACGAGGCGGGGGCGACGCTCACCGAGGCGCCGCTCTGGGTGGCGGTCCCGCCCCACATGTTGGTGACGGTCTGGCCGTCGGCGAAGGCGAAGGCGAGCTTCCAGCCGCTGATGGCCGAGGTGCCGGTGTTGCGCAGGGTGATGTCCCCCTGGAAGCCGCCGGGCCACTCCCCCACCACCCGGTAGGCGACCGAGCAGGACACGGCGGGTGCCGCGGAGGTGGTGACGGCGACGGCGGCCGAGCGGGCGGAACGGTTCCCCGCGGCGTCGCGGGCGTAGACGGCGAAGCTGTACGCGGTGTTCGCGGCCAGACCGGTCACGGTGGCGGTGTTGGTCGTCGAAGCGGCGACGGCGGTCTCGGTCGTGCCGCTGATCCGGACGACGTCGTAGCCGGCGACGCCGACGTTGTCCGTGGCCGCCGTCCAGGTGAGGGTCGCGGAGGTGGCCGTCACGCCGGAGGCGGCCGGGGTTCCCGGAGCGGTCGGGGCCTGGGTGTCGCCCGGGGTGCCGCCCCCGAACACCGTGGCTTCCCTGGCGGTCTGCGCGATGCCGTTCACGCCGTTGAAGATGCGCTTGCCCCACGAAGTCAGCTGGGCGGGATCGAAGTTCAGCGTGAGGTCGAGGATCGGGTCGGTGTTGCCGCTCCAGGACCAGGCCAGGTAGCCGAGGTCGAGCTGCTCGGCCGCGGCCATCATGGTGTCCTCGTCGGGGTCGCCCCACTGGTCCGCGGGGCCACCGAACTCACCTATCAGAAGGGGCAGTTTGGCCGCGACGAAGGCGTTGAGGTAGTCGGTGATCTCCGCCGCGGTGTCAAAGACGCTGTACATGTGGATCGAGAAGATGAGGTTGCCGGTGGTGTCGGCGGCGTAGACGGCGCGGGCGTTGGCCCGCATGACGCCCTGCCAGTCCTGGCCCCAGTTGGGCGCGTCCACCATGATCGTGTGCGCGAAGCCGGCGCCCCGGAGCTTCTTGACCGCGGCGATGGTCGGGTCCGTCCAGCCGGCCGGGTCGGTGTTGCCCCAGGGTTCGTTGCCGATGTTGATGATGATGTAGCTCTCCTGGCCGGCCAGGACGTCCTTCAGACCGATCCAGTAGTCGGCGGCCTGGTCCAGCGTTCCCGCCGCGGTGTCCTCGCCGTAGCCGGTGGTGTCGTGCACCTCCAGCACGCAGATGAGCCGGTTGGCCTTGCACTGCGCGACGACGGCCGTGACGTCGGCCGCGCTGTTCGCGCTCCAGCGGTGGCCGTCGGCGAGGACGACACGCACCGCGTTGGCGCCCATCGCCTTGATGTCGGCGAGGGACTGCTGCGTCCTGCCCGGATACCAGGTGTGGGCGTGGTTCACGCCGCGCATGACGAAGTCGTTGCCGTTGCCCTCGACCAGGCGGCCGTCGCTGATGTGCAGGCCGGTGGCGAGAGCGCGCGGCGCCTGGGTCTGCGCCTGGGCGGCGGCCGGGCAGAGGGCTCCGACCAGGACCAGGCCGACGAGGGCCGCGAGCCTGGCCAGCAGGCCGCCCAGCGGGTGCGCCCGGTAGGCGCTGCGCCGGGCCCACGAGGTGCTGTGCCGGTGCACCCGGAAAGCGCTTCGCGGACGGGCCCGGGAGGTGCTTCCGGTGGTTCCTTCGGTGCTCCTTGCTGATCTCACTGCGACTCCAGGAGTGAGGCCCGGAAACTCAGGCGGCAGAAGGGGTGTGGGGGTGACACGTCGGACGTGGCTCACCGTGGACCGTATGTGGGAGCGCTCCCATGAAGCCACTACGTCAAGTACACGTCAAGACCTGGCGCAGGCTCCCACGGGATGCGCGCAAGCCTCGGAGCCTTACGGACCGAGGCACGGCCACATATCCCCCGTCCGGCCGCTCATCGCGATCCCCGCCCGTTTCTCCGCCACCGCCTCGGCGCTCCGGTAGCGGCCGAGGTCAGCACCCGCACGCTGGTCGAGGCCGTCTGACGCGCGGGCGGTGAACCGGTGGGCATCCATCCGGCGGACGGCGACGTAGCCACGCGGGCTCGCCCGTTTCGACGGCGTGCTGCTGCCCGGCGGGGGCGGCCTCGCCCCGCACCGCCACGGCGCCGCCGACACCCTGGCAGCGTGGCCCGTTCGAGCAGGGAACCGCGCGCTGTCTCCACCGGGTGCACCACGTGCCGGTGTTCGCGGCCGGGACCGCCCATGTCCTGTTCGAGGGTGCCGCCGAGCGCGACGTCACGCGCAGAAGGTGGAGGCGTCCTGCTACCACCATCAGCGGGTGAGCGGCCTCGCCGCGGGGCTGACGGTCACCGCGCGCGGCGGACGGCACAGTGGAAGGGGTCCAACTTCCCGGCGCCCGGGGCTGGTTCACGGCCGTCCAGCGGCACCCGGAGGACACCGCCCACGAGGATCCGGCCCAACAGGGCCTGTTCGACGCCCTGGTGACCGCGGCCCTCGCCGGCCACCGACCTCCGCTCCCCCGCGGGGGTCGGGCGTCCGGCGCCCAGGTGCCCCGCCCCTCGTCCGGCGTCCGGCGTCCGGCGTCCGGCGTCCGGCGTCCGGCGTCAGCCCACTCGACCGACCGTTGAGGGCTCAGGCCTTCGGGCGGCGGCCGCTGCGGCGGGGGGCCGGCTCGGCGCCGTCGAGGAGGGCGGTGCGGCGCTCCTCGCCCTTCTCCTCGACCTGCCGGACCACGCGGCGCAGCCCGTCGGCCACGCTGCGGCACTCCTCGTCGCTGAGCCGGCTCGCCACGAATGCCTCCTCCTCGTCGAACGCGGGGAAGAGGCGCTTCATCAGCGTCTCCCCCTCGTCGGTGAGGCTGAGCAGGACGAGCCTGCCGTCGACGGGGTGCCCGGCCCGGCGCAGCAGCCCGCGCCCCTCCGGCGTGCGGGCCACCCCGGTGAGCGTGCCCTTGGAGATCCCGGCCTACTCGGCGACGTGCCGGGTCTCCGACTCGCCCCGGACCCACACCACCCAGAGCACGACGAACGCCGTCCACGTCAGGTCGGAGCCGCGCAGCACCGAGTTCTCCAGGTGCTGCCGTACCGCCGACGCGGCACGGCAGATGTCGGCGACGACGGCCATCTGTTCCCGCCGCAGGGGGATGCCGCCGAGCTTGGTCTCGGCGAGCTTCTCCGCTTCGGCGATGGATCGCCGGCCGGGCATCGGCACACTCCTGCGGCCACGGGCTGCGTGGGTCGTCATGTTGTTCGGAGTCGAATCGTACGAAGCGACAAGCCCCGTCCGCCGAGCCGGGACGACCCCCGGGACACCCTTCGGGACAAGCCGTCCGGAAGGCTGTCCCGGAATCGGAATACGTCAGGAGCGCGGCGGAATTCTTTTGACCGTGGAGTGACGACGATGTGTGGATATTGCAGCCGCCGGGCATTGCGTGGCGGTGTATAGGCACGTCGGTACGCATTCGGTCCGTCGGCGCTCCCGAGGCAGGCTTGCGGCGATATCCGCGGTGCAGTACCTACGTGAATCATGAACCTGTTCACCCGTGGCGCATCCCCCCGGCGCTCGGCACCCCACACAGCAGCGCAGTCCTCCGTCGGCTCCCCCGCCTCCCGGGCCGCCGGACACCCGGATCCCGCCCTGGCCGCTCTGACCGGCGACTGGATGATCGACCCGGCGCACAGCCGCATCGGTTTCTCCGTCCGGCACGCCCTGGTGACCACCGTGCGCGGCGCTTTCACCGAGTACCGCAGCCGGCTCCATTTCGACGGTCGCGACCCGGCACGCTCACGGGCCGAGATCCTGCTGTCCACGGCGAGTGTCGACACCGGTGTGGAACAGCGCGACGCGCATCTGGTCGGACGGGACTTCCTGAACGCCGCGGCCTATCCGCAGATGCGTTTCACCAGTACCGCCGTCCGGCTCGCGGCCCCCGACGTCTATCTCATGACCGGTGACCTCACCATCAAGGACATCACCCGCCCCGTGGACCTGGAACTCACCTACATAGGACATGTCGTCGACCCCTTCGGGTACGAGCGGGCCGGTTTCGACGGGACGACCACGATCGACCGTTCGCGATGGGGTCTGACGTACGACGCGCGGCTCGCCGAGGGCGGTGCCATGGTGAGCGAGAAGGTGCGCCTTCAGTTCGACATCGCCGCCATCCGCACCCCCGCCGCCGGCTGACGGCGGCGGCCCGGCGCGGCCCTCGCGGCCGGTGCCGCCGCGGCAGTCCGGCCTTGCCGTTGGCCCCGGTCCCGCGTGGGTCTATCGTCTGAACCGTGGGCCAGAGCGATGGAGGGCGGCCGGTGATGCCGCAGGACGAGGCCGTGATCGGCTGTACGGGGAGAGTGCTCATCGGAACCCGCGGGTCCGCGGGCCCCGGGGAGATCCTCGTGCGGGTCAGAGGCGGCTCCGAGACCTTTCTCGCCTGGTCGGAGGATCCGCTGCCGACGGGGGCGACGGTGCTCGTGATCGAGTCGCGCGGTTGCCGCGAGGTCGGCGTCGTCGAGTGGGTGGATCCGTTGGACGCGCTCGGCGATCTCGCCGGGACCGACTGAGAGTGGAAGAGAAATGTTCGGATATCGCGTTCCCGCTCCCGACGAGGCGATGTTGATCTCGGGGGGCAGGCGGGGACTGGGGGGCGCGCCGTTCCGAGTGGTGACGGGGCACGGCAAGTTCGTGCTTCCGGTGTTCCGCAAGACCCGTTTCCTCACCCTGTCGATGTGCGAGTCCGAGGTCACCGAGACCTGTGTGACCCGGCAGGGCATCGCGCTGCACGTGCGCGCCGTCATCGCCTTCAAGGTCGGCAACGACCACGAGAGCATCATCAACGCGGGCCAGCGCTTCCTCTCCGACCAGGACCAGATGTCGGTGCTGACCGGCCGGATCTTCGCCGGTCACCTGCGGGCGATCATCGGCTCCATGACGGTCGAGGAGATCGTCACCGAGCGGCAGAAGCTCGCGGCGGAGGTCCTGGACACCTCGAAGACGGAGATGGCGAAGATCGGCCTGATCGTCGACTCGTTGCAGATCCAGTCGATCGACGACGGCGACACCGGCTACATCGACGCGATGTCCGCGCCGCACAAGGCTGCCATCCAGCGGCAGGCCCAGATCGCCCAGGCACAGGCCACCCAGGCCGCGGCCGAGGCGGAGCAGGCGGCGGCCCGCAAGCAGGCGGAGTACGCCCGGCAGACCGCCGTCGTGAAGGCGGAGTACTCGGCCGAGGTGAACCGTGCCGAGGCACACGCCTCGCAGGCCGGACCGCTCGCGCAGGCCCACGCCCAGCAGGAGGTGCTCGCCGCCCAGACGGAACTGGCCCAGCGGCAGGCGAAGCTGCGCCAGCAGCAGCTGGTGGCGGAGGTCGTGAAGCCGGCCGAGGCGGAGGCCGAGCGGGTCAGGATCCTGGCGGCCGCGGAGGCGCAGCGCATGAAGATCCAGGCGGAGGCCGCCGCCTCCTACGACCGGGTCGCGCTGGACCGGATGCTGATCGACCAGCTGCCGCAGATCGTGAAGGAGGCCGCGGGCGGCCTCGCCGGAGCCAATGTCAACGTCCTGAACGGCGCGGACGGCCTCGGTGAGATCGCCGCCGGTCTGGTGTCCCAGGGCCTGACGATCCTCGACTCGGTCCGGCAGAACCTCGGCAACGGCCAGGACTCCTCCGGCGCCCGCGGCACCGGCGAGGGTTCCGCGGCCGACGGCGCCACGGCCGGCGGCCTGCTCCAGCTGCGGGCGGGCAAGGACAAGAAGACCGGCGACGGCCCGGTGGACATCGACTGAGGCCCCCGCGGCCGCGTCCCGGGGCGGACCGTTCGGGTCCGGTACCGGGACGCGGCGCCGGCCCTCAGCGCATGGGCTCCCTTCGTCGCGTCGGCGACGAAGGTGTAGCTGCCGGCGTCCATGGCGGCGCCGCGCCGGTCGTGGGCAAGGACGACCCTTCTCCGACGTGGCCGGCGTCCGGGTCGAGGTAGTGGACGCCCTGGCCGCCCGGTGCGCCGACCGGCTCTTCCTCGGCACGAGCGGAGTCCGCCCCGACGGGCAGGTCCTGCACACCACGGCCGTCAAGTGAGCCGTGATCGCAGCCGGCGCCCAGGTGGTCCTGGTGGCGGACATGGGCAAGTTCCCCGGCACCGGCACGGCCCGGGGGAACCCGACATGGTGGTCACCGACGCCCCGGGGTGGGAACGAGAAGACCTGCGCCCGGTTGCGGGAGGCGGGAGTGGAGGTGGTCACGGTGCAGGCCGGGCTCCGGACCTCGCGTCCGCCCGCGACCGGGCCCACCGGTGCTGCGGAAGGCGTCACGGCGCCCGCCGCCGGGGTGGGTCACCTCTGCGTGAGGGCCGCCCGCGCGGTCGCGAGGATCTCGTCGGACAGGGGCGAGTCCTTCGTGGCCCGGGCCAGGACGAGCGCGCCGAGCATCGTGCACAGCCGGACGATGCCGTCCTCGTCCTCGGTGGCGAGGAACTCGGCGAAGGCGCCCACCCCTTCGGCATAGGCGCGATGCGCCTCGCTCGCTCCCGGTTCACGGGCCATGTCCTGGGCGAGCCCGGCGGCGGGGCAGCCGTCGGCCGCGTTGTCACGGTGCTCGGCGGTGAGATAGGCGTCGATCAGCGCCCGCTGGACCTCGGCACGCCCCCCGGCGCCCTCCTCGGCGGCGGCCGCGTGACGCGCGGCGAGTTCGCCGAAGGCGTGCGTCGTGGCCTCGTCGATCAGCGCCTCCTTGGAGGCGAACTGCTTGTAGAAGCCGCCGTGGGTCAGGCCCGCCGCCTTCATCAGGTCGGCGACGCTGATGTGGGTGCCCTGCTCACGGAAGAGCCGGGACGCGGTCCGCACGACCCGCTCGCGGTTCTCGCGCGCCTGCTCCTGGGACACACGGCCCATCGTTCCTCCTCGGTCGGAGTCGACCCACAGCTCATTTGGATGACGGTTGCAATCTATCTTAGTCCCGGTTTAGATTATGGATGTAATCTAAAAACGAGGGCCCCTCCCCGGGGTCCGCAGCACTGGGAGCGCACATGGAACTCAAGGACGCCGTCGTGGTGGTCACCGGAGCCAACCGGGGACTGGGCCGTCACCTGGCCGCACAGCTGGTGGAGCGCGGGGCGAAGGTGTACGCGGCCGCCCGACGGCCCGAGACCGTCGACCTGCCGGGCGTGACCCCGCTCCGGCTGGACGTCACGGACGAGGAGTCGGTGCGGGCCGCGGCCCGCGTGGCCTCGGACACGACACTGCTGATCAACAACGCGGGAATCTCCACCGCCACACAGCTGCTGAACGGCGACCCGGACGCGATACGCCTCGAGATGGCGACGAACTTCTTCGGACCGCTGACCGCCACGCGGGCCTTCGCGCCGGTCATCGAGGACAACGGCGGCGGTGCCGTGCTCAACGTGCTGTCGGTGCTCTCCTGGCTGCACCCGGCCGGCCTCGGTTCCTACGCCGCGAGCAAGGCCGCCGCCTGGGCGCTGACCGACGCCACCCGGGAGGAACTGGCACCCCGCGGCATCACCGTCTCCGCGCTGCACGTCGGCTACATGGACACCGACATGGCCGCGAGCGTCCCCGCCGACCAGAAGGCCGACCCCGCCGAGGTCGCGGCCCAGGCGCTCGACGGCATCGAGAAGGGCCTGCCCGAGATCCTCGCCGACGAGATCACCCGCTACGTCAAGCAGGGACTGTCCGCGGCACCGACCACGGCGTGAGACCGGCCCCCGCCGGGGCACCGGGCCGCGGCGCACGGCCCGGGCCGGCCCGGTCGCCCCGCCCGGCGGGCGGGGTCACCCCTGCTGCGCCGGGACCGGGAAGAGCAGGCAGCTGCTGGTGGCGTGGGCGAGCAGGCGGTCCTTCGCGTCGACCAGCCGCGCCTCGGCCAGGGCGGTGCGGCGGCCGCTGCTGACGACCGTGCCGATGGCCCGCACCGGGCCCGTGTCGGCGGTGATCCGCCGCAGGAACTTCACCGTCAGGTCGAGCGAGGTGTACGCCATGCCCTGCGGGAGGGTGGACTGCACCGCGCACCCGGCCGCCGAGTCGAGCAGCGTGGCGAAGACCCCGCCGTGCACGCTGCCGATCGGGTTGTAGTGCTCCTCGCCCGGTGTGAGCGAGAAGACGGCCCGGCCGGGCTCCACCTCGTCGAGCGCGAAGTCCACGAGGTGGCCGATGGGCGGCCCGGGCAGCCGTCCGGCGCGCAGTTCGCGCAGGAAGTCGATGCCGGCCATGCGTCCGGCGGCCTCCGCCAGGATCGCCGGGTCTTCCCATTGATACGTACGTGTCCGTCCCACGGCCGAGCGCCTTCCCTCTGACTTTTTCGAGTGAAGCTAGCTTCCGCCTCACCTGACTGTCAACGGCGAAGCCAGCGTCCTAGGATGGGAGGATGGAGTGGCTTGAGGCGAGCACCGAGAACTGCCCCGTCCAGCGCACGCTCGACGTGGTCGGCGAGAAATGGACGTTGCTGATCCTGCGTGACGCCATGAACGGGGTCACCCGCTTCGACGACTTCCACCGCCACATCGGCCTGTCGGAGGCCGTGCTGAGCGACCGGCTGCGCAAGCTGACGGCGGCCGGCGTCCTGCGCACCGTCCCGTACCGCGAACCGGGCAGCCGTCCGCGCAACGAGTACCGGCTGACCCGCAAGGGCTGGGACCTGTGGCCGGTGCTGATGGCACTGAGCCAGTGGGGCGAGGCCCACACCCTGGAGTCCGAGGACCCCGTCCTGGACGTCCGGCACACCGGCTGCGGCGCTCCGCTGCGGGTCGTCGTCGAGTGCTCCACCGAGCACTCCGCCCTCACCCCGCGCGAGGTGACCGCCCGACCCGGACCGGGCGCCCGGCTCCGCTCCTGAGCCGCCGGACGCGGCGGCGGGGCTGCGCCCTACCCGGCCGCGGAACGGATCCGCCACAGGTCCCGGAGCAGGGCGATCTCGGCCATGTGGTGGATGAATTCGAGATTGGAGCCCGCCAGCACTGCGGCGAACGGGTACTCGGCGTCGTTGCTGTACGGGTACTGCGAGAAGCCGACCGTGTCGAGCTGTTCCTCGGTGACGCCGTCCACGCTCTCGCGCCAGCGGTCGATCACCGCCCAGAACCGCTCCAGGGCCAGGCCGGCGGACGGGGTGAAGTCGACCAGGAGCTTCGGCTCCCGCCGCCGTTCCCCGAAGGTCCACTCCCAGGGGCCCGCGAAGTGGAAGTGCAGGTGCCCGAGGCGCCACGCGATCGTCGTGAGGGGCGCTTCGTCGGGCTTGGGCGGACCGGTGTGGGCGAGGACCTCACGGACCCGCTCCGTGCTCACGCTCCAGTCGTCGGCGATCTTCTCGACGGTCATGCCGTCCGCGGCCTGCCGGGCGACCTCGGCGTACTCGCTCGCCGGGATGTCGGCGGCTCCCAGGTCGAGCACCCACTCGCCCGGCCCGAACGCCCTGGGCGTCACCGCCTCGCCCCGGCGCCGGATCGACCAGCACCCGGGCGCGGACTCCCACAGGTACTCCTCGTCACCGAGACCCGCGAGCCGCGCCTCGGCCGTCTCCCTGGCATGGTCGAACTGGTCGAGCAGCAGGCCCAGCCGGTCCGTCCGTACGCCTTCGGTCCCCACGCCCGGCTCCCCTCGGTAGCACCTGTCGGCCCGACGCGTCGCGTCCGGGCGGAAACTGACGGTTCGCGGAAACTAGCGGTTCGGCGCCCGGGGCACCACCGAATTCCCGCGCCGGGGCCCGGCGTTCCCCCACGGGTTCTCCGTTCGGCGCGGACCGGCCGGGCGTAGGCTTCGCTCAGCACGCAGGCGGCGGGGAGCGGAGCGGATGACGGCTCGAACGGCACAGCGGTGGGATTCGGCTCTCGATGCGGTGGTGGTGTACGCGCAGGGCGCGCTCTGCCGCCGTCTGGCCCGCGGCAGTGTGCCGCAGGACGGCCGGGTCAGGGTGACGGGACTGCCCCGCTCGCTGGACCCCGGATCCCTGCGGGCCCGGGTCACGGACGCTTCGGGAGTGCGCGTCACCGAGGCACGGGTCGAGGTCGAGGCCGAGCCCGCCGTCACCGACGCCCCGGACGCCCTGCGGCGCGAGGTGGACCGGCTGCTCGACGCGTGCGAGGCGGCGCGCGGACACCGGGACCGCCAGCTGGTGGTGATCGAGGAGGTCAGGGCGCTGCGGCCGGTGCCCCCCGTCCGCAGGCGCGAGGACCCGCACCGGCGCACCCCGGTCGACGCCTGGCTGGGACTCGCCGAGTTCGTCGACGAGCGGCTCGCGGCGCTCCAGACCCGTCTCGTCGACCTGGAGGAGGCGGTGGAGCGCGCCGAGCACGCACTCGCCGTCGCCGCCGACCGGCTCGCCCGTGCCTCCACCGACGCGCCCGACGCGCACCTGGAGACCACGGTGTCGGCGGTCCTGACCCTCGACGGCACGGGTGACGTGGAGGTGGAGCTGGAGTACGGCGTGCCGGGCGCGGTCTGGGTGCCGGCCTACCGGCTCACCCACCGTGCGGGCGACAGCAGCGGCCGGCTGGTGCTGCGCGCCTCGGTCGCCCAGCGGACCGGCGAGGACTGGTCCGGCGTACGGATCGCGCTGGCCACGGCCGATCTGCGGCGCCGTACCGATCTGCCGCGGCTGCGTTCGATGCGGATCGGCCGCCGCCAGCCCGCCCCGTCGCCGTCCGGCTGGCGCGAGCCGCCGGCCGGACTGGCCGACCTCTTCACCGGGTACGACACGGCAGGCCCGCGACCGGCCCGCCCCGGGTCCGCCGCGCCGCTGTCCCCGGGCGCCGCTCCCCTGCCCGTGGCGGCGGACGGTCCCGTCCCGGCCCCGCAGTACAAGGCGGCGGCCTACGGCGAGCCGCCCGCGGCCCCGCCCGGTCACGGCGCACCGCCCCCCGCGCCGTCGGTGGCCCCGCCGGTCTACGGCGCACCGCCCCCCGACTCCTCGGCGGGGGGCGCCGAGGGCGTGTATCCGCAGGCCTTCGGCGGCGCGGCGGACGAGCGCGCCAGGGCGGTCCCCTCCCGTCCGCGCGCCGCGGGCCGGCCCCGCGGCATGGTCCCCGCGGCCCCGGCCGCCATGGCACCGGCTGCCCCGGGCCTGGCGCCGCCGCCTCCCGCGCCGGGCGGCCCGGCCCCGCAGTGGCCCGCCGCGGAGCCGGTGACCGGTCCCCCGCGTCCGACCGGCGCCGAACTCGACTACACCGCCCTCGTCCTGCGCGGCCCCGAGGAGGCGGGCGTCCGCCGGGGCCGGCTGTTCCCCGACGCGGCCTTCGACCCGGTGGCGGCCGAGTACCGCCGCCGCGCCGAGGCGGTGACCGCGCTGCCGCTGCCCGGACACGCGGTGCGGCCCCGCGAGTCGGCCGGTTCGTTCGACCACCGCTTCGACGCGGTGGCCCGCGCCGACATCCCCTCCGACGGCACCTGGCACACGGTCACCGTCGGCGAGATCCCGGTCGGTCTGCACACCGAGTACCTCTGCGTCCCGTCGGTGGAGCAGACCGTGTACGCGACGCTGGTGCTCTCCAACTCCACCGACCAGGCGCTGCTGGCCGGACCGGTGGAGGTCACCGCCGGTGACGACTTCCAGCTGACCACCGCGCTGCCCACGCTCGCCCCGGGCGGTGTCTCCCGCGTCGGCCTCGGCCCCGCCCAGGGGATCCGGGTCACGCGCCGCACCAACCTGCACGAGTCGACCGCCGGCCTGCGCAACAGCACCACCGTGCTCGACCACCGCGTCCACGTGGAGCTGGCCAACCTGCTCGCCGGTCCCGTCACCGTCGAGGTCCGTGAACGGGTACCGGTCACGTCCGACACGGACATCCGGATCGACGAGCGGGCCGACTGGAAGATCCCGCCCGAGGACGGCGAGGGCCTGGAGCAGCACGCCCCCGGCACCCGTATCTGGCGGGTGGAACTGCCCGCCGGCAGCACGACCGCCCTCGACGGCGGCTACGAGATCCGTATCGCGTCCGCCAAGACCCTGGCCGGCGGCAACCGCAGGAGCTGACACCCCATGTCCACGGCACCGGAGCCGATCCCCCTCCCCGTCACCGCCGTCACCTGCCTGGAGGACCGCGCCCACGTCGAGCGCACCACCGTGCTCGACCTCGCGGCAGGCGTCCAGCGGCTGCGTCTCGGGCCGGTCAGCGCGCTGGCCGTGGACCGTACGCTGCACGCCGAGCTGACCGCCGCCGAGCAGCCCGCGACCGTCCTCGACGTGCGGATCGTGCGCACCTGGACCCCCCGCGGGCCGCGGCCCGCCGACGACGACTCCGCCCTGCGCCGGCGCGTGCGCGCGCACGAGGAGAAACTGCGCGACCTGGAGCAGCGGCGCGACCGGCTGCACACCCGCCTCGACGTGCTCGGCCGGCTCGCCGCCGACCTGCTGCGGGAGATCGGCGAGGGTGCGGGTTCGGGGGAGGCGGAAGGGGAACGCTGGGCCCGCGAACTGGACCGGGTGGACGGCGAACGCGACGCCCACGGTGAGCGGCTGCGCGCCCTGGAGGCCCGGTGGGTCGCCCTCACCGCGGAACTCGACGAGGCCGGGCGCCTCCTGCGGCTCGCCGAGGAGGAACCCGCCGAACTGGTCGGCCACATCGAACTGACCGTGGAGGCCGCGGCCGCCGGACCGGCCCGTCTGCGGCTCGGCCATCTGACCCCGTGCGCGTTGTGGCGGCCCGCCTACCGGGCGGTCCTCGACGGTGACTCCCTGACGCTGGAGACCGACGCGATCGTCTGGCAGCGGACCGGCGAGGACTGGTCCGACGTACGGCTGACGCTGTCGACGGCCCGCTCGGCGCTGGCCACCGAACCACCCGGGCTGGAGGCGGACCGGCTGACGCTCCAGGACCGCACGCCCGCCGAGCGCCGCACGGTCGAGGTCGAACTGCGCGAGGAGGAGATCGCGGACCTCGGTCCGGCCCCCGTGCTCGGTCTGCCGGGCGTCGACGACGCGGGCGAGGTGCGGGTCCTGCACTCCCCCGCGCCGGTACGGGTACCCGCGGACGGCCGCGCCCACCGCGTCCCGCTCTCCTCCTTCACTACGGCCGCCGGCATCGAGTACGCCTGCGCACCCGAGCTGTCCCCGCTGGTCACGCAGGTGGTGCGGTTCGACAACCTGTCCGGCCACGCCCTGCTCGCCGGGCCCGTCGACCTCGTCCGGGGCAGCGGGTTCACCGGCCGCGGAACTCTGGACTTCACCGCTCCCCAGGCCCCCGTGGAACTGGCCTACGGCAGCCGCGACGACCACCGGGTCACCCGGGGGACGGAGGAGACCCGCGAGACGGCGACCCTCACCCAGCGGACCGTGATCACCCGTACGGTCCGCCTCCACGTGTCCCGCTTCTCCACCCCCGGCGAGCAGGACGAACGGGTGGTGGTCGTGCGCGAACGGATCCCGGTCTCCGAGGTCTCGGCGGTGGACGTACGCCTGCGCAAGGAACTCTGCGCTCCCGCCCCCGACACGGTCGACGCCGACGGCATCGCCCGCTGGAACGTCACGCTCCCGCCCGGCGGCCGGCGCACCGTCACCCTGGTCTACGAGCTGACGGCGAGCGCCAAGGTCGCCGGTCTCTGATCCACGGCTCCACGCCGGCGTGGAGGGCGGGCGACGGCGGCGGTCGGCCCGGTGGACGGTGTCCGTGCGGAGTGGGCGGGGCGGCGCCGGGCGCCCTGTTCCCTCACCGTCGGTGTGCACGGCGGTCACGGTGCGATCCCGCCGGTGTGGGCGGATCGACCCCCGGTGTTATTCAATGAGGTGTGCGGTGAGGGATCTCGGGGCCTTGTCGCACGGGTCCGAGTAACGACCCCGGCACTGTGCCGGGGATTGCCGAGAGAGCCGCATGGACTCCACGCCGTCCCCCTCGTCCTCGTCGCCGTTCGAGCTGGTCAGCAGCGCTCTGGGGCGCTACGTCCCGCACGGCGCGACCTCGGCGGCCACGGCGTCCGCCGACGCGCAGGGCGACCGGCCCGCCGCCCCGCCCGTGCCCGACGACCCGGAGGGCGGACGGCACGACCAGATCCTCGGCGTCGTCAATCTGGACAAGGAACTGAGGATCACCCGCCGCAACCTCGACGCGGCCGTGTTCACAGGGCTGGACGCCGCGTCCGGGACCCCCTTCGCCGATCTCCTGCCGCCCGGGGACGTACCGACGGTGACGCGGCGCCTGCGGCAGGTCCTGGAGATCGGTGAGGCGCATGTGGCCCGCATCCAGCGGCTGCGGCGGAGCGACGGCTCGGAGCTGGTCGTCTCCATGAGCATCCTGCCCGCCGCTGCTCCGCAGGAGGGTCTGACCGTCTCCTTGATCGCGATGGCGAAGAGACTGCACCTGTACGCCGCGGAGACCGCGATCGGCACGTCGCTGGACATCGGCGAGACCGCGCAGTCGCTGGCGGAGTCCCTGCTGGCCTGGGGCGACGTGGCCGCCGTCGACCTGGACTTCGCCGTGTGGACGGGCGAGGGGGTCACCGAGCAGTCGCAGGGGCGCATCCGGCTCCGGCGGGCGGCGCTGGTCCCGGAGCGTGCGTGGCCCGAGGGCTATGTGACGCCGGGCGGCGATCTGCCGAGCGACGCGAGTCGCCTGCTGGCCCAGGCGGTACGGCGCGACGACGCGCCGCAGGCCATCGTCATACCGGACCGGCAGGCGGTCGAACGGCTGCTGGGCAGTCCGCGGGTGATCCGGGCCCTGGTCCCCGGCGACCGTTCCGCGAGCGTGGCGTGCATACCGCTCGTGCTGGACGGCACACCGCCCGTCGTGCTCGGCGTGGCGGAGGTCTGGCGGCGGGCGGACCGCCCCTTCCGCGACAGCGAGTTGTTCGACCTCCAGGAACTGGTGGCGAGGACCGCCCATCACGTCGACCTGGCCCGCCAGCACCACCGCGAGCACACCCAGGTACTGGCCCTCCAGCGCCGGCTGCTGCCCCGGACGGGCGGCCACACCGTCGAGTTCGCCAGCGTCTACCAGCCCGCCACCCCGGACAGCGCGGGCGTCGGCGGCGACTGGGTCAACAGCTTCCCGCTCCCCGACGGCCGGACCGCGCTGGTGGTCGGTGACGTCGTCGGGCACGGCCTCGGGGCCGCGGCGACGATGGGCCAGCTGAGCATGGAGGCCCGCGCGCTGCTCTCCGCCGGGCTGGCGCCCGACGAGGTGCTGGAGCACCTGGACGAGACCGTCAGCCTGCTGGACGACGCGGAGTCCGGACTGGCGGCCGGCTACAGCGCCCTCGGCTCCACCTGCTGCATCGCCCTGTACGACCCGGTCGGCCACGACGTGGCGCTGGCCAGCGCCGGCCACCTGCCGCCGGTGCTGATGCTGCCGGACGGCAGGGCGGCCCCGCTCCCGCTCCCGCCGCACCCCGGACTGGGCGCCGAGTTCGCCCTGCGGGAGCCGTTCGACGTCCACACCTTCGCCGCGCCGCCGGGCTCCGTGCTCGCCCTCTACACCGACGGCCTGGTGGAGGATCCGGCCCTGTCGATCGACGAGGGCATCGGCAGGCTGGCGGAGGCCGTGTCCGCGGTGCACCCCTGGGACACCTTGCAGCAGGCGGCCCGGCACGTCGTCTCCACCCTCGCGCCGGTGCGCCAGCGTGACGACGTGACCCTGCTGCTCGCGCGCATGATCGGCTACCGCAAGGAGGACACCGCGACCTGGCGGCTGCCGGCGCGCAGCGACGCTCCGGCCCGGGCCCGCGAGCACGTCGGTGCGCTGCTGCGTCGGTGGCGTGCCAGGGGCGCCACCCGGGACGACGTGACGCTGCTGGTCAGTGAGCTGGTCACCAACGCGGTGCGCTTCGCCGCGGGGCCCGTCACGGTGCGGCTGATCCGGACCGGTCACGGCCTGCTGTGCGAGGTGGGCGACGCGGGCAACGGCCGGCCGCGGCTGAGCGCGGGCGGTCTCCTCGACGACGGCGGGCGCGGCCTGCACATCGTGCACCGGCTCACCACCCGGTGGGGGGTGCGCTGGACGGACACCGGCAAGGTGGTCTGGGCGGAGGTCGCGCGCTGACACGGCGGGCTCGGTGACACGGCAGCCCGGCGGACGGGGTACGCGTGTACGGCGCGAGGGGGACGCGTCAGCCGGTCCCGTCGACGACGGGCCGGGCGGCGCTCGCCCGCGCTACAGCCACTCGCCTTCCAGGGCCGTGGCCGTGAGTCCCGGTGCCGCCGCGTACAGGACGGCACGGCTGCCCGGCTTCAGCCCGGTGTCGTGCGCCCGGCGCAGGATGTCGAAGACGGCGGCGCCCCCGCGGTTGCCGCTGGTGTAGCTCTCCCGGCTGAAGTCCAGCAGCCCCGAGGGCCAGGTGTCGGGCATCGTCTGCTCCATGTACTCCAGCACCCGCGTCCCGCCGGGGTGCGCGAGGAGCACGTCGGGGTGCCAGGCGTCGGGGTCGTCCTGGTAACGCACGCGCAGCCACTCCCACATCGCGGTGACCGTCTCCTGGACGGCGCGCGGCCCGCGCCGGTCCATCACGAAGTGGGTGCCGTCCGCGCGCGTCTCCAGGCGGTGCAGGTCCTGGGTGCCGGGCAGGGTGTGGTGCCAGGCCGCGTCGAGGCGCAGCACCGACTCGGTGCGCCGGCGGCCCGTGACCACCGCGGCGACCGCGGTGTCCGCGAACAGCAGCCGGACGATCAGGGACTCCAGGGTGTCGTCGGCGGGCTGGTAGGTCGTGCTCAGGGCCTCCGCGATCACCACCAGGACCACGCGGTCCGGGTCCGCGGCCACGAGATCGGCGGCCAGGGCCAGGGAGCGGGTCCCCGCGACACAGGCCCACTGGGTGGCGGGCAGCAGCATCACGTCGCGGCGGAGGGGAAGCCTGTCGGCCAGGGCCACGTCCAGACCGGGCAGGGCCGGAGTGGTGGAGTGACTGGTGATCAGACAGTCGACGTCAGCGGCGTCGAGGCCGGCCGCCTGAAGGGCCCCGCGCGCCGCGCGCTCCCCGTAGTTCTGCACGGCCTCCCAGGCGGGAGCGGTGCGCTCCTGGACGGTCTGCGGCGCGGGTATCGCCTCGAGGGCGGCGATCGCGCGGTCCACGTCCTGCTGCGTGAATCCCTCGCGGGCCAGGGCCTCTTGGGCGGTTCCGCTGCCGACGGCGCCGAGGGCCCCGGCACTGCCGGGCGCGGTGGCGGCCTCGAGCGGCAGCATCCAGCCGCGGGTCTCGATGCCCGTGCTCGCCGCGATCCCGTCGATCCGCGGCGCCCACGCGGCGTTCGGGTGCCGGTCGCGCACCTCGGCCACGATCCGGCTGGTCTCGACGGCGTTCTCACCGTGTATCACGGCAGGGGGAGAGAGGTATGCGGCCATGCTGGACACCTTTCCGGGGCGCAGAGGAGGAACGTCAGGAGGGCTGCGTCATGGGCCACTTCGGTACGTGACGCCCATGGCAAGGGGCTCCGCTCCGGGAGCCGCCGTCTCCGTCGAGCATGGCCGCCAAAGGGACATTTCCGCTGTGACTCACACAACTTGGGCGGCCATGAAAAGGCGTGATACGCCACACACCGGCCAAGCGGTGATCTTCGGGACCGTGCCGCGGAGCGCGTCCGACGCGCCGTCAGCACGCGAGGTCCGGCCGACGCCGCTCATGGTGACCGCACGCACCCCCGCGCGGAGAACTATGGTGTCCCACCACATGTGTCTCTGACGTGCGGATTCCTACGGTGTGGCGACACGCAATCGTCCCCGTCACACCCCAGGAAGTGGTGCCGATGTCGTCGCCCGCAGCCGCTCCACCAGCTCCGAACAACCTCAAGCGCATCGTCGCCGCGTCCCTCGTCGGCACCACCATCGAGTGGTACGACTTCTTCCTCTACGGTTCCGCCGCCGCCCTGGTCTTCAACAAGCTCTTCTTCCCGGACTCGGATCCGCTCGTCGGCACCCTGCTCTCCTTCCTGACCTACGCCGTCGGCTTCGCCGCGCGACCGCTGGGCGCCCTGGTCTTCGGGCACTTCGGGGACCGGCTCGGGCGCAAGAAGCTGCTGGTGCTGAGCCTGCTGCTGATGGGCGGGGCGACCTTCGCGATCGGGCTGCTGCCGACGCACGCGACGGTCGGGAGCGCCGCCCCCGTGCTGCTGACCGCGCTGCGGCTGGTCCAGGGCTTCGCGCTCGGCGGCGAGTGGGGCGGAGCCGTTCTGCTGGTGTCCGAGCACGGGGACGCGCGACGACGCGGGTTCTGGGCCTCCTGGCCGCAGACGGGCGCGCCCGCCGGGCAGTTGCTCGCGACCGGCGTGCTGTCCCTGCTGACCGCCGTGCTCTCCGACTCCGCCTTCGCCTCCTGGGGCTGGCGGATCCCCTTCCTGCTCTCCGGCGTGCTGGTGGTCGTCGGTCTGTGGATCCGGCTGTCCGTCGACGAATCCCCCGTGTTCCGGCAGGCGTTGGCGCAGGCCGAGTCCCGCAGGAAGGAAGCTCCGGCGCGGGCCGAGCAGCTGCCGCTGGTGTCGGTGCTGCGGCACCACTGGCGGGACGTGCTGGTCGCGATGGGCGCGCGCATGGCGGAGAACATCTCCTACTACGTCATCACGGCGTTCATCCTGGTGTACGCGACCACCGCGGCGGACGTCTCCAAGCAGACCGCGCTCAACGCCGTACTCATCGCCTCCGCCGTGCACTTCGCGGTGATCCCCGCCTGGGGCGCGCTCTCCGACCGGATCGGGCGGCGGCCGGTCTATCTGCTGGGCGCGGTCGGGATCGGGCTCTGGATGTTCCCGTTCTTCGCCCTCGTCGACACCGGCGCCTTCGGCGGCCTCGTCCTCGCGGTGACGGTGGGTCTGGTGCTGCACGGGGCGATGTACGCACCCCAGGCGGCCTTCTTCTCCGAGATGTTCGCGACCCGGATGCGCTACTCCGGAGCATCCATCGGCGCCCAGTTCGCCTCGGTGGCCGCGGGCGCGCCGGCACCGCTGATCGCCACCGCGCTGCTCGCCGACTACGACAGCTCGACGCCGATAGCCCTGTACGTGATCGCCGCTGCGCTGGTGACGGTCGTCGCCGTGGGCGTCGCCCAGGAGACCCGCCACCGCGACCTCGCGGACGGCGACCCGGCCGGCGGTGACCCGGCCCGCGACGGCATGCCCGGCGACGGCACACCCGGCATCGCGTCGGGCGCGGCCACCGAACGGGCGCGGCCCTCGGCGACGGACGCACGCACCATGTGATCCCTCCCGGACCGCCCGGACCCCTCCCAGCCCGAAACCGTCCCCGCCGGACCCGTCCCCGCCCGGCCGCGGCCCCGCTTCCACGACCGCCGCACGGTGACACAGCCGCCCCCGTACGCCGACCGCGCGTACGGGGGCCGTCGCGTGGGGGTCAGGAAGAGGGCGCGGACGGGACCGGCATGGCGACGGCGGACGGCGCAGCCGTCAACCTGTGCAGTTTCAGAGCGAGTTGGATCTCCAGGGCGCGCGCGGGGCTCTGCCAGTCCTCGCCGAGGAGGCGACCGATCCGCTCCAGTCGCTGGGCCACCGTGTTGACGTGGACGTGGAGTTCGTCCTTGGTGCGGGCCGGGCTCATGCCCGCCGCGAAATACGCGTCGAGGGTACGCAGCAGGTCGGTGCCGCGCCGCTCGTCGTAGGCGACGACGCCTCCCACGGTGCGTTCGACGAAGCCCGCCACGTCCCGTTCCCCGGCGAGGAGCAGCCCGAGGAACCCGAAGTCCTCGGCCGCCGCCCCGTCGCCGGAGCGGCCCAGCAGCCGCAGGGCGTCGAGGCAGCGGCGGCCCTCGGCGTAGGCGGCGACCACCGTGTCCGGGTCGGCGGCGAGGCCGCGCACCGGGGCGGACGCCCCGACGGTGACCGCTTCGTGGACGGCCGTGCCGAGGTGCAGCGCGGTACGGCGGGCCAGCCCGGTGGCGGTGTCGCCCCGTCCGAGGGGCAGCAGCAGGACCGTGCCGCCGTCGCGGGAGGCGGCCAGGCCGTGCCGGGTCGCGGCGAGGTGGGAGGCGGCCGCCCACAGCCGGCGCCGGGCGGCCGCCTCCTGGTCGGCGTCGGGTGCGGGGGCGTCGAGGCGGGCCGCGAGGACGACGTGGGTGGCGTCGAGGTCGGCGTCCAGCCGGGCGGCGCGCTCGCGCAGGAGACGCGGGTCGCGGTCACGGGCCTCGAGCAGGTCGTCGAGGAGCTCGCCGCGCACCCGCTGTTCGGCCTCGGCGGCCGACCGTCTGGCCAGGAGCAGCAGGGACGTGACCATCGCGGCCCGTTCCAGCGTGCGCTGGTCGACCGGGTCGAGGCCGGGCTGGCCGCGCAGCACCAGGGCGCCGAGCAGTTCTCCGCCGGCGGCCACCGCCGCGATCCAGTCGTCCCGGTGGCGTACCGCGTGGCCGTCCGCGCGGGAGGTCTCGAGCGCGTCCGCCGGGGCGCTCTCCTCGAACCGCACCGTGCCGTCGAGCACCTCGGACACCGCGGCGGCCACGTCGTGGACCCCGCCGCCGCGCAGGACCAGCTCGGCCAGCCGGTCGTGGACGTCGGAGGCACGCTCGATGACCGCGCTGCGGTCCTGGATGATCTCGTTGGCGCGCTCCAGGCCGGCCAGCGCCGAGCGGGTCTCGGTGAGCAGATTGGCGGTGTCGATGGCGGCCGCGGCGAGCGCGGCGAAGGAGGCGAGCAGGGCGATCTGCTCCCGCTCGAAGACCCGGGCGCGCCGGTCGGCGGCGAACAGCACCCCGATGACCTGGGGGCCGAGGGTCAGCGGGACCCCGAGGATCGCCACCAGCCCCTCGTCGCGCACGCCCGCGTCGATGGTGGTCGTGTGGCGGAAGCGCTCGTCGCGGAAGTAGTCGTCGGTGACGTAGGGACGGGCCGTCTGCGCGACCAGGCCGCCGAGTCCCTCCCCCATGCCGAGGCGCAGCTGCTGGAAGCGGGCGGCGACGGAGCCCTCGGTGACCCGCATGTAGGTGTCGCCCCTGGCCGGGTCGTGCAGGCTGAGGTAGGCGATGTCGGTGCCGAGCAGGGAGCGGGCCCGCTGCACGATCGCCTGGAGCACGGCGTCCACGTCACGCGGGCCCGCGAGGTCGTGGGCCGTCTCGAAGAGCGCCGACAGCTCGGCCTCCCGCCGGCGCCGGCCCTCGATCTCCGAGCGCACCCGCAGAGCGAGGACCTTGGCGTGTTCGAGGGCCGCGATCCGTCCGCCGTCCGCCCCTTCGGCGCGGGCGAGCAGCACGGGCCGGTCGTACGCCTCGGCGGCGGCGCCCCGGGCGAGCAGCTCGAGGAACGGCGCGTCGGCGTCGTGGGCGGGGCCGGGGGCCGCCGTGGCTTCCTTCGTGTGATCGCGGGACATGGTCACAGGATTCCTCATCGCCCGGCCGCCCCGTCAGGCCTGTGGACAACTCCGTGCGCGGGGGGCGGCGGGGCGCTCAGTGCGCCGTCCAGCCGCCGTCGAGGACCAGTGAGGTGCCCGTCACGAAGGAGGTCTGCGGGCCGCACAGGTAGGCGACGGCCTCGGCGACCTCCTCGGGTTCGATGAGCCGTTTGACGGCGCTGTCGCGCAGGAGCACGTCGGTGAGCACGCGCTCTTCGGGGACGCCGTGGGTGCGTGCCTGGTCGGCGAGCTGCCGCTGGACGAGCGGGGTGCGCACATAGGCGGGGTTGACGCAGTTGGAGGTCACGCCGTGGGGTGCGCCTTCGAGGGCGGCGGTCTTGGAGAGGCCCTCCAGCCCGTGCTTTGCGGCCACGTACGCCGACTTGTAGGCGGAGGCGCGCAGTCCGTGGACCGAGGACACGTTGACGATGCGGCCCCAGCCCTGCCCGTACATGTGGGGCAGGGCGCCGCGGACGAGCCGGAACGGCGCCTCCAGCATCACGGTGAGGACCGTGTGGAAGACGTCCGGCGGGAACTCCTCCAGGGGGGCCACGTGTTGCAGCCCGGCGTTGTTGACCAGGACGTCGGTCCCGGCGGCGGCGGCTTCGGCGGCCTCCAGATCGGTGAGGTCCAGGACGTACGGTTCGACCGGGCCGGGCAGGCCGGCCGCGCTCGCGGCGAGCGCCTCCAGCCCTGCCGCGTCCCGGTCGACGGCGCGGACCTTGGCGCCGGCGGCCGCGAGCCGCAGCGCGCAGGCGCGTCCGATGCCGCCGGCCGCGCCGGTGACGAGAGCGGTCCGGCCGCCGAGGTCGGACGGGGCGGCGACGGGGCCGGGGGCGGCGGCCTGGGGGGAAGTCATTCCTCGACCCTAGGCAGCGCCAGGCCCCCACTCCATGTGGTCACAACCCATACTTCACTGGGAAGGCGTGGTCTCGAACCATGTGGGTTCGTCGGCGAGCGCCTGCTTGATGCGGAACAGCTGCGACTCCTCCATCGGCGGCAGGGCGTCGAGTGGGTACCAGCCCACCTCGATCGACTCGTCGTCGTTGACGCGCGCCTCGCCGCCCACGGCCCGGCAGCGGAAGGTGATGTCCATGAACTGGCACTCGTCGCCGTTCGGGAACCTCTTGGGGCTCCCGGCCCGCACCAGCACGACCCGCTCGGGGACGCAGTGCACGCCCGCCTCCTCGTACACCTCCCGCACGGCGCAGTCCGCGGGCTGCTCGCCGGGGTCGGGGATGCCCGAGATCAGGCACCACCGGTGGTTGTCCGCGCGCTGGCCCAGCAGCACCCGCCCCTCGTCGTCGAGGACGACGGCGCTGACGCCGGGGAGCCAGAGCAGCTGGTGGCCCGCGGCGGCCCGGATCTCGGTGATGAAGTCAGGAGTCGGCATACGGCGACCCTATCCGGGCCGTCCCGTCAGCCGGCCGTGCTCCGCCGGGTCCGCAGACCGGTGCCGATCGCCCATCCGAGGCCTCCCGCGGCGACGAGCACCAGGGCCATCTCGGGCAGGATGCCCAGCCTGGTCGCCGGCGTCTCGGAGGAGCGCAGGGGCACCTTCTGCACGAGGGAGTCGGCGACGAACATGCCGGTCTTCCGGGTGATCTTCCCGTCCGGCATGATGATCGCGCTGACGCCGCTGGTCACGGGCACCGTGACGGTCCGGCTGTGCTCGACGGCGCGCACGCGCGACATCGCCAGCTGCTGGTAGGTCATCTCGCTGCGGTCGAAGGTGGCGTTGTTGCTGGGCACCGAGATGAGCTGGGCGCCGTGGGTGACGGTGTCCCGCACGGCCCAGTCGAAGGCCGCCTCGTAGCAGGTCGCGAGGCCGACCCGGGCGCCGTCCATGTCGAACACGCCGGGCTTGCTGCCGCGGCTGAAGTCCTGGCGGACCATGGAGGTCCAGTTCTTGTTGAGGGCCCCGATGAACGAGCGCAGCGGAAGGTACTCGCCGAACGGCTGGACCTGCCGCTTGTCGTACGTCTGGGTGGGTCCCTTGACCGGGTCCCACAGGATCTGCTCGTTGTAGAGCTTGCCGTCCCGCTCGACGACGCCGCCGACGGAGATCGGCGCGCCGATCGCCTTCGCCGCCCTGTCGATGACGACGGCCGCGTCGGCATAGGCGAAGGGGTCGATGTCGGAGGAGTTCTCGGGCCACAGCACGAAGTCGGGCCGGGCGACCTTGCCCGCCTTGACCTCGGCGGCCAGGCGCTCCGTCTCGCGCGCGTGGTAGTCGAGCACGGCCCGGCGCTGGGCGTTGAACTCGAGTCCGAGGCGGGGCACGTTGCCCTGGATGACGGCCACGGTCGCGGTGCCGTCCTGCGCCTTGTCGCTGACCAGGGGACGGGCGGCCACGGCGCCGATGACCGGGACGGCCACACCGAGCAGGGCCAGGGCGGCCGCGGAGCGCCGCACCTCACCGGAGCGCCGCCGCTCCTGCACGAGGCGCACGACCTCGTACAGGCCGAAGCCGCACAGGACGACCGCGAAGCCGAGTACGGGGGTGCCGCCCACGGCGGCCAGGGGCAGGAAGAGGCCGTCCGCCTGCCCGAAGGCGATCTTGCCCCACGGGAAGCCGCGGAAGGGCACGCGCGCGCGTGCGGCCTCGCCGGCGATCCAGAGCGCCGCCGCCCACAGCGGCCAGGCCGGCAGCTTCGCCACGGCGGCGACGCCCACGCCGACCAGGGCGACGAAGAGCGCCTCGATGGCCACGAGCGCCAGCCAGGGCCCCGGACCCACCTCGACGCCGGTCCAGACGAGGAGCGGCAGCAGGAAACCGAGCCCGAAGAGGTAGCCCAGGCCGAAGGCCGCCTTCCAGCCGCGTCCGCGCAGCACCCAGCCGAATACGGCGAAGGCCGGCAGCGCCAGCCACCACAGGGAGCGCGGCGGGAAACTGACATAGAGCAGCACTCCGGCGAGCGCGGCTGCGGCGGCCGGGACGAGGCGCAGGAGCCGCGCACCGCGGGAAGCCCGCGCGGTCTGGGGCTCCAGCTGGTCCGGCCGGTCCACGGAAGTAGCGGTGACGGTCACTCCGGGAGTGTACGGCGCGTGACCTTTTGGCCGACAGCACAGTCCGCGGAGCGGCCGGCGGGGTCCGCCCGAACCGGTGCGACTCATCCACAAACCGCCCATCAGCCGTTACGGTGTGCCAGAGCTCCGTTCGCACTGGTGAGCGGGGCCCGTCACGGTTCGGGGCCGTCACGACCGGGGGGCGACCGGGTTCGGGGGGACGGGTGGGTTCCACGGGGAGGTCGTCCGCGGCCGGTACGGACGGGGACGGGGAGAGACGCAGCGTCTCCGACGCGGCGGGCATCGCCGTGCTCGGGGCCTTAGCCGTCTGGTCCCTGGTCACCGCCACCGTGCACGACGGGCGCCCGGAGGGTGTCCTGCTCGCGGTGCTGGCACTGGCCGCGGGGTACGCGGCGGGGCGGATCCTCGGGGTGCTGCTGCCGGTCGCCGCGCCCTGTGCGGGGGCGCTGGCGGGACTCACGCTGGCCGTCGCCCGGCCCCGGCTGGATCCGGGTCCCGAGATCGCCGCGCCCCTGGGCCACGCGGGTGCCACCGCTGCGGTGCTCGTCCTGTCGACGGGAGCCGCGTGCTGTGCCGCCTGGGCGACACCGGTGCCCGCGCTGCGGTCCGCCCTGCGGCTCCTCGCCGCGGGCGGCACGGCGACCGGAGCCCTGCTGGGCTCCGGTACGGCGGTCGTCGCCTGCGCCGCCGTGCTGCTGTGCTCCCTGGCCGCCGGGCGGACGTCCCGCCGGGGGCCGGCACTGATCGCCCCGGCGATGGCCGTCGCCCTGGTCACCGGCCTGGTCTGGGCCCTCGCCGCCGACGCGCTGCCCGGCGGCTTGGCCCGCCCGCTGGCGGACCGGCTGACCCCGCACCGGCTCGACCTGTGGCGCGACGCCCTGGACATGGCCCGCCGCGAGGCCGGCCTGGGCGTGGGGCCCGGTCGTTTCGGCGAGCTGAGCGGTGCCGCGCCAGGACCTGTGCCGGCCGACGGCAGGCCGCACTCGGCGCCGCTGCAACTGGCCGCGGAGCAGGGTGTCGTCGGAGTGCTGCTGCTGGCCGCGGTCTTCTGCTGGGTGCTGTTCGCCCTGTGGCGCGCGCCGCGCCCCACCCCGGTCGTCCTGACCGCGGGGGCCGCGCTCGGCGCGGTGGCCGTCGTCGCCGCGCTCGGCAACGCGCTGAGCTTCACGACGGTGTCGGTGGGCGCGGGGCTGCTGGCCGGGCTGTCCACGGCCCGGCCGCTGGCCGAGGAGCCCGCGGCCAGCGGGGCACGGGCGCAGTACGGCGGGAACCTGCCCCGGGGCGGTCGCCCGGCCCGCTGATCTCGGCCGCTCCCGCGCACGGGAGCGGGACGGCTCAGGGCGCGGTGCCCGGGGTGCCGGTGCGCAGCCGGTCCTTGATGACCCGGACCGCCGACTCCGCGTCGTCCACGGTGATCGTGAACGTGTGGCCGTCCCAGAGCCGCAGCACCACGCCTTCCCCGCGGCGCACCACGACGGCCGTGCCCTTGTCCGGGCGCCAGCGGTAGCCCCAGCCGCCCCAGTGGCGCGGTGTGACGAGCGGTTCGAAATCGGCGCCCGCGACGTGGGCCAGCGGGATGCGCCGGCGCGGCAGCCCGATGTGGCCGCAGCGCACTTCGAGCGACTCCCGGTCCAGCTTGAGGTCCACGTGGACGAAGGCGAGGGTGCCGAAGAGGACGAGCAGTCCGGCGGCGATGCAGCCGACGACGGACATGACCAGCGGGGCGACACCGGACGTCCACGCGGAGGCCACGGCGAGCTCGATGCCGAGCGCCATGCAGGCGGCGCCGACGAGCGCCAGCAGCCACTGGAACCGGTTGGTGGCGCGCCCGGTCCAGACGTCGGGATGCGGGGCCTCGGCATGCGGGACGCCGGGAAGCGGGGTGCTTTCGTCGTGGGGGTGGTCCCTCATGTTCATGAGGTTACTCAGGTTTCGCTGCGCGGGTACCTCGTTGCGCACGGTGACTGCTCCGCCCGGGCGGTGGACGGCTCTCCGGGGCGACCCGCGGGCGGCCCGGCGGCTACGAGGCGGGGCTGACGGCCTGGAGCAGCCGGCCTTCCGCGTAGGCGAGGGCCGGCGCCGGAAGGCCGCCGGGGCGGCCGCTGAGCAGGACCGTCACGCTGCCGAGGACCGCGGACCCGGGTGCCGGGCCCGCGCCGATGCGGCGCAGCGCCTGCGCGGCGACGGCGCCCGCGGAGCCGTGCAGGACGAGAGGCGGCCGTCCGGGACGCTGCACGGCGGCGCGGATGCGGTCGGCGACCAGCTCGTAGTGGGTGCAGCCCAGGACGACGGTCGTCACGTTCTCGGGGGTGAGGGCGGCGGCCGCGGCGACGGCGTCGTCGATCGCCGTCTCGTCCGCGTGCTCCACGGCCTCGGCCAGGCCCCAGCAGGGCACTTCGGTGACCGGCACGCCGCCGGCGAAGTCGCGGATGAGGTCGCGCTGGTAGGGGCTGCCGGTGGTGGCGGGCGTGGCCCAGATCGCGACGGGGCCGCCGCCTGCCGCGGCCGGCTTGATCGCGGGGACGGTCCCGATCACCGGGATGCCGGGTTCGAGGAGGGAGCGCAGCGTGGGCAGGGCGTGCACGGTCGCCGTGTTGCAGCCGACGATGAGGGCCTCGGGCCGGTGGGCCGCGGCGGCCTCGGCGACGGCGACGGCCCGCTCGGTGAGGTCCTCGGTGGTGCGGGGTCCCCAGGGCATGCCGTCGGGGTCGAGGGAGAGCACGAGATCGGCGTCGGGCCGAAGGCGCCGTACCGCGGCGGTGGCCGCCAGCAGGCCGATTCCGGAGTCCATGAGCGCGATCTTCACCCGGCCACCATAGACGATGTGCTCCTGCGGCCCGGCGGCGTGGGGCAGACTGCGCGCGTGAGCGCCGTCGCGTGGATCGCCGCCGTGTCCCTGGCCGCCTGGCTGTGGCTGCTGCTGTGTCAGGGCTTCTTCTGGCGTACGGACGTGAGGCTCCCGGTGCGCCGGGAGCCGCGGGAGTGGCCGTCCGTCTGTGTCGTCGTCCCCGCGCGGGACGAGGCGGCGGTGCTGCCCGCGAGCCTGCCCTCGCTGCTGGCGCAGGACTACCCGGGCCGGGCGGAGGTCTTCCTCGTCGACGACGGCAGCTCGGACGGCACCGGGGACCTCGCGCGCGACCTGGCCCTGCGGCACGGCGGGCTGGCGCTGACCGTGGACTCGCCGGGCGAACCTCCCGCGGGGTGGACCGGGAAGCTGTGGGCGGTGCGTCACGGCATCGGCCTGGCACGCGCGCGTGAGCCCGAGTACCTCCTCCTGACGGACGCCGACATCGCCCACGCCCCCGGCAGTCTGCGGGAGCTGGTGGCGGCGGCGGGCACCGGAGGGTTCGACGTCGTGTCCCTGATGGCGCGACTGCGGGTGGAGAGCCGGTGGGAGCGGCTGGTGGTGCCCGCCTTCGTCTACTTCTTCGCGCAGCTGTATCCCTTCCGCCGGATCGCCCGGCGCGGGGCGCGGACGGCGGCCGCGGCGGGCGGCTGCGTCCTGCTGCGCGCGGAAGCCGCCGACCGGGCGCGGATCCCGGACTCCGTCCGGCACGCCGTCATCGACGACGTGGCGCTCGCGCGGGCCGTGCGGGGCGCCGGGGGCCATCTGTGGCTGGGGCTCGCGGACCACGTGGAGAGCGTGCGCCCGTACCCGGCGCTGCACGACCTGTGGCGGATGGTCTCGCGCAGCGCGTACGCGCAGCTGCGGCACAGTCCGCTCCTCCTGGCCGGGACGGTCCTCGGTCTCGCGCTCGTGTACCTGGTTCCGCCGCTCGCGCTGGCCGGCGGTCTCGTCGTCGGGAGTACGGCGACCGCCGTGTGCGGCGCTCTCGCGTGGCTGGTGATGGCGGGGACGTACGTCCCGATGCTGCGGTACTACCGTCAGCCGCTGTGGCTCGCTCCCCTGCTGCCGTTCACCGCGTTCCTCTATCTGCTGATGACGGTCGACTCCGCGGTGCAGCACTACCGGGGTCGGGGCGCGGCCTGGAAGGGCCGCACCTACGCCCGGCCGGACAGCGTGCCCGACGAGGGCTGAGTCCCGGTACGGGGCCCCGGCGTGCGGAGGCCCCGCACCGGGACCCCCGGGGTGGGCCGCTACTTGCGGCCCGGCGTCCAGTTCATGCCCCATCCGTAGGCGTGGTCGACGGTCCGCTGCGGGCTGACCCCGCGCTGGGGCACCAGGTAGCGGGCCTCGCGCTGGACGACGAGGTCGCCGCCATTGTTGGTGATCAGGGCGAGCGCCGCCACGGTCGAGGGGACCGTGCACTCGTCGAGCGAGAAGTCGATCGGGGCGCCGAACTGGGGCTGGAGGGTGACCGTGGCGTGCAGGTCGGCGAAGGACCGGGCGCCCTCGTAGATGGTCACGAAGACGAGGATGCGCCGGAAGTCGTTCTTGTGGTCGAGGTTGACGGTCAGGTTCTCGCCGCTCGACACGGCGCCGGTGCGGTCGTCGCCGTCGAGGTGGATGTACGGGGGCTGGTGCAGGGAGCCGAAGGCGTTGCCGAGGGCCTGGACGACGCCCTTGCGGCCGTCGGCGAGCTCGAACAGGGCGCACAGGTCGAGGTCGAGGTCGTTGTGCAGGGCGACCGCCCGGCCGCGTTTGCTGCCCCAGCCGGAGAACTGCTTGCGCACCTCCCAGTTGAGGTTGACGCGCAGGGCGCCCGAGGTGCCGCCCTGTTTGCTCAGGGAGACCGACGGCGCGGCCTTGGTGAGCGTCACCTTGGTCAGCCGGACCGGGGTGACCGGCGGAGCGGGCGGTGAGGGCGGCGGAGCCTGGTGGACGGGCGGCGGCACGGTGACCGGGAAGGCGGGCACGGTCGGCGGCGGGGGCGGCGGAGTCCGCGGCGCGGACGGGGCGGGGGCGGCCGCCCGCTGCGGCTCGTCCACGGCGATGCCGAAGTCGGTGGCCAGGCCTTCCAGGCCGCTGCCGTAGCCCTGTCCGACGGCCCGGAACTTCCACGCGCCCTGTCTGCGGTAGAACTCCCCCAGCACGAAGGCCGTCTCCACGGTCGCGCCGGTGCTGTCGAACCGTGCCACGACGGTGCCCTGAGCGGCGTCGCGCACCTCGATGTAGAGGCCCGGCACCCGGCCGAACGAACCGCCGTCGGCGGAGGCCGCCAGGACGACGGTCTCGATCGCGGGCTCCACGCGCGCGAGGTCGACGAGAAGACTGTCGGTCACCTGACCGCCGGCGTCGCGCTTGCCCTCGTGGCGGACGGCTCCGGAGGAGTGCGCCGGCTGGTTGTAGAAGACGAAGTCCGCGTCGGAACGTACCTTTCCGCCCACCAGGAGCAGCGCCGACGCGTCCGCGTCCGGGACGCCGGGTCCCGAACGCCAGCCCAGCTCGACCCGCAGTGCCGTGGCCGGCACCGGAACATTGGACCCCTTCGACATTGACATGTACGCCCCCATCGCGTGTCGGTGCACCGGGCCGCGCGCCTCGGCACCCCCGGCTTTCCTTCCGGCCAACCTATTGCGCGGGACGGTGAACGCCCATCGGGAGTGCGGGAACAGCCCTGCCCGACCGCTGGTAACCCGCCTGGAACTCGGCCTTTACACGATCTGACCGGCGTTCGCCGTCCTTTTTCCCCACGTTCGCTCGCATTGGGGGGCCGAAGCCACTGCGGACACGGAAATCAACCCTCTTATCGGTCTCCCCAACCAGCACATCGTGGGCTTAACTTATGTGCCATGACCTCCCCCCGCTCCACTTATGGCGGCGGCTACTACGCCTCCTTCCCGGACACCCCGATCTACGACTCGCTCGTGGCCGAGCGGGGCACCCCGCAGATCGCCCCGATCCGGGTCCCCGCCGCGTACGACATGGGCAGCAGCAACCTGCCCGCGCTGCCGTCGGCACTGCCCGCGCTCCCGGCGGGCCCCTCGCAGATGTCCTACGGCTACCCGCAGGCCCAGCAGCCCGCGCCGTTGCAGCAGGCCCCCGCGGCGTACATCCCGCCGCAGGCCTCCGCACCGCGCGGCTACCCCGGGCCCCAGGCGCCGCAGCAGCCGCGTCCGGTCACGGGCTACGACGCGATGCGTCCGGCCGCCCCCCGGCCCGCCGCGCCCCAGTACCAGGACCCGTACAACCAGCAGTACCGCGGCTACTGAGCCGACCGGGTCGTCCGTGCCGCCTGGCAGGATGACCTCATGGGTCATGGGGAACTGCTGTCGATTCACGTCCATCCGGTCAAGGCGTTCCGGGGGCAGAGCCCCCGGAGGGCCGTCGTGGAGCCCTGGGGGCTGGCCGGTGACCGGCGCTGGGCACTGATCGACGACGGGGGAAAGGTCGTCACCCAGCGGCAACGACCGCATCTGGCCCTGGCCGCCGCCGAGCTCCTGCCCGGCGGCGGCCTACGGCTGTCCGCGCCCGGCCTCGAACCGCTGACGGTGGCCGTTCCCGACCCGGTGGGCACGGTGTCCATGGAGATCTTCCGCGACAAGGTGGAGGGGGTCCTCGCCGACGACGACGCGCACGCCTGGTGCAGCGCCCATGTCGGCGCCGACGTACGGCTGGTGCACATGGACGACCCCGCCGTCCGCAGACCTGTCGACCCGGAGTACGCACGCCCCGGCGAGACCGTCGCATTCGCCGACGGATATCCGCTGCTGGTCACCACGACCGCCTCGCTCGACGCCCTCAACTCACTGATCGCGCGCGACGGGCACGCCGCCGAGGGACCGTTGCCCATGAACCGTTTCCGGCCGAACCTGGTCGTGGCGGGCACCACGCCGTGGGCCGAGGACGGCTGGTCGCGCATCGCCGTCGGGGAGGTCGAGTTCCGGGTCGCCAAGCCGTGCGGACGGTGCGTGGTGACCACCACCGACCAGGGTACCGCGGCCCGCGGCAAGGAGCCGCTGTACACCCTGGGCCGGCACCGGCGCCTCGGCGGCAAGCTCGTCTTCGGTCAGAACCTGGTCCCACTGCGTCGCGGGACGGTCGAAGCCGGTGACCCGGTGCGCGTCATCGCATAGTTCCGGCCGCGGTCACCGGACCGGGTGATCCGCGGGAACCCCTGCCGGGCCTCGGGGCGTTGATGCTGCGTGAGAAGTTCATGAGAGGTCCCGGGCCCTGGTGATTTCGCTCTCTCTTTCCCCGGACCCGCACGTGAACGGCTCCGACGGGGGTTATCACGGAGCGGGAAGGGGGTGCGGGCGGTGCGAGCGATCGGCGGAATCTGGCGCTGGCGACACAACCCGCTGTGTCGTACGACGGATCTGGTCGAGGCGTGGGTGGCGCTGTCGGCCCTGGTGATGATCCTCGTCGTGGCGCCCGTGGTGGGGTCCGTCGTCGGCTCCGTCGCGCAGGACGTCCTCCAGCGGTCGGTCCGCGAGCAACGGCAGTCCCGGCACGAGGTCGTCGCCACCGTGGTGCGCAAGGCGCAGGGCTCGCCGCTGGAGGTGGACCCGGAGACGGTCACCGGCCGCGAGACCCGCACCAGGGTCGTCGCGCGGTGGACGGCGCCGGACGGCACGGCGCAGCGGGGCACGCTCCTGGCGGGCCTCAAGTCCCCGCACGGCGGGGACCACTTCGCGATATGGACCGACGGGCACGGCGCCCTGGTGCCCCGCCCGCTGGACTCCGTCACCGCGACCACGCACGCCGTGCTCGCCGGATTCGGCGCGGCCCTGCTGACCGCGGGGGCCTGCGAGGTCGGCCGGCGGCTGATCGTCTGGCGCCTGGTCCGCCGCCGCTACGCCCGCTGGGACCAGGCCTGGGACCGGGCGGGTCCCGACTGGGGCCGCACCGGCGCCGGTAGTTGACGGCCTTCCGTCTCTGGTCAACCCACCACCCGCGCGCACGCTACGGTGGTCCGGCCGAAGCATTCGGCATCGACCCGCGTAACACGAGGTGGGGGCACATCAACGCCATGGCACAGGGCACGGTCCAGGTGACGCACACCGGCACGTCGAGGTGGCGGCGCCGCACGGGTGAGTACGCATCCCTCGCCGCCGCCCTGGAGGCCGCGGCCGAGGGGGACGTCCTCACCATCGCCCCCGGGACGTACCGGGAGAACCTGGTCGTGGAGCGGTCGGTGACGCTGCGCGGCCCCGAGGGCCTGCCGGGCTCCGTGCGCCTCGCGCCCGCGGACGGCGTGCCGTTGACCGTGCGCGCCTCGGCGGTGCTCCAGGACCTGCACGTGGAGGGCCAGGACGCCGCCGCACCCGCGGTGCTCGTCGAGGAGGGCACCCCCGAGCTGCTGGACGTGCGGATCGTCACCCGGTCCGCCGCGGGCATCGAGGTGCGCGGCAGCGCCCGCCCGACGGTCCGCCGGTGCACGGTCGACAACCCGGCGGGCATCGGCATCGCCGTGGTCGACGGCGGCGGAGGCGTGTTCGAGGAGTGCGAGGTCGTCGCGGCGGGTCAGGCCGGCGTCTCGGTGCGCGGGGGCGCGCACCCCCGGCTCGAGCGCTGCCGGATCCACCACACCTCCGGCGCGGGCCTCAGCGCGACCGGCGACGGCTCCTCCCTGGAGGCGGTGGGCTGCGAGGTCTACGAGGTGCGGGGCGGCGGCGTCCAGATCACCGCCCGGGCCACCGCGCACCTGACCGACTGCGACGTGCACCGCACGACCGCCGACGGCGTCACGCTCGACACGGACGCCGTGCTCACCCTGGCCGACTGCCGGATCCACGACATCCCGGAGAACGCGGTCGACCTGCGCTCCCGCTCCGTCCTGACGCTGACCCGCACGACAGTGCGTCAGTTCGGGCGCAACGGGCTGTCGGTGTGGGACCCGGGCACGCGCGTGGACGCCAACCAGTGCGAGATCTTCGACAGCACCGGCGACTACCCGGCGGTCTGGGTCAGCGACGGGGCCACCGCGGTCCTCGACTCCTGCCGGGTGCACGACGTGCCCGACGCCCTGTTCGTCCTCGACCGGGGCTCCCGGGCGGACGTCGTGGACAGCGACCTGTCGCAGGTCCGCAACACGGCGGTGTCGGTGAGCGACGGGGCGACCGCGCAGCTCGACGACTGCCGGATCCGGGACGCGGCCACGGGGGCGTGGTTCCGCGACCACGGCAGCGGCGGCACCCTCAACAACTGCACCGTGGACGGCACCCAGACCGGCGTGATCGTCACCAAGGGCGCCGACCCCACCGTCGAGCGGTGCACGGTCGACTCCCCCGCCGAGGCCGGGTTCTACGTGTCGGCGGGCGGCCGCGGCAGCTTCCTGAACTGCCGGGTGACGAACAGCGGCGGCTACGGCTTCCACGTCATAGACGGCAGCCGTACGACGCTGCGCAAGTGCCGCACCGAGCGCTGCGCGCGCGGCGGTTACGAGTTCGCCGACGGGACGGACGCGGAGCCGGGCACCGGTCCCGTCGTCGAGGACTGCACCAGCGACGAGAGCGCCGGCGTGCGCGGCCCCGGACCCGTGGCCGCACCGGAGGCGGCCGTGCAGACGACCGCCCAGTCACCCGGGCTGCTGGGCATGGTCCCCGGCCAGCGGGTGACCGCTCCGCAGCCGCAGCAGCCGGCCGAGGAGCCGGCGACGTCGGTACGGACCTCGAAGGACGTGCTCGGCGAACTGGACACCCTGGTGGGCCTGGAGAGCGTCAAGCGCGAGGTGCGGGCCCTCATCGACATGATCGAGGTGGGTCGGCGCCGTCAGCAGGCGGGGCTCAAGGCCGCGTCGGTCAAACGGCACCTGGTGTTCACCGGCTCCCCCGGCACCGGCAAGACGACCGTGGCCCGTCTCTACGGCGAGATCCTCGCCGCCCTCGACGTCCTGGAGAAGGGGCATCTGGTCGAGGTCTCCCGCGTCGACCTGGTCGGTGAGCACATCGGCTCGACGGCGATCCGGACCCAGGAGGCCTTCCAACGGGCGCACGGCGGCGTGCTGTTCATCGACGAGGCCTACGCGCTGTCGCCCGAGGACGCGGGGCGGGACTTCGGCAAGGAGGCCATCGACACCCTGGTGAAGCTGATGGAGGACCACCGGGACTCGGTGGTCGTCATCGTGGCGGGCTACACGGCCGAGATGGAACGCTTCCTGTCGGTCAACCCCGGTGTGGCATCCCGCTTCTCACGGACCATCACCTTCGGCGACTACGGCCCGGACGAGCTGCTGCGGATCGTGGAGCAGCAGGCGGAGGAGCACGAGTACCGGCTCGGTCCGGGCACCGCCGACGCCCTGCTGAAATACTTCACCGAGCTGCCCAAGGGGCCCGCCTTCGGCAACGGACGCACCGCGCGCCAGACGTTCGAGGCGATGGTAGAGCGGCACGCGAGCCGGGTGGCCCAGGTGGCGGAGCCGAGCACCGACGATCTGACACTGGTGTACGCGGAGGACCTGCCGGCGCTGCCCTGATCCGCTCAGACGCGCTGCTGGGGCACCTCCGGTTCCAGCCGTCCCAGCAGCTTGGCCCGTTCCTGCGCGAACACCGGGTCGGCCTGGTAGTCGGAGTGGCCGAGGACCGCGGCGGGCAGCGGGTGCTGCTCGTCGCGGCCGTACGCCAGGGGGTCGGCGAGGGGCTCGCGGTCCACCTGGGGGCCGCAGTCGTCGCCGGACAGCCGGATCGGTCCGCCGATGGGGTCGGTGAGCCGGTACAGATTGCGCCAGCAGGCGATGTCCTCGTGCAGGGCGGCCAGCGCGGCGGGTCCGAAGTGGGCCGGGAACCAGCGGCCGTAGAGCCGCTCGATCGGCGATCCGTAGGTGAGCAGGGCGACGCGCCCGCGGTCGGACGGTTTCAGCTGCCAGGCCGCGGCGGCCGCGAGGACACTGCCCTGGGAGTGTCCGGAGATCACCAGACGGCCGCCCGTGGCACGCGTCCAGGCTGCCATGCGCCAGGTCAGGTCGGGGACCGCGCGCTCGGCGTAGCAGGGCGGGGCGAAGGGGTGCGCGGCGCGCGGCCAGAAGGTGCCGACGTCCCAGAGGATGCCGATCGTGCGCCGGGCGGAGGCGTCCTTGTAGGCGCGCCGGCCCCAGGTGACGAAGAGGACGAAGCCCAGTCCGACGAGCCAGGAGCCGAGCGCCTGGGCGGTCTGCGCGGCGCCCTGGACGAGGGGCTGGGCGCCGTCCCCGGCCCGGACCGGGGTCTTCCCGGTGCCGAGGGCGCCCACGAGGGCTCCCGCGCCGAGCAGCAGGGTGGCGCCGGAGGTGACCGCCACGAGGAGCGGCCCGCGGTCGGTGAGCGTGGCCATGGCGCGGGCGCGGGCGATGCGCCGGGTGCGGGCCGGGTCCGGGCGCGGCACCCCGTACTCGCGGACCACGGCACTCTCCTCGGCGCGGGTCAGCCGCACGGTCCGCCGGGCGAGCAGGCAGCACAGCACCAGCAGGACGACGATCAGCACGGGAATCACGGAGGCCTGCCAGGTCAGCAGCACCGGCGGGCCGTCGAGGAAGGTGCCGGTGCCGTCCAGCCAGTCCGACACGCGCTGCGACACCCCGCCGGACATCACCCCGCCGAGCGCGCAGGCGAGCATCGTCACGGCGGGCCCGCCGAGCCCGCGCAGCGCGCAGCGCTCCTGCGGCCCACACCCTGCGGCGGCCGTCCCGTCCGGTTCCGCCCGCGCGGGGCGCTCGCGCGGGCAGTGGTGCAGGATCCGGGCGACGACGGCGAGGGCGATCACCAGGACGCCCTGGGACAGCGCGAGGGCGCCGAAGGCCGCGTCCCCGGGGAGCCGTCCCGCGGAGCGCCAGCCGGGGCGCTCCCAGCCGGCGTACACCAGGGTGAGGGCGAGCAGGGCGAAGGCGGCCAGGGGCAGGCGGTGCACGAGGTGCGCGTCGAGACGACGGTCGAGGCGGTGTTCGCTGCGGCCCCGGCGGCACACCACCCACACCGTGGCCAGCGCGCCGGCCAGCAGCGACGCCTCCAGCAACCCGCCGAGCACCTCCAGGAGGGCGGGGCCGCCGGGCCGTCGGTCCTCCCGTACGGCCGCCGTACCGACCGCCGCGGCCACGGTCAGCAGGGCCGCCGCCGTGTGGGCGGCGCGCAGCCGGGCCACCAGCCGGCGCCCGAACCAGAAGCCGGGCCGGCCGAGCGCGGTGTGGGCGGGGCCGTTCGCGGGTTCGCTCGTGGGGTCCAGGGGTTCCTGGGACTCGTACGCCCGCCAGGTGCGGTGGGACAGGTACCACAGGAGAGCGGTCAGCGCGGTGGGGACCAGGGCGGCGAGGGCGAGCCTGCGGCCGGGCAGGCTCCACCAGCCGCCGTCCGAGGCCTGCGGCGACAGGAAGCCCAGCCAGGAGTGCCGCCCGGCGCACGCGGCGGTGCCCGCGCACTGCCAGGCGGTGAGGTCCAGGGCGACCTCGCAGGCGGCGGCGACGAGCAGCACCGTCAGGCTGAGCGCCGCGAGCCGCACCAGCAGACCGTACGCGCGCACCGCGCGCAGGCCCTCCCGGGCGGCGGGGCGCATCCAGTGGGCGAGGTTGACGACCATGAACGGCAGGAGCAGCAGCCACAGGGCGCGGGTGCCGTTGCCGGAGGTGAGGTTGGACCACACGTAGGCCTCGGGCACCGGGGTGTCGCGGCGGCGGTCACCGGCCGGTCCGGCGTCGGCGGTGACGTCGTCGGCGCGCCGGAACAGGGCCGCCGTGTCGTCGCCGTCGATCCGCACCGTGCGCGGATCGTCGAGCATCTTCTCGGGCGTGGCACCTCCCACGCCGTGCACCAGGAGTTCCAGGGCCGGTCTGTCCGCAGAGGCTGGTTCCACTGTTCGCACTTCCCCCGTGACACGCCTTCGACATGCGTCCGTGCGGACATAAGGATCGCCACTCCACGGCCTTGATACACCTCCCGTCACGGAACCTCCCCGGACCGTGCGATCCGCGGCGGGGCGGCCGGTGAGTGGCATGCACGCGTCGGGGTGGTGGACCGGCGGTGAGCGAGCCGTGCGAGGATGGGACGCCCCCGCACCGGGTTCGGCGAGAATGACCTCGTCGGAGCAGGTGGGCGGGCCTGTCGGACGGGTCGAGGGAAAGGACCGGAGCGTACGTGAGTGAGAATCAGAACCTCCTCGCGGAGCAGCGCCGCGCCCTGATCCTGGACGAGGTACGCCGACGCGGCGGCGTCCGTGTCAACGAGCTGACCCGCAAGCTCGGCGTGTCGGACATGACGGTGCGCCGCGACCTCGACGCGCTGGCCCGCCAGGGTGTCCTGGAGAAGGTGCACGGCGGCGCGGTCCCGGTGGTGGAGGCGAGCACCCACGAGCCCGGGTTCGAGGCGAAGTCGGGTCTGGAGCTGACCGCCAAGGAGGACATCGCCAAGGCGGCGGCGGAGCTCGTCGCCCCGGGCAGCGCGATCGCGCTGTCGGGCGGTACGACGACGTTCGCGCTGGCGCACCACCTGGTGGACGTGCCGGACCTGACCGTGGTCACCAACTCGGTGCGGGTGGCCGACGTCTTCCACATGGCGCAGCGGTCCTCGGGCCCCCGGCAGGGCGCGGCGACGGTCGTGCTGACCGGCGGGGTGCGCACGCCGTCGGACTCGCTGGTGGGCCCGGTCGCCGACCAGGCCATCGCCGCGCTCCACTTCGACCTGCTGTTCCTGGGTGTGCACGGGATATCGGCCGAGGCCGGTCTGTCCACGCCGAACCTCGCGGAGGCCGAGACCAACCGGCGCCTGGTGCAGTCGGCGCGCCGGGTCGTGGTGGTCGCCGATCACACCAAGTGGGGTGTGGTGGGCCTGAGTTCGTTCGCGGCGCTGGAGCAGGTCGACACCCTGGTGACGGATGCGGGGCTGCCGGGTGCGGAGCGGGCGGAGATCTCGGAGCTGCTGCGGCTGGTGGTCGCGGGCGAGCCGGGCGAGGGTACAGACATCTGAGGGAGCCGCGGCTAGGGTGACGCACCCGTTTCCCGGCTCCAGGAGGTCGTGGGCATGGCTCACCGGTTGCGTCCCGAAGGGCTCGCGTTCGTGGAGACGGCTCCCGTACGGCTGGTCTTCGCCCATGAGCTGTCCGCTCCGCCCGAGCGGGTCTTCCGGGCCCTCGCCGAGGACGTGGCCGGCTGGGCCGAGTGGTTCCCGGCCGTGCGGTCCGTCGAGCCCCTGGACGGCGGTGCGGGACGCGACGTGCGGCTGCTCGGCGGCGGGCGCTTCCGCGAGACGGTCCTCGCGGCGCAGGAGCCGGAACTGTACGCCTACCGCGTGGACGTGACCAACGCGCCGGGTATCAGCGCGCTGGTCGAGGAGTGGCGGCTCGCCCCGGCCGGCACGGGCACACGGGTGCGGTGGACGTTCGCCGCCGACGGCGGCCGGGCCTTCCGGGCGCTTCTGCGGCCCGCGCGGCCGGGCCTCGGCCGCTCCTTCAGGGGCGCGGTGAAGCGGCTGGACCGCCGGCTCGCGTCCTGAGGGTCGCTGCCCCGGCCGTCGTCAGGCCTGCCACACACCCGTGGCCAGAAGCGACTCGATGGCGGTGGTGTACGGGGTGACGTCCAGGCCCTGTCCGGCGAGCCAGGCGTCGGAGTAGTACTTGTCGAGGTAGCGGTCGCCCGGGTCGCAGAGCAGGGTGACCACGCTGCCCCGGCGCCCGTCCGCGACCATCTCCGCGACGATCTTCAGCGCGCTCCACAGTCCGGTGCCCGTGGAGCCGCCCGCCTTGCGGCCGATGGCCTGCTCCAGGGCCCGCACGGCGGCGACGCTGGCCGCGTCCGGGACCTTCATCATCCGGTCGACGGCGCCCGGCACGAAGCTCGGCTCCATGCGCGGGCGGCCGATGCCCTCGATGCGCGAACCGCAGTCGCAGGTGACGTCCGGATCGCCGGTGGTCCAGCCCTCGAAGAAGCAGGAGTTCTCCGGATCCGCCACGCAGATACGGGTGTCGCGCTGCGTGTAGTGCACGTAGCGGGCGAGCGTCGCGGAGGTGCCGCCGGTGCCGGCCGTGGCGACGATCCAGGCGGGTTCCGGGAACCGCTCCCGTTCCATCTGCCGGAAGATGGATTCGGCGATGTTGTTGTTGCCGCGCCAATCCGTGGCCCGTTCCGCGTAGGTGAACTGGTCCATGTAGTGGCCGCCGCTGTCCGCCGCGAGGCGGGCCGACTCCTCGTACATCGTGCGGGAGTCGGCGACGAAGTGGCAGCGGCCGCCGTGGAATTCGATCAGGCGGATCTTCTCGGCGCTCGTCGTACGCGGCATGACCGCGATGAACGGCACACCGATCAGCTTGGCGAAGTACGCCTCGGACACGGCCGTCGAGCCGCTGGACGCCTCGATCACGGGGCGGTCGGGGCGGATCCAGCCGTTGCAGAGGCCGTACAGGAAGAGGGAACGGGCGAGCCGGTGCTTGAGGCTGCCGGTGGGGTGGGTCGACTCGTCCTTGAGGTACAGGTCGATGCCCCACTCCTCCGGGAGCGGGAAACGCAGCAGGTGGGTGTCGGCCGAGCGGTTGGCGTCGGCCTGGACCTTGCGGACGGCCTCTTTCAGCCAGTCGCGGTACGCCGTGTCGCTGCGGTCGACGTCGAGGGTGGCGCCGGTCCTGGGGTTCTGGCTGGTGGTCACGGCGGGGCTCCTTCAGCTGTGCGCCGACGGTGGTCCGCACGGCCGACACACCGATCATAAACACCCGCCACACGCTTCTCACCTGCATAAACACACCTTTGAGGGCCCCAAAGGCGGCCCTGGGGGGCGGCTGCGGGCAGCGGGGGGCGCATTCCGGCGAATGCTCCGGACGGGTGACTCCTGGACGGCGTACGCACTGGTGCTCGACGCCCGGCGCGGGCAGACTGCACCGGGTCGGGCGAGGGTCCGGACGAGGTGACGACGCCGGTCCGGACACACGTCCCGGACGGGGGCGCACACTGGCATCAGGAGACTTCCGATCACGACACGGGCCGGACCACGACGCCCCACGAGGGTGCGCCGCTCGGCCGGCCCAGGCGCACGAGGGGGCGGGAAGGCATGGCGGAGCCGGAGTTCACGGCTACGGGCGTGCGCATCGGGAAGCGGCTGCGTTCGCTCACCCGAGCCGGCCAGGTCCGGATCAACGACGGCAGGCTGGAGTTGCTGACCAGCTACGGCAGCGAGATCGACAGTGCGCCCGTGCAGGCGGTCCGCGCCTCCAGGCCCTGGTTCGCGCCGGAGGACCGGGCACTGGCCGACCTGAACGGCAAGCGGTATCTGCTGACCCTGGGCGAGCACGACCCGGCGCCGGGCGAACCGGGGCCACCCGCGGCGCGCCGCTTCATCGAGGCCGTGCGCAGGGCGGCGGGACGCGGCGGCTGACGCGCGCACGCGGGACCGCCTCGCGCCGGTCGGCCTACCGCGAGTTGCGGCATGGCGGCCCCTGCGCCACTCTGGTCTCACATCACTCTGGGTTTACCGGCGATAACGCTGCGAACCAGCCCCGCCGGCCATGACAGCGGGCGGCCGCCTTGCGCAGTTGCCCTGCTCGATCCGAACTCCGTGTTCTTCCGGACCTAAGTCGGGGAGTCGCAGCCGTGATCACCAACCCAAGCAGGCACTGCACGGTCGAGCTTCAGGCCCTGCCGTCGCGGATCGGCCAGGTCCGCAGAATCGTATCTGCGCAGTTGCGCTACTGGCACATGGATCCGCTCATAGACCGCGCCGCGCTCGGCGTGACCGAGCTGCTGACCAACGTCCACCTGCACGCGCGGCCCGACAAGACGTGCGTCGTGGAGATGGAGCTGCTGCTCGACCGGCTCACCGTGTCGGTGCGCGACCGCGATCCGCGCCTGCCGGTTGTGGGCCCCCTCGACGACGAGGCCCTCGCCACCTGCGGCCGCGGCCTCGCCATGGTCGCCGCGGTGAGCGAGAGCTGGGGAGCGCGGCCGGACGGCGAGTCCGGCAAGGTCGTGTGGTTCACGCTGCCCGCCCCGGTCGCCGCCCGTGAGCTGGCGGCACGGCCGCCGCGCCGCACACCCCGCGAGCAGGTGCCGCCCCGGTTCACGGAGGTCGTCTCCGTCGACGATCTGCGGCCCGCACATGCCCCCGCCCGGTCGGCCGTGGTCGGCTGACCGGGCGGTGACGTCCTCCGGGCGCACACCGCCCGGCGCGGCGGCGCTCCCGCCGCGCGGGCATGCCTGCGGGCGGGTTCCGGCGCACGTCCGCTCAGGCCGATCCTCCCCTGCCCACCCGGCCGAACTGCTCGTCCAGGACGGAGAGTCGGCGCCAGTACTCGTCCTCGTCGATCTCTCCCGAGGCGAAGCGGCGGCCGAGGACCGCGAGGGGGGAGTCACCGGCGGGCCGGAGGTCGCCGGCCGGGCCCCACGGTCCACGGCGTCCCCGTGGGGCGGTGCGGCGCAGCAGCGTGACGACGCCGGCCACCACGGCCGCCCAGATCAGCGGAAGGAACAGGATCCACGGGCCGGGTCCGCCACCGTCCCAGTGCGCGAGGGTGTTCATCTCGGGTCATCTCCTCAGTGGGTGCGTCGATGCCCCGAGCCTCCCGCACGGCGGGGTGCCGGGTCGTCGTACGGCCGGCGGCAGTGCGCCTACCTCTCCGGGTGTACACGCGCGCGTTGCGGCGCGACCGGCGGATGCCGGACGCCGTGCGGGCCCTGGCCGAAGCCGGGTTCGGCGACCGGTTGCTGCTCGGCGGCGACACCACGACGGCCGCCGCGCGTTCGGTCGACGGCGGTCCCGGGATGCCGTATCCGCTGCGCCGCGTACGGCCGCGGCTGGAGCTCGCGGTGGGTGAGGATCTCGTGGCGCGGATCCTCACCGGGAACCCCGGCCGGGCCTTCGCCACCGACCGGCGCCGAGGTCGGTGCGGGCGCGCCCGCCCCCGGCCGCCCCGCCGCAGAGGGCCGAGCCGTGCGCGCGCCGGGCCGTCAGGTGGACGGCTGGTCGCTGTCCTTGAGGGCGCCCCAGCCGTGCCAGCGGTCGATCTCGATCCAGGCGCTGACCCGGGGCCGTACCCGGTCGGGGTACGGCTTGCCGGTGTAGTGCGTGGAGATGCGGTCGATGTCGGTGAGACCGTCGTCCTCGCGCAGGCCGGTGACGCGTCCGATGAGGGTGACGTGCGTGTACCAGTCGTCGGCGTCCAGGACGGTGAGGGTGAGCCGCGGATCGCGGCGCAGGTGCCGCAGGCGGACCCGGCTCTCGTCCAGGCTGATCAGGACGCGCCCGTCCTCCCAGACGTACCAGGTGGGGGTGGACACGGGGGTTCCGTCGGAGCGCAGGGTCGCCATCACACAGGGGTTGGGGCGGCTCAGCAGGTCGACGGCCTCGGGCGGCAGCGGGGGCTTGGACACGAAGGTCTCCTTGCGGTTCAGTCGTTCCGGTCGAAGCTGGCGAAGTAGGCGGCGGCCATGTCCTCGTCGCCGTGGCCCTGGGCGGCTGCCCTTTCCAGCCGCTCGGCGCTCGCCGCCGCCACATCCAGCCGGACGCCGTGCTCGCGGCCGGCCTCGACGATCAGACGCGCGTCCTTCGCGGCGGTCGCCACCGCGAACTGCGGCGGTGAGAGCCGGTCGTCGAGGATCAGACCGGTCTTCGCCTTCAGGTACCCCATGTCGAGCGGGCCACCCGCGATGAGCGCGAAGAACGCGTCCGGGTCGACGTCCAGGGACTGCGACAGGGCGAGGACCTCGCCGGCTGCGGCGGTGGCCGCGATCACCCAGCTGTTCGCCACCAGTTTCAGTCGTGTGGCGCTCCCCTCGCCGCCGTCCTCACCGGTCCACACCGTGCGCGCGCCCACGGCGTCGAAGACGGGCGCCACCGCGTCGCGGTGCTCGCTCGGGCCCGCCGCCAGCACGGTCAGCTGTCCGGCCTCCGCGGGCTGCCGGGTGCCCAGCACGGGCGCGTCGAAGAAGACGAGACCGTGGGCGCGGGCGAAGGCCGCCAGGTCGCCGACGGCGCCGGTCCCGGCGGTCGTCGACTGCACCCAGGCGGTTCCGGCGCGCAGGGCGGGCGCGGCCTCCCGCATCACGTCGAGGGCGGCGGGGCCGTCGTAGAGCATGGTCAGGACGACGTCGGCGCCCTCGACGGCCTCGGCGGGGGTGCCGAGGACCCGCGCGCCGTCGGCGGTGAGCGGCTCGGCCTTGGCCCGGGTGCGGTTCCAGACACGCACGGCGTGGCCGGCCCGGGCGAGGTTGCGGGCCATCGCGGCACCCATGATGCCGGTGCCCAGGACGGTCACGGTCAGTTCGTCGGTCATGACGTCAACCTACTTCGACGCCGCGCCGACCAGGCCGTCCAGCCACGCCTGGTGGCCGTTGAGCATGGGATTCGGCCGCTCCTGGGCCAGGGCCGCCGCGGGCTGTCCGATCTGGGTCTCCTGCGTCAGGACGCGGACCCGGCCCCCGGGGAGGTCCTCCACCAGCCAGGCGTGCAGCACGTCGAGCCGCTCCTCGGGCGTGCCGTCCTGCTCGGCCGTCCAGGACAGCCGGCCCGGGACGCCCTCGGCGGGGGCCCGGAACTCGACGACACGGGCGGCCGGCGGCGGGAACCCGAAGGTGCCGAAGCCGAAGGCGAGGCCGTCCGCGAGGCGCGGGCCGCCGCCCTGCGGGAAGGAGATGTCGGCGACGTCGCTCCTGGCGCAACGTCTTCGGCAAGCAGCTCACCGCCCGCGCCGCCGTCACGGTGCCGAACCTGTACGCGGTCCTGGCGGCGGTCGACGCGGGCGCCGGGTACAGCGTCCTGCCCCACTCCCTGTGCCAGGAACAGCTGGACTCGGGCCGGCCGGCCCGGGTCCACACCCCCGAGGAGCCGCCGCTCGACATGCTCTTCCTCGTCCGGCGCCCCGGCAGCGACGCCAACCCCGATGTGCTCAGGGTCCGCGACCGGCGGCGGGCGGCGGCGCGGGACTGGTGACCGCCCGGCCGGCGCACCGGCCGGGACGCAGCGCACGCGGGCTCCGCCGCCCCTTCGCGGCTCACACCGGGCGCAACGCGCCCAGGGGGTCGTCCAGTACCGGCTGCCAGGCCAACTCGGCCGCGCCGACGAGGCTGTTGTGGTCGAGGGAGCAGGCGAGGATGGGGACACCGCCGCTGCGGCCCCACAGGCTCCGGTCGGCGACGACGGCGCGCAGGCGGTGGGGGTCTGCGTCGAGCAGGGTGCGGTGCAGCCCGCCGAGGATGATGCGGTCGGGGTTGAGGATGTTCACCAGGCCCGCCAGCCCCAGCCCGAGCCGGTCGATGAGGGCCTCGGCGGCGGTGCGGACGACCGGGTCGCCGTACTCCTCGCGGATCAGTTCGTTGGCCTGCTGGAGCAGGGAGCCCTCGGGGCCCGGTTCGCGGCCCGCGGCGGTGAGCAGCGCGAGCGGGTCCGCCTCCACGTCCAGGCAGCCGCGGCTGCCGCAGTGGCAGGGGCGTCCCTCCGGGTTGACCGTGAGGTGGCCGACTTCCAGCGCGAGGCCCGAACTGCCGGTGTGCAGGCGGCCGTCGAGCACCAGCGCCCCGCCGACCCCGCGGTGCCCGGTGGCCACGCACAGCAGGTCGCGGGCACCGCGTCCGGCGCCGTGCCGGTGCTCCGCGAGGGCGGCGAGGTTGACGTCGTTGCCCACGAAGGCGGGACCGGTGAATCCGGCTGCGCGGATCCGCTCGGCGAACACCTCCCGCACGGGGGCGCCGACGGGCCACGCGAGGTGCAGGGGGTTCAGTGCCAGGCCCTCGGGTTCGGTGACCGCGGAGGGCACGGCGAGACCGGCGCCCACGCAGGGCAGGCCGGTCGCCCGCAGCAGTTCGACGCCCGCGTCGACGGCGGCGCCGAGCACCTTGGCGGGGTCGGCGTCGACGGTCTCGCAGCTGGGCGTGGTGGCGACGATCCGCCCGCCGAGACCGACCAGCGCGGCCCGGAACCCGTCGGCGTGGACCTGCGCGGCGAGGGCGACCGGCCCTTCCTCCGCGACCTCCAGGCGGTGCGAGGGGCGGCCCTGCGAGCCGGCGGCGGCACCGGGGCGCGCGTCGACCCTGATCAGGCCCAGCGCCTCCAGCTCCGCCGCGACCGCACCGGCCGTGGCACGGGTGACGCCCAGTTCGGCGGTGAGCACCGCCCGGGTGGGCGCCCGTCCGGTGTGCACGAGCTCCAGCGCGGGCCCGAGCGCGCTGCGCCCCCGGTCCAGTCGCGCCCTCGAGGTGGTCCCATCCCCCGCCGGCCGGGGGTCCGCCTTGCCGCTCATGAGGGCGAGTCTCCCATGATCCGCTTCGTCAGGTGGCGTCCGGGAAGCCACTGACCCGCAGGGTGACGTTCAGCCGTCCGGTGAGCCCGAGCCAGGCGGGTGCCGTGCCCGGCAGGACGCGCGGCACCCCGTGGTATGCGAGCCGGGACGGCCCCCCGAACACGAACAGGTCGCCGCTGCGCAGTTCGACGTCGGTGTAGGGACGGGTGCGGGTCTCGGTGTTGCCGAAGCGGAAGACGCAGGTGTCGCCGAGGCTCAGCGAGACGACGGGCGCGCCGGACAGCTCGTCGGCGTCACGGTGCATGCCCATGCGGGCGTCCCCGTCGTAGAAGTTGATCAGCGCGATGTCGTAGGCGGCTGCCCGCGCCTGCTCCGGGCCCAGCGTCTCGGCCACGGCGCGCCGGCCCAGCTCGCCCAGCCAGCCGGGGAACGGTTTGACGGGCGCGCCGTCGCCGTCGCGGACCGTGCGGGCGTAGGCGTACGGGTACCAATGCCAGCCCAGACAGACCTGGCGGGCGGTCATCGTGCCGCCGCCGGGCGTGCGGACCGTGCGCAGACCCGCCGGGGGGCGCGCCCAGTCCCGGCAGGCGGTGAGCAGCTCGCGCTGGCGGGCCCCGTCCAGCCAGCCCGGCACGTGTGCGGCGCCCGGCGCGACCTGCGCGGGTTCCCGGGGGAACAGCTCGGTGTCCATCGGCCCATTCTCTCGCTCCCGTGCGACACCGGGCCTGAGCTGCGGCTCGGTTAGCCTTGGGGCACAATGAACGACTGCATGACGACGCCGTGGGGCGAGATCGCGCTGGCCCGCCACCCCGAGGATCCGCGCGAGAGGCTGCGCGCCTGGGACGCCTCCGACGCGTACCTGCTCAGACACCTCGCGGAGCAGGACGTCGCGCTGGACGGCACCGTGGTGGTGCTCGGCGACCGCTGGGGCGCGCTGGTCACCGCCCTCGCGGCGCACGGCCCGACGCAGATCACCGACTCCTGGCTGGGACAGGAGGCGACCCGGGCGAACCTGGCGCGGGCCGGTGTGGCGCCCGGCGCGGTCCGGCTGCTCACCACGCAGGACCCGGTGCCGGAGCGGATCGACGTCCTGCTGGTCCGGGTGCCCAAGAGCCTGGCGCTGCTGGAGGACCAGTTGCAGCGGCTGGCGCCGGCCGTGCACGCCGGGACGGTCGTCGTCGGCACCGGCATGGTGAAGGAGATCCACACCTCGACGCTGAAGCTGTTCGAGCGGATCCTGGGGCCGGTCCGGACGTCCCTCGCCGAGCAGAAGGCCCGGCTCGTCTTCTGCGTGCCGGACCCGTCCCTGAAGCGCCCCGTCAACCCCTGGCCGTACGCCTACGCCCTCCCCGACGACGTCGGCGGCCCCCTGTCCGGGCGCCCGGTCGTCAACCACGCGGGGGTCTTCTGCGCCGACCGGCTCGACATCGGCACCCGGTTCCTCCTCGGGCACCTGCCGAGGACCAGTGGCACCCGGCGGGTCGTCGACCTCGGCTGCGGCAACGGCGTCGTCGGTACGGCGGTGGCCCTGGCCAACCCGGAGGCCGAGGTGCTGTTCACCGACGAGTCGTTCCAGGCGGTGGCGTCGGCGGAGGCCACGTACAAGGCGAACGGCGTACCGGGGCACGCCGAGTTCAGGGTCGGCGACGGCCTCGCGGGGGTGGCGGACGGCAGTGTGGACATCGTCCTGAACAACCCGCCGTTCCACTCCCACCAGGCGACGACGGACGCCACCGCATGGCGGATGTTCACCGGTGCCCGCCGCGCGCTGCGGCCGGGCGGCGAACTGTGGGTGGTGGGCAACCGGCACCTCGGCTATCACGTGAAGCTGAAACGGCTCTTCGGCAACGCGGAACTGGTCGCGGGCGACCGCAAGTTCGTGGTGCTGAGGGCCGTCAGGCAGGGCTGAGCCCCACGCGGGTGACGATCCGTTCCACGGTGCGTGCCATGGCCTCGCGGCCCGCGCCCAGGTAGGTGCGTGTGTCGACCGCGTCCGGGTGCGCCGTGAGATGTGCGCGGATCGCGGCGGTCATGGCCTGGTTGAGCGCGGTGCCGACGTTGACCTTGGCGATGCCGCCCGCGACGGCGGCCGTCAGCTCGTCGTCCGGCACCCCGGAGGAGCCGTGCAGGACGAGGGGCACGTCGAGGGCCGCGCGGAGCCTGCGCAGCAGTTGGTGGTCGAGGGCGGCGGTGCGGGTGGTCATCGCGTGGACGCTGCCGATCGCCACGGCCAGGGCGTCCACACCGGAGTCCGCGACGAACGCGCGGGCCTCGACCGGGTCCGTCCGGGCTCCGGGCGCGTGCGCGCCCTTGCCGCCGATCTCCCCCAGCTCGGCCTCGATCCACAGCCCCCGGGCGTGCGCGCGGTCGACGGCGGTACGGGTCGCGGCGAGGTTGTCGAGGTACGGCAGGCGGGAGCCGTCGTACATGACCGAGCTGAATCCGGCGTCGGCCGCCTGGTGCAGCAGTAGGTCGCTCTGCACGTGGTCCAGGTGCAACGCGACGGGCACGTCGGCCCGTTCGGCGGCGACGGCGGCGGCGCGGGCGAGCGGGAGCAGCCGGCCCAGCCGGTAGGCGACGGCGTTCTCGCTGACCTGGAGCACGACGGGTGCCCCGGCCGACTCGGCGCCGGCGACGACGGCCTCGACGTGTTCCAGCGTGATGATGTTGAAGGCGGCGACGGCGGTCCCGGCCGCGCGGGCCCCGAGGACGAGTTCTGCGGTGGTGGTGAGCGGCACGCCGGCTCCTCGGGGCTCAGGGGTGGAGGACGACGGAGCGGGTGAGGTGCCGCGGCCGGTCCGGGTCGAGGCCGCGCGCGGCGGCGACGGCCACGGCGAGGCGCTGGGCGCGGACCAGTTCGGCCAGCGGGTCGAGTTCCCCCGGCACCCATCGCGCCCCGGTGTCGGTCACCTGCCGGGCGAGACCGTCGGGGGCGTCGCCCAGCATCCAGGTCACCGTGGAGCCGGTGGCGATGCTGATGGGGCCGTGCCGGTACTCCATGGCGGGATAGGCCTCGGTCCAGGAGAGCGAGGCCTCGCGCATCTTCAGGGCGGCCTCGTTGGCGAGGCCCACGGTCCAGCCGCGTCCCAGGAAGGTGAACTGACGGCAGTCCACGAGCCCTTGCGGGAGGGGTTCGGCGAGCGCGGTGCGGGCGTCGGTGACGACGGCCCCGGTGTGCAGTCCGAGGTGGGCGCGGAACAGGGTGAGCGCGGTGGTGGCGAACCGGGTCTGCACGACGGAGCGTTCGTCGGCGTAGTCCAGGACCACGACCTGGTCGGCGGTCTCCACGACCGGGGTGCGCGGGTCGGCGGTGACCGCGCTCGTGCGGGTGTGTCCGCGCAGCCGGGCGAGGAGGGCCACGACCTCGGTGGTGGTGCCGGAGCGGGTCAGGGCGACGACCCGGTCGTAGGCGCGGCCGTGGGGGAACTCCGACGCCGCGAAGGCGTCGGTCTCGCCGTGCCCGGCTCCCTCCCGCAGGGCGGCCGCCGCCTGGGCCATGAAGTACGAGGTGCCGCAGCCGACGACGGCCACCCGCTCCCCGGGGCCCGGCAACGCGTCCGCGTACCGGGGGACTTCGCCCGCGACACGGGTCCAGCACGCGGGCTGGTCGGTCAGTTCGTCCTCGACGTGGGTCATGCCCCACCTTTTCCCGAGGGCGGGGGTTCCTACCCGGGCGCCCGCCGCGGGACCACGCACGGACGTGGTCCCGCGGTGGGCGGACTACCGCGCCGCGTGGACGAGTTCGATGTCGTGGCCGTCCACGTCCGCGCCGTCGAGGCTGACGCCGCTCGCGCGCGGCGGGTAGCCGGTCGCGATGACCGTGTACCGGCCGCCGTCCAGGTCGGGGAAGGCGTACGTGCCGTCGACGCCGGTGGTGGCGGTCGCCACGACGTTCCCGGCGGCGTCCACCAGGGTCACCCGGGCGTCGCCCAGCGGAGCGCCCCCGCCGCGCACCGTGCCCCGCACCAGCGCGCCGGGCCGCAGCTCGACGTCGACGCGGGTGACACCGGTGCCGCGGATCTCCACTGGCCGTGCGAGCGGGCGGTGCTTGGGCGAGTTCACCGCGAGGGTCATCGGCCCCGGCACCAGTTCGGTGACGGAGAAGTCGCCGGTCCCGTCGGTGCGCGTGGTGGCCACCACGTCGCCGCGCACGTCCGTGAGGATCACCACCGCCCCGGCGACCGGCGCCCCGTCCTGCGCGGACCGCACGGTCCCGGCGAGGCCGCTGTCCGCGCTGAGCAGCACGTCGTACGTCACCGGCGTCGCCCCGACCACGAGGGTCGTCGCCTGCGGCCGGTGTCCGTCGGCCGCGACCACGAGCACGTAGGTGCCCTCGCCCGGCGCGTGCATCGCGTACGAGCCGTCGGGCCCGGCCACCGTCCGGCTGAGCTGCCGCCCGGTCGGCGAGATCAGCGTGAGGGCGGCGTCGGGCACCGGGACGTTCTCCGCGCCCCGCACGTGTCCGCGTACCGGGCGCCCGGCGCCGCCCGGGTCGTCGTCGCTCAGGCCCGGGACCGTGGCGACGAGTTCCGCGACCGCGCGGGCCAGCGGCACGGCGACCGCGGCACCGACGGCCCGCTCGACCGCCGCGGCGGAATCGGGGGCCCCGAGAGCGGGGGCCGCGGGAACGGCGGCCGCGGAAGCGGGTTCCGGTGATCCCGGGACCACGGGCGCGCCGGACGGCTCGGCCGGGTCGTCCGTGCGGCGGCGCGGGATGAACGCGGCGACGGCGAGGGCCAGCAGGGCCGCCGCGGAACCGACGGCCATGACCACCTTGAAGCCGTTCTCCGAGGGCAGCTCCGCACCGCCGAACGGTGTGGTCGTCCGGGCCAGGACGACGCCGGCGACCGCGCTTGCCGTGGAGGTGCCGATGGACCGCATCAAGGTGTTGAGGCTGTTGGCGGCGGCCGTCCCGGAGGGGTCCACCGCGCCCATGACGAGCGCGGGCACGGCCCCGTAGGCGAGGCCGATGCCCGCGCCGATCACGCAGGAGACCAGGACGAGCTGCCACACCGTGTCCATCAGCACGGTGCCGAGGCCGTACCCGGCGGCGACGACGAGGGCGCCGGTCATCAGGGTCGTCCTCGGGCCCCGCGCCCTGGAGAGCAGCGCGGAGAGCGGGGCGGTGGCCATCATCACCAGGCCGGTGGGAGCCATCACCAGACCCGCGGTCAGCAGCGACCTGCCCAGGCCGTAGCCCGTCGCCCGAGGCAGCTGGAGCAACTGGGGCAGGACCAGGGACATCGCGAACATGGAGAATCCGAAGGCCAGCGAGGCGAGGTCGGTCATCAGCACCTGACGGCGAGCGGTGCTCCGCAGGTCCACCAGGGGTTGTGCGACGCGCAGTTCGAACACGCCCCACAGCAGCAGCACGACGACCGCCGCGGCGAGGAGGCCGAGGGTGGTGCCGCTCCCCCACCCCCAGTCGGCGCCCTTGGAGATCCCGAGCAGCAGACACACCAGGCCGGCCGCCATACCGAGGGCGCCGACCACGTCGAAGCGCCCGCCGCCGCGCACCTTCGACTCGGGTACGGCCAGCGGGACGAGCACGGCGGCCACGGCGCCGAGGACGGCCGAGGTCCAGAAGAGCATGTGCCAGTCGAAGTGGTCGGCGATGAGCGCGGCCGCGGGCAGCCCGAGGGCACCGCCGATGCCGAGGGAGGCGCTCATGAGGGCAGTGGCCGATCCGAGCCGCTCCGCGGGGAGTTCGTCGCGCATGATGCTGATGCCGAGCGGGACGACCCCGGCCGCCAGTCCCTGGAGGGCCCGGCCGACGATCATCGGGGCCAGTCCGTCGCCGAGCGCGGCCGTGACCGACCCGGCGATCAGGGTGAGCAGACTGACCAGCAGCATGCGGCGCTTGCCGTACATGTCGCCGAGGCGGCCCATGACCGGGGTGGCGACGGCGGCGGCGAGGAGGGTCGCGGTGACCGCCCAGGCCGCGTCCGAGGCCGGGGCGTCCAGCAGCCGCGGCAGCTCGGGGACGATCGGGATCACCAGGGTCTGCATCAGCGAGACGACGATCCCGCCGAAGGCCAGCACCGCCACGACGGGGCCGGACCGCCGTGCGGTGGGCGCCTCCTCCGCCGCCGCGGACCTGGGTTGCGCATGAGACATGGCCGAGCCTCCGTGGGGGATGCCGCTGCGGTTCCGCACGACGCGTGCGCAGCATCGTATGCCCACTTGATTTACTCAAGCAACTAGCATGTTCGGTGTGCGACGCGTGAAGGAACCGGGCAGACGGCCCCGGCCGAGGGCCCGGCCGACCTCCCCGGAGCGAGGGCCGGACGGAGGATTCCGCCCGGCCCGAAGTCCCCGTGCTACAGGGCCCGTTCCAGGTGGTCGGCGACCAGCTTCACGAACCGGCCGGGCTCCTTGGGCCGGCCGCCCTCGGCCAGCACCGCGAGCCCGTGCAGCAGTTCGGCGGTCTCGGCGAGCCCCGCACGGTCGTCGCGCTCCTTGTAGGCCTGGTTCAGGCCCTTCACCAGGACGTGATCGGGGTTGAGTTCGAGGATCCGCAGGGCGCGCGGCACCTCCTGCCCCATCGCGCGGTACATGTTCTCCAGCGCCGGGGTGAGGTCGTGCGCGTCGGAGACGATGCAGGCCGGCGACACCGTGAGGCGCGAGGACAGCCGCACCTCCTTGACCTCCTCGGCCAGTTGCTCCTTCATCCAGCCGACCAGTCCGGCGAACTCCTCGCCCTGCTTCTCCCGCTCGGCGTCGGCCTTCTCGTCGTCCTGGCCACCGAGGTGGACCTCGCCCTTCGCGACGGACCGCAGCGGCTTCCCCTCGAACTCGCCCACCGCGTCGACCCACACCTCGTCGACCGGGTCGGTCAGGAGCAGGACCTCGATGCCCTTCGCCCGGAACGCCTCCATGTGCGGAGAGTTCTCGATGCTCTGCCGGGACTCGCCGGTCAGGTAGTAGACGGCCTCCTGCCCGTCCTTCATCCGCTCCAGGTAGCCCTTCAGCGTGGTCGGCTCGTCCTCGCTGTGCGTGGTCGCGAACGAGGAGACCGCGAGGAGCGTGTCCCGGTTGTCGGAATCGCTCAGCAGCCCTTCCTTCAGGACGGCGCCGAACTCCCGCCAGAAGGTGGCGTAGCGGTCGGGGGCCGAGGTCATCATGTCCTTGACCGTCGACACGACCTTCTTGGTGAGCCGGCGCTGCATCATCCGGATGTGGCGGTCCTGCTGGAGGATCTCGCGCGAGACGTTCAGCGAGAGGTCCGCCGCGTCGACCACGCCCTTGACGAAGCGCAGGTACGGCGGAAGCAGCGCCTCGCAGTCGTCCATGATGAAGACGCGCTTCACGTACAGCTGCACACCGCGCTGGTAGTTCTGGTTGTACAGGTCGTGCGGGGCGTGCGAGGGGAGGAACAGCAGCGCCTGGTACTCGAAGGTGCCCTCCGCCTGGAGCCGGACGGTCTCCAGGGGCTCGCGCCAGTCGTGGCTGATGTGCTTGTACAGCTCGTGGTACTCGTCGTCGGAGACCTCGTCGCGCGAGCGCGCCCACAGGGCCTTCATCGAGTTCAGCGTCTCGGGCGCGGACGCGGTGCCCGCGCTCTCCGGGGCGTCGCCGTCCTGGGCGGCGTCCTCGCCCCCGGTGTCGCCGGAGGCCGCCTTGGGGACGAGCCGGATGGGCCAGGTGATGAAGTCCGAGTAGCGCTTGACGATCTCCCTGATCGTCCATTCCGCCGTGTAGTCGTGCAGTTGGTCGTCCGCGTCGGCCGGCTTCAGGTGGAGGGTGACGGACGTGCCCTGCGGCGCGTCGTCCACCCGGGCCAGCGTGTAGGTGCCCTCGCCGCGCGAGGACCAGCGGGTCCCGTGGTTCTCGCCGGCCCGCCGGGTCAGCAGCGTCATCTCGTCGGCCACCATGAAGCCGGAGTAGAAGCCGACGCCGAACTGCCCGATGAGCCCCTCGGCCCCGGCCTCCTCCTGGGCCTCGCGCAGCTCCTGCGCGAACTTCGCCGTGCCCGAGTTGGCGATCGTGCCGATGAGCCGGCCGACCTCGTCGTACGACATCCCGATCCCGTTGTCGCGCACCGTCAGGGTGCGGGACTCCGCGTCGATGTCGATCTCGATGTGCAGGTCCGAGACGTCCGCGCCGGGCGCGTCGTCCCGCAGCGCGGCCAGGCGCAGCTTGTCCAGCGCGTCCGAGGCGTTGGACACGAGTTCACGGAGAAAGACGTCCTTGTTCGAGTAGACCGAGTGGATCATCAGCTGCAACAGCTGACGGGCCTCTACCTGGAACTCAAAGGTTTCGGTCGACATGGTGGGCGTGTACCTCACAGGTTCTGGAGTCTCCTGGGCTGGCGAATGCCACTGTAGGACACCAAGTCAGCCCACGGTGCCCGCTGTTCCGGGTCGCCCGGTTCCCGACCCCCTCACGGCGCCCTCCCGCCGTCCGGTGCCCCCGGACGGCAGGGGAAGGGTGTTCCGCCGGGCCGGCGCCGCGGGACGGGTGCCCGGCCCGGACCCCGAGCGCCGCAGCTACTCCTCGTTCACCTCGTTCGCCTCCGTCCGCACACCCCCCGGGCTCCCCTTGTCCCCCGTCCGGACAACCCCTAGCCTCATTTTGTGCCGCAAATGAACAAAGCGGGGAGACATCACGCGGTGACGGGCGAGGGCCGCGGCCTCACCCGGCTCCGTGTCGCCCTGACCACGTTCTTCGCCCTCGACGGCTTCGTCTTCGCCGGCTGGGTCGTCCGGATCCCCGCGATCAAGGAGCAGACCGGCGCCTCCCCCAGCACCCTCGGTCTCGCCCTCCTCGGCGTCTCCGCCGGCGCGGTGGTCACGATGGTGTGCACCGGGCGCCTGTGCAACCGGTACGGCAGCCACCCGGTCACCGTCGTCTGCGCCGTCCTGCTCTCCCTGAGCGTCACGCTTCCCCCGCTCACCCACTCCGCCGCCGCGCTCGGCATCGTCCTGCTGCTCTTCGGCGCGGCCTACGGCGGGATCAACGTGGCCTTCAACAGCGCCGCGGTCGACCTGGTCGCGGCGCTGCGCAGACCGGTCATGCCCACCTTCCACGCGGCCTTCAGCCTGGGCGGGATGATCGGCGCCGGTCTCGGCGGCCTGGTCGCCGGTTCCCTCTCCCCCCGCCCGCCATCTGCTGGGTCTCGGGATCATCGGACTTCTGGTCACCGCGCTCACCGCGCCGGCACTGCTCCGTCACGAGCCGCCGCGGCCACCGGAGCGCGTCACCGGCGCGACCGGGGAACCGACGCCCCCGACGCCGGACGCGCACGGCCCGGAGCCCCGCACGCGCCGGCTCGTCCTCGTCTTCGGCCTGATCGCCCTGTGCACCGCGTACGGCGAGGGGGCCCTCGCGGACTGGGGCGCACTGCACCTGGAACAGGACCTGGACGCGTCCGCCGGAGCCGCCGCGGCCGGATACGCGTGCTTCGCGCTCGCCATGACGGCCGGCCGGCTCACCGGCACCACCCTCCTCGAACGGCTCGGCCGCACCCGCACGGTGGTGACCGGCGGGTCCGTCGCGGCCGCGGGGATGCTGCTGGGTTCCCTGGCCCCGGAGTTGTGGGCCGCCCTGGTGGGCTACGCGGTCGCGGGGCTCGGACTGGCCAACCTCTTCCCGGTGGCCGTGGAACGGGCGGGCGCCCTCGCGGGGCCGAGCGGCGTCGCCGTCGCCTCGACGCTCGGCTACGGCGGGATGCTGCTGGGTCCGCCCGCGATCGGCTTCATGGCCGACTGGTTCTCCCTGTCCGCGGCGCTCACGAGCGTCGCCGTGCTCGCCGCGGTGGCCGCGGCGATCGGCTTCGCCACCCGCCGGGCGACGGCGGGCTGATCCACGGCGGCATTCCCCCGGCCGCGCTCCGTCCGCCACACTCGCCCCATGGAGACTGCCGAGTTCCTCAGCGTCCTGGACCGGGAAGGCCGGGCGCTGGCCGCCGCCGCGGCGGAAGCGGGCCCCGGCGCGAAGGTGCCGACCTGCCCCGAGTGGCAGGTCAGGGACCTGCTCCGGCACACGGGCGCGGTGCACCGCTGGGCGACGTCGTTCGTGGCGCGGGCCGAGCCTTCGTTCCGTCCGTTCGGCGACCCGCCGGACCTCGACGGCGACGCGCTGCTCGCCTGGTTCCGCGAAGGGCACGAGCGTCTCGTGGCCACCCTGTCCGCCGCCCCGCCCGACCTGGAGTGCTGGCACTTCCTGCCCGCCCCCTCGCCGCTGGCCTTCTGGGCGAGGCGGCAGGCGCACGAGACGGCGGTGCACCGCGTGGACGCGGAGTCGGCATGCGGCCGTTCTCCCGAGGAGGCGGCCCGGGACCTCGACCCGGGCTTCGCGGCCGACGGTGTCGACGAGTTGCTGCGCGGGTTCCACGGGCGCGCCAAGAGCCGGGTACGCGCCGAGGTACCGAGGGTCCTGCGGGTGCGGGCGACGGATGCGGCCGGCGCCGCGTGGACCGTACGGCTCTCCGCGGAGCCGCCCGTGACGGAACGGGACGGCGGCGGGGCCGAACCGGACGCCGACTGCGAGGTGTCCGGTCCCGCGGCCCTGCTCTACTTGTCGCTGTGGAACCGGGCGCCGTTCCCCGCCGTGACCGGGGACAGCGCGACGGCGACCCTGTGGCGCGAGAAGTCCGCCGTGGGCTGACGGTCCGCCGGCCGGGGGGACGACCGCCGTCGGTACCCGTACCGTCCGGTCCGTCCCTCACCCTTCGGCCCCGGCCCTTCCGCCCCGGTGCCCGGCGTCGGGCTCACGGGTCAGTCCGTCAGCATCCGGCTCAACACCGCGCGCTGCACCGGCAGTACGTCGACGTGCAGCGCGCGCCCCTTGCCGGTCAGGGCGACACGGACGCCCCTGCGGTCCTCCGCGCACATGCCCCGCTCGACGAGCCCCTCCTTCTCCAGGCGGGCGACGAGCCGTGACAACGCGCTCTGGCTGAGGTGGACCCGCTCGGCGATCTCCTGGACGCGGTAGCTGCACGAGCCGTCCGGCGCCGCCGACTCCGCGAGGACGTCGAGCACCTCGAAGTCGCTGCCGCACAGGCCGTGTCCGTGCAGTGCCCGGTCGAGCTCGCACTGGGTCCTCGCGTGCAGGGCCAGCATGCCCCGCCACTGCTCCACGAGCGCCTGCTCGGCCTGTGTCCCGTCCGTTCCCGCAGCCGCCATGGGGCGCACCGTAGCAGAGAACGGGTTTCATTGCATCAGAATTAAATGCGCTTGCATTCGATGCATACGCATGTAGTGTCTGCGGCATGACCTCTCCGCTCCCCTCCCCCGCGTCCCCTCTCCCCGAGGGCCGCTGGACGTCCCGGCTGTGGGGCACCCTGCTGGTGCTGTGCGCAGCGATGTTCCTGGACGCGCTGGACGTGTCGATGGTCGGCGTCGCCCTGCCGTCCATCGGCTCCGACCTCGGCCTGACCACCTCGACCCTGCAATGGATCGTCAGCGGATACATCCTGGGCTACGGCGGGCTGCTCCTCCTGGGCGGCCGCACGGCGGACCTGCTCGGCCGCCGCCAGGTCTTCCTGATCGCCCTCGGCGTCTTCGCGCTCGCCTCGCTGCTCGGCGGACTGGTCGACTCGGGCCCGCTGCTGATCGCGAGCCGGTTCGTCAAGGGGCTGAGCGCGGCCTTCACCGCCCCGGCCGGCCTGTCCATCATCACGACGACGTTCCCCGAGGGCCCGCTGCGCAACCGCGCCCTCTCCATCTACACCACCTGCGCCGCCACCGGCTTCTCGATGGGCCTGGTCCTCTCCGGGCTGCTCACCGAGGCGAGCTGGCGCCTCACCATGCTGCTGCCCGCCCCGATCGCCCTGATCGCCCTGATCGCCGGTCTCAAGCTGCTGCCGCGCAGCACCCGCGAGAAGGACCACGACGGCTACGACGTGCCCGGCGCCGTCCTCGGCACCGCGTCGATGCTGCTCCTCGTCTTCACCGTGGTCCAGGCACCGGAGGCCGGCTGGACGTCCGCGCGCACCCTGCTGTCGTTCCTCGCCGTCGCCGTCCTGCTGACCGTCTTCGTCCTCGTCGAGCGGCGCTCGGCGGGTCCGCTGATCCGGCTCGGCGTCCTGCGCTCCGGCAGCCAGATCCGCGCCCAGCTCGGCGCGATGGCCTTCTTCGGCTCGTACGTCGGCTTCCAGTTCCTGGCCACCCTGTACATGCAGACGCTGCTCGGCTGGTCGGCGCTGCACACGGCGCTCGCCTTCCTGCCCGCCGGCGCGCTGGTGGCGGTGTCCTCGACCAAGGTCGGCTCGATCGTCGACCGGTTCGGCACTCCTCGGCTGATCGCGGCCGGCTTCGCCTTCATGGTCGCCGGATACGCGCTGTTCCTGCGCGTCGATCTCGACCCGGTGTACGCGGCGGTGATCCTGCCGACGATGCTGCTGATCGGCGCGGCCTGCGCCCTGGTCTTCCCCTCGCTCAACATCCAGGCCACCAACGGCGTCGCCGACCACGAGCAGGGCATGGTGTCGGGGCTGCTCAACACCTCGGTGCAGGTGGGCGGCGCGATCTTCCTGGCGGTGGTGACGGCGGTGGTGACCGCGGGCGCCCCGGCCGACCCCACCCCGCAGGCCGTCCTCGACAGTTACCGGCCCGGGCTGGCGGTGGTGACGCTGATCGCCGCAGCGGGCCTGCTCATCACCCTGCCGGGACTGCGCACCCGGCGCGCCCTCGGCTCGGTCGTGGTGGCCAGGTCCACCGTGCCCGAGCCGGACGCGGAGCCCGTGGGGGCCCGCGACTAGGGCGTGTTTCGAAAGTAGCGTCGTCCGCCCGGAGGGCGGGCCCGGCGGCGCCTGGTGCGTGCGATCGCAAGGCGGAGGGTCGCCCCGATACTGGTTGTATCGGGGTGATCCCGACAACGCGGCGAGCGTGCGTGCCAGGCGTCGCCGGGCAGACGGGACTTTCGAAACACGCCCTAGAACGGCTCCCGGCCCTCTCCGAAGGGACCGGCCGTCCGGGAAGGTCCCTCCTCGGGGGTAGGGACCTTCCGGCGGAGAGCGCCCGGCGGGGCCGATCGCCCCGCCGGGCGCCCACCTGTGAGACTCGCGGTATGAGCGGCAACGGGGGACGGCGCACACAGGCCGAACGGGACGCGATCACCGTCGAGATCGGATACGCGCTGTGCAGCGCGGTGTTCGCGGCGGCGGTGCTGTTCGGGGCGGTCGCCGGTCCGGCGCTGCTGTTCGAACTGCCCGCTCTCGCGGAGAAGGCGCTGCTCCGGACGGGTCAGGTGCTGGCCCCCGTGGTGTTCGTGGTCCGGGTGGTCTCTGTGCTCGTCCGCCTGCGGGCCGGCGCTCAGCCCAGCCAGCCCGGCCGGACGAGCCCCGACTCGTAGGCGAGCACGACCAGTTGGGCCCGGTCGCGGGCGCCGAGCTTCACCATCGTGCGGCTCACGTGCGTCTTGGCGGTGAGCGGGCTGACCACCAGTCTGCGCGCGATCTCCTCGTTGGACAGCCCGATTCCGACCAGCGCCATCACCTCCCGCTCCCGCTCCGTGAGCCGGGTCAGCACGTCGGCCACCGCGGGTTCCTTGGAACGGGCGGCGAACTCCGCGATGAGCCGACGCGTCACTCCCGGCGACAGCAGCGCGTCCCCGGCGACCACCGCCCTGACCGCACGCAGGAGTTCCTCCGGCTCGGTGTCCTTGACCAGGAAGCCGGACGCCCCCGAACGGATCGCCTCGAAGACGTACTCGTCGAGTTCGAAGGTGGTCAGCATGACGACCTTGACCCGGGAGAGCGCCTCGTCGTCGGTGATCCGCCGGGTGGCGGCCAGGCCGTCGAGGACGGGCATCCGGATGTCCATCAGCACGACGTCGGGCCGCAGTTCGCGCACCGCGCCGACCGCTTCCCGTCCGTCGGCGGCCTCGCCCGCCACGACGATGTCCGGTTGTGCGTCCAGCAGGGCGCGGAATCCCGCCCGCACCAGCGACTGGTCGTCGGCGAGCAGCACCCGGATCACCGGCCGCCCCGCTTCCGTGTCCACCTGTCCTCCTGTCCCGCGGTCCGCCGCACGGCCCGCCGGGTTCACCGGTCCTCCCCCGCCCCCATGGGCAGTACGGCGAACACCCGGAAGCCTCCGCCGGGCCGTGGCCCGGCCTCGATCGTGCCACCGAGCGCCGCGGCCCGCTCCCGCATCCCGGCGAGGCCGTTGCCGCTGCCGCCCGCCTCCGCGCCGGTCGCCGGCCCGTCGTCGTCGATCCGCAGCCGCAGGGTGCCGCCGTCGCGTCCGAGCCGCACGCGCGCGTGGCGCGAACCCGAGTGCCGGACGACGTTGGTGAGTGCTTCCTGCACGATGCGGAAGGCGGCGAGGTCCGTGTGCGGCGGCAGCCGGGGCGGTTCACCGGTCACCTCGACCGCCAGACCCGCGCGGGCCGCCTGTTCCACCAGCTCGGGCAGCCGGTCCAGGCCGGGGGCGGGGGTACGCGGCGCTTCCCCCGGCGCCCGGAGGCTGTCCAGCACCTGCCGGACCTCGCCGAGCGCCTCCTTGCTGGCGGCCTTGATGGTGGTGAGCGCCGTGCGCGCCTGTTCCGGATCGGAGTCGAGGAGCGCGAGCCCCACCCCCGACTGCACGTTGATCAGCGAGAGGCTGTGCGCGAGGACGTCGTGCAGTTCACGGGCGATGCGCAACCGTTCCTCGTCGGCGCGCCGACGGGCCGCATGGGCGCGCTCGGCCCGCTCGCGGGACCACTGCTCACGCCGGATCCGGACCAGCTCGGCGACCGCCACGATCGCCAGGGCCCATCCCGCGACGACGATCTCCTGCCCGAAGGACGCCGGGTCGTCGCCGGCGGGCGGCAGCCACCGGTAGAGCCAGTGCGCGACCAGCAGATGGACGGCCCACAACAGACCCAACGCCGTCCAGGCCGCTCGCCGGTGCCCGGCGACGACGGCGGCGAAGCAGGCCACGGCCACGGTCAGGAACACCGGTCCGTACGGATAGCCGGCGCCGAGGTAGAGGGCGGCGGCGGCCGCGGTCCCGAACACGACGGTCACGGGCCGGCGCCACCGCCACAGCAGCAGCCCGGAGGCGACCAGCAGCAGCACGCGCGCGTAGGCGTCGAGCGGCGCCCGGCCGGATCCCTGCGCGTGGGCCGCGAAGTTCGACCCGACGAGGACGAGGACGGTGACCAGCACGGTGGACCGCCAGGGCCACCGCACGCCACCCGAGACCACCTCGGCTCCGGCCTGCGGACCCTCCCGGTGGCGGTGCCAGGGCGGCGGCCCGTGCCACCACCACGGGCCCGGGCGGCCCCGGCCGTGCGTCCGCTCCTCGTCCATGCCCGCCACGCTAGACGCCCGGGGCCGCCCCGCACGTCCGCCGGGCGAGGTGAGCGGCCGTACTCCCACGGAAGTACGGCCGCGGAAGTACGGCCACGGTGCAGGCCTGCCGTCGGCGACCACCCGGGGAGCCGGCCCGCCCTGCGCCGCCGGACTCAGCGCAGGCCCACTCCATGGGCGAGCCGCGTCACCGCGTACCGGAAGAACGGCTCGCGTTCCTCGACCACCCGGTTGAACTGGCCGAAGAGCTCGAACCCGACCAGCCCGTACAACTGGGACCAGGCCGCGACGAGTGCCGCGACCGCGCCCGGCGGCAGGTCGGGGGCGAGCTCGGCTCCCATCCGGACCGCCTCGGGGACCAGCTCGTCCGTCAGCAGCGGCACCTCCAACTCGTGCCGGCGGTGCGCGTCCCGCACGATGTCGATGAGGAGCAGGCCGACCCGGGCGGCGGCGGGGACGGTCGTCTGCGGTGCGCTGTAGCCGGGCACCGGCGTGCCGTAGATCAGCGCGTACTCCTGCGGGTGCGCCAGCGCCCAGCCGCGCACCGCCTCGCCGACCGCCACCCACCGCTCGACGGGAGCGGCGTCCGCGACGGTGGCGTGGGCGGTCTCGGCCCGCTCGCCGAGGGAGTCGTAGGCGTCGATGATGAGAGCGGTGAGCAGGTCGTCGCGGCTGGGGAAGTAGCGGTACAGCGCGGAGGAGACCATGCCCAGTTCGCGGGCCACGGCGCGCAGCGAGAGCTTGGTCGGGCCCTCGGCCGCGAGTTGTCTGCGGGCCTCTTCCTTGATGGCGGCGGTCACTTCGATCCTGGCGCGGGCGCGTGCCCCTCGAACGGTGCTGCTCATGCGCTCCAGTGTCGCACGGAAGCAGAGCACTGCACACACTGGAGAGCGGCGAACCGAAAAGAGAGCACTGCTCTTGCCCAGAGCGAGAGCAGTGCTCACACTTTTCCCTTCAGGAGGCAGCAGCCATGTCCACCCACGTGCAGAAGCCCGGCTGGTTCACCGTCAACGTCCTCAACCGTGCCGTCGGCTGGCTGACCCGCCGGGGCCTGAGCGTGTGGGGGTCCCGGGTGCTGGCGGTGCGCGGCCGCAAGAGCGGCGCGTGGCGGACCACCCCGGTCAATCTGCTGACCGTGGACGGCGCGCAGTACCTGGTCGCGCCGCGCGGCCACGTCCAGTGGACGCACAACATGCGGGCGGCGGGCGGCGGTGAGCTGCTGCTCGGGAAGAACGTCGAGGAGTTCACGGCGGTCGAGATCGCCGACGACGACAAGACGCCGCTGCTGCGCGCCTACCTCAAGCGCTGGAAGGCCGAGGTCGGCGTGTTCTTCAACGGGGTGGGCCCGGACTCCTCCGACGCCGACCTGCGCCGGATCGCGCCCGACCACCCGGTGTTCCGGATCACCGTCACCGGCCGACGGTGATCCGCTCCCGCCCGGTCAGGCGTCGCTCTCCTGCGACGCCGGCGCGGACTCGCGCTCCGGCGTCTCCTCCTGCCGCCGGTCGAGCGCGGTCAGCGCCCGCTGGGCCATCGGGTGCGAACGGACCAGTTCACCGAGGGTCGTCCGGCCGCGGGTGATGTCGGTGAACGCCCGCCACACCGGGCGCAGACCGGTGAGACCGGCGTGGAAGAGGCCGGGCCGGCGCTCGAAGAGGGCCAGGAGCCGCTTGCCGACGCTCATCTCGACGCCGAGACCGGCCTTGATCGCGAAGGCGTAGTTCAGCGCCTGGCGGCGGGTGTCCACCGCGTCGTGTGCCTCGGCGATGCGGACCGCCCACTCGCCGGCGAGCCGGCCCGAGCGCAGCGCGAAGGAGATGCCCTCGCGGGTCCACGGCTCCAGCAGGCCCGCCGCGTCGCCGCACACGAGCACCCGCCCGCGTGACAGCGGGGAGTCGTCGGCCCGGCAGCGCGTCAGGTGACCGGAGGAGATGCTCGGCTCGAACCCGGCGAGGCCGAGCCGCCCGATGAAGTCCTCCAGGTAGCGCTTGGTTGCGGCGCCTTCGCCGCGGGCCGAGATCACTCCGACCGTCAGCGTGTCGCCCTTGGGGAACACCCAGCCGTAACTGCCCGGCATGGGACCCCAGTCGATGAGGACCCGGCCCTTCCAGTCCTCCGCGACCGTGTCCGGCACCGGGATCTCCGCCTCCAGACCGAGATCCACCTGGTCGAGCTTGACGCCGACGTGCGCTCCTATCCGGCTCGCGCTTCCGTCCGCGCCGACCACCGCACGTGCCAGCAGCGTCTCCCCGCCCTGGAGGACGACCGCGACCGTGCGCCGGTCCGGCACCGCCGAGCCGTGCTGCTCGACGCGCTGCACGGCGGCGCCCGTGCGCAGCTCGGCGCCCGCCTTCTGGGCGTGCTCGACGAGCTGCTGGTCGAACTCGGGCCGGTTGATGAGCCCGAACAGCATCTGCCGGGAACGGCGCGTGCGGGTGAAGCGGCCGTTGTGCGAGAAGGTCACCGCGTGCACCCGGTCGCGGAGCGGCAGCTCGAAGCCCGGGGGCAGCGCGTCACGCGAAGGGCCGATGATGCCGCCGCCGCACGTCTTGTAGCGGGGCAGCTCGGCCTTCTCGAGCAGCAGCACACGCCGTCCCGCGACCGCCGCCGCGTAGGCGGCCGAAGCCCCTGCCGGGCCCGCGCCCACCACGACGACGTCCCATACCTGCTGCGCGTCCGCCGAAGGGTTCTCGTCGTCCGCCGGAGAGTTCTCGCTGCTCACGATGGTCTACTGCTCCTGATCAAGCCGCTTGCCGCACCTGTCCCCCGCATCCTACGGCGGAGATCGCCACGGTCCGCTGTGGGAGGATCGACGGCGTGGGCGCCCCACATCCCGGCGGGCGCGTACGCTCGCACGGTCACCCGTACGGACCAGTACACACCAGTACAACGTCGCACCCACAAGGAGCGTGCCCATGTCGTCGAATCCGGTCGCCGAGACCGTCGCCTCGCTGCTGCCCGGGGCACGCGCGGAGCTCGCCGAACTGGTCGCCTTCAGGTCGGTGGCGGACTTCGACCGGTTCCCCAGGAGCGAGAGCGAGGCCGCCGCGAACTGGATCGCGGACGCGCTGCGCGCCGAGGACTTCCAGGACGTGGCGCTGCTCGACACCCCGGACGGCACCCAGTCGGTGTACGGATACCTGCCCGGCCCCGACGGCGCCCGGACGGTCCTGCTCTACGCCCACTACGACGTGCAGCCGCCGCTGGACGAGGCCGCCTGGACCACCCCGCCCTTCGAGCTGACCGAGCGCGACGGCCGCTGGTACGGCCGCGGCAGCGCCGACTGCAAGGGCGCCGTCATCATGCACCTGCTGGCGCTGCGGGCGCTGAAGGCGAACGGCGGGGTCCCGGTGCACGTGAAGGTGATCGTGGAGGGCTCCGAGGAGCAGGGCACCGGCGGCCTGGAGCGCTACGCCGAGCAGCACCCCGAGCTGCTGACGGCCGACACCGTCGTCATCGGCGACGCGGGCAACTTCCGGCTCGGCCTGCCGACCGTGACCACCTCCCTGCGCGGCATGACGATGATGCGGGTACGGATCGACACCCTCGAGGGCAATCTGCACTCCGGCCAGTTCGGCGGGGCCGCGCCCGACGCGCTCAGCGCGCTGATCCGCGTCCTGGACTCGCTGCGCGCCGAGGACGGCTCCACCACCGTCGACGGCCTCACCGACGACACGCGCTGGGACGGCCTCCAGTACGACGAGGCGCAGTTCCGGCAGGACGCCAAGGTCCTGGACGGCGTCGGGCTGCTGGGTTCGGGTTCGGTCGCCGACCGCATCTGGGCCCGTCCCGCCGTCACCGTGCTGGGCATCGACTGCCCGCCGGTCGCGGGCGCGACCCCGTCCATCCAGGCGAGTGCCCGCGCGGTGCTCGGCCTGCGGGTTCCGCCGGGTGTGGACGCGGCCGAGGCGACGAAGCTGCTCCAGTCGCACCTGGAGGACCACACGCCGTGGGGTGCCCGGGTGAGCACCGAGCACGTCGGCGAGGGCCAGCCGTTCAGCGCCGACACCACCAGCCCCGCCTACGCGGCGATGGCCGACGCCATGGCGGTCGCCTATCCCGGCCAGGACATGCAGTACGCGGGACAGGGCGGATCCATCCCCCTGTGCAACACCCTGGCCTCCCTCTACCCGCAGGCGGAGATGCTCCTCATCGGCCTCAGCGAGCCGGAGGCGCAGATCCACGCGATCGACGAGAGCGTCTCCCCCGAGGAGCTGGAGCGGCTGTCGGTGGCGGAGGCCCTCTTCCTGCGCAACTACGCGGCCGGCTGAGCCGCGTTCTGCCGGCGGCGAGGGCCTCGCCGCCGGCGTGGTTCCGCGAGGGGCGGCCCTCGTCCTGAGCGAGGGCGCTCATTCCGTGGGGGTGCCGGCCTCCAGGTACAGCGCCGCCCCGCGCTCGCGGGCCCGCAGCGCCCAGCGCAGGCGCGCGTAGCGGACCGGCGGCAGGAGCGCGGCGGCCTCCTCCTCGGTGACGAAGCGCCAGGCGCGCAGTTCGGGCCCCGGCAGCAACAGCGCCGCCACGGCCGCGGGGTCGAGCCGTCCGCCGTCGAAGAGCAGACGCAGTCCTCCGTAGGCGGGCGGGACGGGCCGCTCCCAGTCGACGACCAGCAGCCGCGGTACGTCGTCCAGCCGGATCCCGGTCTCCTCCTCGACCTCGCGCACCCCCGCCCGGGCGGGCGCCTCGCCGGGCTCGACCACTCCGCCGGGAAACTCCCAGCCGGGCTTGTACGTCGGGTCGACGAGCAGCACCCGGTCCTGTTCGTCGAAGAGGAGCACTCCGGCGGCCACCGTCTCGGCGGTCGGCTCGGGAGTCTGCACGATCTCGCAGACGGCGACCGTGCCGCTGCCGACGGCCTCGGCGATGCGGGCCGCCGTCTCGCGCGGGGTGAGGGGACCGTTGTCGACGGGATGGGCGTCGGCGGTGAGCCAGGAGGCGAGGGCGGCCCGGTAGGGCTCGATGTGCTCGTACGACCACTGGCGGATCCGGATCTCGCCGTCGGGGAGGTCCTCGGGTATCTCGCGGTCGGCTATTCGCTTGCGCAGGATCGTTTCCGCCGGAGCGAGGAGGACATGCCGGACGGGGATCCGGCGGGCGGCGAGGCCGCCGAAGATCTCGTCGCGGTACTCCTGGCGGAGCAGCGTCATGGGGACGACGAGGGTGCCGCCCAGCTCGGCCAGGAGAGCGGCCGCCGTGTCGATCACGAGCCGTCGCCAGATCGGCAGGTCCTGGAAGTCGCCGGCCTCGGCGAGACGTTTGGCCGGCAGCAGGTGCGGCAGGGCCGCTCCGATGATCTCGGGGTCGAAGAGCGTGCTGTTCGGGATCAGGTCGATCAATTCCCGTGCGGTGGTGGTCTTCCCCGCACCGAACGCGCCGTTGATCCAGACGACGGTCACGGTTCCCCCTCTTCTGTTGGCCCCCTGTGGCTTGCCCGCTCCACCCTGCCACGGAAACCAGTTCCCGTTCAGGGCGCACGAGCGCGGGGGCCCGGCACCCCTCCCGGTGAGGTGCCGGCGCCCCCGCGCTCGCGTTCCGCGCCGGCCGTCAGCCGTTCTGCCCCAGGGCGTCGTCGTCGACGGCGAGGCTGTCGCTGGAGATGGTGTGGTCGAGCGTGCTGAGGGTGTCGCCCACGTTCAGTCCGTCGAGCTCCGCGCCGGACAGACCGTGCGAAGGGGTGATCGCCGCGACGACGAAGCCGGTGGCGAGGGAGGCGATGGCGAGCATGCTGCGCTTCTTCATGCACGGATCAACGCCGTCGACCGGTGCGGGGTCACGCGTCGTCCGGTAATCCGCGCGCGTGATCGTCCGGCCTGCGGCGAGAATGCCGTGGTCCACGACGGTTCCGGAGGAGCTCACCATGATCGCCCCGCAGTACGCCCACGCCGCTCTCGACGGGCTCGTGACGGGCGACGCCTTCGGCGACAGCTGGTTCACCCGCTCGGACGAGCCCGCCGAGCGGTGGTGGGCGGCGCGCGAGCCGCGCCCCGCGCCGTGGCCGTGGACGGACGACTCCGCGATGGCGTTCGTGCTCTTCGCCCACCTCGTGCGGAACGGGGAGGTCCGGCCGGGCGGGCTGGCCCGCGAGTTCGCCGCCGAGTACCGCCGCGACCCGGACCGCAAGTACGGCCCGTCCATGCACCGGGTCCTGCGGGACATCGGCGCGGGCGCGGACTGGCGGACGGTGACGACGACGCAGTTCGGCGGGCAGGGTTCGTACGGCAACGGGGCGGCGATGCGGGTGGCCCCGCTGGGGGCCTGGTTCGGCGACGACCTCGCGGCGGTCCGCGAGCAGGCCCGGTTGTCCGCGCTGGCCACCCACGCCCACCCCGAGGCGGTCGCGGGCGCGGTGGCCGTCGCGGTCGCCGCCGCGCTGGCGGCGGCCGGCGCGGACGCGGACGCCCCCGCGCGCGCCGCGTTCCTGGGGGAGGTGGCGTCGTCCCTGCCGGAGAGCGACGTCCGCTCCGGGCTGCTGGTGGCCGCGGGCCTCCCCGAGCATGCCTCGGTGCGCCACGCGGCGTCCGTGCTGGGCTCAGGGACCCTGATCTCGGCCCCGGACACGGTGCCGTTCGCCCTGTGGTCCGCCGCCGGACACCTCGACGATCTGCCCGAGGCGCTGTGGCGGACCGTCGGAGGGTGGGGCGACCGCGACACGACCTGCGCGATCGTGGGAGGCGTCGTCGCCTCCCGGACCGGCACGGACGGTGTCCCGGCCTCCTGGCGCCGCTCCCGCGAGGACATCCCGGCCTGGAGCGGCTGGAACCCCACCCCGTCCTGACAGCAGGCCGACCGACGGCACCGCACCACCGGTCGGCCACCGCCTCGGGCGCCGGTACGCCGTAGCCGGCGGACAGCGGAGCGACCTACCGGACGACCGCCGTCCGCCGCCGGTTCACCCCCGACGGCCCCAACACCACGCCGGGGAGCGGTGGGTGCAGTGGGTGAGGGGCCACGTCACAAGGCCGGCCGCCCCTCTCCCGGGCGTCCCCGGACACCGTTCGGGCCCATCCCGCACAACGACCGGGCCCGCCCGGTAGTCGATCACCCACCGCCGTCCGACGGCCGATCCGCCACGTCACCACTCCGGTCGTCCCTCTCCCCGGGCGGCCACCGGCGTCACGGCACAACACCGGCGCCGACATCGGCGGCGAACCCGCACCGCCGAGCCGATCCGCGGTTCCCGACGCCGGAACGTTCCTCCAGAGGGCCCCGGTGTCAGACGGCCGCTCTCGCGGGTCCGGTCGGCTCCCCCGTTCTTCGGGTCAGCGCCGCCGCGGCCGCGCCGACCAGTCCCGCGTCGGTGCCCATCTGGGCGGGCGTGACGGTCAGGCGCTGGACGAAGGAGAGGGTGGCGTAGTCGCGCAGGGCCCGGCGCAACGGCGTGAAGAGCACCTCGCCCGCCTTGCCGACGCCCCCGCCGATCACGGCGATGTCGATCTCGACGAGGGTCGCGGTGGCGGCGATACCGGCGGCCAGGGCCTGGGCGGCCCGCTCGAAGGAGGCCACGGCCACCGGGTCGCCCGCACGGGCGGCGGCGGCCACCGCGGCGGCGGAGGCGTCTCCGTCGGGACCCGGCAGCCAGCCGTTCTCCACGGCACGCCGGGCGATGTTGGGACCGCTGGCGATGCGTTCGACGCAGCCGCGCGCGCCGCACGGGCACAGGTCGCCGTCGAGTTCGACGCTGATGTGACCGATGTGGCCCGCGTTGCCGGTGGGACCCGGGTGCAGCCGCCCGCCCAGGACCAGGCCGCCGCCGACGCCGGTGGAGACCACCATGCACAGCGCGTTGTCGTGGCCCCGGGCGGCGCCCTGCCAGTGCTCGGCGGCGGTGATCGCCACGCCGTCGCCGATGAGTTCGACCGGAAGGTCGCCGGTGACCTCGCGGACCCGGTCGACCAGCGGATAGTCGCGCCAGCCGGGCACGTTGACCGGGCTGACGGTGCCCGCCGAGGCGTCCACGGGGCCCGCGCTGCCGATACCGACGGCCTGCACACGCCCCCAGAGCGGGGACGCGGTCAGCTCCGCCAGCGCCTCCTCGACGGCCCGCATCACGGTGTCGCCGTGCTCGCGCGCGGGCGTGGGGCGCTGCACGCGGGCCAGGATCGTGCCGTCGCCGTCCACCAGCGCTGCGGCGATCTTGGTGCCGCCGATGTCGAGCGCGGCCACTGGGTCGGTGTGCATCAGTCTGGGTTCTCCCGGTCCACCGAGGAAAAGGGCTGGCCGGTCCAGCGGTTGGGGGGACGCGGGCCGGAGATTGCGACGGACAGTGTCCCCCGCGACTGACAACGTTGTCCAGGCTCTATGCTCGACGCCACATCCTCATACAACCCTGGGGCCCACGCACCCCCGTGCGCAACATCCGCGGACGGGGCGCCCGGCCGGCCTCCGTGGACGACAGGACAGGACACCGCATCGTGCCCGAGACGCAGCGCCGGCCCGAGAGCCGCTACGGCAACCGTCCCACCATGAAGGACGTCGCGGCGCGCGCCGGAGTCGGCCTCAAGACGGTCTCGCGCGTGGTGAACGGCGAGCCGGGGGTCACGCCCGAGACGGAGCGCCGGGTCCAGGAGGCCATCGACGCACTCGGCTTCCGCCGCAACGACAGCGCGCGCGTGCTGCGCAAGGGGCGCACGGCGAGCATAGGTCTGGTCCTGGAGGACCTCGCGGACCCGTTCTACGGTCCGCTCAGCCGCGCGGTGGAGGAGGTCGCGCGGGCGCACGGGGCGCTGCTCATCAACGGCTCCAGCGCCGAGGACCCCGACCGGGAGCAGGAGCTGGCGCTGGCGCTGTGCGCGCGGCGGGTGGACGGATTGGTGGTGATCCCGGCCGGTGACGACCACCGGTATCTGGAGCCCGAGATCAAGGCGGGTGTCGCCACCGTCTTCGTGGACCGGCCGGCCGGGCACATCGACGCCGACTGCGTCCTGTCGGACAACTTCGGCGGCGCCCACGAGGGCGTGAGCCATCTGGTGGCGCACGGGCACCGCAGGATCGGGTTCATCGGCGACATGCCCCGCATCCACACCGCCGCCGAGCGCCTGCGCGGTTACCGCACGGCGATGGAGGACGCGGGCATAGCGGTCGAGGACGCCTGGATGTCGCTGGGCGCCACCGACCCCCTGCGGGTGCGCCGCGCGGCCGAGGAGATGCTGTCCGGTCCGACACCGGTCACGGCGATCTTCTCGGGCAACAACCGGGTCACCGTCACCGTGATCCGGGTGCTCGCCGAACGGACCCGGCGGGTCGCTCTGGTGGCCTTCGACGACCTGGAGCTCGCCGACCTGCTCCAGCCGGGTGTCACGGTGATCGCCCAGGACGCGGCCCTGCTCGGCCGCACCGCGGCCGAACGCCTCTTCGGGCAGTTGGACGGCACGTTGATCACACCGGAGCGCATCGAGCTGCCGACCCGGCTCGTCAGGCGCGGCTCGGGCGAGCTGCCGCCGGCCGACTGAGGCGCCCATGACCTCCCGTCACGATCGCCACACGCTGCGGGCCCTGGGCCTGGCCGACGCGCCGCGCGACCGTCCGCTGAGCTATCCCGGCGCCTGGCCCGCCCGGTCCGGGCTGCTCAGCGGGGACGAGCTGCTGCCGCTGGACCGGCTGACGCATCCGGGCCGCACTCCGGTGGTGGCGGTGGGCTCCAACGCCAGCCCGGCCCAGCTGCGGCACAAGATGGCGGCGGCCGCGGTCGCCTCGGCCGTGCCGATGGTGAAGGCCCGGGTGACCGGGATCGACGTCGGCGCCTCGGCGCACGTCAGCCGCTTCGGCTATGTGTCCGCGTCCCCCGTCCGGGCCCCCGCCGTCACGCGGGAGCTGTTCGTGATCTGGCTGGACCCGGAGCAACTGGCGCTGGTGGACGCGACGGAGCCGAACTACGACCGGGTCCTGCTGCCCGCGCCCGAGTTCCGGGTCGAGCTCGAGAACGGCGAACCCCTCCCGGACACGTTCGCGTACGTGAACCACCATGGCGTGCTGCACCGCGGTGACGGCATCCCGCGCAGGCATCCCGGGCAGCGCGCCCTGATCACCGAACTCCTGCTGGCCTCGGCGGCGTTGCGGAATATGTTCGGAGGGACCCCGGAGGAGTTCTGTGCCCGCGCCCGGGCCGACGCGGCCCTCTGCGAGGAGGGCACCCGGCTGTTCGCAGAGGAGAAGATGGTGACCTCGTCCGGCTTGGAACACCTGCACGTCCCGTAGGGTGACCGCACGGCATCGCGTGTCGGTCACCGTCCGGGTGAGGCATGGAGGTGCCCGTGAGTTTGCCTTACGGAGGCATTCCACACATGTCAGTCGAGCTGAACCACACCATCGTCCACTCCCGCGACAACCGGGAGTCCGCCACATTCCTCGCCCACATCCTGGGACTCGAAGTCGGGTCCGAGTGGGGCCCGTTCGTCCCCGTCGCCACGGGCAACGGGGTCACCCTGGACTTCGCGGCCGTCCCCGCGGAGTCGATCGTCACGCAGCACTACGCGTTCCTCGTCTCGGACGAGGAGTTCGACGCGGCCTTCGAGCGCATCGAGCGGGCGGGGATCACCTACTTCGCCGACCCCCACGGCAGGCAGCCGGGTGAGATCAATCATCACCACGGCGGCCGGGGCGTGTACTTCCTGGATCCCGCCGGGCACGGCATGGAGATCATCACGCGCCCGTACGCGATCCCGCAGCCGTAGGCCCCGGGCGCCGGTGACCGCCGGGCGCGCCTGTCACCGGGTGCGGCTGTCACCGGGTGCCATGAAAGCTCGGGCGCAGGGCGGCCGCCGGGAGGTCCTTACGTCGAAGACCTCCCGGCGGCCGTCCGCGCGGGCGCTACGGCGCGAAGGCCGTCAGATCGCCTCGGCGCGGTGCCGCGAACCCCTCCAGGGCCGCCCGGTCGAGCCCGGTCGCACCGGTCACCTCGGCCGGGTCGAGGGCGCCGCAGTCCAGACCACGCAGCAGGTAGCCGCTGAGGGCCTTGGCGGTGGCCGGTTCGTCCATCACGTCGCCGCCCGTCCGCTGCGCGTAGCGCGCGAGGCGTTCGGCGGCCTGCGCGAAGCCCTCCCGGTAGAAGGCGAAGACGGCCGCGTAGCGGGTGGGGAGGTGGCCGGGGTGCATGTCCCAGCCCTGGTAGTAGGCGCGTGCCAGGGCGCGCCGGGTCAGGCCGTAGTGCAGGCGCCAGGCGTCGTGGACCTGTGCGGTCGGACCGACCGGCAGGATGTTGGTGGAGCCGTCCGAGACCCGTACCCCGGTGCCGGCCGCCGCGACCTGCATGACCGCCTTGGCGTGGTCGGCGGCGGGGTGGTCGCTCGCCTGGTGGGCGGCGGAGACGCCGAGGCAGGCGCTGTAGTCGAAGGTGCCGTAGTGCAGGCCGGTGGCACGGCCCTCGGCCGCCTGGATCATGCGGGCGACCGTCGCGGTGCCGTCGGTGGCGAGGATGGCCTGGCTGGTCTCGATCTGGATCTCGAAGCCGAGCCGCCCCGCGTCGAGCCCGCGCGTCCGCTCGAAGGCCTCCAGCAGCCGGACCATCGCGGTGACCTGCTCCGGGTAGGTCACCTTCGGGAGGGTCAGGACCAGGCCGTCGGGCAGGCCGCCGTGGTCCATGAGGCCGGTGAGGAAGATGTCGAGCGTGCGGATGCCGCGGTCGCGTACGGCCGCCTCCATGCACTTCATGCGGATGCCCACGTACGGCGCCGCGGTCCCCTTCGCGCAGGCTTCGGCGATCAGCCGGGCCGCGCGGGCGGCCGTCTCGTCCTCCTCGGCGTCCGGGCGGGGGCCGTAGCCGTCCTCGAAGTCGACGCGGAGGTCCTCGACGGGCTCGCGCTCCAGTTTGGCCCGTACGCGCGCGTGGACGGGCTCGGCGAGGTCGTCGGACAGACCGAGGCAGGCAGCCAGGGAGGCCGCGTCGGGGGCGTGCTCGTCGAGGGCGGCGAGGGCCCTGTCGCCCCAGGAGCGGACGGTGTCGGCGTCGAAGGCGTCGCCGGGGACGTAGACGGTGTGGACGGGCTGGCGGGTGCCGGGGTCGCCCGGGTAGCGGCGCTCCAGTTCGGCGTCGACGGGGGCGAGGGAGGCGCTGATCCGCCCGCTCACGGCGTCCGCGAGGCTCGTGGCGACGGTCTCCTGCTGGCCCTGACCCATTCCGCACCCTCCTGTTTTCCGCTGTACGGAATCAACAATCCGTAGAGCGAAGTTATCCGTGCAGGTTCGGCCGGTCAACACCCTGTCCACGGCGTGGCCGTCCCACTCCTCGTCCCCTGACCCCCTTCCGCACACCCGTTCCCGACCAGCATCCTGTCTCACAAGGGGAAGGGGATACATGACCGGCATCACGGGGCCCACCCGACGGGCGGGACTGCGCACGGCGCTGACCGCCCTGGCGACGCTGCCCCTGCTGGGTACGGCAGGATCCGCCGCCACGCGCCGGGAGGGTCCGGAGCGCGGGGCGCTCCAGCCCGCGCCCGTGACGCCGTTGAAGGTCATGACCTTCAATCTGCGCTACCCGGGCGCCAGGGACGCCCACACGTGGCCGCTGCGCCGTCCGGTGATGCGTGCCCTGCTGCGCCGGGCGGCTCCGCACGTCATCGGCACCCAGGAGGGTCTGCCGTCCCAGTTGCACAACATCGAGGCCGACCTCGCCCCGCACTACGCCTGGATCGGCAAGGGCCGCAGCGTGGAGGACCCGGAGGCGGTGGCGGTGTTCTACGACATGCGCCGGCTCACACCGGTGGAGCACGCGCACTTCTGGCTGTCCGACACACCCGAGGTGCAGGGTTCCGACACCTGGGGGGCGGATTACCCCCGCATGGTCACCTGGGTGCGCTTCCGTGATCTGCGGTCGCGGCGGGAGTTCTATGTGTTCAACACCCACCTCGACAACGGCAGCCAGTACGCGCGCGTGCGCTCCGCCGACCTGATCGCCGCGCGGATCGCCCGCACGGACCGCTCCCTGCCGCTGCTGCTGACCGGCGACTTCAACGCCGTCGCCCACCGCAATCCGGTCTACGACCGGCTGCTGGCCGCCGGGCTGGTCGACACGTGGGACACGGCACGCGCACGGGGCGGCGCCTACGCGACGTACCACGGGTACCGGCCGCTCACGCCCAACGGGGACCGCATCGACTGGATCCTGGCGACGCCGGGCGTCACCGTGGACCGCGAGTGGACCGACACCTTCCACGTGGACGGCCGGTACCCGAGCGACCATCTGCCGGTGCTGGCCTCGGTGACCCTGGGATGAGACGCGCCGAGGCCCCCGCGACCGGTGCGGTCGCGGGGGCCTCGGACAGTGCTGCGACTGCCGGGTGATCAGCCCTTGCGGGTGTTGATCTCCTCGGTGAGCTGCGGGACGACGTCGAACAGGTCGCCGACGACGCCGTAGTCGACCAGGTCGAAGATCGGGGCCTCGGCGTCCTTGTTGACGGCCACGATGGTCTTCGAGGTCTGCATACCGGCGCGGTGCTGGATGGCGCCGGAGATGCCGTTGGCGATGTAGAGCTGCGGCGAGACGGACTTGCCGGTCTGGCCCACCTGGTTGGTGTGCGGGTACCAGCCGGCGTCGACGGCGGCGCGGGAGGCGCCCACGGCCGCGCCGAGGGAGTCGGCGAGGGACTCGATGAGCGCGAAGTTCTCCGCGCCGTTGACGCCACGCCCGCCGGAGACGACGATCGCGGCCTCGGTCAGCTCCGGGCGCCCGGTCGACTCGCGCGGGGTGCGGCCGGTCACCTTGGTGCCGGTGGCCTGCGCCGAGAAGGTCACCGCGAGGGACTCGACGGCGCCGGCGGCCGGGGCGGCCTCCACGGCGGTCGAGTTCGGCTTCACAGTGACGACCGGGACGCCCTTGGAGACGCGGGACTTGGTGGTGAAGGACGCGGCGAACACCGACTGGGTGGCCACCGGGCCCTCGTCGCCGGCCTCGAGGTCGACGGCGTCGGTGATGATGCCGGAGCCGATGCGCAGCGCCAGGCGGGCGGCGATCTCCTTGCCCTCGGCGGAGGAGGGGACCAGCACGGCGGCCAGGGAGCCCGCGGCGGACACTGACTCGACGGCGGCCTGGAGCGCGTCGACCTTGGGGACGACCAGGTAGTCGGCGTACTCGGACGCGTCGTGGGTCAGCACCTTCACGGCGCCGTGCTCGGCCAGCGCGGCGGCGGTGTCGCCGGCACCGGCGCCCAGCGCGACGGCGACGGGCTCGCCGATGCGGCGGGCCAGCGTCAGCAGCTCCAGGGTGGGCTTGCGGACGGCACCGTCCACGTGGTCGACGTAGACGAGGACTTCAGCCATGGGATTGCTCTCCTGCGAAACGAAGTTGAGGGGCGGTCGGCGAAGGGCCTAGATGAACTTCTGGCCCGCGAGGAACTCGGCGAGCTGCTTGCCGCCCTCGCCCTCGTCCTTGACGATCGTGCCCGCGGTGCGGGCGGGACGCGCGGAGGCGCTGTCGACCGCGGTCCACGCGCCCTCGAGGCCGACCTCCTCGGCCTCCAGCTCCAGGTCGGACAGGTCCCAGGACTCGACCGGCTTCTTCTTGGCCGCCATGATGCCCTTGAACGAGGGGTAACGCGCCTCGCCCGACTGGTCGGTGACCGACACGACGGCCGGCAGGGAGGCCTCGAGCTGCTCGGAGGCGGCGTCGCCGTCCCGGCGGCCCTTGACGGTGCCGTCCTCGACGGAGACCTCGGAGAGCAGCGTGACCTGCGGGACGCCCAGGCGCTCGGCCAGCAGGGCCGGGACGACGCCCATGGTGCCGTCGGTGGAGGCCAGGCCGGAGATGACCAGGTCGTAGCCGGCCTTCTCGATCGCCTTGGCCAGCACCAGAGAGGTGCCGATGACATCGGTGCCGTGCAGGTCGTCGTCCTCGACGTGGATCGCCTTGTCGGCACCCATGGAAAGGGCCTTGCGGAGCGCGTCCTTGGCGTCCTCGGGGCCCACCGTCAGGACGGTGACCTCGACGTCGTCGTCGGAGTTCTCGGAGATCTGCAGCGCCTGCTCGACCGCGTACTCGTCGAGCTCGGAGAGCAGACCGTCCACGTCGTCCCGGTCGACGGTCAGGTCATCGGCGAAGTGCCGGTCGCCAGTGGCGTCGGGCACGTACTTCACAGTGACAACGATCCTCAAGCTCACGCCGGCTCTCCTACTGCATCGTCAGTTCTCGGCTGCCTTCTTCCAGGCAGCATAGGCGCCACAAGCGGCCGATCCCGGTACGGGGCGACCCGCGCTCCGACCGAAATATTACTCGTCAGTACACCCAGTTCGTTCCCACTAAGCAAGCGCTTTGAACTGTGACCTTCGCAACGCAGCGTAATCGGAATCCGACGACTTCGCAGGAGAGCGGGGGGTGATCAATCCCGCAGGGCGGTGAAGCGCCCCTGGTGGTACAGCAGGGGGCGGCCCGCGCCCTCGGGGTCGCCCACGACCACCTCGGCCAGCACGATGCGGTGGTCCCCCGCCGGCACCCGGGTGACGACCCGGCACACCAGCCACGCGAGCACGTCGTCGAGGACGGGCACGCCCTCGGGGCCCTCGCGCCAGGCGGTCGGCGCGCCGAAGCGGTCGGCCCCGCTCCTGGCGAAGGTGGCGGCCAGGGCCTGCTGGTGCTCGCCGAGTATGTGCACACCCACGTGCGTGGCCCGGGACAGCGCCGGCCAGCTGGACGCGCCGGTGCCGACGCCGAACGAGAGCATCGGGGGCTGCGCGGAGACGGAGCTGAGCGAGGTGGCGGTGAAGCCGACCGGACCGCCCTCGCCGGCGGCGGTGATCACGGCCACCCCCGCGGCGTGCCGGCGGAAGACGGAGCGCAGCAGATCGGGAGAGGCGACGTGCGGGGAGCCGAGGCCGGGCGTGGCCGTCATGGGCTTTTCCTTCTGCGGAAGAGGGCGGGCTGGGCCGTGGGTGCTCAACGGACCGGACAGCGCGCGCTCGCGGTACGGACCAGGTCGACGTGGACCCGTCCGTGGAGAAGGAGTTCCTCAGGCATACGGTCAGGCTGACGATAGGTGGCGCGCACAGTCAAGTGCGTCCCGGCATCTGGGAGATGCCTCACCGTCCCCCGACGGCCGGTCACACGGCCTCCCCCAGGGCGGCGATGACGTCCGCCTTGCGGGGCTGGCCGGTGGCGCGCCGCACGACGCGGCCGTCGGCGTCGAGCACCAGGACGGTGGGGGTCTTGAGGATGTCGAGATCGCGGACGAGGTCGAGGTGTGCCTCGGCGTCGATCTCGATGTGGGCGACGCCGGGGACCACGCCGGCCACCTCGCCGAGGATCCGGCGGGTCGCCCGGCAGGGCGCGCAGAACGCGCTGGAGAACTGCACGAGCGTGGCCCGCTCGCCGAGTTCACCGCCGAGCCGGTCCGCTCCGAGCCGTTTGCCGTCGTCGCGCCCGCGCACCCGCACCCTCCCGCTCCGCCGCCGTTGCAGCACTCCGTAGGCGCTCGCCGCCGCGAGCACCGCCACGCACACCACCAGTCCGGTCATCGGTGCCTCCAGCGTTCACGAGACTGCAAAGATTCCCGCCGCCGGGAATCGTTTCCGTTGCGGAATGCTTGATTCATGGACATTGATGCGAGGGGCCCGCGCTTCGGGGCCGCCGTGACGACCGTGGTGCTCGCGGCCGTCCTGGTCACCGGCAGCGCCTGGCTGCTGGCGTGGCAGACGCTGGCGTTCGCCCTCGGCGCGGCGGGCGGGGTGGGACGGTCGCCGTACGGCTGGGTGTTCCGCCGGGCCGTACGGCCGAGGATCGGGCCGCCGACGGAGTTCGAGGCGCCGGAGCCGCCGCGGTTCGCGCAGGCGGTCGGCCTGCTGTTCGCGGGCGTGGGTCTGGTCGGTCTGACGCTGGGTCCGAGCTGGCTCGGCCTCGCGGCGACCGGCGCGGCGCTGGCGGCCGCCTTCCTCAATGCCGCTTTCGGGTACTGCCTCGGATGCGAGATGTACCTGCTGGTGCGGCGGGTGGCGGTGCGCACGGAGTAAAGAAGAATTAAAAGCCCGAGGTGGATCAAGGGGGTTGACGTGACGAGGATCTCGCCGTTCCCGGGCACCAGGGCTGGCTCCCCGGCCGTTCTTCGGGCACGATCTGCGAGATGCCGTAAACCTACGGCTGCGTAACTTCGCCGGGCATCCCGGCGAAGAGAAGGAAGGGTTCGCCCAACCCATGGCAGAGCTTGTCTACCGTCCCGTCGTCGGCCTCGCCCAGACCTTGTTCAAGGCCTGGGACCTCAAGATCGACTGCAAGGGATCGGAGAACATCCCGCGCTCGGGCGGTGCCGTGCTGGTGAGCAATCACATCAGCTACCTGGACTTCATCTTCGACGGCCTGGCCGCGCTCCCGCAGAAGCGCCTCGTGCGGTTCATGGCGAAGGAGTCCGTCTTCCGCCACCGGATCTCCGGTCCGCTGATGCGCGGCATGAAGCACATCCCGGTCGACCGCAACCAGGGCGAGACGGCCTACGCGCACGCCCTGGAGTCCCTGCGGGCGGGCGAGATCGTCGGCGTCTTCCCCGAGGCCACCATCTCCCAGTCGTTCACGCTCAAGAGCTTCAAGTCGGGTGCGGCGCGCATGGCCCAGGAGGCGGGCGTCCCGCTGATCCCGGTGGCCCTGTGGGGCACCCAGCGCCTGTGGACCAAGGGCCACCCGCGCAACTTCAAGCGCAGCCACACCCCGATCACCATCCGCGTCGGAGAGGCGATCGAGGCCTCGCGCGACAAGTACGCCGGGGCGATCACCCGGCAGCTGCGCGAGCGCGTCCAGGAGCTGCTGGAGGCCGCCCAGCGCGCCTACCCCGTCCGTCCCAAGGACGCGAACGACACCTGGTGGATGCCGGCCCACCTGGGCGGTACGGCGCCGACGCCGGAGCAGGTCCGCGCGGCCGAGGCACGCTGACCCGGGCGACCCCCGCCCCTCACAGGGCGGTGGGGAGGGTCCTCCACAGCCGCATCCGGTCGGGGGCGGCCCGCAGGGCGCCGAGCACGGCTGGGTGCGGCGCCGGGTGGAGGTCAGGGTAGTCCCACACGCCCGCCCCGCGGTCGGGGAGGAAGGCCAGCCGCTCGCCGTCCAGGGAGAACCGCGCGTCCACGCCCGGCTTGTTGCCGCGCGGATCCTGGCGGTGCCAGGCCCCGCCGAAGCGGACCGCGACGAGTCCGTGCACGACGTGACCGACGCCGTCGTCGTGCGCGAGACGCTGGTAGCAGAGCGCGGTCGGGATGTCCTCGGCCCGCAGCAGCGCCGCCAGCGCGTGGGCCTTCGCGTGACAGACACCCGTCCCCTGCGCCAGGACGTCCGAGGCGCGCCATGTCACCCGCGGGTCCCCGGCGTCCTGCGAATGGGAGACGGTGTCCCGGACGAAGGCGAAGGCCAGCGACGCATAGGCATACGAGTCCTCGGCGTCCCTGGCGAGCCGCGCGGCCGTCTCCCGGACCAGCGGGTGGTGATGGTCGACGGCCTCGTCGGCGCCCAGATACGCGGACAGGTCGGGGTTCTTCTGGATCGGCTCCATGGCCGCAGAGCATAGGAAAGCGATCACCCGAGAGTCAATGACTTTTCAGGTGACCGCATATCTATGCACACTCGGCGATGCCCCCCTGCCGGACGAGGCCGCCGGGGCCGTTACCGGGCCATCTCCTCCTTGACCGCGGCGACGAACGTGTCCACGTCCTCCTCGGTCGTGTCGAACGCGCACATCCAGCGCACGACGCCGGCGCTCTCGTCCCAGAAGTAGAACCGGAACTTCTTCTGAAGACGCTCGCTCACCTCGTGCGGGAGCCGCGCGAACACGCCGTTGGCCTGCACCGGGTAGAGGATCTCCACCCCGTGCACGGCGCGCACGCCCTCCGCGAGCCGCTGGGCCATCTCGTTGGCGTGGCGGGCGTTGCGCAGCCAGAGGTCCTTGGCGAGCAGCGCCTCCAGCTGCACCGAGACGAAGCGCATCTTGGACGCGAGCTGCATGGACAGCTTGCGCAGATGCTTCATGTGCCGCACCGCGTCCTGGTTGACGACGACGACCGCCTCGCCGAACAGCGCGCCGTTCTTCGTCCCGCCGAGCGAGAGGATGTCGACGCCGACCGCGTTGGTGAACGTCCGCATCGGGACGTCCAGCGAGGCGGCCGCGTTGGCTATCCGCGAGCCGTCCAGGTGCACCTTCATGCCGTGCGCGTGGGCGTGGTCGCAGATCGCGCGGATCTCGTCCGGCGTGTAGAGCGTGCCGAGCTCGGTGCTCTGGGTGATCGAGACGACCTGCGGCATCGCGCGGTGCTCGTCCTCCCAGCCCCACGCCTGCCGGTCGATCAGCTCAGGGGTGAGCTTGCCGTCCGGTGTCGCCACGGTGAGCAGCTTCAGGCCGCCCATCCGCTCGGGCGCGCCGCCCTCGTCGACGTTGATGTGGGCGCTCTCGGCGCAGATCACCGCGCCCCAGCGGTCGGTGACCGCCTGGAGCGCGACGACGTTGGCGCCGGTGCCGTTGAAGACCGGGAAGGCCTCGGCCGTGGAGCCGAAGTGGCTGCGCACGACCGTCTGGAGGTGATCGGTGTAGTCGTCCTCGCCGTACGCCACCTGATGGCCGCCGTTGGCCAGGGCCAGGGCGGCCATCACCTCCGGGTGGGCGCCCGCGTAGTTGTCGCTGGCGAACCCGCGGGTCAGCGGGTCGTGGTGGCGTCGTGCGTCGGTCTTCGAAGGGTTCACGGCTTCTCGGTGAGCCACAGACGCTGTCCGTTCACTTCGGTGGCGGGCTTCTCCCAGACCCCGGCGATGGCCTCGGCCAGGTCCTTGACGTCCGTGAAACCCGCGAACTTCGCGTTGGGGCGGTCGGCGCGCATCGCCTCGTGCACCAGCGCCTTCACCACCAGGATGGCAGCCGCGGAGGTCGGCCCCTCGGCGCCCCCGGCCTTGCGGAAGGCGTCGGCGAGCGCGAGGGTCCAGGCCTCGGCCGCGGCCTTGGCGGCGGCGTACGCGGCGTTGCCCGCGGTGGGCTTCGAGGCACCGGAGGCGCTGATCAGGACGTACCGGCCGCGCTCGCTGCGCTGTAGGCCCTCGAAGAAGGCGAGCGAGGTGTGCTGGACGGTCTTGATGAGCAGCAGCTCCAGGAAGTCCCAGTCGTCCAGGCTGGTCTTGATGAACGTCTCGCTCCCGCGCCAGCCGCCGACGAGGTGGACCACGCCGTCGATCCGGCCGAACTCCTTCTCGACGCGCAGCGCCCAATCCCGGGTGGAGTCCAGGTCGAGCAGGTCGACCGGCTCGCCGGTGACGGTGGCGCCTCCGGCGCCGTAGCGGGCCGCGTCGACGGCCTCCGCCAGGCGCTCGGGGTCGTTGTCCGCGCCGACGACGGTGGCGCCCGCCTCGGCGAGCCTGAGCAGTGCCGCCCGGCCGGCCGGTCCGCCCGCGCCGGCGACCGCGATCACCGCTCCGCTGAGAGCCCCGTTCCCCATGGTCTTCGCCTCCTGAGCAGTGTTCTCGGTACGCAGGTCGCTCACGCGGCGATCCGCTCGGCGCTGTCCGCCGTGATGCCCTTGGTGGAGGCGATCACGTTCTTCAGCTTCTTGGACAGTGCCTCATAGAACATGCTCAGCGGAAACTCGTCCGGAAGCACGTCGTCGACGAGACGGCGGGGCGGCTGGGTCAGGTCGAGGGCGTCGGGACCCTTGGCCCACTTGGACCCGGGGTGCGGCGCGAGGTAGGTGGAGACCAGCTCGTAGCCGGCGAACCAGTGGACGAGCTTCGGGCGGTCGATGCCGTCGCGGTACAGCTTCTCGATGTCGGCGCACAGCTCGTTGGTGACCTGCGGAGCGCGCTGCCAGTCGATGTGCAGCTTGTTGTCGGTCCATCGGACGACGTCGTGCTTGTGCAGGTAGGCGAAGAGCAGCTGGCCGCCGAGGCCGTCGTAGTTGCGGTTGCGGTCGCCGGTGACCGGGAAGCGGAACATCCGGTCGAACAGCACGGCGTACTGCACGTCACGGGCCTGGGGGACGCCGTCGGCCTCCAGCTTCACGGCCTCCTTGAAAGCGGTGAGGTCGCAGCGCAGCTCCTCGAGCCCGTACATCCAGAACGGCTGGCGCTGCTTGATCATGAAGGGGTCGAACGGCAGGTCGCCGTGGCTGTGGGTGCGGTCGTGGACCATGTCCCACAGGACGAAGGCCTCCTCGGAGCGCTTCTGGTCGTGGACCATGGCGGCGATGTCCTCGGGCAGCTCCAGGCCCAGGATGTCGACGGCGGCGTCGGTCACCCGGCGGAAGCGGGCGGCCTCGCGGTCACAGAAGATGCCGCCCCAGGAGAAACGTTCCGGCGCCTCGCGGACGGCGATGGTCTCCGGGAAGAGGACGGCGGAGTTGGTGTCGTAGCCCGACGTGAAGTCGTCGAACTTGATGCCGCAGAACAGCGGGTTGTCGTAGCGGGTGCGCTCCAGCTCGGCCAGCCACTCGGGCCAGACCATGCGCAGCACGACGGCTTCCAGGTTGCGGTCCGGGTTGCCGTTCTGCGTGTACATCGCGAAGACGACCAGGTGCGTCAGACCGTCGCGACGGTTCGCGGCGGGCTGGAAGGCCAGCAGCGAGTCCAGGAAGTCGGGCACCTCGAAGCCGCCGTCGGCCCACAGCCGCAGGTCCTTGACCAGCGCGCGGTGGTAGTCGGCGTCGTGCGGGAGCAGCGGGGAGAGCTCCTCGACGGCCTCGACCACGTCCTGGACGGCGCGCTCGGCGTCCGTGCGCGCGGGCGCGCCCTCGGCCGCGAAGTCGATCGAGCCGTCCTTCGACTGCCAGGGCCGGATGCGCTCCACGGCATCCTTGAGCACGCGCCACGCCGGGTGCTCGACCACCCTGGTCGTCGGAGGAACCTGCTCCCCCGCAGCTGCCTGCACAAGAATTTCCGTCATGTCCCATCCTTCGCTGGAGAAACTCGCGTCAGGACACCGTATGCATATGACGATTCCTCCAGCAAGTGGACCTTCGGGAAATTATCCTGCGCCCTCGCATCTTCACCGCACTTTTTCCTGCCGGACACCGATGGTGCGGTGACTTCCGCTACCACGTCGTCCGGCTGGTCGTGTCCCCGGGCAGGTCGGGTAGAGGAACCCCCGGTGCACGCTCATGTCCTTGTCGCCCCGGGGCCACTAGGCTGCGTGCTCCTCCGGCCCAGCCGTCGACGGAAGCGAGTCGCGTCTTGAACTTCCTCACCATCGGTCACCGCGGAGTCATGGGTGTCGAGCCCGAGAACACCCTGCGTTCCTTCGTCGCCGCCGAACACGCGGGCCTGGACGTCGTGGAACTCGATCTGCACCTGAGCAAGGACGGCGCCCTGGTGGTCATGCACGATCCGGAGGTGGACCGGACGACCGACGGGACCGGGCCCATCGCCGACCGGACCCTCGCGGAGCTGAGGACGCTCGACGCGGGACGCGGGGAGCGGGTCCCGGTGTTCGAGGAGGTCCTGGACGCCGTGCGGCTCCCCCTCCAGGCGGAGATCAAGGACGTGCAGGCGGCACGCGCGCTGGCCGCGGTGATGCACGAGCGCGACCTGGTGGACCGCGTGGAGGTGTCCTCCTTCCACGACGAGGCCCTCGTCGAGATCGCGCGCCTGGTCCCCGGCGTGCGCACCGCCCTCATCGGCAGCCGCTACGGCCTGGACCTCGTCGACCGCGCGGTGCGGGCCGGCGCCGCGACGGTCTGCCTCAACCTGCGCCGGCTCACCCTGGAGACCGTCGAGGAGGCGCGCAAGCGCGACCTGCGGATCATCGGCTGGGTGGTCAACACGCAGGAGCAGCTGCGGCTCGTCCGCGCCCTGGAGCTGGACGGCGCGACCACCGACTATCCGGAGATCCGGCGCACCGGCCGCTTCACGGCGTAGACCGCCACGGGCTTCCGGAGGCGGGACGGCGGAGTCAGATGAGTTCCTTCACCAGCAGCTCGAACTCGAGGTCGTCGCGCTGCGGGATGCCGAAGCGCTCGTCGCCGTAGGGGAAGGGGGTCGTCCGGCCGGTCCTGCGGTAGCCGCGCCGCTCGTACCAGGCGATGAGCTCCTCACGCACGGAGATCACGGTCATGTGCATCTCCACGACCCCCCAGGTCTCGCGCGCCTGCCGCTCGGCCTCCGCCATGACGGTCTTGCCGAGGCCCTCGCCCTGCACCAGGGGGCTGACGGCGAACATGCCGAAGTAGGCGTACAGGCCGCGGTGTTCGAGCTGGCAGCAGGCCACGATCCGCCCGTCCCGCTCGACGGTCAGCAGCCGGCTCTCCGGCGCCTCGATGACCGCGAGCACCCCGTCGGGATCGGTCCGCTGCCCGTGCAGGATGTCCGCCTCGGTGGTCCACCCGGCCCGGCTGGAGTCGCCCCGGTAGGCCGACTCGATGAGGGCGACGAGCGCGTCCACGTCGGTGTCGGCGGCGTCGCGGAAGGTGAAGGCGGCGGCGGTGTCCATACGGGCTGTCTCCGGTGTCTGACGCGGCTCGGGCAGGAGAAGCGTAGACCCTTCACCGGTAGGCTCCGGATGCATGGTGCACGTACTCGGCAGCAGGATCCTGCTCCGCCCGGCCGATCCCGAGCGCTCCCGCGCCTTCTACGGCGAACAGCTGGGTCTGGCCGTCTACCGCGAGTTCGGGACGGGGCCCGAGCGGGGCGTCGTGTACTTCCTCGGCGGAGGCTTCCTGGAGGTCTCGGGCCGCTCGCAGAGCCGGCCGGACCCCGCCGTGCGGCTCTGGCTGCAAGTGGCGGACGTGGCGGCGGCGCACGACGAACTGCGCGCCGCGGGTGTGCCGATCGTGCGGCCGCCGGTGCGGGAGCCCTGGGGGCTGATCGAGATGTGGATCGAGGACCCGGACAGCACGCCGATCGTCCTCGTCGAGGTGCCCGCCGACCATCCGATCCGGTACCGGCCGGGCATCTGAGCGGCCCCGATCGGATCGCTCCGGCACGCCGTCCGGGGGCGGGCCGGGCGCCTCCGGCCAGCGGATGCCGTGGGCCGGGCCGGGGCATAGCGTGCTGGAAGGGGTCCCTTTCGGAAGGAACGCCATGAAGCTCGACGCGCCCGTGCCCGGCGGGCCCTGCTGGACCGAGCTGGGGACCGGCGACCTGGAGGCGGCCGAGCGGTTCTACGCGGCGCTGTTCGGCTGGCGCGCGCGGACCGACCCGCGTCCGGAGGCGGGCGGCTACACGGTGGCGCACCTCGGCGACCGGGCCGTCGCCGCCCTCACCCCGCTCTACCAGGAGGGGCAGCCGTGCGCGTGGAACGTGTCGTTCGCGGTGACGGACGCGGACGTCAGCGCGCGCCTGCTCACCGAGGCGGGCGGCGAGGTGCTGCTCGGGCCGACGGACGTCTTCGACGTGGGCCGTTTCGCGGTCGCCCTCGATCCGGGCGGGGCCGTGTTCCAGTTGTGGCAGGCGCGGACGTTCCCGGGCGCCGGACTGTTCAACGCGCCCGGCTCCCTCGGCTGGGTGGAGCTGCTGACCCGTGAGGCCGTGCGGGCCGAGGCCTTCTACACCACGGTGTTCGGCTGGACCGTCGCCTCCTCGGAGAACTACGTTCAGTGGGGCGTCGGGGGCGCCGACTTCGGCGGCATGGTCGCGATGGACGAGAAGTTCCCGCCCGAGGTGCCCCCGCACTGGCTGCCGTACTTCGCCGTGACGGACGTGGACGAATCGGCGCGGACGGCGGTGGGCGCGGGCGGCACCGCGCTCATGGAGCCGGTCTCGGTGCCGGACGGCCCCCGGATCGCCGTGCTGCGCGACCCGCAGGGCGCCGTGTTCGGCGTGTACCGGGCGGGCGAGGAGGGGTGAACGGCCGCGGTCCCCGCGCCGACGGCCCGCCACGCCTGCGCCGCGAGCCGCTCAGACCCGCAGCGCCCGTGACCGCCCCTCCAGTCGGCTGAGCAACTCGCCCAGCAGGTCGGCCAGTTCGCCCTGGCTTCCGTCGTCGAGGGCGGACAGCACGGTGCTCTCGTAGGCGAGCTGCTCGGGCAGGATGCCGTCGACGAGGTCACGCCCCTTCTCGGTGAGGCGCAGGTGCGCCACGCGGCGGTCGCGGGTGTCGACGCGACGGTCCACCAGGCCGCGCTCGGTGAGCTGCTTGAGCCGCTTGGTGACGGCCGCCCCGGACGAGAACGTCTCGCGGGCCAGGTCGCCCGGGGTCAGCTCGTGACCGGTGCGGCGCAGCGCGCCGAGCAGGTCGAACTCCGGGCGGCTCAGACCGGCGCGGCGCAGCGGCGCGTCCTCGGCCTGCTGGAGCAGCGCGGCGCAGCGGTTGACGCGGCCGATGATCTCCATGGGGCCGGTGTCGAGGTCGGGCCGTACGGTCTGCCACTGCCGCACGACCGCGGCGACCGTGTCACCGCGGCCCGGGTCACCGGGGCCCTGGTCACCGTGCCGCGCGTCACCTTTCGGCCCGCCGCCGTGGCCGACCGCCGCGCCGGGGGCACCCTGCGGGCCGTCTTCGCCGGTCGCGGGGGCATCTTCCGGGCCGTCTTCGCCGGTCGCGGGGCTGTCCGGGGCGGGACGTCGCTCTCGGGGCGGCTCCCCGGCCGCCGTACCGTCCGGCCCCTCCGCCCCTTCGCCGGCCGCCATCCGTCCCCGCGTCGCCGTCATCGCCGTACGTCCTCCGCTCCCGCGCTCGCGTCCCGGTCCAGGAGCAGCCCCTGGCGCCGTACCGTCGCCGCGAGCGTACGGTGTCCCGACTGTTCGGCCGACACGACCCGCTCCTCGGGCAGCGCCCGCTGCCACCACTCGCCGGACGCGGCGTCGGCGGTGGCCCGCAGGTCGACCAGCGCGGCGGCGAGGCCGCGGCGGACGGACTCCAGGGCGCCGGGGGCGGGACTCGGCTCCGTGAGCAGGCGGGCCGCGCGTTCGCGGGCCTGTTCGGCGCAGGTCAGGGCGTGTCCGAGGCGGTCGCCGGCCCGGCGGTTGGTGACGGCGACCGCGGCGACGAAGCCGACCACGGCGCCCACGAGGGTGTCCGCGAGCCGCTCGGTGATCAGTCGGCCCGAGTCCTGGACCTGCGCGAACTCGGTGATGAGCAGCGCCATCGGGGTCACGCAGACGCTGCCCAGCCAGTAGTTGCGGCTGATCAGCGCCTCGGCGCCGAAGTTCAGGGCCAGGCAGACCAGTACGAGTGCCGCCCGGGTGAGGTGGGCGAGCGGCACGAGTGCGGCGAAGGCGAGCACGCCGACCAGGTTGCCGACGACGCGCTGGACCCCGCGCTTCCAGGTGAGCGTGACGTTGGCCTGGTAGAGGGAGGCGGCGGTGACCAGGGCCCAGTAGGGGCGGCCGACCCCGAGGGCGAGGGAGACGTACCCCGCGAGCGCACACCCCAGGGCGGTGCGTGCGGCGATGGGGGCGAGGGGGCCGAGGCGGTGCCACAACGACGGCCGGCCGACGGCGAGTTCGACGTCGACGCCGAGAAGTTCGTCGTCGTCCACGAGGTCACCGGGGTGCCGGACCGGGCCGGTGCCGCGCAGTTGGCGGGCCCGCTCGCGCAGTTGCGCCGGGTCGGCGTCGGCGGGCGCGGCCAGCGCGATCTCGGCGCGTACGACGAGGCGTTCCAGGGCACGCCGGTTCTCGGTGGCGCGGGCCGACAGGAGGGTCTGCCACGCGGCGTGCACGGCGGCGGCCGCGGCGGCGCGGGTCCGGGCGTGGTCGTCGCCGGTACCGTCCGTCGCGGCGTGGGCGGCGGCCGTCTCCAGGGCGTGCGCGGTGGCGCGGCGCTCGGGGCCGTGCGGTCGCAGGAGTCCGGGTGCCATGCCGATCACCCAGGCCCAGACCCCTGCGGCGAGCGGCAGCCCCAGATGGGCGGGGAGCTGTCCGGGGGTCTGCGGGACGAAGAGCGCGGCGGAGCTGATGAAGGTGAGGACGACATTGCCGGGCGGACCGAGTCTGGTCACGTCGCAGAGGACCTTCTGCGCGGCGGCCAGGAGGGCGCCGACGGTGACCAGGGCGACGGCGTCGGTGGTGAGCGAGGCCGCGAGCAGGGCCACGGCCAGGCCGCCGGTCATGCCCAGCACGACCCCGGCCAGGACCCGGGCCCGGGCCGCGTACGGACGGTTGTGGGCGTAGAGCGCGCACAGGGACCCGGCCATCGTGTAGAGCGCCAGGTCGAGCCGTCCCAGGGCCAGCAGGATCAGGTTCGGCGGCGCGACGGCGGCGACGACGCTCAGCGCGGGCTTGAACCAGATGTCCGAGGGCCGGCCGAGACGCAGAACACCGGCGACCGGGAGCCGCAGCCTGCGGCGGGCTGCGGGTCGTGGGCCGGGCCCGGGTCCGGGTCGGGTGCCGGACGCGGAACGGGTGCCGGGCGCGGATGCGGGACGGCCCGAGGGACGGGGGCGCCGGGGGGTCGCACTGCTCATACTCATAAATTTAGCATGTGTTTTACCAGTGAAATATATGGACCGCCGTCGGCCGTGCACCGCCGAACGCTCCCCGTGTACTCCCTTGCGCCCGCGTGCGCACGGTCCGCCGCGGGCATCGCAACCCTCGATCGCGATGTCGAGCGGGGAGGTGCGCATGCACGGACCGGCTTCGCCCGGCTGGCTGCTGGTGGCGCTGTGCGCGGCGACGGGGGCCTACTGTCTGCTGCGGATGCGCAGCGGGGTCGAGGAGCAGCGCAGAGCCGCGGGCGGCGAGGCGCTGATGGGCTTCGGGATGGCCGCCATGGCGGTGCCCCCGGCCGCGTTCACCCCGCCCGCGTGGGCCTGGCCGGTGTTCGCTGCGGTCTTCGGCGCGGCCGCGCTGCGGGCCCTGTGGGCCGCCCGCACCGACGCCCATCACCTCCACCACCTGGTCGGCGCGGGAGCGATGGTCTACATGGCGGCGGCGATGGCCACCGCGCCCGCGCACCGGCACGCGCAGGAGGGCGGATCCGGCGTCCCGCTGCTGACGGGCGTGCTGCTGCTGTACTTCACGGGCTACGTCCTCCTCGCGGGGGTCCGGCTGCTGCCGGCGCCCGGGGCGGGCGGGGCCGCCGTCGCCTGGGGCGACCGTCCCGAGGTGGCACGGGCGTGCCGGCTCTCCATGGGGATCGGGATGCTCGCCATGCTGCTGACGATGTGAACCGGACGGCACGTGGTCTGCGTCACTCGCCGAGGCAAGCCGTACCCCTGAGCGGTACGCCGCTCATAGGGTGCTGCTCATGATGGTCCCCGCGGTACTGCTGCTGCTCGGTGCCCTGACCGCCGTGACCGCTCCCCGGCTGATCGCCCGCGCCGACTGGCCGGACCGCGAACCGGTGGTCGCCCTGTGGGCGTGGCAGTGCGTGGTGGCCGCGGTCCTGCTGTGCTGCGCGCTGTCGATGACACTGAGCGCCGCGGCGGCCTGGCAGGCGGTGCGCGGCCATGTGTTCGCGCCCGCGCCGCGCTCGGTGGTGGAGGCGTACGCGCCGGGCACGACGGGTCCCTGGGCGGCGGCGACCGCGGTGGCACTCGCCTGCGGCGGGCTGTGGAGCGGTGCGATGCTCGTGCGCGAGGTGCTGCGCAGCCGGGCGGGACGCCGCAGCCGTCATGCCGAACTCCGCCTGCGGGCACCGTTGTTGCCGGGCGAGGAGAGCGGATCCGGTCGGCTGCTCGTGGTGGAGGCCGAGCGCCCCGAGGCGTGGTGGCTGGCCGGCGCGACGCCCCGACTGGTGGTCACCACGGCGGCTCTGCGCCGTCTGAAAGGGCGTCAACTCGACGCCGTGCTCGCCCATGAGCAGGGGCACGCCCAGGCGCGTCACGACTGGCTGCTGCACTGCTCCACCGCGCTGGCCACCGGGTTTCCCCAGGTGCCGGTGTTCGCCGCGTTCCGCGACGAGATGCACCGGCTGGTCGAGTTGGCGGCCGACGACGTGGCGTCCCGTCGTTTCGGACGGTTGACCACCGCGCTGGCTCTGGTCGAACTCAACGAGGACCGGGGCGTGTTCGGCCCCTCCCCCGCTCCTCAGGCCCATGTTCCGCTGCGCGTGGACCGGTTGCTCGCACCGGCCGGCCGGCTCACCGCCGCTCGCCGGATGCGGCTGACGGCGGCGGCCTCCCTCGTCCCGGTGATCCCGGTACTGGTGACCCTGGCACCCGCTCTGCGCGCATTGGGCTGACGCACCGCCGGCACGGCGATACGGCCATCGGGCTGTACGGCGGCAGTCCGGGCGTCGGGCCTCGTCCCTCTGTCGTCGGGAATCGGACGCCGGCCCCCGGGACTCGTCCGGCGGGCGTCGTCCGGCGGGGCCGTGCGTCCCGGGCTCGCCTCCGGGCCCCTGGTTCGGCGAGGATCTCCCCATGCACTCCCCGTCCGTCGACTCCGCGCCCCGCCCGCCGGCCCAGCGCACCGCTCTGCGGACCGGTCTGGTCCTCGGCCTGTGCTCGGTCCTGCTCCTCGCCCTGGTGACGGCCGAGTGGCGCCTGCTGATCTCCGCCGACGGCGACATCTCCCGCACCGCGCACCGCTGGGCCGTCGCCGACCCCGGTCTCACCCAGGCCTGCCGCGTCCTCACGGACTGGGTCTGGGATCCCCTGACCATGCGTCTGCTGGGGGCGGCGGTCGCCGGATGGCTGGTGTGGCGGCACGCGGCCTGGTGGACGGCCGGGTGGCTGGTCGTCACCTCGGCCGTGGGCACGCTGCTCCAGCAGGCGCTCAAGGCCGGGGCCGGCCGCGCCCGGCCGGTCTGGCCCGATCCGCTCGACTCCGCCCACTACGCGGCCTACCCGTCGGGGCACGCCCTCACCGCGACGGTGGTGTCCGGACTGCTGCTGTGGCTGCTGCACCGGCACGGCGTCGCGCCCGCCGTGTGGCGTATGGCGCTGGCCGTGGCGGTGGTCTCCGTGGTGGGCGTGGGCCTGACCCGGATCTGGCTCGGCGTGCACTGGCCGACGGACGTCCTGGGCGGGTGGCTGCTGGGCGCCACCCTGGTGGCCCTGGCCATCGCGGCCCAACTGCGCTGGCGCCCGTGAACCCCTCGAGACGGCGCTACTCCTACGTCGGCCCCGAGCACATCCGCGAAGCGACCGCACCGGGCCCCGGCGGCCGGGTGATCCGCGGCACCGGGGACCTGGAGCCGTACCCGGCGTGGGACGGGGAACCGTTCACGTACGTCGTCGGTCTCGACGGCCTGCTCCGGCTCGCGCCCCGGCACAGCGAGCACGTGGCGTGTGCGGGCGGCGGGGACGTACTCGGCGCGGGCGAGATCTCGTTCCGCCGTACGCCCCGGGGGCCACAGGTCCATGAGGTCAGCAACCAGTCCACCGGCTACTGCCCCGACCCCGACTGCTGGCCCGCCGTGGCCGCCGCGCTCGACCGCGCGGGCATCGGCCGTCCCGAAGGGTTCACCCACCCACTGCTGTTCCGCCGCTGTGACGGCTGCGGCGAGAACAACGTCGTAAGGGAAGAGGTCTTCGTCTGCGTCTTCTGCGACAGCGATCTCCCCCTCGCCTGGAACCTGGCTCCGCAGGACCGGCACGACCCGCGCGCTCGGCAAGGCAGGCGAGACCGGCAGGGTCGCCAGGAGGGGCAAGGTCGACGAGGGCGGAGCCCGGGCGGCTGAGGGACCTTGCGAGCGGCACCGGTGGTGCCGGCGTACGCCGGTCCGGGGTCGGGGTGGGACGGTCGCCTCAGGCCACTATGTGGAGTGAAGCGCGCCCACTCTGGACGATCCCCCGCGTCGCCCAGAGCAGGCGGCAATCCCGGCGCGCTCCGAAGCGGAACCCGACCGGGATGTCCTGAGTATAGTTGGCTGGCAGCCAGTCAACGCAGGAGTTACAGAATGTCCCCGCGCAGCGCCTCGGTCAATGAAGAACTGCGGCGGCGTTCCCGGGAACGGCTCCTTCAGGCCGCCGTGGAGCTGGTGAACGAGCGCGGCTATGAGGCGACGACGCTGGGTGACATCGCGGACCGGGCCGGATCGGCTCGCGGCCTGGTGTCGTACTACTTCCCCGGCAAGCGGCAGCTGGTCCAGTCCGCGGTGCACCGGCTGATGCACCGCACGCTGGAGGAGGCGCTGGAGCGCGAGCCGCACACCGAGGACGGCCGGGAACGGATGGCCCGCGCCATCGACGGCATCCTGGGCCTGGCCCGGGACCGCACGGTGCTGATGCGCCAGCACATGGCCGGGCTCCTCCAGGCCGAGGGCTTCGTGCAGTGCCCGGAGCAGCAGCGGCTGGCCGAGCTGCTGCGGGAGACCGCCGTCCGGCACGGGTCCCAGGACGTCGACCACGACTACCCGATGCTGCGGTCGCAGCTGATGGGCGCCGTCTACGCGATGGTGCTGCCGAACGTGCCCCTGCCGCTCACCACGCTCCGCTCGGAACTGTTCTCGCGCTACCGGCTGGACTGGGAGCAGGGGATCCCGCCGGACGCCGAGGCGCCCGGCGGGAGTGCCGGCGACGATCTCTCACGCTTCTTCGCCACCGGGGAGCCCGCCGACCCCCGGACGGCCGGAAACCAGCCGCCCGGAGACCGGACGCACAGGACTCGGGAGCCCGAGGGCCAGAATCCCGGGACGCGGACACCCGAGGACCAGGGGCCCGGAACGCGGACGCCCGAGGACCAGCGGCCCGGAACGCGGATACCCGGGGATCGGACGTCCGGGGGACGGACGCCGGGGCGTCAGTCGAAGTAGTCCGGCTGCGTCTGGACGTTGAGCTCGGGCAGCCTGATGCGCTTCGCCGGGTCGGTCCGCTTGTCGTCGAGCCTCAGCACGTCGAAGCCCTTGGCGATGTCGTTCGAGTAGATGTAGCCGTTGTAGTAGTACGCCGACCATGAGCCGGCGCCCCTGAGCACCTGGGTGTCGAGCGGACCGCGCTCGAAGTAGGCGAGCTCCTTGGGCTTCGACGAGTTGGTGAAGTCCCAGACCGAGACACCGCCCTGGTACCAGGCCTGCACCATGATGTCCTTGCCCTTGACCGGGATCAGCGAGCCGTTGTGAGCCACGCAGTTCTCGGTGTCCGCCTGGTAGCGCGGGATCTTGTAGTAGCTGCGGAAGACCAGCTTGCGCTTGTCGCCCTTGCCGACGATGTCGTAGATGCCGTCGGCGCCCTTGTCCGGGCCGGTCGCCGCGTTGCAGGTGGCGGCGCCACCGCCGCCCAGCTCGTCGGTGAACACGACCTTGTTCGCCTTCTGGTTGAAGGTCGCCGAGTGCCAGAACGCGAAGTTCACGTTGTCCTGGACCTGGTCGATGACCTTCGGGTGCTCCGGGTCCTTGATGGAGAACAGGATGCCGTCGCCCATGCAGGCTCCGGCCGCCAGGTCCTTCGAGGGCAGGACCGTGAGGTCGTGGCAGCCGGTCGTCTTCGCGACGCCGGGGTTGGTGGGCGAGCCCGGGTTGCCGCCGCCGTCGGGGCCCTCACCCGGGAACAGCACGGGGAAGCCGACGAGCGCGGCCTTCTCCGGCGCCTTGCGCGGGACCTTGATGACCGAGATGCCGTCGTGCGGGGGCTGGCAGTCCGGGTAGGCGGCGTTGGGCGAGTAGGAGGAGACGTAGATGTAGACGTTCTTGCGCTCGGGCACCAGGGTGTGGGTGTGCGAGCCACAGGCGGTCTCGACGGCGGCGACGTACTTCGGGTTCGCCTTGTCGCTGATGTCGAAGACCTTCATGCCCTCCCAGGAGGACTTCTCGGTCACGGGCTGGGTGGTGCTGTTGCAACTGCTGTCGCTGCGCGAGGAGTCGGTCGACAGGAAGAGCAGGTCGCCCGAGACGGAGATGTCGTTCTGCGAGCCGGGGCAGAGCACCTGCGCGACGGTCTTCGGGGACTTCGGGTTGCTGATGTCGAAGATGCGGAAGCCGTCGTAGTTCCCGGAGAAGGCGTACTTGCCCTGGAACGCGAGGTCCGAGTTGGTGCCCGGCAACGCATCCTTGGGGATGTTCGCCAGGTGCTCGATGTTGTCGGAGTGGACGATCTCGTCCTGCCCCGGTATCTCGCCGTCGGCGATCGCCGCCGCCGCTTCGGCCCGGCTTCCCGGGGACACCTGCTGCCGCACGGCGGGGCCGTCCCCCGGGTCGGGGGTCGCGGCAGCCGGGACGGCGGTCAGGAGCGCGGCCAGGAGTCCGGTACACGCGGCGGCAACTCCGAGCCGTCTGCGGCGCGTTCGAAGGTCGTTCAACAGGGTCACTGCGTCCTCCCTTGTCGCCGTTCACGAGGAACGGTTCGCGGTGCTCCGAAGTATCGTCTTCATCATGCACATATCAAGGGCTGGCAACGCACTCGTAATGAATCTTTCCGGCCCTTGATGTGATCCGGGATGCGAAGATCCGGAGGAGGACGGCCACCCGTCCTCAACTCGTCTGCTTCAGGAGGTCGTTGTGCTCGTCCGACGCGCGTTCCTCGCCACAGCCACGCTCGCGCTCGCCCTGGCCCTTACTGGATGCGACTCGGGGTCCGACACCGACCGCGCCGCCGCGAGCGGCCCTTCGGTGATCGCGCCGGGCAAGCCGGGCGAAGCGAACCGGACCCTCTCCGCCCAGGACGCGGCCGGTCAACGCGCCGACGACGACACCCCGAACTCCGCCGACGTCGCCTACGCGCGAATGATGATCCAGCACCATGCGCAAGCCCTGAAGATGACCGAACTCGCCCCAGGACAGGCCCGGTCGACCGCCGTCAAGGGCCTCGCCGCGCGGATCGGCGCCGCCCAGGGCCCGGAGATCAAGGCCATGCAGGGCTGGCTCGCGACCTACGGCAAGGACGGCAAGGACGGGCAGAACGGCGGGCACGAGCACGCGGCGATGCCCGGAATGGCCACCGAAGACCAGCTCGACCAGCTGCGCGCCGCCCGCGGCAAGGCCTTCGACGCGCTCTTCCTCACCCTGATGATCACCCACCACGAGGGCGCGCTCAGCATGGCCGCGGATGTCAAGGCACAGGGCAACAACGTGCGCATCGAGGAGATGGCGGACGACGTGATCGCCCAGCAGACGAGCGAGATCACCCGGATGCGGGGCATGCAGTAGCGCCTCCCCCGGCCCGGCCTGCGCCAGCCGCCCGTGTCAGCGGCCCGTTTCAGCGCCGGGCATGACGAGGTGTCAGATATCCGGCGTCACGCGCCTGTGCGATCAGCCGCAGCGACCGGCGGCGGCTGCGGCCCGTCGCGCACATGACCGCGAGGACGGGGTCCGCTCCTCCTTCCTGGGCGGCCCGGTACTCCTGCGCCACGAGCCTGCGGCCTTCGCTGCCGCGCGGCCAGGCCCGACGGGCCCGACCTGGACCGGACGGCTGACCGGCTGCGCCGACACCGACCTCCCCGACCCCGGCCGCCGTGGCACCGGCCTTCCCGGCACCGGCCGCCGTGGCACCGGCCTCCCCGGCACCGGTCGCCGTGGCACCGGCCTCCCCGGCACCGGCCGGGCCGCACCCACCACCCTCGTCACCTTCGGCCACTTCGGCCACTTCGACCGCACCGGCCGCACCGGCCGCATCGCCAACACCGACGGCGACGCCGTACGCGGCCCGCCGGCCGCTCGCGTCGCACGTGCCGTCCGCCTCCGGCCCACCCCCGCCACCCACACCGTCACCGCACTCCTCGGACAGCGGCCCGTGGATCCAGTGCGCGAGCACCGCCAGGTCCGCGAGCGACAAGGGCGGCCGGGCGCGCACGTCCTCGACGCAGAGGTGTCCGCCGGTGACGACGGCCAGCAGCTCGACGCGCGCGCCGTCCGTGAAGCCCAGCCGCACGTGGAACCAGGAAGTGGCACCCCCGGCCTCCTGGACCTTCCACGCCGGCCACACGGTCACCGTGCCGTCCTCGGCGGAACGATCGGAAAGATCAAGAAAAGATGCTTCTGGCACCCACGCAACGTAACCGTGTGATCACTTTCCATACGAACGGACACGCGCGCACCGAGGCCGTACGGCACCCTGTCAGCGGACCCGCCCCGATGGGATGCTGGAGGCACCAGCGATCTCCTCCGTCCCCTGGGTAAGGAGTTCCGCCGTGCTGCGTGTCGCCGTCGTGGGTTCTGGACCGAGCGGGCTCTACACCGCCCAGAGCCTGGTCCAGCGGGAGCCCGGGGTGCTCGTCGACGTCCTGGACCGGCTGCCGTGCCCGTACGGACTCGTGCGGTACGGCGTCGCTCCGGACCACGAGAAGATCAAGTCGCTCCAGAACACCCTGCGCCCGGTGCTCGAACACGACCGGGTGCGTTTCCTCGGCGGGGTCCGGGTCGGGAGCGGCGGGGTGCCGACGACACGGCTGCGCGAGCTGTACCACGCGGTGGTGTACTGCGTGGGCGCGGCGGCCGACCGGCACCTCGGCGTCCCCGGCGAGGAGCTGCCGGGCAGCTGGTCGGCGACCGAGTTCGTGTCCTGGTACAGCGCGCACCCGGACGCCGCCGACGACGGTTTCCTGCGGGGTGTCCGCTCGGCCGTGGTGGTGGGCGTGGGGAACGTCGCGGTGGACGTCGCCCGGATCCTGGCCCGGCGGGCGGCCGAACTGCGTCCGACCGACATGCCCCAGGCCGCGCTGACCGCGCTGGCCGCGAGCGGGGTCGACGAGATCCACGTGGTCGGCCGGCGCGGCCCGTCCCAGGCCCGCTTCACCACCAAGGAACTGCGCGAGCTGGGCGGCTTGCCGGACACCGAGGCGGTCGTGGAGGAGGCCGAACTGGCACTGGATCCCGCGTACGGCGATCCCTCCCGACTGGCCGCGGCGCAGCGGCGCAACGTGGAGGTACTACGCGACTGGGCGACCGCTCCCTCCCGGGGCGCGCGGCGGCGGATCCGGCTGCGGTTCTTCCTGCGGCCCGTCGAACTGCTGGACGTGGACGGCCGGGTGGGCGCCGTACGGTTCGAACGGACCGCTCCCGACGCGCACGGCGGGGTGACGGGCACCGGCCGCTACCGGGACGTCGAGGCGCAGCTGGTGCTGCGGTCGGTGGGCTATCGCGGGGTGCCGCTGGAGGGCCTGCCGTTCGACCGGGCGCGGGGCACGGTGCCGCATCTGGCGGGGCGGGTCCTGCGGGACGGGGCGGTGGCGCCCGGTGAGTACGTCGCGGGCTGGATCAAGCGGGGCCCCACGGGGGTCATCGGCACCAACCGGCCGTGCGCGAAGGAGACGGCGACGTCCCTGCTGGAGGACGCTCCGGTCCTCGCGCGCCGGGAGCTGCCCGGTGAACCGCTCGGGCTGCTGCGGGCCGCCGGAGCCGAACCCGTCGGATGGGCCGGCTGGCTGGCGATCGAGCGGGCCGAAGCGGAGCTGGGGGCCTCACTGGGAAGGGGTGTGGTGAAGTTGCCGGACTGGGCGGCGCTGCGGACCGCGGTCGGCCCGGCCGGTGCGGGCGCAGAGGAACCGAGCGCCGGGAGCGGTGAGCGGTGAGCCGACGGAATGCCCGGCCCGCCGACGGCAGCGGCCACCACGGCGCGGAGCACGGCGTGACACCACGCGACACGGCGGAGCACGGTAGGACACAGCGGGGCACCGCGCGATGCGGCGAGGCACGGCAGGACACGGTGAGACAGCGCGGGCACCGCGGGGAGGGAACGGCCGCGCATGGCGGCCGCCCCTCCCTCCGGCGTCAACCCGTGCCGCACGTGGCTCCGTTGAGCGTGAAGGCGCCGGGCGCCGCGCTGTTTCCGGTATGGGTCGCCTGATAGCCGATGGTGACGCTCGCGCCGGGGGCGAGGCTGCCGTTGTACGACGCGTTGGTCGCCGTGACCGCTCCGGCGGACGGCGCGTAGGTCGCGCCCCAGCCGTTGGTGATGGTCTGGCCCGAGGGCAGGGCGAAGGCCAGTCGCCAGCCGTCGACCGTGGTGGTCCCCGTGTTGGTGAGGGTGATCGATCCGGTGAGACCGGTGTTCCAGGCGTTGGTCGTCGCGGACACCCGGCAACCGCCCGGCTCGGGCTGCGGGACGGGGCCCGAGGTGTCCAGGCCGAAGAAGGTGATCACGCGGGCGGCCATGCCCCAGGCGTACAGGTTGTGGCCCACGCCCTGGAGGCTGACGGCCTCCACGGGAGCCTGGTCACCGGTGCCGCCGTACCGGGTGCGGGTCCAGCCCGAGGCGGGCGTGTCGGTGGTGGCCGGGGTCTGACCGACGCCCCGGACGTCGGTCCACTGCTTGATCTCCTCACCGAAGTTGGGATAGCGCAGCACGTCGTCCTCCGTGCCGTGCCACAGCTGCATCCTTGGCCGGGGCCCGGTGTACCCGGGGTAGGCCGCGCGCACGAGGTCGCCCCACTCCCGGGCGGTGTGGATCACGGTGCCGCCCGAGCAGGCGCTGTTCCACTCGGAGCCGTCGGTGGTGGCGAAGCAGCCGAAGGGGACGCCGGAGAAGGCGGATCCGGCGGCGAACACGTCCGGGTAGTCGCCCAGCAGGACGTTCGTCATCATCGCGCCGGAGGAGATGCCGGTGGCGAAGACGCGGCCGGTGTCGGCCGCGTAGGCGGCGGTCACCCAGTCGATCATGGACTTGACGCCGACCGGGTCGCTGCCGCCGCCGCGCCTGAGCGCCTGCGGCGAGGAGACGTCGAAGCACCTGCTGCTGCGGGTGACGGACGGGTAGACGACCACGAAGCCGTACCGGTCGGCGAGTTGGGCGTACTCGGTGCCCGAGTACATGGCGGGTCCGGAGCCGCCGCACCAGTGCACGGCGACGAGCACCGGCGGGTGCGCGGTGACGGTGGCCGGCGCGTACACGTACATCTGGAGATTGCTGGGGTTGGCGCCGAAGCCGGTGACCTCGGTGAGCGTGGCCGGCGGCACCGGCGCGGCGGCCTGCGGGCGGGCCGAGGCGCCGGGAGCGGCGAGGAGGGCGGCGGCGAGCAGCAGGAGCAGGGCCACCAACGACGAACGCAGGGCTCTTCCAGGGGAGTTCGACACGTGCCTGTCCCTTTCTGGTAGCGGCTCGGGGGACGTCGTACGTGAAGTGCGCGAACGGGAACGCCGGGTATGCCGGGCGGGAGCACGTGCTGGGTGCGCGGACGCGGGGTACGGGCGGAACGGGCGCCTCGGTGTGCGGCCTCCGCGCGGCGGTCACCTCCTCCCGGCGGGTGGTGAAGGGAAGCGTCCGCCTCGCATGGTGGCATGTTCACGCCCGTCATGGAAGCGCTCCCACGGCCTCTCTCCGCAAGCCCTTGCTCATCGACCGAGGCCAGGCCGGGTGGCCGAATGTGTTCTGCGCAAAGCGTTGACTAGAAAGCGCTTGCCCCCTACGTTCCGTTCAGCAGTGTGACCGAGCCGCTCGCACTGTCCGCACAAAAAGGCACGGCATTCGTGTCGCCGGGCCAGCATGATGCACGTCGTTCATGTATCTGATCATCCTGGTGATCCTCCGGCTTCACGAAGGGACGTACCCGCATGAGCACAGGGCCGCCGCGTACACGGGCGCAAAGTGCGGCCCCGCGGGCGCGGGCGCGACGGCCGGCCCCGGCCGCGGCGGCGGCGCCCACCCCGCGCCGGTGACAGCCCGGACCGGGACGGCCGAATCGGCCGGAGCGCTCCCCCCTCCCCACCCCCCATCCCCCACATGGAAGAAGGCATCGGGACATGACTTCACGGGAAAGTTCGGCGGTACCTCGACGCGTCCGCGGACGCGCACTCACCGGAGGCCTGGCCGCCGTCGGCCTCACGGTTGGCATGATCATGACTAGCGGGGCGCTCACCCCCGCGAGCGCCGCCACCTGGCCCAGCGCCAACGGCAGCCAGGCGGTCACCGCCACCATCTCGGTCTCCGGCACCAAGGACTACGGGATGAAGCGCCTCTACGGTTCGGGCGACCTCGGCACCGGCGGCCAGAACGAGGACCAGGACCCGATCCTGGAGCTGGCGGCAGGCGCCGTCCTGAAGAACGTCATCATCGGGTCGCCCGCCGCCGACGGCATCCACTGCCTGGGCAGCTGCACGCTCCAGAACGTCTGGTGGGAGGACGTCGGCGAGGACGCGGCGACGTTCCTGGGGTCCTCGTCGTCCAACGTCTACACCGTCTCCGGCGGCGGCGCGAAGGAGGCCAGCGACAAGGTGTTCCAGTTCAACGGCGCCGGGACGCTGAACGTCTCGAACTTCGCCGTGCAGAACTTCGGTACGTTCGTGCGCAGTTGCGGCAACTGTAAGAGCGGCCAGTACAAGCGCACCATCAACCTCAACACCATCGAGGCCACGTACAAGGGCAGCCGGCTCGTGGGCATCAACACCAACTACGGCGACAGCGCGACCCTGAAGAAGATCACGATCGTCGGGGACAGCAGCAAGAAGATCATCCCGTGCCAGAAGTACATCGGCAACAACACGGGCAAGGAACCGACCACCAACGGCAGCGGTGCGGACGGGACCTACTGCAAGTACGCGTCCTCGGACATCACCTACAAGTGACACCCCCCGCGTTCCCCCCACGGTGAGAAGGCGGCCGTACGAAGCGTCCCCGCACGGCGCTTCGTACGGCCGCCGCATCCGTGCCCCGGGGCCCGCCTACGCGTCCGGTCCCGGCACCAGGGCGGTCAGCGTGTGCCGGTGGTGGACGTAGGCGGTGCGCAGGGCCGGTCCCGGCCAGTCGGCGGGGAGGAGGTCCGGCGGCAGCACCGGGTCGGATAGCAGGTGCCGTACGACCGCCGCGAGGGCCGTGAAGCGGTCGGCGGGCAGGTGCGTCCGCTCGACGTGGGCCAGCAGGGCCCGGGACGTCCGCGCCCACGCGTCCAGCTGCCACAGCCCCGCGGCCAGCTCGCGAGGAGGCGTGTCCGGGCGGGCGGTGAACGGGCGCAGGACCTGTCCGAGGTCCGTGGGCCAGGGCCGGCCCAGATTGGCGGGCCTCAGCCAGACCCCCTCCCTCAGCTCGGCGAGCCGCAGAGCTCCCAACCGGCCGCGCAGTTCGGCCCGTTCGGCGGGGCCGCGACCGGTCGCGGTGATCACGGCCATCTCCCAGTCGCCGTCCCACGCGCGCGTGTCCGGCTGCACGGCGTCGTCCTGGCGGCGCTGGCGCTCCAGCAGCCGCTCGCTGAGCCGGTAGACGCCGTCCGTCCGGCGCAGATCCCCGGCCGTGACCATCCGGCTGAGCGCGGCGCGCACCGTGGAACCGCCCACCCCGAAGGGCTCCACCCCGCTCACCAGGTCCTTGGCCGCCAGCTCCGGCGGGTGCGTGCCCAGCAGCAGACTGAGGACGACCGACCGGGCGGACAGCGGACGCAGGTCCACCTCGCCGGGCCGCGCCGACACGTTCATCCGCATGGGGACGTACTCTACGTGCGCCCTCGATGTTGCACTATTGCTACAACCGCAGAGCAGGTGCAACATGGGGCCATGGTCCACACCGTCACCCCGTCACAGGCGCCGTCGCCCACCCACGGCCGGGCGCAGGACCGGACGCTGCCCCCGTCCGGCGCCGAGGCCGCGTCCGTCACGCACGACGTCACCAACCAGCCGCCGCCCCTGGCCCCCTACGACGCCTCCGACGACAGGGCCCTGCTCGAGGGCCTGCGGCGGGAGGGCGCCGGATGGGCGGAGCCGGACGTGCGCCGCATCGGTCTGCTGGCGGGCGGCGCCGAGGCCCAGGAGTGGGGCGAGCTGGCCAACCGCCACGAGCCCGAGCTGCGCACGCACGACCGGTACGGCCACCGCGTCGACGAGGTCGACTTCCACCCCTCCTGGCACGAGCTGATGCGGGTCGCGGTCGAGGAGGGGCTGGCCGGTGCCCCCTGGGCGGACGACCGGCCGGGGGCCCACGTGGCGCGCACGGCGGGCGGCCTCGCCTGGGGACACACGGACGCCGGACACGGCTGCCCGACCTCGATGACCTACGCGGCCGTCCCCGCGCTGCGCCGTCAGCCGGAACTGGCAGCCGTCTACGAGCCGTTGCTGACCGCCCGCGAGTACGACCCGGGACTCCGGGTGCCGACGGCCAAGCGCGGACTGCTCGCGGGCATGGGAATGACGGAGAAGCAGGGCGGCTCCGACGTCCGGACGAACACCACGACGGCCGCGCCCACGGCGGAGCCCGGCGTGTACACCCTGCGCGGGCACAAGTGGTTCACCTCGGCCCCGATGTGCGACGTGTTCCTCGTGCTGGCCCAGGCGCCGGGCGGGCTCTCCTGCTTCCTCGTCCCGCGCGTGCTGCCCGACGGCACCCGCAACACGTTCCGGGTCCAGCGGCTCAAGGACAAGCTCGGCAACCGCTCCAACGCCTCCTCCGAGCCGGAGTTCGACCGGACCGTGGCCTGGCTGGTCGGGCCCGAGGGCCAGGGCGTGAAGACCATCATCGAGATGGTCAACTGCACCCGGCTGGACTGCGTGATGATGTCGGCGACACTGATGCGCAAGACGCTCGTCGAGGCGGGGCACCACGTACGGCACCGCGGCGCGTTCGGGGCACGGCTGCTGGACCAGCCGCTGATGCGCAACGTGCTCGCCGACCTCGCGCTGGAGTCGGAGGCCGCCACCACGCTCACCCTGCGGCTGGCCGGCGCGGCGGACCGGGCGGCGCGGGCCGACGGGAGCCGGGGGCCCGAGCGCGCCTTCCGCCGGATCGCGACCGCCGTCGGCAAGTACTGGGTGACCAAGCGGGGCCCGGCCTTCACGGCGGAAGCCCTGGAGTGCCTGGGCGGCAACGGTTACGTGGAGGACTCCGGCATGCCCCGCCACTACCGCGAGGCACCGCTGCTCTCCATCTGGGAGGGCTCGGGCAACGTCAACGCCCTCGACGTGCTGCGGGCGTTGACCCGCGAGCCGGCGACGGCGGACGCCCTGTTCGGCGAACTCGCCCTGGCCCGGGGGGCGGACGCCCGCCTCGACGCGGCCGTCGCCCGGCTGCGGACCCGCCTGGGCGGGGCGACACCGTCCGGCGCCCGCCGCCTGGTGGAACAGATGGCCCTCACCCTCCAGGCCTCGCTGCTGGTGCGGCACGCCGCGCCCGCCGTCGCGGACGCGTTCTGCGCGACCCGGCTCGGTGGCGACTGGGGGTACTCCTTCGGCACCCTCCCGGACGCCGCGGACATCGACGCCATCCTGGAACGGAGCCTCCCCGTGACCGGCTGACCACGCGGCCCACGGGCGTCGGCACCCACTTCGCGTGCCCTCCGTGGCGCGGTGGACGCGACCGTCGCCCCTCAGGGCGGCCGGTGTGGTGGGGCCTCGGGCGGTTAGCCGGTGGGGCGGCCCCACAGGGCGTCGAAGCGGGCCCAGTCGGTGTCCCACTGCTCCACGCGCCGGCGCTCCATGCGTCCCAGCAGGACACGGCCGCCGACGAACGGCAGGGTCGCCGCGCCGACCCCCGCCAGGCCCCCGACGAGGGAGGCGCGCAGTCCGGCCTGGGCGGCGGTGGCCGGCTTCGTCACCAGACGGCCCTGCCGGTCCGTCCAGATCATGACCGGGGTACCCGACGCGCTGCCGGGCCCGACCCGGACCTGGCCGTTGTGCGTCGAGCCGTCCGGACCGGTCCAGCCGACCTTGGCCCACACCTGGTCGCCGCCGGCGGCGCCGTTCGTGACGGCCTTGCCCGGGGCCCGTTCCGTCAGCCGCGCCATCAGCGGCCGCCACTCGACGCGTTCGCGTGCCAGACCGCGTTCCACGGCACCCGCGGTCATCCAGCCCGCCAGCATCCCGACGAGCACGGTGAGCGCCCACACGCCGAGCACCACCCAGGCCTCCACCATGTCGGCGCGCCGCTTGAGCGGGTTGCGCCGCCAGCGCCACAGCCACACCTTCGGACCACGGAACGCCATCGAAGGCTTCCTCCTCATGAGCACACGAACACCCCGGCCGCCCTCCCATACGGGGCGGGCGGCCCCGATGCTCAGGCCGAGTCCCTCGTCTCGACGGTCGCACGGTCCGCGCGACCGCGCAGGCCGGCTGTCGGAAGCGGCCGCGGTCCCCCGCCTCCCGGCCCGCCATCGCCGCTCTGACCTGCGGCGACGGCGTCCGATGGGGTGGCTGTCAGTGCTGGGGTGCAAACTGGCCGATGTCTGCGACAAAGACGTCGAGGACACAGCGGAGGTGATCGGCATGACCGAGGTACTGCTCGCCGTGGGCACGCGCAAAGGCCTGTTCATCGGGCGTCGGCGCGGTGGCTCGTGGGAGTTCGACGCATCGCCCTATTTCAACGCGCAGGCGATCTACTCGGTCGCCGTGGACACCCGCGGTGAGCGCCCGCGGCTGCTGGCGGGCGGCGACAGCGCGCACTGGGGTCCGTCGGTGTTCCACTCCGACGACCTCGGCCGCACCTGGACCGAACCGGCCGCCCCAGCGGTCAGGTTCCCCAAGGACACGCAGGCGTCGCTGGAGCGGGTGTGGCAGCTGCACCCGGCGGCCGCCGAACCGGACGTGGTGTACGCGGGCACGGAGCCGGCCGCGCTGTACCGCTCGGAGAACCGCGGCGAGAGCTTCGAGCTGGTCCGTCCGCTGTGGGAGCACCCGACCCGCTCGAAGTGGGTGCCCGGTGGCGGCGGCGAGGGGCTGCACACGGTCCTCACCGACACCCGGGACCCGCGGTCGGTCACCGTGGCCGTGTCCACCGCCGGGGTGTTCCGCACGAGCGACGGCGGCGAGAGCTGGGCGCCCGCCAACTCCGGTGTCTCCGCGGTGTTCCTGCCGGATCCGAACCCGGAGTTCGGCCAGTGCGTGCACAAGGTGGCCAGGGACGCGGCGGACCCGGACCGCCTCTACCTCCAGAACCACTGGGGGGTCTACCGCAGCGACGACCGGGGCGGGCGGTGGAAGGACATCGGGGCGGGGCTGCCCTCCACCTTCGGCTTCGCCGTCGCCGCGCACCCGGCCCGCGGGAACACGGCGTACGTGTTCCCCATCAACGCCGACGCCGACCGGGTGCCCGCCGACCGCCGCTGCCGGGTGTTCCGCACCTCGGACGCGGGCGAGAGCTGGGAGCCGCTCACGGCGGGCCTGCCCCAGGAGGACCACTACGGCACGGTGCTGCGCGACGCCCTGTGCACGGACGACGCGGACCCGGCGGGCGTCTACTTCGGCAACCGCAACGGCGAGGTGTTCGCCTCGGCCGACGACGGCGACAGCTGGCGGCAGTTGGCCTCGCACCTGCCGGACGTCCTGTGCGTACGGGCCGCGGTGGTCGGATGAGCCGGACGGCGCGTGCGGGCGGGCCGTGCGGCCTTGGCCACCGGTTGATCACCGCCGTGTGTACGGCAGTAGGGTGACGCCGTGGCACCACGACCCTTGCATGAGATCGTCGAACCGGGGTGGGCGAAGGCCCTCGAACCCGTCGCCGGGAAGATCGCCGAGATGGGCGACTTCCTGCGCGCGGAGATCGCCGCCGGACGCACCTACCTCCCCGCCGGGAAGAACGTCCTGCGGGCCTTCCAGCAGCCCTTCGACGACGTCCGCGTCCTGATCGTCGGGCAGGACCCCTATCCGACGCCCGGGCACGCGGTGGGCCTGTCGTTCTCGGTGGCCCCGGACGTCCGCCCGCTGCCCGGCAGCCTGATCAACATCTACCGGGAGCTGACCACCGACCTGGGCCTGTCCCAGCCGTCCGACGGTGATCTGACGCCGTGGACGCAGCAGGGGGTGCTGCTGCTCAACAGGGCGCTCACCACGGCCCCGCGCAAGCCCGCCGCGCACCGGGGCAAGGGGTGGGAAGAGGTCACCGAGCAGGCGATACGGGCGCTGGCGGCGCGCGGCAAGCCGCTGGTGTCCGTCCTGTGGGGCCGCGACGCCCGCAACCTGCGTCCGCTGCTGGGGGATCTGCCCTCGGTGGAGTCCGCGCACCCCTCCCCCATGTCGGCGGACCGCGGCTTCTTCGGCTCACGCCCGTTCAGCAGGGCCAACGACCTGCTGGTGCGGCAGGGAGGACAACCGGTGGACTGGCGCCTGCCGTGACCGCCGATGCCGGCCCGGGATCCGACGCACGGGTCGGCACGGGCCACGGTCGTCACGACGGCCGGGACGGCGGGCACGGCCAGGACGGCATCCTCGCCGTGGATTCGGGCGGTTCGGGTCTGCGGGTCGCGCTGGGGACCGTCGCACGTGGTGCGCCGGCCCGGCGGGCGTCCGCGGTGCCGGTCCGTACCGGCCCGCGGGGCATCGACCCCGAGCATCTGATGGCCCGACTGACCCCGCTGGTGCGTGCGTTGTCCGACGAGACCGGCGTCCGCCGCCCGGTCACGGCGGTGGTGGGCGCGGCGGGCTTCGGCACGTTGGGGGACGCGCTGCGCGCCGAACTGCCGGGTGCCCTGGCACGGGAGTTCGGGGTGCGTGAGGTCGCGCTGGCCGCCGACGCCGTCACCGCCTACGCCGGCGCGCTCGGTCCGCGGCCCGGCGCCGTGGTGGCCGCGGGCACGGGCGTCGTCGCGATCGGCACCGACCTGAAGACCTGGCGGCGGGCGGACGGCTGGGGCCATCTGCTGGGCGACTGCGGAAGCGGCGCCTGGATCGGGCGGGCCGGACTGGAGGCGGCCCTGCGCGCGTACGACGGCCGGGCCGGCGGATCCACCGCCCTTCTGGTGCGGGCCGAGGAACGGTTCGGGCCGATGACCGGGCTGCCCGCCCTGCTCTACCCGCGTCCGGACCGCCCCGCCGTCCTCGCCTCCTTCGCGCCCCTCGTGGCCGCCTGCGCACGAAAGGACGCGGTCGCCGACGGCATCCTGCGCACGGCGGCACGTCACCTGGCCGAGTCGGCCGCCGCCGTGTGCCCGGCCGACGGGGAACCCGAGATCGCCTTCACCGGTGGCCTGCTCGAACTGGGCGACACCCTGCTCGTCCCCTTGGCGGAGGAACTGGCGGCACGCCTGCCGCACGCCCGGCGCGTGCCCGCCGAAGGCGATCCGCTGGAGGGCGCGGTACGGATCGCCACCGCACTGGCCACCGGCACGCTCGTCCTGCCGGGCGAGGAGAGGCTGCTGTCGGTGACTCGCCCCGGCTGAAGCCCGACTGATGCATCGTGCGTAGGGAACGTACGTCATGCCCCAAAAGGTGGATTCACCCCTCCGCGGGCAAGTCACCTGGAAAACACGCTGATCACTTCTGATCCGTACGTAACTCATCAGACAAAACCGGACGGATACCGCTCACGTGCACCCTCCCCGAACAGGGGAGCCCAGGAAGCCAGTAACATGCGTCGCCATGAGCTCCCCCACTGGGCCCGCGTCCGGCCTGCCAGTACGAATGCCGCGGCCTCGCCAGCCCGGGCGGCACCGCCGACCCGAGCCGTTGGCGGCTCCCGAGGGCGCGCCCGCGCTCGTCCTCGCGGTGCCGGGCCGACCGAGCGCCGCGACCCGTGGCCTCGCCGAGGAGATCGTGAGCATCGCCCGCTCCGAGCTGCCCGGCCTGGACGCGCGTATCGGTTACCTCGACGGGGACGACACCGACTTCCCGACCCTCCCGTCCGTCCTGACGCACGCCGCCGAGGAGCGCACCGCCCGCTTCGAGCAGGCCCGTGCCGCCGGTCTGGACGTCAAGGAGCCCGACGGTCCCGTCGCCGTGGTCGTGCCGCTGCTGGCCGGTCCGGACAGCGCGCTGCTGCGCCAGGTCCGCCAGGCCGTCATGGAGAGCCGGATCGCGGCCGAGCTGACCGATGTGCTCGGCCCGCACCCGCTGCTCGCCGAGGCGCTGCACGTGCGGCTGTCCGAGGCCGGCCTCGCCCGCGCCGACCGCGCCCGGCTGTTCACCGTGGCCACCGCCGCGGACGGCATCATCCTCGCCTCCGTGGGCGGCGAGGAGGCCGTCCAGGCCGCCGGGATCACCGGCATGCTGCTCGCCGCGCGCCTCGCCGTGCCGGTGATGGCCGCGGCGCTCGACCAGGAGGGTTCCATCGCCTCCGTCGCCGAGCAGCTGCGTTCCTCGGGCTCGCAGCAGCTGGCCCTGGCGCCGTACCTGATCGGCCCGGAGATCGACGCCACGCTGATCGAGGAGGCCGCCCGGGAAGCCGGCTGCGCCGCCGCGGAGGCGCTCGGCCCCTACCCGGCCATCGGCAAGCTCGCGCTGGCCAAGTACACGACCGCCCTCGGCATCGCACCGCCGCAGCCCCAGGGCGCGCCGGTCCGCTAGCCGCTGTCAGGACGCACGTACGGACGAAGGGCCCGCTCCACTGCGGAGCGGGCCCTTCGCGTCACCCCGGCGGCCGGACGGACCCGTGCGCGGGCGCTGTCGGCGGCCGTCCGGGGGGATTCAGTCCAGGACCACGCAGGAGGCCGCGGGGACCGGGATCGCGCCGGCTCTGCGCGGCAGGCCCGTCTCCGGGTCGAGGGTGAACCAGGTGACGTCGCCCGAGCGTTCGTTCGCGACGTAGAGGTACCCGCCGGACCGGGCGACGGCGCGGGGCCAGTGTCCGGCGCAGGACACGGTTCCGACGAGCCGCAGGGCCTCTCCCCCGCCCTCCACGGCGAAGACGGAGATCACGTCCTCGCCCCGGGTGGCGGTCCACACGAACCGGCCGTCGTGCGAGACGGCCAGGCCCGAGGGGTAGGCGTCCCCGGCCGGCGCGCCGGGCAGCACGGGGGCCTCGGCCAGCGGTTTCAGGGAGCCGTCCGAGGCGTCCCAGCGGCAGACGGTGACGGTCGGGGTGAGTTCGTTGACCACGTACGCGTGGGTGCCGTTCGGGTGGAAGGCCAGGTGGCGCGGTCCGGAGCCGGGCCGCAGCGCGTGCTCCCGGTGCAGGACGGGCGCGCCGTCGCGCAGGGCGCATACCCGGACGGAGTCGGTGCCGAGGTCCACGCTGACCGCCCAGCGGCCGCTCGGGTCGGGCTGCACCTGGTGGGCGTGCGGCGCCTGCTGGCGCCGCGTGTGCGGGCCCGAGCCGGTGTGCCGCAGGACGCCGGACGCCACCCGGGCCAGGGTGCCGTCGGGTCGGACCGGTACGGCGGTGACGCTCCCGGAGCCGTAGTTGGCGGTGAGGACGTGCCCGTCGAACACGCTGAGGTGGGTGGGGCCGCTGCCGCCGACGGGCACGGGCGGCCCGGCCTGTTCGGGGGCGTCGCCCGTCACCCGGTAGGCGACCACGGCGCCGTCCGCCGTCTCGCTGACCGCGTAGAGCGTGTCCCCGGCGGCGGAGAGGGCCAGGTAGGAGGGGTCGGGGACGCCGTTCACGCTGCCCAGGACGGTCAGCGCGCCGTCGGCCGGGTCCACGGCCGCGGCCACGATCCCGGGCCCTCCGGCCGCCGTGAAAGAGCCGATGAACGCCCGCCGTCGCCTGCCGCCGAGGTCTGCCACCGCTGTCCCCTCCCGGGTCGCCGCTGCCGCTGCTCACGCTGCTGCTCGGGGTGACGGTAGCAGCCGATCACGAGCGGTCTAGACCAGGCACGCTCTGCCGCGGGCGCGGCGCCACCCGGGCCGGATGGCCGCCGCGCCCCGGCGGGGAGGGCCGGTCGGGGCTTCCGGTCAGGCGCCGATCGACACGCGTCCCGAGCCGCGCAGGGGTCCGGCGAGTTCGAGCAGGGCACGCTCCAGGGCGTGCAGATGGAGCAGCACCGGCTCGGACACGGCGGCGGACGACGCGACGGCGGTGAGCGCCGGGTCGGTCCGTCCGCCCGCCCGCGGTGCGGTGAGCGCCTCGACGGCGGCCTCCACCCGCCAGCAGGCGGCGACGAGCCGCGTGTCGTGGGACGCCTCGGGGTCGGCGGCGACCGAGGCGAGTCCGCGCACCTCACGGGCGCAGTCGTCGAGCAGCGCCAACACGTGCCGGGCCCGGCCCTTGCGGGCCGGCAGCGGGCTGAGCGGGTGGACGAGCGGCGCCAGGGACAGCCGGACCCGGGCGAGGATCTGCTCGAGTTCGGCCACCCGCCCGGCCGGGTCGGCCGTCGCGGAGCCCGCGAGCCGGGCGGCGGCCTCGGCGGTGCACACGTGCACGCAGCGCAGGGCGCGTTCCACCCAGGCGTCGGTGACGGAGTGGGTGGTCACCGGCAGCACCAGCAGCACCGCGAGCACCGCCCCCAGGGCGCCGACGGCCGTCTCGGTCACCCGCAGGGCGAGCAGCGCCGGGTCGAGCAGGCCGAGCAGGCCGTACAGCGCGCTCGCCATGACGGTGACGGAGAGCATCATCCAGGTGTACGACACGGCGGCGGTGTAGAAGATCCCGAAGACGCCGGCCGCCACGACGGTGGCGGTCGCGACCGGCTCCCCGTGCAGGGGCAGGGCGACGGCCAGGCCCAGCACGATCCCGAGGACGGTTCCGAGGAACCGCCGGAATCCGCGGACGAGGGTCTCGCCGCGCGAGGTGGTGTTCACGAACACCCACCAGGTGGCGCCGACGGCCCAGTACCACCGCTGGTCCGACAGGGCCTGGCCGACGACCAGGGCGAACCCGGCGCCGACCGTCGCCTGGACCGCCTGCCGCGTGGTGATCCGCGCCAGCCCCGTCCCGTCGGCCGGCGGGGCGACGGCCGCCGGGGCAGGCAGGTGTCGTTCGTAGGGCCACACCCCGAAGCGCACCGCGGCCGCCGTGGCGACCGACAGCAGGACGGCGGAGGCAAGCCCGGGCAGCCGGTCGGGGACGGTGTGCAGGAACTGGGCGGCGAAGAACGTCATGAACGCGAACACCCCGAGCGAGTGTCCCCGCGGTCCCCAGCGCCTGGCGTAGACACCGACACCCACGACGGCGAGGAAGGCGGCGTCCCGGGCGGCGGGCACGGCGTGCAGGAAGGCCGCGAGGGTCAGTACGGGCAGACCGGCGGCGGGCAGCAGCGCGGTGGTCACGGCCTGGTCGCGCACCGTCGCGTCCGTGACGGTGAAGAGCGCGAGCAGCGCGGCCAGCCCCCCGGTGATCGTCGCCACCAGCGAGTGCCCGGTCAGACCGCACGACGCCACGGCCAGTCCGATGCCGAGCACGGCCCGGGACGCGAACCGCAGTCGCACCCGTCCCGGATCCGGTGCCACGAACGCCCTCTTCAGCAAGTCGGCCCCGCCCTTTCCCCACCCCGGCGTCCCGCCACCGCGGGCACATGAAAAAGGCGCCGCGGAGGTCCGCAGCGCCATCGACTCCGCCATTTGAGCATCCGTGCGGCCGGTGGTTCAACAGGACCCGATCCCACTGGGCCATTGGCCCAGTCATCGGCGACACCGCTCCGCCCTCAGCCGGCCAACGGCCCACCGTGTGCGACGGCTCCCCCGCGACCGGTGGCGCGCGTCCCGCCCGCCGCGCTGGGCCATTGGTACAGTCGGCGCCGATCACGAACGCGCGAGGAGGCCCGCCGGATGGCCGTGGACGAACTGGACACCCGCATCCTGCGCCTGCTGCTCGAGCAGCCGAGGACGAGCGTGCGCGAGTACGCCCGACTGCTCGGCGTGGCGCGCGGCACGCTCCAGGCCCGGCTGGACCGACTGGAGCGCGACGGCGTCATCACCGGCACCGCCCCCTCCCTCTCACCCGCCGCGCTGGGTCATCCGGTGCTCGCGTTCGTGCACATCGAGGTGACCCAGGGACATCTCGACGACGTGGGCGACGCGCTGGCCGCCGTACCGGAGATCATGGAGGCGTTCTCCATCACCGGCGGCGGCGATCTCCTCACCCGGGTCGTGGCGCGGGACAACGCGCACCTGGAGGACGTGATCCAGACGCTGATCAGCCTGCCGGGCGTGGTCCGCACCCGCACCGAGGTCGCACTGCGCGAGCGCGTGCCGCACCGGGTGCTGCCGCTGGTGGAGTCGATCGGGCGGGCGGCCGGGAAGTAGGGCGGGGCCCGGTGGACGTCCGCAACTTTCCGTCCCGTCAGGACCGTTGACGGTCCACCGTCACCCCTCTAACGTCTGGTCGACTGTTCGCACATTGTTCGCGATATCGAACAACGGGGGCGGTCACCCGTCCGATCACCCGCCCGGTCACCGTACCGACCACCTGTGGACCCGAGGAGCAGCACATGGCACCGCCCCTCACCCGACGCACCCTCCTGCGCAGCGCGATGCTCGCGGCGGCCGTTCCCGCGCTCCCCGCCGCGGCCGGCGCCGAAGCCCGCGCGGCCACGCTCCCGCCCCCGGCCGCCTGGACCCTCCTGCCCTTCGGCCTCGGGGACGTCGCACTCGGCCCCGGCGTCTTCGGCGCGAAGCGGCAGCTGATGCTCGACCACGCCCGCGGATACGACGTGAACCGGCTCCTCCAGGTCTTCCGCGCCAACGCCGGTCTCTCCACACTCGGCGCGGTCGCCCCCGGGGGCTGGGAAGGCCTGGACGGGGAGGCCAACGGCAATCTCCGCGGCCACTACACGGGTCACTTCCTGACGATGCTCTCGCAGGCTTGCGCGAGCACCGGCGAGCAGGTGTTCGCCGACCGGATCGGCACGGCGGTCGGCGCCCTGACCCAGGTGCGCGAGGCGCTGCGGCACGAGCCCGTGGTGCTGACCACCGAGGGCAGGTCCGGTACGGCCGTGGAGCACGTCCGCGGCTCCTACCGGTACGTCGACCTGCCGTCCGGCGTGCTCGGCGCCGCCACCGAGGTCACCCTCGCCGCCTGGGTGAAGCCCACGCACGACGCCGCCTGGACGCGGATCCTCGACTTCGGCAACGACACGACCCGCTACCTGTACCTGGCCTCCCGCAACGCGCGCGGGGTGCCCCGGTTCGCCGTCACGACCGGCGGAGCGGGCGCGGAGCAGGGACTCGAGGGGACGGCCGCGCTGCCCCTGAACCAGTGGAGCCATCTCGCGGTGACCCTCGGCGGGGGCACGGGCACCCTGTACGTGAACGGCACGGCCGTGGCGCGCAACACCGCGATGACCCTCACCCCGGCCGCCCTCGGCACCCTCACCGGTCACTGGCTCGGCCGGTCCCACTACGCCTCCGACCCCGTCTTCGCGGGCGCCTTCGGCGGCTTCGACGCCTGGTCGCGCGCGCTGACCGCCGCCGAGGTCACCGCCCTCCAGAGCGGCCGGGCCACCGGCGACCTCGTCTCGTACGCCTTCGACGAGACCTCGGGGAGCACGTTCGCGGACGCCTCGGGCCGCGGCCTGACCGCCACCCTGCGCCGCACCTGGGGCGGGCCGAGTCATCCAGGGTTCCTCGCGGCGTACCCGGAGACCCAGTTCATCCAGCTGGAGTCCATGACGGGCAGCGACTACACCAAGGTGTGGGCGCCCTACTACACCGCCCACAAGATCCTTAGGGGACTGCTGGACGCCCACCTCGCCACCGACGACGACCGGGCGCTCGACCTGGCGTCCGGCATGGGCGACTGGATGTACTCCCGGCTGTCGAAGCTGCCCGACGCCACGCTCCAGCGCATGTGGGGCCTCTTCTCCAGCGGTGAGTTCGGCGGCATCGTCGAGGCGATCTGCGATCTGCACGCACTGTCCGGCAAGGCCGAACACCTCGCGCTGGCCAAGCTGTTCGACCTCGACAAGCTCATCGACGCCTGCGCGGCCGACACCGACACCCTCGACGGACTGCACGCCAACCAGCACATCCCGATCTTCACCGGTCTGGTGCGGCTGTACGACGCGACGGGCGAGACGCGCTACTTCACCGCCGCGAAGAACTTCTGGCGGATGGTCGTACCGCACCGCATGTACGGCATCGGCGGCACGAGCACGGGCGAGTTCTGGAAGGCGCGCGACGTCATCGCGGGGACGATCGGCGCGAGCACCGCCGAGACGTGCTGCGCGTACAACATGCTCAAGCTGAGCCGGACGCTCTTCTTCCACGAGCAGGACCCCGCCTACATGGACTACTACGAGCGGACCCTGTTCAACCAGGTCCTCGGCTCCAGGCAGGACGCCCCGGACGCGGAGAAGCCGCTGGTCACGTACTTCATCGGGCTGGAACCCGGCCATGTGCGCGACTACACGCCCAAGCAGGGCACCACCTGCTGCGAGGGCACCGGCATGGAGAGCGCCACCAAGTACCAGGACTCGGTGTACTTCAGGGCCGCCGACGGCGGGGCGCTGTACGTCAACCTCTACAGCCCGTCCGTGCTGACCTGGGCCGAGAAGGGCGTCACCGTCACGCAGAGCACCGACTTCCCGCGCGAGCAGGGCACCACGCTCACCGTGCGGGGACGCACGGCCGCCTTCGCGCTGCGGCTGCGCGTGCCGTCCTGGGCGACGGCCGGCTTCCAGGTGACGGTCAACGGGCGCAGGGCCGGCGGGACACCCGTGCCCGGCAGCTACTTCACGGTGTCGCGGACCTGGCGGGACGGTGACGTCGTCCGCGTGACCATGCCCTTCCGGCTGCGGGTGGAGAAGGCCGCCGACGACCCGGCCCTCCAGACGCTGTTCCTCGGCCCCGTCAACCTCGTCGCCCGCGACCTTGCGACGACGTACCTGAAGTGCGGCCTCTACCGCGACGCGGCGCTCTCCGGCGACCTGCTGCCGTCCCTCACCGCGGTGAGCGGGAAGCCGTTGCACTTCACTCTCGACGGCACGGAGTTCGCCCCCTTCTTCGAGGGCACCGAGGATCCGACCCACGCCTACGTGCGGCGGGCCGAGCCCCGGATCGTGTTCGGGAACACCGACTCGGGTGTCGCCAACCCGGCGAAGGCGGACGGCACCACCCTGCTCGACGAGGTCTGGGCGGCGGCTCCCTTCGCCGGAAAGCCCGCACTGGTGGCACGGGTGCGGACCGTCGTGGACGCCTGGGTGGCCGCGGGACTGCTCGGCGCGGCCGACGGGGCGAAGGCGGTGAGCACCGCGAGCGCGGCGACGTACCAGCCCTGACGTGCGGGGACGCACCGCTGCCGGCGGCGGACCCGCGCCGCCGGTGGCGCGCTACGAACGGCGGCGGGGCTTTCCGCCGCCGGTACCGCGCCGGCCGCCGCCCTTCGCGGCCCCGCCCCTCGCCGCCCCGCCCTTGGCGCCCGCGCCGCGACCGCGGGCGGCGCCCTGGGCGGTGCTCCTGCGCGCGGCGCCGCCCGGCTGCGGCTTGCGCCGTTCGCCCTTGGGCGCCTCGGCCGGAGCCTGCCGGTCGCGGCCCCGCGTGCTGTTCACGGTGCGGCCCCGGACGATGCCGATGAAGTCCTCGACCAGGTCGGTGGTCGCCTCCTCCGGCCAGGCGAGGGCGACGTCCGACCCGGGAGCGTCGGCGACCGTGCGGTAGGTGAGGTCCCTGCGGTGGTGGAGGCGGGCCAGCGACTGCGGGACGACCAGGACGCCGATGTTCGCGGCGACCAGCTCGACGGCGTCCTCGGTGGTCGCCGGACGCTCGAAGGCGGGCTCGCCGGGCGGCCGCTCCCAGCCCATGACGTCGTCGAGGGGGTGCAGGACCACCTCGTCGGCCAGGTCGTCCAAGGTGATCTCCTCGGCCGCCGTGATCACGTGGTCCCTGGGCACCACGACGACGGTCGTCTCCGTGTACAGCGGGATCGCGCTGAACACCGTCCGGTCCACCGGGAGGCGGACGAAGGCGGCGTCGGCGGCGCCCTCGCGCAGGACGACGGAGGCCTCCTCGGCGGTCACCTGGAGGAGGGTGAGGGGGATGTCGGGCAGGCGCTCCTGCCAGATCCGCACCCACTTGGCGGGCGTCACTCCGGGGACGTACGCGAGCCGGAACGAGGGGGAATCCGCCGAGTCGGTCATCCCGCAAGGCTACCGGCTGTGGTCGGAGCCCTCCGCCGCGGCCGATACCCTGGACGGTATGAAGTCGCAGCAGAGCACCCAGACGATGAAGCCCGCCACCGCGGCGAAGAAGCTGGGTGTGCACCTCCCCGCCACGCCCGCCGAGTTCCAGGAGGGCGTCGTCTCGCGCGCCGAGCTGAACGAGCTCCAGGCGAACCCGCCCCGGTGGCTGGTCGAGCTGCGCGAGACCGGTCCGCACCCGCGTCCGGTGGTCGCGGCCAAGCTGGGCGTCTCCATCGCCGGCCTGGCCCGCGGCGGGGTGACCGAGGCGCTCACCACCGAGCAGATCGAGGCCATCAAGGACGCCGGGCCCGAGTGGCTGGAGAAGGAGCGCGCCACGCAGGCCGAGGTCCGCAAGGAGACCGTCCGCATCAAGAAGCGCAACGCGGAGCGCGCCGGGTCCTGACCCCGCCCCGCGCCCCGGCCGCCGGCGCGTTCACCGGCGCGGCACCAGGATGCTGAGCGCGTTGGCGCCGACGACGGCGCCGACGGCCGCCCAGTCGACGAGTCCGAGGTGCTGCCCGAGCCCGAACCGGCCGACCAGCGCCGCGAGCACCGGGTTGACGCTCATGAACAGGCCGAACGCGGCGGCGGGCACGAACCGCAGCGTGAGGAGATCGGCGAGGTAGGGCACCGCCGAGGAGAGGACCCCCGCGGCGACGGCACAGACGACGGCCTGGGCGGTCGGCGGGTGGCGCACCACCAGGACGACGCCCACCGGCAGGAACAGCACGGCCGACACGGCCGCGGCCGCCGCGGGGCCCTGGGCCCCCGGGACGCGTCGGCCGACCGTGCGGTTGAGCAGGATGTACGACGCCCAGCAGAGTGCGGCGAGCAGGCCGAGCCCCAGGCCCAGGTAGTCGGTGGAGGGCCGCGGACGCATCAGCGTGACCGCGCCCGCCGCCGCGATCAGCGCACAGCCCGCGTCGACCCGGCGGCGCGCGGCGGCCAGCGCTATGGCCAGCGGCCCGAGGAACTCCAGCGTCACCGCGAGGCCCAGTCCGACCCGGTCGATGGCGGTGTAGAGCGACAGGTTCATCGTCCCGAAGACCACGGCCAGCAGCAGGACCGGACCCCACTGCCGCCGGGTGAAGGACCGCGGACGGGGGCGGCCCACGGCCAGCAGGACGAGCGCGGCGACGTACTGGCGCACCGCGACGACCCCTACGGGTCCGAGCACGGGGAACGCGAGCGAGCCGATCGCCGCGCCGGTCTGGTTGGCCAGTCCGCTGCCGGCCATGGTGAGCACCCCTGCGAGGCGCAGCCGACCGCCGGGCCCCGCCTCGGGCACGGGAGCGGTGACGGTCGTCGTGGAGACGGGTGCGGGTGTGGGTGCGGGGACGGACGCGGCAGACATACCGGGATCGTCCTCCCCGCTCGGCCTTGCGCAAAATGCATGAGCAGCTTCATCTATACGCTGTAGTCATGGATCTGGGAGAGCGGGAGCCGGGGCCGGGACCGGATCTGCGGCAGTTGCGGTGCCTGGTGGCGATCGTGGACGAGGGCGGGTTCACCGACGCGGCCGCCGTGCTCGGCGTCTCGCAGGCGGCCGTGTCACGCACCCTGGCCTCGCTGGAACGGGCGCTGGGAGCAAGGCTGCTGCGGCGGACGTCGCGGACCGTGACACCGACCGCGACGGGGCTGCGGGTCGCGGCCCACGCGCGACGGGTGCTGGCCGAGGTGGACGCCCTCGTACAGGACGCGGCCTCGGGGCACACCCGGCTGCGCATCGGCTACGCCTGGTCGGCGCTCGGCCGCCACACCCTCGACTTCCAGCGCCAGTGGGCGGCGCAGCGCCCGGAGACCGACCTCCAGCTGGTGCGGGTGAACTCCGCGAGCGCCGGTCTCGCCGAGGGCGCCTGCGACATGGCGGTGGTCCGCAGGCCCCTGGAGGGCAGGCGGTTCGACTCGGCGATCGTCGGCCTGGAGCGGCGCCTGTGCGCGCTGGCCGCCGACGACCCGCTGGCCCGGCGCCGGTCGGTGCGGCTCGCCGATCTCGGCGGCCGGACCCTGCTCATCGACCGCCGGACCGGCACCACCACGCCCGAGCTGTGGCCGCCCGACGCCCGTCCCGCCACGGAGGAGACGCACGACGTCGACGACTGGCTGACGGTGATCGCCACCGGCCGCAGCGTCGGCATGACCGCCGAGTCGACCGCCAACCAGTACCCGCGGCCCGGCGTCGTCTACCGGCCGGTGCGCGACGCCGAGCCCGTGGCCGTCCGGCTGGTGTGGTGGCGTGACGACCCGCATCCCGCGACCCAGGCCGTGGTCGAGCTGCTCACCACGCTGTACCGCGCACCGTGATGCCCGGGTCGCCCGTGCCCCGCCGGTCTGACTACCATCTGGGCAGGTCCACCGATGTGGGTGTTCGAGGTTGCTGGGGGTTGGGATGGTCGCTGGTCGTGTGGTGCGCTTCGACAGTCAGCGCGGTTACGGTTTCATTGCACCCGACGACGGCGGGGAGGACGTCTTCCTCCACGTCAACGACATGCTGATGCCCGAGTCGCAGGTGCGCAGGGGCCTCGTCGTGGAGTTCGAGATCGAGGACGGTGAGCGCGGTCCGAAGGCCTCCGGGGTGCGGCTGGCGCGGGGTGAGGACGGCAAGCCCCTGGCCGCCGACGACGACGTGCTGTGCGACGTGCTCAGCACCGAGGAGTTCACCCGTGACGTCACCGAGGCACTCCTGACGGCGGCGCCCTCGCTCACGGGCGAGCAGATCGTCCAGGTGCGCGCCGGGCTGGCGCAGTTCGCCAAGAACCACGGCTGGGTCGAGGGCTGATCCGGAGTCCGGCCCGGGTCCCGGGACTTGTCCGGGGCCCGGGCCGAAGTCTCGTTCGGGGCTGGGCCCGAGGGGGCGCGCGGAGCTTGGTCCGAGGAGTCGCGCGGGACCTGGTCCGGCGGCTTGTTCCCGGGGTGGCGCGTGCGGTCGGTCCGCGGCACGAGCTGCTCCCTGAACGCCTCGAAAAGGGCGATTACCTGCGGTTTCCTCCCGACGGCGCACGGAGCGGCGCCCGTTGCGCCGTCTTCCCGGTCCCGTTGTCAGTGGCCTGATCTACAGTTCCCGTCACTTGATCACTGCGGGTGCGGGAGGCACACATGGGGTGGGTGTCGGCCGGCGACTACGAAGTCGCCCTCGACGACGGCAAGGTGGTGTGCCGCAACGCGGCGGGGCGGCGGTTGAAGTCCGTACCGCCCAAGATCGCCGACGAACCGGCCGTGGTGGGTCTGCGTCAGCTCACCGAATGGCTGGAGCGGCACGAACGGCAGTGCCTGGCCGACGTGGAGCGGTGGATGGTGCGCTCGCTGCCGGTGCCGTTCGCGGTCGTCGCGCAGGTGTGGCCCGACCCCGCCTGGCAGAGCGCCCTGCGCGACCTGGTCGTCACCGGGGCCGACGGCGAGGTGGCCGGGTTCCTGCGGGACGCCGACCCGGAGCGCGGCCTCGGACTGGTCGACCTCGACGGCGACACCGTCCGCATCACCCCCGACCTCGTCCGCCTCCCGCACCCCGTGCTCCTCGACGACCTGGAGGAACTGCGGGAGTTCGCCGTCGAGCTCGGCGTCGAACAGCGCGCGCAGCAGCTCTTCCGCGAGGTGTGGCGGCGCCCCGCGGCCCTCGACGCGGAGGGCACCTCGGTCGAGGAGTACGCCGGGGGCGCGTTCAAGGAGCAGCGGTTCCTGCACGGCAGGGTCACCCAGCTCGGCTACCGGGTGCGCGGCGGACACGCCGTCGTCTCCGTCCTGGAGGACGGCCGCACCGTCGAGGCCCGGGTCTGGGTCGGCGACTACGAGGGCTACCAGGAGACGGAGACCGGCCCGCTGGTGTTCACCGACGCCGCGGGCCGCGCGCTGAAGCTGGGTCAGGTCGGGCCGGTGGCCTGGTCCGAAGGCATGCGCATGGCCGCGGCCCTGTACGCCGGGCGCGACATCGAGGACGAGGAGCGGGTGGCATGACGACCTACGACGAGACCACCGCGGCGGCGCTGCTGGACGCGGGCGCCGTCCTCCCGCCGGGCACCACGACCCGCGAGGACGCCGACACCCTCACCGTCCGCAGCTACACCCACCCCGCGCTGGACGACCGGCGCGTCGTGCGGCTGGTGCCGGGCACCCTGGGCGAGGCCGAGGACCTGGCGCTGGACTTCCTCGGGCTGACCCGCGCGCCGCAGACCCCCGAGGTCGGCCAGGTGCGCCGGGAGACCCTCGGTTTCCCCGCCTGGGCGCTGGTCAACGACCCGGCCAACGGCCACCACGCGCTGGCCCTGGTCAAGGACGTGGAACGGCTGGCGCGGCAGGCCAAGTCCCGTCCCGGCACGGCCAAGGACGGCTTCGAGGAGCTGGGCACCCGGCTCGGCCGTGCGGTGCCGCACTTCCTGCCCACCTTCTACGAGCAGGCCGCCCGCGTCTTCCTCCAGTACGAGAACACCACGTACGCCTCCGCGTTCTTCGGCAAGGCCCGCGAGGCCGAGCGGGTGCACGCGCTGGAGGTGGACGAGGAGCGGCAGCGGGCCGTGTTCCTGGAGTTCGCCTTCGCCGGGGCGCTCACCGTCAAGGCGCTCAAGGAGCACGTCAAGGCCCTCGCGGCGCGGCTCGACGCGGGCGAGGCCTGGTCGCAGTTCCGGCAGCTGACGGTGGAGCGCTGCGCGGCCGGGATGCCGCCCTACGCCTCCCTGCCGCAGGACGCGCGCGGTCTCGTCAAGGCCGCGGGTCTGGACCGGGTCACCGAGGAGTGCGGCCTGGTCGCGGACCTGCTGTCCTCGCCCGCCGCGGTCCGGGCGCCCGCGTCCTTCTGGAACGCCTACCGGGCGACGCTCGCGGTCCTCGCCGAGCAGCGGCCCCAGGTGCGGGAGCGGCTGCTGGAGATCATGCCGGCCGGCCTCGGACGGTCCGTGGAGGACGACGAGTTCTGGCTGGCGCTGCTCACGGAGTGCGGGGCGGACCTGCTCCTCACCGGTGAGACGGCGAGCGACGTGGACCCGGCGGACTGGCTCGGCCGGTGGGCGCAGCACCGCAAGCACGGGGGCAACGTCAGCCGCCGTTCCCCGGCCACCCTGGCCCTGGTGGAGCGGATGGCGCCCCGGCTGCGCGACCTCGGCCGCCCCGTGGACCTGTGCACGGGCCGCTGGCACGCGGGCGCCGACCTCGACCTGCTGGACCTGTGCGCGGCGCGGGGCGTGCCGCTGCGGCTGCCCGCCGCCGACCAGGTGGTCTACCTGTCCCTGGACCGCTGGCTGCGCGAATCCCTGCCCGGCGCCCGCGACCTGACCGCCTCGGCGGCGGACCCGCGGCTGCGGCGGATGCTGTACACCGACATCGGCACCGTGGCCGGTCACCGCCCCGCGGCCGAACTGCTGGAGGGCCTGGCCGCCCACCCGGTCCTCGGCGACGTGCTGCGCGAGTGGCTGGACGACGCGGCCGGGGAACTCGCCGCGGCGGTCGGACTGCCCGCCGCGCGGGCGGCGCTGGAACGGCTGCGGCCCTTCCGCGCGGTCGCCGCCCGGGTCAGCCCGGCGGCCGTCGCCCGGGTCGCCGCGCACACGGTCGCACCGCTGCTCGGACACACGCTGCGCGCGGGTCTCCTCGACGAACTGGGCTGGCCCGCGCTGGACGAGGCGCTGCGCCGACTGGACGCCGAGACCCGGCGCGACCGCGACGACACGCTGAGCGTCAGCGAGGCCTGGCCCGCCCTGATCCTGGCCCGCGCCCACAAGGTGCTGGTCGTCGGCCCCGACGAGATCCTGCTGGAGCACGACCTGCGGCTGCCCGTCGAACTGGACCGCTGGCAGCGTCCGCGCTACCGCTACACCGACGGCGAACTCCTCGTCATGTGGCGGCAGGACGGCAAGCAGGTCGCCTACTGGTCGGGCCGCCCGGCCGACGTGTTCCCGCTCGGCGGAGAGCAGATCCCGCACTGGTACGGCGGCAATGACGCCGGAGAGCCCTCCGTCCCGCTGCCCGCGGGCGGCCGCGCCACCGGTGGCCGCACGCTGCACGCCGGTGACACCGTCCTGCCGCCGAGCCGCCGCGTCATAGGCGACGGCACCACCTACTGGCGCCAGGGCCGGCAGGGCACCCAGCAGGTGTGGCTCGAGTACGACCCGGCCACCGGTACCCACGGGCGGGCCTCCCTGCCCGCGTTCCTGTCGTCCGGCATCCGCGAGGACGCCAAACTGCTGCCGCAGCACTGCGAGGTGCTGCCGCTGCGCCCGGGCCTGGAGCGGAGCCCGTTCGGCACGGACGGCACCGTGCTCGGCCGCTGGGTGCGCACCGAGGGCGAGGGCGCCGACACCCGGACCGTCGCGGGTACACCGGACGGCCGGACGGTCGCCCTGCCGTGGACCGGCGGCCGGGCCCCGGGCGTCCTGCTCGGCGCGCTGCGCCTGCCCGGCGGAGCCGAACCGGTCGCCGTCGCACTGCACCGGCAGATCGCCCTGTACGCGGGCGACGACACGTCCGTCACCGGTGAACTGGGCCGGGTGACGCCGATGGAGCGCGGCGGCGAGTTCGCCGCGGGGACCCGTTTCGTCCCCCCGGTCGCCTTCTGGCACGCCCTGCGGCCGCGTGACGAGCGCGCGTCGGCGGTGCTGCGCGCGCTGACCGACGAGCGGGCGGCGGACCTGCTGAAGACGGCGGCCCAGGCGTTGATCCGGCGTCAGGAGCAGCTGGCTGCGGCCCGGCTGGTCGACGGGACGGCCGAGGCGGGTGCCGTCGTACCGCCCGCCGACGAGGTCGTCCGGGAGGTCGTGGCCGGGGCTCTGCCCGCGCTCGGTGACACCGACCTCGTCACCGGGGTGGCCGCGCTCGTGCGCGCGGCACTGCGGCTCGCGGAGTCGACCGCCGCCTTCGTGGCGCCTCCCGTCGAGCGCCCGCAGGCCGAACGGCGGCGCACCGACGGCATGTTCGCCGACCTCAGGCCCGAGCACGGCGACGACGCGACGCTGCGCGAGGCCACCACCGGCCTCGCCGAGCTGCACGGCTGGTGGGGCAGCGACGTCCGCTGGAACGCGCTGCGCCAGATCCGCGCCGTGAACCACGTGCTGTCCGGGAAGCCCGCCGACGGCAAGGTGCTGCCCGAGGCCGCCCGGGCCGCCGGAGCCTCCGACGGCTGGCAGAGCGACGGCTTCACGGTGCCGGGCATCGGCCTGGTGTGGACGCCGGTGCTGGACGTGCTGCGTCCGCTCGCCTACCGGGCCGCCTCCGCCACGGTGACCGAAACGCACCGTGAGGCACTGCTGCTGCTCCTGGAGGCGATCGCGGACGGACCGCTCGCCGGCGCCGGGGGCGCCCTGCGCGAGGTCGTGCTGAGCGAGCCGCAGGACAAGCAGGAGCGCGTCGGCCAGGTGCTGCGCCGGGACGGGCGTGTCGTGGTCGTCCTGGGCTGCCAGAGCGTGGACCGGCAGTCGGGACGGGTGCACTGGCTCGCCCTGGACCACGACCCGTCCGGGATGTTCGGGGCCGTCGCCCACTTCACGCTGGAGCGGGAGACCGCCCACCCGGCGCCGTTCCCCGCCGAGGCGCTGGCCGCCGTCACCGCTCTCGTCCGGGACAAGGGCCCGGCGCCCTGGCAGCCCGAGGCGCCCGCCGCCCTCGCCGCGGCGACCCGTGACGGCCTCGGCCCCATACAGGCCGCTCTGCTGCTCGCCGGGAAGCCCAAGCAGCTCACCGCCGAAGTGGCGGCCGCCACCGGGCTGAAGCCGCGTCAGAAGGAGCTCGGCGACGCCCTGCTGTCCACGGTCGGCGGCGGTGACCGGGCCGCCCTGGTCGGGGCGCTGCTGCCCGCGAACCCCGGCGACCTGTGGACGGCCGGTCCCGACACGCAGGCCGCGGGCCGGGTGTGGGCGGAGCGGCTGGGCGAGGTCGTGCGGCTGCCCGAGGACCTCGCCGCGGAACTCTCCCTCGGCGGTCTGCCCACCGGCTCGGCCGAGCAGGTCCTCAACCCGGGGCTGACCGCGTGGATCGGCCGCACCACGGTGCAGCGGCCGGACAAGGACGGCAACCTGGTCGCGGAGGACCCCTCGGCGGTGCCCGGACGGCACCACCTGACGGGCGCCGTGACGGCCCTCGCCGCCCTCGCCTACGCCCTTCCGTACGGGCACCCCCTGCGGTCCGTGCTGCCGGAGAGCCTCGCCGCCCTGCGCCGGCGCGTCGCCGATCCGGGTCTGCTGATCGACCTGGACGTCGCGTGGACGGAGAAGGGATCCTCCACCGCGGTCGAGCTGCGCAAGGCGTACGGGCTGCCCGCCACCGGGGGCGCCGACGCGCACGGTCTCACGCACGTGGGTCAGGCGCTGGTGCTGCGCCCCTGGTACGGCGACCAGGAGACCGTCCTGGTCCGGCCGGGCGCGCTGAAGACGCCCGACGACCCCGTCTTCGGTCTGCTGGAGGGGCTGGTCGGGCCGGGACGCGGCGAGGGCATGTGGGCCCTGCGCACCGTCCTCGGCGACGAACTGGCCCGCGCGCTCGCGGCGGACAGCGCCCCCGGCGGGGCCGCCGGACACGCCCAGGACCCCGCCTTCAGCGTGCCGGAGCTGGTCGCCGAGGTAGCCACGCACCACGGCCTGGCCGAGGACGCTGCGGCGCTCTACCTCCAGTTGCTCGCCCTGCCCGACCCGACGGACCGCAACCGCGCCCGCTGGACCGGCTGGAAGCCCGCCCGGGCGAAGAAGGCGCGCACCGAACTCGCGGCGAGCGGCCTGGTCGTCGAGGCCAAGAGGGCCCGCGCCGGACGCACCCTCTTCCTGCCGTGCGGCTGGCTGGACCTGAGGTCTCCCGCGCTCCCGGTCGAGAGCTGGAAGGAAGGCCTGTACACCGTCCGCGCCTACTCGGGCGTGGTGCCGCTGGTGCCCGTGCCCGAACTGTTCGCCCGGGCCTGGGACCGCGTCCGCTCCGGTGACGCCCCCGCCTACGAACAGCTCACCACCCGCGCGACCCGCAAGGGGCGCCGCCGATGACCACCGACCGGTCCTACAGGGAAGAGCGCGCCCGGATGACCACCACCGCCCCGTTCCCCGGCTCCGCCGGACCCGTCCGCCAGGTCGTCCCGCCGGAGGAGCGGTACGCCGACGAGCTGGCGTTCCTGGCCGCGTACGACGACGGGCCGCGCCCGCCGGCCTGGCGGCTCACCCCGCGCGCCGTCGTCACCTTCGTCATGGGCAGCGACGGCCGTGCCCTGAAGCTGCCCGACGACGCCGAGGCACCCGAGGGCGTGCCGCGCCGGCTGGTCGTGGCGGGGAAGTTCGTCGGCGACCGGGCGCTGGTGGAGCGGTGCGTGGTCACGCTCGCCGGCGAACGCGGGCTGCTGCTGGTCGGCGAGCCCGGCACCGCCAAGTCGATGCTGTCCGAGCTGCTGTCCACCGCGGTGTGCGGCACCAGCGGGCTGGTCGTGCAGGGCACCGCCGGTACGACCGAGGACCAGCTCAAGTACGGCTGGAACTACGCCCTGTTGCTGGCGCAGGGGCCGAGCCGGCAGGCGCTGGTCCCCTCGCCGGTGCTCACCGCCATGTCGCGGGGCGCCGTCGCCCGGGTCGAGGAGGTCACGCGCTGTCTGCCCGAGGTGCAGGACGCTCTGGTCTCGCTGCTGTCGGAGCGGCGCATCGCCGTACCCGAACTCGCGGGGACGCCGGACGCGCTGGCGCACGCGGCGCCCGGCTTCAACCTCATCGCGACGGCCAACCTCCGGGACAAGGGCGTCTCGGAGATGTCCGCCGCCCTCAAGCGCCGCTTCAACTTCGAGACGGTCGGCCCGATCCCGGACCTCGACGCCGAGACGGCGCTGGTGCGGAGCCAGGCGCGCGCCTCGGTGGAGCGGGTGGGGGCGTCCTTCCAGGTCGACGACGCCGTGCTGGAGGCACTGGTCACCGCGTTCCGTGATCTGCGGGAGGGCCGGTCGGCGGAGGGCTGGGAGGTCGAGCGGCCCTCCACGGTGATGAGTACCGCGGAGGCGGTGTCCGTCGCGGGCGCGCTGGCGCTGGCCGCGGCGTACTTCCCGGGCGACCGTGATGTGCTGGGGCTCCTTCCGGGGCATCTGCTGGGCGTGGTCCGCAAGGACGACCCGGCCGACGCGGCGCGGCTGCGCGGCTACTGGGACGGGCCCGTCCGGCGCCGTGCCGAGCAGGGTTCCGCCACCTGGCGCACCCTGTGGGACCTGCGCACCGTCCTGGAGGGCTGACGGCCGTGTCCCCGCACCCCAGCGCTCCGGACTCCGTGAGCCGGCCCCTCTCCCCGGACGAGGCCCTCGCCGACCTCACCGACCCGGCCGCGCCCTTCCTCATCGGCGTACGGCACCACGCGCCCTCCCTGGCCGCGGCGGTGCCCGCGCTGCTGGACGAGGCGAAGCCCGACGTGGTGCTCGTCGAGCTGCCCGCCGAGATGCAGGAGTGGCTGCCCTGGCTCGGGCACGAGGAGACCCGGGCCCCGGTGGCGCTCGCCGCCGCGCCCGCGGACGGCACGGGCGCCGGGAGCCCGGCGTTCTATCCGTTCGCCGACTTCTCGCCCGAGCTGGCCGCCGTCCGCTGGGCCGCCCGGCACGGCGTCCCGGTCGTCGCCTGCGACCTGCCGCTCGCGGACCGGGCGTGGGGTGCGGGACGCGACGGCACCGTCCCGGCCGGGGCCCCGGGGCTCGCCGTCGCGCTGCGGGCCCGGCTCACCGGCCGTGCCGGGGACGACCTGTGGGACCGTCTCGTGGAGGCCACCGCCCCGGGCTCCCCGCCCGAGGCGGTGCGCAGGGCCGCACTGCTGACGGGGTGGGCGCTGCGGACGGACGCGGCCGCGGCCGGCGGTGTGCCGGAGCTCGACCTGCGACGCGAGCGATGGATGCGGTCCCGGATCGCCGAGGCCACCGCGCGGGGCGAGCGGGCCGCCGTGGTGGTCGGCGCCTTCCACGCACCGGCCCTGACCGCACCGGCCCGCGCCGGGTACGAGGCCGCCACCGCCCTCGCGGACGACCCCGCCGCCCGGGACACGGGGAGCGCTCCGGGGGAACGCGGCCCGGATCGGACGGGACGTGAACGCGGCGGCCAGCGGGCCGGGGCCGGGTGGACGACCTCGCTGATTCCGTACGCCTACGCCCTGCTGGACGAGCGCTCCGGGTACCCGGCGGGGATCCGGGATCCGGAGTGGCAGGACATGGTGCTGCGGGCCGCGGGCGACCCGGCGGCGCTGGAGGAGGCGCTGACGCGGGCGGCCGTGCGGGTGTGCGCGCAGTTGCGGGACCTCGGGCATCCGTCCGGCCCGGCCGACGCGCGCGAGATCACCCGGCTGGCCTGTGACCTGGCCCGGCTGCGCGGGCTGCCCGCCGCGGGCCGGGGCGAGCTGGTCGAGGCCGTGCAGACGGTGCTCGCACAGGGCGAGCCGTACGGGCGGGGCCGCGCCGTGGCGCGGGCGATGGAACGGGTGCTGGTCGGTACGCGCACCGGTCGCCCGGCGCCGGACGCGCCGCGCAGCGGCCTGGTGCCGGCGGTCGAGTCCGAGGTGGCGGCGCTGGGTCTGCCCGGCCCCGAGGACGCCTCACGGCCGGCACGGGACCTACGGCTCGACCCGTTGCGCTCCGACCTCGACCGGCGCCGTGAGCTGCTGCTGCGCCGTCTGACGGTGTGCGGGGTGCCGTACGGAGAGGCGCGCGAGGTCGTGGGCGCGGGCGGCGCCGAGGCCCTCACCTCGCGCTGGGAGGTGCGGTGGACTCCGGCGACGGCCGCCATGCTGACCGCTGCCGGGGTGCGCGGGGTGACCTCGGCGCAGGCCGCGGAGGGCGTGCTGCGCGAGCGCCGGCGTGCCGAGGAGGACGCGGGCGGATCGACGGCGGCGCAGGTCCTCGAAGGGCTCGCCCGAGCCGCCGAGTGCGGTCTGCCCGCGCTGGCGGACGAACGGCTCGACGACCTGGCCGAGGTGCTTCCTCCGGCCGGCACGCTGCCCGAACTCCTCGCCGGGCTGGCCCTGTCGGACCGTCTGCGGGCCGGTCACGTGCCGGGCCTCGGCGCCGACGCGGACCGTGCGGAGCGGGCGGCCGCCGTGGCCGAGCTGCTCACGACGGCGGCCGTACGGCAGGTCGACGGGCTGACCGGTTCCGAGGACCCGGCCGACGCGCACGCCCTGCTCGAACTCGCCCACCGGGCCGACCTGCTGGGCGGTATCCGGCTCACCGACGCCCTGGCCCGGCTCGCCGCCGACGGCTCCCCGTTGATGCGGGGCGCCGCCGGGGCGGTGCGGGTACTGCTCGGGCAGGAGGACGCGCGGGTCTTCGGCGACCGGGTCGCGTCCTGGGTGGACGGCGCCGTCGACGCCGATTCGCGGTCGGCTCTGACGGCCCGTCTGGGCGGGCTGCTGACCGCCGCGGGCCCGCTGCTGGAGGCGGCCGCCCCCGCCCTGGAGCCCCTGCTCGGCAGGATCGCCGGACTGCCCGACCGGGAGTTCCTCGACCGGCTGCCCGCCCTGCGGGGCGGTTTCGAGACCCTGAGCCCCGCCTCCCGCGACCGCCTCCTCGCGGCCGTCGAGGAACGCCTCGGCACGGGACGCGTCGCCGACACCGGCGGGCTCGACCCGGCCGCGCTCGCCGTCTGGGCGGGCGCGGACCTCACGGCGCACGCCACGCTGCGGTCGCTGAAACTCCTGCCGGCACCTGTGCCGGTACCGGGGCCCGCGCCTGCGCGGGGCGCCGACGAACCGACCCCGGACGGCCCGGCGCAGGCCCCCGTCGCCCACGGCGGCGAGGCCGGGCCCGACGAGGCGGCGCAGAAGGGCACCGACCGGTCGGAGCCGGCCGGGGAGGACCGTCAGCTCGCGCCCGCGGACCGCTGGCGGCTCCTGCTGGGCCGCAGGAGCGACCGGCTCCCCCGGTCCGCGCGCGCGTTGGCGACGGCTCTGGACGAGCTCTACGGCAGCGGGCGCGGCGAGGGCAGCCGCGGCGATCTGACGGGCCCGGGAGCCGGCGGCGGCCGCGAGGCGCCGTACCCCGGAGTACGGGAGTGGTCGCAGGAGCTGGCCGCGTTGTTCGGGCCCGGCATCCGCGAGGAGGTGCTCGCGGCGGCCGCCGCGTCGGGCCGCCGGGACGTGCTCACCGAGCTGGACGCGGACAGCGTCCGCCCCTCGGTCGATCTGCTGCGCACGGTACTGCGGCACGCGGGCGGACTGCCCGAGGCCCGGCTGGCGGCGCTGCGCCCGCTGGTGCGCCGGCTGGTCGAGGCGCTGACGCGGGAACTGGCCACCCGGCTGCGCCCCGCCCTGCACGGCACGGTCCTGCCCCGTCCCAGCAGGCGTCCCGGCGGCGGGCTCGACCTGCCGCGCACCCTGCGCGCCAATCTGGTGAACGCCCGGCGCGGCGCGGACGGCACGGTCCAGGTCGTCCCCGAACGGCCGGTGTTCCGCACCCGGGCACGACGGGCCGCCGACTGGCGGCTGATCCTCGTCACCGACGTCTCGGGATCCATGGAGGCGTCCACGGTGTGGGCCGCGCTGACCGCCTCGGTGCTGGCCGGGGTCCCGACGCTGTCCACGCACTTCCTGGCCTTCTCCACGGAGGTCATCGACCTCACCGATCAGGTCGAGGACCCGTTGTCGCTGCTGCTCGAGGTCAGCGTGGGCGGCGGCACGCACATCGCCGCGGGTCTGCGGCACGCCCGTGAGCTGGTCACCGTGCCGTCGCGGACGCTGGTCGTGGTCGTCAGCGACTTCGAGGAGGGCTATCCGCTCGGCGGACTGCTCGGCGAGGTACGCGCGCTGGTGGGCGCGGGCTGCCATGTCCTGGGGTGCGCGAGCCTCGACGACACGGGCCGGCCGCGCTACTCCACGGGCGTCGCGGGCCAGCTCGTCGCCGCCGGCATGCCCGTCGCCGCCCTCAGTCCGCTGGAACTCGCCCGCTGGGTAGGGGAGAAGATCGCATGAGCCCGGACCTGCTGCCCCCGGTGGCCCCGGACGTCACCGCCGGACTCGTCGAGGCGCTGTCGCCCCGTCTGCGCAAGCGGCTGGACGCGGGCATCGCCAAGCTGGCGACCCGCCCGGTGACCCGCGAGGGGGACACCGTACGGATCGCCGTCGACGACGACACCGACCTCGAACTGCACGCCCCCGGCGGCTCGGTGACCAGTGCCGACGCGATCCGCTGCGGTTGCCTGCTGGCACCGGACTGCCTGCACCGCGCGGCGGCGGCCTCGGCCGCGCCGATCGCCGAAGACGCCGAAGACACCGACACCGACACCGACACCGACACGCGTACCGGCACCGGCACGCCCGACAACACCGCCGCCGCGCCCTCCGGCAGCGCCCCCGCCGACGGCTCAGGCACCACCGCCGACGGCAGCGCACCCGACGGCACCGCACATGACGGCATCGCCCCCACCGGCCCCCCATCTGCCGGCAATCCGACCGTCGGCGCGTCCGGCAACAGCCCGGACGGCGCGTTCGGCAGCGCACCCGCCGCCCCTGACGGCGACACCTCCGTCACCGCGCACGGGCGCACCCGCACCCGCACGCCCCTCGACGCTCCTGGCGGCCCGTCACGGCGGCAGGGTGACGCGGTGGCGGCGCCACCGGTTCCCGAGACCGTCCCACCGGCACAACTCGACGCCGCCCGGGCCGTGTTCGACGCGGCCGCGGCCGTCCTCGAAGCCGGGACCGACGGATCGGGCGCCGTGGTCCAGGCGGCCCTGCTGCGCGCCGCGCACACCGCGCGGCTCGCGGGCCTCCCCCGGATCGCCGCCTCCGCCGTCTCCGTGGTCAACGGGACACGCGCGGCCCGCACCGCCGACCCGGCGCACCGGCTGGCCGCTCTCGCCGAGGCCCTGCGCACCGTGCTCGGCATGGCGCACCGCCTGCCGTTCGCGACCGGCGCCGACCTCGCCGAACTGCGCGGCACCGTCCGCATGCCGTACACCCCGGACGGTTCGCTTCGGCTGTACGGACTCTTCTCCGAACCCGTCCTGACGACCACCGGTTACGCGGGCGCGGTCACCTGGACCACCGACGCCGAGGGCCGCCTGTACACCGTCTCCGACGTGGCTCCCGGCGGACCGGGCCGGGCGACCGGCGCCGCCGACCGGACCGTACGGATCGGCGACACCGCCCTGACCCACCGCGAGCTGTCGCGCGCGGGCCTCGCGGTGTCCGGCGCGACCGTGTCCCCGACCGGCCGCCTCGGCGCGGGTGCGGGGGTGCGGGCGGTCCGCGCGTCGGGCGCCGAGTGGACCGCCGAGCCGTTGGACCGGCTGTGGACCGTACCGGTCGCCGAACAGGTCGCCCGCGCCCTGGGCGGCGGTCATGAACTGCTCTTCCTCGACGTCACCCTGGGGGGAGCGGTCCGCGGGAGCACGGGGGACGACCTGCTGGCCGAGTGCGACGGGCTCGCGGTCAGGCTCGCCACGGCCCACGACGACCCGGCGCTCCCCTACCGCGACAACCTCCGCCTCCTGTCCGCCGTCGGGGGCACACGGCTGCGTGTCGTCGCACGTCTCGTGCCGGGGCCGCTCCCCCGGGCCCTGCTGCTCGCCGCCGGGCACCCGTCCAGCCCAGGAACCCGGCTGGACCTGGGACTGGACCGGCTCCAGCACGCGGACCTGCCCGCGGCAGCGGCCCCGGTCGCCGCCGAGGCCCCGCAGGCGGACGAGGCGCCGCTGCACCTCCTGCGCCGCCGTGTGCACCAGGCCGTGTCGGGAGGTCGCCGGGTGCTGGCCTTCCCGGACAGCGGAGCGGGTGACGGGGGCCGGCTGCGGAGCGTCGGCCTGGCCACCGCGGCCGATCTGCTCGACGAGCTGCGGTCCGCGGCGGCCGACCGCTCACGGGACGCCTTCGGCCGGCTGCTCCCCGCGGACCCGGGTCGCTTCGCCCGCGCCTGGCTGGCGTCCGCCGTCTACACCGACGAGGTCGAGCGGGCGCTGTGCGCGGCGGCCTGGGGCGCGCCACACTGAGGGCGGGGACGACGACATGAAGGCGGGAAACGTCGCCCGGACGCGGCCCGTCTAGGACAGGATCTGACCTCTATCGCTCCTAACGTGGTGCTCGACCGCGGAACGGCACTCACGGAAGCAGGCCCACATGAGCAAGCACACCCCCCTCGACGAGACCGCGGCGGCACCGGCAGCCACCGTCGGCGGCGAGCGCGCCGACCTGCTGGAGTCGCTCGCCAAGCAGCGGCACTTCCTGCGCTTCACCACCCGCGATCTCACCGACGAGCAGGCCGGGTTGCGGACCACGGCGAGCGAACTCTGTCTCGGCGGCCTCATCAAGCACGTCACCTCGACGGAGCGGAACTGGGCGGCCTTCATCGTGGAAGGGCCGTCGGCGATGGGCGACTTCGACCAGATGACGGACGAGGACTGGGCCCGTCGGGCCGACGAGTTCCGGATGCTGCCCGGTGAGACGCTGGCCGAGGTCCTGAAGGAGTACGAGGAGGTGGCGGACCGTACCGACGCGCTGGTCGCTTCGCTGCCCGACCTGAACGCGGGTCACCCGCTGCCGAAGGCACCGTGGTTCGAGGCGGGCGGCTGGTGGTCGGCCCGCCGGGTCCTGCTGCACATCGCCGCCGAGACCGCCCAGCACGCCGGTCACGCCGACATCATCCGCGAATCCCTGGACGGCGCGAAGAGCATGGGCTGAGGCCCCCGGCCGACGGCCCGGCGCCGACGCCCGGGCCGTCCGGCGCGGGGCCGTCCGCCACCTGAGCCACCCACCACCCCCTTGACGGCCCTGGCGCGGCCGATCAGAATCCCCGCATGGATGTGACCGGTCACACCTCACCCGCCGCCCTGATCGTCGACCTGACCGTCTCCGAGGGCCCGGTGCTGCTCGGCGCCAACGGGGCACTGTACGGGCTGGGCGACGACGGGGTGCCCGGTGACGCCGTGCTCGCCCCGCTCAAGATCACCAGCGTGACGCAGAAGCCGGAGGGCGGCGCGCAGCACCCCAACGGCGACGCGCTCTCCGTCGCCGGGGCGTTCTTCCGCAACGGCGGCGGCAAGATCTACGTGATGATGCAGGACGTCCACGCCCGGTGGCCGTACGAGAACCTCGGGATCGACGACTACCTCTCCAAGATCGACAAAATCGTCGGGGACGTGTCCGCGCACCCGCACAAGGACCGCTTCGTCCACATCCCGTTCAACGAGCCCGACTGGATCTGGTACGACCTCGGGGTCGACGACCGGGCAGCCTACGAGGCCAACCGGGACCGGTTCTTCGAGGACTGGCGGGCCGTGTACCGCCGCATCCGCGCGCTCGACCCCGACGCGAGGATCGCGGGACCCAACGAGACGGGCTACCACTCCCGCCTGATGAGCGACTTCCTGGCCTTCGCCCGGCGGGAGGACGTACTGCCCCAGGTGGTGACCTGGCACGAGCTGAGCCCGGATTCGCTGCGGGACTTCCAGCAGCACCACGACGACTACCGTGCGCTGGAGCGCGGGCTGGGCATCGCGCCGCTGACGATCAGCATCGACGAGTACGCCAACCGCCGTGACCTGTCGGTGCCGGGACAGCTCGTGCAGTGGGTGTCGATGTTCGAGCGGAACAAGGTGTACGCCAACCAGGCCTACTGGGACGCCGCGGGCAACCTGGACGGCAACGTGGTGCACACCGGCATCCCCAACGGCGGCTGGTGGTTCTTCCGTTGGTACGCCGGACTGACCGGCGAGACCGTCGCGGTGACGCCGCCGCGGCCGCACACCGCCGACACGCTCCAGGCGCTGGCCTGCCTCGACACCTCGCGCCGTCAGGTCCAGGTGCTGCTGGGCGGCTCGGACGGCGACACGGACGTCGTGGTCCGCGGCGTTCCCACGACCCTCTTCGGCCGTTCGGTCGTCGCGGTCGTCGCCGAGGCCGCCTGGTCGGGTTACGAGGGCCCGCACGCCGCGCCGCGGGTCATCGCCCGTACCGTCCTCGCGGTCGCGGCCGACGGTTCGGTGACCGTCCCGCTGCGGGGCGGGCGGCGGATGTCCGCCTACCGGGTCGTCCTCGTGCCGGGCGGCACCGGCGCCCCGGCCGCCGCCTGTGTCCCCTGGTCGGCGTCGTACGAGGCCGAGGACGCGGAGATCACCGACGGCGAGGTCCGCACCCTCGGGACGGTGGCCGACGCCAACGGCTACGCGGCCTCCGGCAGCAAGGACGTCGGCCCGCTCGGCTCCGCCTCCAGCCGGGTGGACCTCACGGTGACGGTCCCGGCGGACGGGACGTACGACCTGGCAGTCCTGTACGGCAACGGATCCGGCGCCCCCGCGACCCAGGAACTGCTCGTCGACGGCGCCGGCCCGGTCACGGTCACGTACCCGTCCACGCAGAACGCGGCCCACCGCGGCCGGACGGAACTCCCGGTCCCCCTGACGGGCGGCACCCATGTGCTGACGCTGGCCAAGGGCGAGGGCGAGGTCACCCTCGACCGCGTCGACCTCACCGCGCGCACCGCGGAGCCGGTGGTGTCGTACGAGGCGACACTCGCCGACATCGGCGGCGATCCTTCGTACGACTACGCCTCGTCCGCCGGAACGGGCACGGGCGCCCTGGTCCTGCGGGAGGGCGACCGGGCCGTCTTCGACGTCTACGCGCCCGGGGACGGCTACCGCACGTTCCTGCCGAGGGCCTCGGCGGCGGTGCGGCTCACGGTGCACGGCGAACGGGTGACGGCCGAGCCGGACAGGCCCCTGAGGCTGTTCCTCGTGGCCGGGAACAACCGCGTGACCGTGACCGCGCACGGCGCCGCCGTACGTTCCCTCGACGTCTCGGACACGGGTACGACGGACGGCGTCCTCCGGTACGACGCGTCGGCCGCCACGCTCACCGGCGGGGCCCGGCTGGAGGCGTCCCCCCATGCCCCCGGGGGCGCCTGTGTCGCCGGGCTCGGCGGCAGTCCCGCCAGCGCCGCCGAGTTCACGGTGCACGCACCCGGGTCCGGCCGCTACGTCCTGGTGGTGCACTACGCGCACGACGACCGGCGCGACAACGGCCACGCCTACAACACCGACATCATGTCCCGTACGGCGGACCTCACCGTCGGCGCCGGAGCGCCCACGCGTCTCACGTTCAAGAACACCTGGAGCCGGGACGACTACTGGACCCTGGGCGTCGCCGTCGAGCTGCGCGCGGGCGCCAACGCCGTGACGTTCCGCAACCCGTCGGGCCCGGCCCCCTTCATCGCCCGCGTGGAAGTGGGCAGGGTCCTGCTGCGGCCGTAGCCGCACACCGACCCGGGCCGCGCCCGGCCGCCGGACTCAGCGGCCGGGCGCGGCGCGGGATCAGCGGCCGGGTTCAGCGGCCGACGCCGATCAGCCCCGTCAGATAGCTCCACAGCGAGGAGCGCTGCCGGACCTGCGGATCGGGCAGTCCGGTCGCCGCGGACTCCGCGTCCGGGACCGGCGCGGGCGGCGGCTCCGGCGTCGCGGCGAGTTCGTAGCGCACCGGCAGGGAGCGCAGCCCCCGCATGAAGGGCGAGGAACGCCAGGGCAGTTGGTCGACGGGCAGGGCGAGGTCCAGGTGGGTGAGCCGCTCGAACAGCCGGCCCACGCCGACCGCCGCGACCGTCGACGCCAGCTCGCGCGCCGGGCACTGGCGGGGTCCGGCGCCCCAGGCGAGGTGCGCCCGGGTGCTGGTGGTGGCCGACTCCACGGCACCGGCGAAGAGCGGATCGGCGTGCGCCGCAGCCGAGGAGACCCACACCGGGTCCCCCGCCCGGATCGTGTAGTTGCCGAGCGGGGTGTCCTCGGCCGCGAAGCGCGGCACGAAGTTCACCAGCGGAGGCTTGCGCATGACGACCCGGTTCATGCTCTCCCGGACCATGCCGGCGGACAGGCTGGCCCGGACACCGCCCTCCCCCGAGATCACCTCGACCACCGTGTTGGAGATGAGGATGCCGACGTGGTCGGAGGTCATGCCCAGCAGCATGAACAGCTCACGGGCCAGCTGGTCGAGCGACAGGTCGGGGTGTGCGGCCAGCAGGTAGGAGGGGAAGTCCTCCCCGGGATTCTCCCGCTTGCCCGCGCCCAGCTCCGCCAGCGCCGCCAGCAGCCGTTCCAGGGCGGGCTCCGCGTCCGGGCCGGCGTCCAGTACCCGCCACATGTCCATCAGCGCGTCGTCGCCCTGCGAACCGGGGAAGCCGAGCAGGTGGCTGGCCACCATCAGCGGCAGCGGCCGGGCGAACTGGGCGGACAGGTCCGCCCAGCCCGTGCCGCCGGCCCGGCCCACCAGACTGATCAGTTCGTCGGCGTACGCGGTGACGGCCGTCTTCAGCCGCTTGGCCTGCGGGTGGCGCGGGTCCTGGAACGGCTTGAGGGCCGCGTCCCACGCCGTCCGCAACGGCCGGTAGTCCGGGCCGCCCTGGATCAGCACGTGGTTGACCTCGAGGGACGGAGCGAGCGGCCAGTCGGCCGGCACCCTGCCCTCCGAGCGGGCCCGCCAGTTCTCCAGCCCCTTGGGCCATCCGGCGTCGTTCTGGAGCACCTCGAGCGACTCCCGGTAGCCCAGCACCAGCCAGGCGGGGACGCCCAGAAGATCGACCGGCGCGACCGCGCCGTGCCGCTGCCTGAGCCTCTCGTACACGAGCGAGGGGCGGGTCTCGTAGTCCCGGGTCAGCAGCGGTTGCGGAGCCAACGCCTCCAGCCGCTCACCGTCCAGGTCCACGGATCTGCCGTCGCCCACCTGCGATTCCATCGCTCTGCCGCCCCTCCGCCACGCCCCGTACCGGCGTGCCCTCCCCGGAAACCGGAACCGGACGGACCTTATCCCAGGACTCCCCCGCGGTGAACGACGGGGGCACGGCGTCCTGTTGGCATCCGTGGAGGATCCCCGGGCCCCGTGGCCGCGCCCGGCACCGGCCCGCGCGCGACGAGCCGGTGGGGCGGCCGGTCGGGTCAGGCCTGTGCGATCGTCGCGGTGACCGGCGTGCCGATCTCGACGGTGCGGCTGACCGTGCACAGCCGGTTGTGGGACACCGCGACCGCCCGGGGCAGGATCGTCCGCGCCCGGTCACCCGCCGCGCCGTCCGGGAAGCCGACGGAGAAGGTGACCGCGAGGTCGGTCAGCCGGTTGCCCAGCTCGTCGCTGATCTTGTCGCCGGTCACGGTGACGGTGAACGCGGCGGGCTCGGCGTGCCGGGCCGTGGCGACGTCGACGTCGGCCGCGGTGCAGCCGCCGAGCGCCGCCAGGAGCAGTTCGACCGGGGTGAAGTCGGTGCCGCCCTCGGTGTCGGCGCCGGTACCGAAGGCGAGGGTGCCGCCGCGGGCGTTCGTCGCGGTGAACCGGCCGGGGCCGGTCCGCTCGATGCTGACGTGACGCAGGGAGTTTTCGCTCATGGCGACGACCCTAGGTCGTGTCCGGCGCTTGCGGTCGTCCCCCGCGGTGCGAGCGCCTAGGCTCCCCGGCGTACCCGGGCCGCGGCGCGGGCCTCGGCGGTCCGGCGCGCCTCGGCGGCCTTGCGGGACTCGCCCCCGCGGCCCGGCCGGCCGGGGCGGGTTCCCATGCCGCGGAAGGGGGCGCCGCCGCGCTTGGGGCCCTCCGTGGCGGCGGGTGCGGCGCCCGCGACGGGGACGCCCGAGGGAGCCTGGGCGCCGGTGATCCGGCTGAGCTCGGCCTCACCCGAGCGGACCTGTGTGATGTTCGCCCTGATGCCCGCCTCGGACAGCAGCCGGGCCATGTCCCGGCGCTGGTTGGGCAGCACGAGGGTGACGACCCTGCCGGACTCGCCGGCCCGGGCCGTCCGGCCGCCGCGGTGCAGGTAGTCCTTGTGGTCGGCGGGCGGATCGACGTTGACGACGAGGTCGAGGTCGTCGATGTGCAGACCGCGGGCCGCGACGTTGGTCGCCACCAGCACGCTCACCTGGCCGTCCTTGAACCGGCCCAGGGTGTGGTTGCGCTGGGGCTGCGACTTCCCGCCGTGCAGCGCGGCGGCCCTGACTCCACTGCCCTGCAAGTGCCGGGTGAACTGGTCGACGGCGTGCTTGGTGTCCAGGAACATCAGCACGCGGCCGTCGCGGGCGGCGATCTCGGTGGCGGTGGCGTACTTGTCGGCGCCGTGCACCTGGAGCACGTGGTGCTCCATCGTGGTGACCGCGCCGGCGGACGGGTCGACCGAGTGGACCACCGGGTCGTGGAGGTAGCCGCGGACCAAGGCGTCGATGTTGCTGTCGAGCGTGGCCGAGAAGAGCAGGCGCTGGCCGTCGGGGCGCACCTGGTCGAGCAGGGCGGTGACCTGCGGCATGAAGCCCATGTCGGCCATCTGGTCGGCCTCGTCGAGGACGGTGATGCCCACCCGGTCCAGACGGCAGTCCCTGCGCTCCACGAGATCCGTGAGGCGGCCGGGGGTCGCGACGACCACCTCGGCGCCGGCCCGCAGCGCACCGGCCTGCCTGCCGATCGACATGCCGCCGACCACCGTGGCCAGCCGCACCTTGAGCAGCCGGGCGTACGGGGTGAGCGCGTCGGTGACCTGCTGGGCCAGCTCCCGGGTGGGGACGAGGACCAGGGCGAGCGGCTTGCGGGACTCGGCCCGCCGGCCGGCCGTGCGCACCAGCAGCGCGAGGCCGAAGGCGAGGGTCTTGCCCGAGCCCGTGCGCCCGCGGCCCAGGACGTCCCGGCCCGCCAGCGCGTTGGGCAGGGTGGCCGCCTGGATCGGGAACGGCTCGTGCACGCCGAGCCGGGTGAGCGTCTCCAGCAACTCGGTGGGCATGTCCAGTTCACCGAAGGACGTGACCGCGGGAAGTGCGGGGGTGACGGTGACCGGCAGGGCGAACTCGAAACGGTCATTCGTGCGAGCTGAACGGCTCATGGGAGAACCTTCCTCGACGGGGCACGCATCGAGGAATTCCCGGCGGCAATACGCCGGACGAATTGCAAGCACGAGCCGGAGTGCGGGCCGCGAACCAGGCCCAGAACTGGACTGAAAATGAGACTGAAGGAATTCCGGCGAAATGCCGGAACAGCAGCAAGCTGGGGTCCGCACCGAGCGGTGCGGACCCCAGCTTCACTTACGCTTCGCGTCAGGCGGGCGTGATGTTCTCCGCCTGCGGGCCCTTCTGGCCCTGCGTGACGTCGAAGTTCACCTTCTGGCCTTCCTGAAGCTCACGGAAGCCCTGGGTGGCGATGTTCGAGTAGTGGGCGAAGACATCGGGGCCGCCGCCGTCCTGCTCGATGAAGCCGAATCCCTTTTCCGAGTTGAACCACTTGACGGTGCCAGTAGCCATGTCACATCTCCTTCGGGGCAGTGCCCAGGGGTTCACACCGTGTGAACCCATGCGTTGCCACAATGAACCCCGTCCGGATGAGCACCGGAGATACAAAAGTGCCCGACGGCAGAGGGCCGTCGAGGCACTTGAAGTTTCGGGAACCACAACTGCAACTAGCACGAAGCCTAGCACGGCACATACAACCGCACTACCTTTCGCCCGCACGGCGCCGGATCGGTGGCGTGAGGCTGTACGAACCTGAATACACGCGAAAGGTTAACTTTCAGATTACACAGGATGCGTCCGACGAGAACTCCCCGGCGAACGTTCGGGGGCGGCGAGGCGGGCGCGGGCGGGCCGGGCCGTGCGGAATATGCGTCGACAGGGCGCGCCGGCGCCCGGCAGAGTGACCTCCCGTGACGAGCAGCGAACTGTGGACCCGGGCGACCGCCGACCGCTACGACGCCGAGGAGACCGAGATGTCCTCGGCCGCCGTCCTCGGCCCGACCGTCGACTTCCTCGCCGAACTCGCCGGAGGGGGAGCGGCGTTGGAGTTCGCGATCGGGACCGGCCGGGTGGGTGTGCCGCTGCGGCGGCGCGGTGTGCGGGTGGCGGGCATCGAGCTCTCCGAGCCCATGGCGGCGGTCCTGCGGCGCAAGATCGACGAGGACGCGCTCCCCGTCACCCTCGGGGACATGGCCACGACCGTCGTCCCCGGCGAGTTCACCCTCGTGTACCTCGTCTACAACACCCTCTCCAACCTCCTCACCCAGGACGAGCAGGTCGAGTGCTTCCGCAACGCGGCGCGGCACCTGGCGCCCGGCGGCCGTTTCGTCGTCGAGCTGGGCGTACCGCCGCTGCGGTTCCTGCCGCCCGGGCAGGTCGCGGTGCCGTTCGACGTCTCCGAACGGCATCTCGGCTTCGACACCTTCGACCTGGCCGGGCAGATCCTCGTTTCGCACCACTTCACCCGGGACGGCGACGACGGCCGCCACCGCCGTGACGCCTCCCGCCACCGGTACGCCTGGCCCGCCGAGCTGGACCTGATGGCGCGGATCGCGGGCCTCGCACTGGAACGGAGGGTCGCGGACTGGGACGGCACCCCCTTCACCGGGGACTCCGCCAAGCACGTCTCCGTCTGGCGCAAGCCGCTCTGACAGGACCGGCCTCAGAGCCCGCCGAGGAACGACAGCCGCACCTGGCGGTCCGGGTTGTCCTTGTTGGTGTCGACCAGACACACCGACTGCCAGGTGCCCAGGGCCGGCCTGCCGTCCAGGACGGGCAGGGTCGCGTGCGGCGGGACGAAGGCGGGCAGGACGTGGTCGCGACCGTGCCCCGGGCTGCCGTGGCGGTGCTGCCAGCGGTCGTCGGCGGGAAGGAGCGTGTGCAGGGCGGCCAGCAGGTCGTCGTCGCTGCCGGCGCCCGTCTCGATGATCGCGATGCCCGCGGTGGCGTGCGGGACGAACAGGTTCAGCAGGCCGTCCCGGCCGGCGGCCACCTCACGCAGGAACGACTCGCACTCCCCGGTGAGATCGACGACCCTCTCCCGGGAACCTGAGGCGATGTGCAGAACTCGGGTGGTGAACGCATCTGACATCCCCCCATCCTGACCCATCCGCCCCCTTCCACACCTGTCCGGCCGACCCGAGTGCGCCCCGGCCGTCCGGCGCGTCACACCCGGGCGGGGAAGATCTACGACCGTTCCACCGTTGGTAGAACCGTGAACAACTTGGGTGAGGTCGAGGACCCCGCGGGCGAGGCGCATGGGGTCGACGAGGCGCGTGAGGTCGACGTGGTCGTCATCGGCGCCGGACAGGCCGGTCTGGCCGCCGCACACCACCTGCGGCGCACCGGTTTCGAGCCCGAGCGCGACTTCGTGGTGCTCGACCACGCCCCCGCCCCGGGAGGCGCCTGGCAGTTCCGCTGGCCGTCGCTCACGTACGGCAAGGTGCACGGGATGCACGCGCTGCCCGGGATGGAGCTGACGGGCGCCGATCCCGACCGGCCGTCGGCCGAGGTCGTCCCCGAGTACTTCGAGGCCTACGAGCGCGCCTTCGACCTGCGCGTACGGCGTCCCGTCGACGTGCGGGCCGTACGGGAGGGCACCGGCGGGCGCCTGCTCGTCGAGTCCTCCGACGGGGTGTGGTCCACCCGGGCCCTGATCAACGCCACCGGCACCTGGGACCGGCCGTTCGTGCCGCGCTACCCCGGCCAGGAGACGTTCCGCGGACGTCAGCTGCACACCGCGCGGTATCCGGGTCCCGAGGCCTTCGCCGGTCTGCGGGTGGTCGTCGTGGGCGGCGGCGCGTCCGCCACACAGCACCTGCTCGAGATCGCGCCGTACGCGGCGGGGACGACCTGGGTGACACGGCGGCCCCCCGTCTTCCGCGAGGGACCCTTCGACGAGGACGCGGGCCGCGCCGCGGTCGCCCTGGTGGAGGAGCGGGTGCGACAGGGCCTGCCGCCCAAGAGCGTGGTGTCCGTGACGGGACTGCCGCTCAACGACGCGATCCGGCGGGGGCTCGCCGACGGGGTCCTGGACCGGCTTCCGATGTTCGACCGGATCACCGAGGACGGCGTGGAGTGGGACGGCGGACGGCACGTCGCCGCCGACGTGATCCTCTGGGCGACCGGATTCCGGGCCGCCGTCGACCACCTCGCGCCCCTGCGGCTGCGCGAGCCGGGAGGCGGTATCCGGGTCGAGGGCACCCGGGCGGTCGCCGATCCGCGGGTCCACCTCGTCGGCTACGGACCGTCGGCGAGCACCATCGGCGCCAACCGGGCCGGGCGCGCGGCCGTACGGGACATCAGGCGGCTGCTCGCGCGGGAGCCGGTCGCCGTCTGATGCCCCGCCCGGTCATCCGGCGGCCGCGGCCCGGCTCTTCGCGGTCTCCCCGCTGCGGTTGAACTCGGCGACGTTGCGCAGGTGTTCGGCGTAACCGGCCGTGAAGCGCGTGTCGCCCGGCTTGACCGTGACGAAGTACAGCCAGTCCCCCGGGGTGGGGCTGACGGCCGCGCGCATCGCCTCCTCGCCGGGGTTGTCGATCGGCGTGGGCGGCAGCCCCATGCGCTGATAGGAGTTGTAGGGGCTCTCGACACGCGTGTCACGCTCCGTCGTCCTCGGCGTGAAGCGGTTGAGTCCGTAGTTGACGGTCGAGTCCATCTGTAGCGGCATGCCGCGCTCCAGCCGGTTGAACACCACCCGGGCCACCTTGCCCATGTCCGCCTTGTCGGCGGCTTCGGCCTGCACGATGCTGGCCACGGTGACCGTCTGGTAGACGTTCATCGCGGTGCGCTGCGCGCCGGCCGCGAGGGGCGCCCGGCCGAACCGCTTGTTGGCCGTGTCGACCATGTAGGTCAGCAGGGTCTGCGGCGTCGCCTTCTCGTCCAGCGGGTACGTCGCGGGGAAGAGGTAGCCCTCCGGGTTCCCGTCTGCGTCGTCCGGCAGTTTCAGGGCGGCTTTCGGCAGTGCGTTCCTGGTGGTGCCCGCCGGGAGGGCGAGCGCCTTGTCGACGGCGTCGAAGACCTGGCTCGCGCGCCACCCCTCGGGGATGACGAGGGTCGCCCGCCCGGCCTCCGTCTTCGCGTTCTCCAGACTCAGCAGCGGCACCGCCACGGCGGTGCCGGCCACGACGGCTCCGGTCGCGATGAGGACGAGTCGGCCCCGGCGCGTCAGTCGAATCGCGCTCCGAGGCGGTGTGTTCATCTGCATGCGGGCACGGTATCCCTCAGATCATCACAAAACCGGCATCACGTGCCATGTCTTCATCTGGTCGGCTCCAGGCGGGCGTCACGCCGCACCAGCGCCGCGTACCGTCCGTCCTGTCGCAGCAGTTCCTCGTGCGTACCCCGTTCGGCCACCTGCCCGGAGTCGAGGACGACGATCTGGTCGGCGCCCCGCACGGTGGACAGCCGGTGGGCGATGGTGATCGTGGTGCGGTTGGCCGAGAGCGCGTCGATCGCCTCCTGGACGGCCTGTTCCGTACGGGTGTCCAGGGCGCTGGTCGCCTCGTCGAGGATCAGCACAGGCGGATCGCGCAGGATGGTGCGGGCGATGGCCAGCCGTTGCTTCTCCCCACCGGAGAACCGGTGGCCGCGCTCGCCGACGACCGTGTCGTAGCCGTCGGGCAGGGCGGCGATGTGGTCGTGTATCTGCGCCGCGCGCGCGGCCGCGTGGAGCTCCTCTTCGGTGGCGTCGGGCTTGGCGAAGCGCAGGTTGTCGGCGACCGTGGCGTGGAAGAGGTACGTCTCCTGCGAGACGACGCCGACCGCGCGCGCGAGGGTGTCGAAGTCCAGGTCGCGGACGTCGACGCCGTCCAGGGTGACCCGGCCGCCCGTCACGTCGTACAGGCGCGGCACCAGGTAGCCCAGCGTGGACTTGCCGGCGCCCGTCGGGCCGACCACGGCGAGGGCGGTGCCGGCGGGGACGGTGATGTCGATTCCGTCGAGGACGGGCCCGCCCTTGCCCTCGTACCGGAAGGTGACGTCCTCGAAGCGGACCTCGCCCTTGATCCGGTCGAGGCGGACCGGGTCCGCGCGTTCGGTGATGTCGACGGGGAGGTCCAGGTACTCGAAGATCCGCTGGAAGAGGGCCAGGGAGGTCTGGATCTGCACGCCGGTCGACAGCAGGCTGACGGCGGGCCGGAACAGGCCCTGCTGGAGCGAGACGAAGGCGACGATCGTGCCGAGCGACACGTCGGGTCCACCGAACTGGAGGGCCATGCCCGCGGCCCAGTAGATGACGGCCGGCATGGCGGACATGACGATGCCGATCACGGCCATGCGCCAGCGTCCGGCCATGCTGGACCGCACCTCGAGGTCGACCAATTGCTCGGATTCCTCGGCGAAGGAGCGGGTGAGGGAGTCCGAGCGGCCCATGGTGCGGCCGAGCAGGATCCCGCTGACCGACAGCGACTCGGTGACCGTGGCGGCCATCGCGGCCATCTGCTTCTGGCGCTGGGTGGTGATCTTCTTGCGTTCGTTGCCGACGCGCCGGCTGATCCACACGAACACCGGCAGCAGGAGGAGCGAGACGACGGTCAGCCGCCAGTCGAGGGCGATCATCGCCACGACGGTCGCGACCACGCTCGTGAAGTTGGAGACCAGCGAGGTGGCGGTGGAGGTGACGGTGGCCTGCATACCGCCGATGTCGTTGGCGATGCGGGACTGCACCTCGCCGGTGCGCGTACGCGTGAAGAAGGCGAGGGACATCCGCTGGAGGCGGTCGTATACGGCCGTGCGCAGGTCGTGCATGACGCGCTGACCGACGGTGGTGGAGATCAGGGTCTGGAGGACGCCGAAGACTCCGCTGAGGACGGCACTGAGGATCATGCCGAGGGCGAGGAGTCCGAGCAGGCCGGTGCGTCCCTGCGGAATGGCGACGTCCAGCGTCTCCTTCAGCAGGAACGGTGTGGCCACGGTGACCAGGGAGGCGGCGGCGACCAGGAGGCCGACGACCGAGAGCCGGGCACGGTAGGGCTTGAAGAGCGCGAGGATGCGGCGCACCTGCCGAGGCTGGTCGGTCGGGGTGCCGGGCGAGGGGGACCAGTCGATGTGATCGCGGGGCATGGCTCCTACGGAGGGTGAGACGGTGCGGACAGACGGAGCATAGCTCATTGTTACCTATACTCACAATGAACTGCATCCTGATATTGTTCCCCCATGACGACCCCCGATTCCGACAGCGCGCTCGCCGAGCAGCTGCTGCGGCTCACGCGCCGGGTGCACCGCATCCAGAAGCACCATCTGGAGCGGAGCGGGCTCGGCGTCACCCCGGCCCAGGCCCGGCTGCTGCGCACGCTGGCGCACTGCGACGCACCGCCGCGCATGGCCGACCTCGCCGAACGCCTGGAGGTGGTCCCCCGGGCCGTCACGACCCTGGTCGACGCCCTGGAGGCGGGCGGCAAGGTGCGGCGCATGCCGGACCCCGCCAACCGGCGCGTGATCCGGATCGAGCTGACGGAGGACGGCCACAAGGCCCTGCGCCGGCTGCGGGGCGCGCGGATGTCCGCCGCGGAGGAGATCCTCGATCCGCTGACGGACCTGGAGCGCGAGGTGCTGAGCGGCCTGCTGGACGCCCTGGTGGGCGGAGCGCCGGACGGCACACCGACGCACCCGCACGGGCACGGACATGGGCGCGGGGAGGGCGGCGGGCCGGGTCCGGGACGCAACTGCTGAAGCCCCGCCCGGACACCGTGCCGCGCGCCCGCCCTCAGCGGCCCCGGCGACCGGGGCCCCGCCGGAGGCGGGAGCCGCCCCGGAGGCGGGAGCCGGGCCCAGGGGTCAGCAGCGCCGGCGGTTCTCGGTCAGCACCCCCTGTGCGGTGGCCAGCCGACGGTCGTAGCAGCCGTCCGGGCCGTACGACCGGTAGCGCTCGCTCGTCGTGCCGACGGCGTGGCGCTGGTCCCGGGGTACGCCGACGATGAAGGTGGCGTCACCGGCATACGTGTCGTCGAGCCGCGACCAGGACACCAAACGTCCGTCCCGCCGCGTCACGGCGTCGGCCCGGTCCCCCAGCGTCAGCACGGTCCGCAGCCGGTCGTCCGCGCCCAGGGTGGTGGTGCCGTTCATGGTGTAGGTCCGGCTGATGCGCGTCGTCAGCGACGTCCGGCGGCCGTCGACGGTGACGGACTCGTCGTCCGTCCAGGAGGCGTCGAGACCGTCCACGCTCTCGCCGTCGGTCCAGCGGTGCGCGGAGGTGTTCGCGAGGGTGCGCGTCACGGTGGTCCGCACCCGTCCGTGCGAGGTGTCGAGGTACCCGGCGACCGTCAGGCGGTGGCCGCCCGTCGTGTCGACGCGGTGCTCGGCGCCGGGCGTGTAGGTGGCCGAGTCGGTCAGCTCGCCCGCGTCGTGCGCGAGGAGCCCGCCGCCGACGACGGCCTTGCCGGGATCCTGCCAGACGAGCACGTCGACCGGCGTGCTCCAGCCGCTCTGCCCCTCGGGCACGCCGACGACCGACACCTCGACCCGGTGCGCGCGGCCGTCGTTGAACAACCCCGCGAACGGCGTCAGGTCGTACTCGATCGGCTTGATGTCGAAGGCACGGGGCCCGGGGACCACGTACCAGAGGAAGGGGTTGCCCAGGCCACCGGTCCACACGGTCGGGAAGGGGGCGGCGATCCCGGCAGGTCGGCCGTCGACCTCGACCTGCACCTCCCGGTACGGCCCGTCGCCGGCGCGGCACGAGTAGGGCGCGGCCGAGGGCACCGTCAGGTACCAGTACTCCTCGCATCCGCCGCCGGATCCGGTCGCGTAGACCTCGGCGACCACGCGTTCGCTGTTGCGCGGGGTGGTGAGGGTCGTGCCCTGCGGACCCCGGTCGAGGGTGAGGACGCGGTCGGGGACGCCGGCCGCCTCACCCGCGTAGAACGTGAGCGTCACCTTGACGTCGATCACGCCCGTGTAGGTGTCGTCGACGACGTTGCCGATGAGCATCTCCACGTCCTGGGCGGAGCGGAAGGTGGCGCTGTAGCGGGTGACGTCCTTCTCGACCGACCACTCGATCCCGTCGGGCGACGGTTCGGGCGTCGACGTGCGGAAGATCTCCACCCCGCCGACCTGGACATGGCCGAGCCGGTCGAACTGCCGCCCGCGGACCTTGCCGTCGAGCCGCAGCACCACCTTGCTCCAGTGGTCGCCGCAGCCGTCCGGCGGGACGTACGAGCCGCGGTACGGCGTGAAGTCGCGGAACTGCGCCTCGGCGAGGGTGACCCGGCAGCTCCTGGTGTGGGGCTTGGTCACGGGCGGCGCGGCGGTGAGGGGGTCGTGCCAGTCGCCGCCGAACTCGGCGGGCACCCCTGGGGAGGGGGACGAGGCCGAGGCAGAGGCCGTCGGGGGCGACGGGGAAGAGGTGAGGGGCGCCGCCCGTACCGTGCCGCTCCCCAGGACGGTGCTCGCCAGGAGGACCGCCCCGGTGAGCATGGACATGCAAATCCGGCTTCTCATGGCCGGTGTTCTACGGGCAGTCGGCCGTTCCCCGCAATGACGCCTCGGCCCACGGGGCCGGGACCCGGCCTACGCTCGCAGCGCGTCCCTGTCCCCCATCACCACCACGGGATGCCGGGCCGGGTCGAGGGTGCGCAGCAGGTACTCCATCGCCGTCCTGGACAGGCCGACGCAGGCCGAGGTGCCGCTGCCGTGGTCCAGGTGCAGCCAGATCCCGCCGCCCTTGTCCTCCCCCTGCGGCCGCGTCGGGTCGTTGGGCGGGGCGCCCTTGACGCGGTTGTAGTCGATGGCGATGACGTAGTCGAAGTCGTGCCAGTGCGACCGCGCCCACGAGCGCGGCGCCGCGAAGGCGGCGGACCGGGTGTACGGCAGCCTGGTGCCGGGATCGGCCAGGACACCCCCCGCGTCGGTGAGCGTGAACACGCCGACAGGGCTTCGGTTGTCACCGGCCCGGTGCCGGACGGTCCAGCCCTTCTTGCCGTTGTGACCCCGCCAGCTGCGGACCCGCTCCCAGCCCCCGTCGCTCCTGGTGTACAGCACGACGGTGGAGTTCGCGGAGTCCTTCCCGTCGCCGTACACCGCCAGGACCTGGCCCGAAACCGCCGGGATCCGGCTCCGCAACCGGTCCCCGACGTCGGGCAGCCCCGTCGCCGCCGCCGTCCCCCGCGAGGCACCGCCCGTGCCGGCGCCCGCTCCGGGCGCACCGTCACCCCCGCGCTCCACGGTCGCACCACCGCACGCGTACAGAACCACGAGCAGGAGGCCGCAGACCACCGTCACCGCTCCTGGACGCCGCCGGTCCCCAGATCCCATCGGCCCATGCTCGCACCACCCTCCGGGCCCGGGCGCCGTGTTCCGGACATCCGGGCCGTGTCGGACAGCTGCCGGATCCGGCCGACGCCACGGAAAACCGGTTGATTGTGACCATGATCCGGCGCGAACCTTGCACGGTTTGCTGCCGCTCCCGGCGGACCCTCCGGTCCGCCCACCCCTCCCACCTGCCTACCTTCTCCCGCCTGCCTCCCTCCCATCCCCTGACTCGAGCCACTGGGACGTCATGCAGATCCAAGACCTTCCTTACCCCGACCCGGGCGTGCCCGACGCACGCTCGGGGCCCCGCTTCCTGTGGTGGCTCGGCCGAAACCAGCTGGGCGGCCAGTTCAAGGCCCTGGCCTGGGGACTGCTGCACTTCGTCGCCGTCTCGGCGCAGCCGTTCTGCGTCGGTCTGGCCGTCGAGGCCGTCGTGGACCGTTCCGGCACCCGACTGGCCCTGACCGGCGGCCTGATGGGCCTGTGCGGTGCCGCCACCGCGGTCGGGGACACCTTCCTGCACCGCGCCGCCGTCACCAACTGGATCACCGCCGCCGCCCGCGTCCAGCAGCTGCTCGCCCGCAAGGCCTCACAGCTGGGCTCCGCGCTGACCCGGCGGGTCGCGGCCGGTGAGGTCGTGTCCGTCTCCACGGGTGACGTCGAGAAGATCGGCTGGTTCGTGGAGGCCGTGTCCCGCTTCACCGCCGCGGCCCTCACGGTCCTGGTGGTCTGCGTCGGCCTGGTCGTCTACCAGCCCGCACTGGGTGTCGTGGTCGCCGTGGGTCTGCCGGTCGTCGCGTTCGCCGCGCTGCCCCTGCTGCCCCCGGCCACCCGGCGGGCCGACCTCCAGCGCGAGAAGGCCGGACGCGCCACCGAACTCGCCTCGGACACCGTGGCCGGTCTGCGGGTGCTGCGCGGGATCGGCGGCGAGGACCTCTTCCTCGACCGCTACCGCAGCGCCTCGCAGGAGGTCCGGCACGCGGCGGTGCGCAGCGCGCGCATGTGGTCGCTGATCAGCGCCGTCCAGGTGCTGCTGCCGGGACTGCTGCTGATCACCGTCGTCTGCTACGGCGTCCACCTGGCCCGCGAGGGCCGCATCAGCGTCGGCGAACTGGTGACCGTCTACAGCTCCGTCATGGTTCTGGCCTATCCCCTCAGGCACTTCGAGGAGATCGCGATGGCCTACTCCTTCTCCCGTCCGTCGGCCCGACGCGCCGCACGCGTGCTCTCCCTCGAACGGGTCACCGACATCGGCGGGTCACGCGCGGCCGAGACCCCCTCGGGCGATCTGTACGACCCCGCCACCGGCCTGCTCGCACCCGCGGCCCGGCTCACGGCCGTGGTGTGCGGCGACCCGGACGCCGCCGGCCGGCTGGCCGAGCGGCTGGGCGGGCATCCCCCGGAGGACAGCCCGTCGGTACTGCTCGGCGGAGTCCCGCTGAACGAACTGCCGCTGGACAGCGCCCGTACGGCGGTCCTCGTCCAGGACAAGGATCCCGTCCTGCTGTCCGGCTCCCTGCGGGAGCTGCTCGACGTGCCCGCCTCGGGCGGGGTCGACACGGGGACGGCGCTGGCCGCCGCCCAGTGCGGGGACGTCCTTGACGCCCTCGTCCAGGGTTCGCTGGACGCCGACGACCCGCTGGACGCCCGGCTCACCGAGCGGGGCCGGTCCCTCTCCGGCGGCCAGCGGCAACGGCTGGCCCTCGCCCGCTCCCTGATCACGGACCCCGAGGTCCTCGTCCTGGACGAACCCACCTCGGCCGTCGACTCGCACACCGAGGCGCGGATCGCCGAAGGCCTGCGCGAGGTGCGGGCGGGGCGCACGACCGTCGTGTTCACCTCCTCTCCCCTGCTGCTGGACCGGGCCGACCGGGTGGTACTCGTCCACGAGGGCGAGGCCGTCGCGGTCGGCGCGCACCGCGAACTGCTGCGCCGCGAACCCCGGTACCGGGCCGTGGTCACCCGGGAGACCGAGGAGGAAGCCGGACTTGACGAACTCGGCGCACTCGAGGGGCTCAAGGAGCTCGAAGTGATCGAACGAGAAGAGATCGAGGAGACGGCATGATCGGCGTGGCGCCGCCCGCGTACGACCCGGCGGCACCGACGACGGCGAACACGCTGCCCGTCGGCGCCCCCTCGACCGTCCGCGACTACGTGGCCGAACTCCTGCGCCGGCATCGCCGCGCCTTCGTGCTCCTGCTGCTGGTGAACACGGTCGCCACCGTCGCCTCGATGGTGGGCCCGTGGCTCCTCGGCGACCTCGTGGAGCGGTTGTCGGACGGTGTGCGCGAGCTCCACCTCGGGCTCGTCGCCACGCTGTTCGTACTCGCCCTGGTCGTCCAGGCGGCCTTCGTACGGGAGGTGCGGCTGCGCGGCGCGATGCTCGGCGAGCGGATGCTCGCGGACCTGCGCGAGGACTTCCTCGTGCGCTCGGTGCGACTGCCACCGGGCGTGCTGGAGCGTGCCGGGACCGGCGACCTGCTCTCCCGGATCACGACGGACATCGACCGGCTGGCCAACGCGATGCGCGAGGCCGTGCCCCAGCTGACCATCGGCGTGATGTGGGCTCTGCTGCTGCTCGGCGGGCTGGTCGTCACCGCGCCGCCGCTGGCGCCGGCCGTCCTGGTCGCCGTGCCGCTGCTGGTGGTGGGGTGCCGCTGGTACTTCAGGCGGGCGCCGGCCGGCTACCGCTCCGAGGCCGCCGGCTACGCGGCCGTGGCCGCCGCCCTGGCCGAGACCGTGGACGCCGGCCGCACCGTCGAGGCGCACCGGCTCGGCGACCGCCGCGTCGCGATCTCCGAGCAGCGCATCCGGCAGTGGACTGCTTGGGAACGCTACACATTGTGGCTTCGGTCGGTGCTGTTCCCCGTCATCAACCTGGTGCACGTCACGGTCCTCGGCTCGGTCCTCATGCTCGGCGGGGCGTTCGTCCTCCAGGGCTGGATCGACGTCGGTCAGCTGACGACGGGCGCGCTGCTGGCGCAGATGCTCGTCGACCCGGTGAACCTGATCCTGCGCTGGTACGACGAGCTCCAGGTGGCCCAGGTGTCGCTGGCCCGCCTCGTCGGAGTGCGTGACATCGAGCCCGACGGCGGGGACACCCGGCTGGTGCCGGACGGACGCGACGTGCACGCCGACCGTGTCCACTTCGGCTACCGCAAGGGCGTCGACGTGCTGCGCGAGGTGACGCTGGAGGTGTCCCCCGGTACCCGCCTGGCCCTGGTCGGCCCGTCGGGGGCCGGCAAGTCCACCCTGGGCCGGCTGCTCGCCGGTATCTACGCGCCCCGCGACGGCCGGATCACGCTCGGCGGGGCCGAGCTGTCGCGGATGACCGCCGAACGGGTCCGCTCCCATGTGGCGCTCGTCAACCAGGAGCACCACGTCTTCGTCGGTTCGCTGCGCGACAACCTCCGGCTCGCCCTCCCTCACGCCCGGCTCCGTCCGAGCGACGGGACGCCGACGGGCGGTGCGGACGCGGCGGCCTCCGAGGACGCGGAGCTGTGGGCGGCGCTCGGCGCGGTCGACGCGGACGGCTGGGCACGGGCCCTGGACGACGGACTCGACACCGAGGTCGGTTCCGGCGGGGTGGCCCTGACCCCGGCGCAGGCCCAGCAGATCGCGCTGGCCCGGCTGGTCCTGGCCGATCCCCACACCCTGGTGCTGGACGAGGCGACCTCGCTGCTCGACCCGCGTGCGGCCCGGCACCTGGAGCGGTCCCTGGCCCGTGTCCTGGACGGCCGTACCGTCGTCGCCATCGCCCACCGATTGCACACGGCCCACGACGCCGATGTCATCGCCGTCGTCGAGAACGGTCGCATCAGCGAGCTGGGCAGCCACACCGAGCTGGTCGCGGCGGACGGCGCGTACGCGGCACTCTGGCGGTCGTGGCACGGCTGAGCCACCCCCCCGGGACCCGCTCCCGACCGCCCCGGGCACGCGTAGTCCGGTCCCGGCCGGGGGCCCGGGCGTCCCGCGGGCGGGAGGGGGCGGGCCGCGACCCGTTGACCCGGGGCCGGACCGTCCCTTCCCGCCCCCGCGTCGCCTCTGGCGTTGCGCGGTCCCGACGGGGGGTGGAACGCTGGAGAGCGGCACCCGCGCGGGAAGCGGCCGGGATCCGAACGGAACGTCCCGCGCCCGCCCGGTGCCCCGTGCGGCGGCACCCCGCCGCCGACCGCGATGAGGACGGGGACGCCACCCCCTGGAGGTACCCGTGAACAGTGCCGACGGATGGGGGGACGACGTCTACCAGCCCGACTCCTCCGACATCCAGGACGACGCCGGACTGCTCGACGCCGAGGACACGCTGGAGAACGACGGCGTCGACGATCCTCTCGACCGCGGCTGGTCCCCGCCGGACCGCCCGTGGGCTGTCGAGCACACCGGTGTGACCGCCGCCGAGCGCCGGGAGGGCGAGAGCCTGGAGCAGCGGCTCGCGGAGGAGATGCCGGAGCTCGACGCTCCGGACGGCGACGGCCTCGGCGATTGCGACGGCACCGACGGGGAACTCCTCGACAACGAAGTCGGCGCCGCGCGTTCCGGCCGGCTCGTGGCACCGGACGAGGGGGTCCACGAGGACGAGGAGAGCGCGCTGATCGCCACGGACGTGGGTATCGACGGCGCGGCGGCCTCCGCCGAGGAGGCCGCGATGCACATCGTCGACGAGGACGCCCTGTCCGGTTGATCCGCACCCGGCGGACCCGGCCGTCCACGGTCGGTCGCCGCCGCCCGCACCGCTGGAGGAGCACGCATGCAGCAGGACAAGCAGCCCGACTACCACGCGGTCGTCTTCCGCGACCGGACCGCCGGATACGCGTTCCTGACCCGGTCCACCGCGACCAGCGACCGGACCATCGAGTGGGACGACGGGGAGACCTACCCGGTGGTGGACGTGGAGATCTCCTCCGAGAGCCACCCCTTCTACACCGGAAAGTCGCGGACCGTGGACGCGGAGGGCCGGGTGGCCCGCTTCGAGCGGCGCTACGGCGACGGCGGGGCGATGACCTGATCCGGCGGTGCCGGACGCCAGGGTCAGATGTAGTTGAGGGCCGCCGCCCCGCCCACTCCGCCGAGCACCATGAACACGGGCATCAGGACCTTCAGCTCGACCCAGCTGCCCGCCCGGAAGCGCATCGCCTTGGGCGGACCGATCGGGTACCAGCGCTTGCGCCCGACCGGGATGGGCCACAGCACCGGGCAGCCCGAGACGGTCAGCGCGTCGCCGATGTCGTGCACCAGCGCGCCCAGCACGATCGGCAGCCCCAGCCACAGGTACTGCTGACCGGGTTCGGTGAACAGCCAGTCCGAGCCGTTGCCCGGCTTGTCCAGCACTCCGGCGAGGATCCAGGCGCTGGTGGCGGCCAGCAGCCACACCAGCACATCGCTGCTGGATCCCCGGGCCGCGCGCCACAGCAGCCCCTCGATCGCCAGCACCATGTGCACGAAGAGCAGCGCCAGCACCGCCCAGCGGCCACCGGTGATGGCCAGCGCCGACGCGCCCCCGCCGATCATGACGGCCCACAGCCAGGTGTGCGTGAGGGTCCGGTGCCCGCCGGAGCGACGCGGGTCGCCCTGCTTGCGGGTGGCCTTGTAGACGGCGTAGGAGAGCTTGTCGACGATCTCGCACAGCCAGCGGGAGAGCGGTCCGAAGGCCCGGGAGATGGTGGCGGCCTTGTGGTCGAGGTCCGGGGCGAGTGCCGCTCCGGCGCAGATCAGCGCGCCGGCGAGCAGGACCGGCCAGGGCATCGTGTGCCCGGCCGCGGCGGCGGCCGCACCGACGCCGAGCCAGGCGGCGGCGCCCGACAGTGAGTGTGCTGGTCCCATCATGGCCGTGGCCCGCCCTATTCCTCGAATACCGCTGTGCAGTTGACCGGGTGCGTTGACGCTCCGTCGGCGACACAGCGTAGCGTTCGTGATCTTCGGGCCGGCATCCGATTCCCCTCTCCGGGACGCGGGCAGGCAAGATGGGGGCGTGACCCTCATCGATCAGTTGCCTCCGACCGCAGATCCCGACGCCCTGTACGAAGCCTTCGAGTCCTGGGCGCAGGAGCGTGGTCTGACGCTCTACCCCCACCAGGAGGAGGCGCTGATCGAGGTGGTCTCCGGGGCGAACGTGATCGTGTCGACGCCCACCGGATCCGGCAAGAGCATGATCGCGGCGGCCGCGCACTTCGCCGCGCTCGCCCGTGACGAGGTCACCTTCTACACGGCTCCGATCAAGGCGCTGGTGTCGGAGAAGTTCTTCGAGCTGTGCAAGATCTTCGGCACGGAGAACGTCGGCATGCTGACCGGCGACGCGTCCGTGAACTCCGACGCCCCGGTGATCTGCTGCACGGCCGAGGTGCTGGCCTCGATCGCGCTGCGCGACGGCCGCAACGCCGACGTCGGCCAGGTCGTCATGGACGAGTTCCACTTCTACGCGGAGGGCGACCGCGGCTGGGCCTGGCAGATCCCCATCCTGGAGCTGCCCCAGGCGCAGTTCGTGCTCATGTCGGCCACGCTCGGCGACGTGTCCTTCTTCGAGAAGGACCTCGCGCGGCGCACCGGCCGTCCCACGTCCGTGGTCCGCTCGGCGACCCGGCCCGTGCCGCTGTCCTACGAGTACCGCTACACCCCGATGACGGAGACGCTCAGCGACCTGCTGGTGACCAGGCAGGCGCCCGTCTACATCGTGCACTTCACGCAGGCCCAGGCGGTGGAGCGGGCGCAGGCGCTGATGAGCATCAACATGTGCTCGCGCGAGGAGAAGGAGCGGATCGCCGACCTGATCGGCAACTTCCGCTTCACCACGAAGTTCGGTCAGAACCTCTCGCGCTACGTGCGGCACGGCATCGGCGTCCACCACGCCGGCATGCTGCCCAAGTACCGGCGCCTGGTGGAGAAGCTCGCGCAGGCCGGTCTGCTGAAGGTGATCTGCGGTACGGACACGCTCGGCGTGGGGGTCAACGTCCCCATCCGCACGGTGCTCTTCACGGCGCTGACGAAGTACGACGGCAACCGCGTGCGCACGCTGCGGGCCCGGGAGTTCCACCAGATCGCGGGCCGGGCCGGCCGGGCCGGCTTCGACACGGCGGGCCTGGTGGTCGCGCAGGCCCCCGAGCACGTGATCGAGAACGAGAAGGCCCTCAGCAAGGCCGGCGACGATCCGAAGAAGCGTCGCAAGGTGGTGCGCAAGAAGGCGCCGGAGGGGTTCGTGGGCTGGACGGAGAACACCTTCGACAAGCTCATCGAGTCCGACCCGGAGCCGCTGGCGTCCCGCTTCCGGGTCACCCACACGATGCTGCTGTCGGTGATCGCCCGTCCCGGCAACGCCTTCGAGGCGATGCGTCACCTGCTCGAGGACAACCACGAACCGCGCAGGCAGCAGCTGCGGCACATCCGGCGCGCGATCGCGATCTACCGCTCGCTCCTGGACGGCGGGATCGTCGAGAAGCTCGACGAGCCGGATGCCACGGGCCGTGTCGTCCGCCTCACGGTGGACCTCCAGCAGGACTTCGCGCTGAACCAGCCGCTGTCCACCTTCGCGCTGGCCGCGTTCGAACTGCTGGACCCGGAGTCGCCGTCCTACGCGCTCGACATGGTCTCGGTCGTGGAGTCCACGCTCGACGACCCGCGCCAGATCCTGGCCGCCCAGCAGAACAAGGCGCGGGGCGAGGCCGTGGCCGCGATGAAGGCGGACGGTGTCGAGTACGAGGAGCGGATGGAGCGTCTCCAGGACGTCTCGTACCCCAAGCCCCTGGAGGAGCTGCTCTTCCACGCGTACGACACCTACCGCAGGAGTCACCCGTGGGTGGGCGACCATCCGCTGTCGCCGAAGTCCGTCATCCGCGACATGTACGAGCGGGCGATGTCCTTCACGGAGCTGGTGTCCTACTACGAGCTGGCCCGCACCGAGGGGATCGTGCTGCGCTACCTGGCCGGCGCCTACAAGGCCCTCGACCACACCGTCCCCGACGATCTCAAGTCGGAGGACCTCCAGGACCTGGTGGAGTGGCTGGGCGAGATGGTGCGCCAGGTGGACTCCAGCCTGCTCGACGAGTGGGAGCAGCTCGCGAACCCGGCGGAGATGACGGCCGAGGAGGCGCAGGAGAAGGCGGACGAGGTCAAGCCGGTCACGGCCAACGCCCGGGCCTTCCGGGTCCTGGTCCGCAACGCGATGTTCCGTCGTGTCGAGCTCGCCGCCCTGGACCACGTCGACCAGCTGGGCGAGCTCGACGGCGAGTCCGGCTGGGACGCCGACGCGTGGGGCGAGGCGATGGACAAGTACTGGGACGAGTACGACGACCTCGGCACCGGCCCCGACGCCCGGGGCCCGAAGCTGCTGGTCATCCAGGAGGAGCCGCAGAACGCCCTGTGGCGGGTCCGCCAGATCTTCGACGACCCCGAGGACGACCACGACTGGGGCATCAGCGCGGAGGTCGACCTCACGGCGTCCGACGCCGAGGGCCGCGCGGTCGTCCGGGTCACCGCGGTGGGCCAGTTGTGAGAAGCGGAGCGGACACGCACGAGGGCACGGGCACAGGAGAGACACACCGATGACGAATCCGGCCGAGAGGCTCGTCGACCTGCTCGACCTCGAGCAGATCGAGGTCAACATCTTCCGCGGCCGCAGTCCGCAGGAGTCCCTGCAACGGGTCTTCGGCGGCCAGGTGGCGGGACAGGCGCTGGTCGCGGCCGGCCGGACCACCGACGGGGACCGGCCCGTGCACTCGCTGCACGCGTACTTCCTGCGCCCGGGCCGACCGGGTGTCCCGATCGTGTACCAGGTCGAACGGGTGCGGGACGGGCGGTCGTTCACGACCCGCCGGGTCACCGCGGTCCAGCAGGGGCGGACGATCTTCAATCTCACCGCCTCCTTTCACAAGCCTGAGGAAGGTCCTTTCGAGCACCAGTTGCCGCCGGCGCGTGAGGTCGCGGACCCGGAGTCCCTGCCGACGGTCGCCGAGGAGATCCGTAAGCATCTGGGCGCGCTGCCGGAGCAGTTGGAGCGGATGGCCCGCCGCCAGCCCTTCGACATCCGCTACGCGGACCGGCTGCGCTGGACCGACGAGGACGTCAAGGAGGCCGAGCCGCGCAGCGCGGTGTGGATGCGGGCGGTCGGGCCGCTCGGCGACGATCCGCTCGTCCACACCTGCGCGCTCACCTACGCCAGTGACATGACCCTTCTCGACGCGGTGCGGCTTCCGGTCGAGCCGCTGTGGGGGCCGCGGAACTTCGACATGGCCTCGCTGGACCACGCGATGTGGTTCCACCGGCCGTTCCGCGCGGACGAGTGGTTCCTGTACGACCAGGAGTCGCCGATCGCCACCGGCGGCCGCGGTCTGGCCCGCGGGCGGATCTACGACCGGGAGGGACGTCTGCTGGTGTCCGTCGTCCAGGAGGGCCTGTTCCGGGCGCTGTAGGTCGGGTGGATCACCCGCCCCGGCGGCGCAGCCGGCTCAGCAGGCCGCGTGTCGGCCGACCGGGCAGGCCGGGCGGGTCCGGTGGCCCGGTGGGCGGAGCCGGGACCGGTTTCGGTGCGGGGCGGGGCGCTGGCTGCGCGGCGCGGGCTTCTTCCAGGGTGCGTGCCAGGTCGGCCCTGAGCCATGCGATCTCGTCGGGGTCGGACGCTGTGGCGATCTTCTCGACGAGGTGGGCGGCCGGCGTGCCGGGCGTGCTGTGGCCCGGGGGTCCCGGCCGGAACCTGTTCAGGTGGGAGCGTTCGTAGGGGTCCTTGACGATCTGCGAGACCTGGAGCGGGTCGAGAAGGGCGGCCAGGGCTCCGGCGCGCTGCCAGGGGCCTTCGGCCCGACGGCACAGAAAGCCCAGGTGACGTCCGCGCCAGTTCCGGGCCCGCAGGTCGACGCCCGCGGCCAGTCGGCTCCGCAGCGCCTCCGGGGTGCGCCCCGACAGCAGGAAGGCGTTGCTCCGCTCGGCGGCGAACTGCGTGAGTTCGTCCGCGAGGTACAGCCAGACGACGGCCCGGTACCGGTTGAGGTAGAAGGTGACCGGCACGATGAGTCCCAGCCGGGCGAGGCGGGTGAACCGGGTGGGGGCCACCCCGAGCAGGGCGGCGCCCTCGCGGGTGCCGACGGCCAGCACGCGCTTGCGCAGGGTCTCGGGGAAGCCCGGGTCCGCGCGGAGCCGCTCGATCTCCGCGCGGGCCACCCTGTGGCCCCCGCCGCCCTCGTCGGGCACGGTCCTGACGCGTCCGAGGTGTACCGCGAGGTCGTACTCGCTTCGCTTCAATTCGAGTTCACGCGCCGCTCGGCCCGGCGTGCGGAAGTCGGGGTGCGGTCGCGTGACGGTGCTGTCTGACATGGTCGGTCTCCCCCGTGGAGTGATGTGGTGCGGAGCGGGCCCACGCCGTCGGCGGTGGCCCCGGGAAAAACCGTAGCCGGGATCGCCGCTCTGCCGCGGGGCCTGTGGATAACTCCACGGGGAGGGACAGAAGTCCAGGTCAGAGCTCTTCGAGTGGTGCGCGGTCGGGCTGTCGGGCGTCCACGGTCAGGTGCTCCCCGACCCGGTTGACGAGCAGGGTCATCTCGTAGGCGATCTGCCCCATGTCGGCTTCCGCGTCGCTGAGCACGCACAGGCAGCTGCCGGTGCCCGCGGCGGTGACGAACAGCACCGCGTCGTCGAACTCGATCATCGTCTGCCGCACTCCGCCCGCCCCGAAGTGCCGCCCGGAGCCCTTGGCCAGGCTGTGCAGTCCGGACGAGACGGCGGCGAGGTGCTCGGCGTCCTCCTGCGGCAGTCCGGTGCTGGCTCCCGCCACCAGCCCGTCGGTCGACAGGACGAGTGCGTGCCGTACGTGGTCGACGCGCCCGGTCAGGTCGTCGAGCAGCCAGCCCAGCCCCTGGTTCTGCGCCATGTCCCGCTCCCCGTGTGACGTTCCCCGTGTGCTCCTCCGCCGCTGCGGAGAATCCGCCCGCCAGCCTTCCCCACGAGCGGCCGCGGGAGCAAGGAGGATGGCGGCATGGCACAGAAGATGACCGATGAGGAATGGCGGGCGTTCGTCCTGGACGGCACCCGCACCGGGAAGCTCTGCACCGTACGGGCCGACGGCAGCCCGCACGTGGCGCCGATCTGGTTCCTGCTGGACGGGGACGAGGTGGTGTTCAACACCGGCAGGGACACGGTGAAGGGCCGCAACCTGACCCGCGACGGCCGGGTCGCCCTGTGTGTCGACGACGACCGCCCGCCGTTCGACTTCGTGGTGCTCCAGGGCCGGGCGCGCGTCTCGGAGGACCTCGACGAGGTCCGGCACTGGGCGACCCGTCTCGCGGCGCGCTACATGGGCGAGGAACGGGCCGAGGAGTTCGGTGCCCGCAACGGCGTCCCGGGTGAACTGCTCGTGCGCGTCGCCGTCGACAAGGTCCTGGCGCAGAAGCGCGTGGCGGACTGAGGGCACCGGGCGGACCCCGAAACCCCCTGTCCATGCTCAGGTCGGGGTTCCGTCAGCCCACGGAGTCGAGGAGCCGGGCGGTGTGCATCCGCCCGGCGTATTCGACCAGCCGGATCAGTACCTCCTTGCCCGAGTCGCGGTCCCTGGCGTCGCACAGGACGACGGGGGTGCCGCCGTCGAGGTCGAGGGCGCGCGAGACGTCCTGGGCGCCGTAGGTCCGCGAGCCCGTGAAGCAGTTGACGGCGACGACGAACGGGATGTGCCGGTGCTCGAAGTAGTCGACCGCGGGGAAGCAGTCCTCGAGCCGCCGGGTGTCGGCGAGGACCACCGCGCCCAGGGCCCCCTGGGACAACTCGTCCCACAGGAACCAGAAGCGGTCCTGTCCGGGCGTGCCGAACAGGTAGAGGGAGAGGCCGGAGCGGATGGTGATCCGGCCGAAGTCCATCGCGACGGTCGTCGTCACCTTCTGGTCCACGCCTTCGGTGTCGTCCACCGAACGTCCGGCCTGGCTCAGCAGTTCCTCGGTGCGCAGCGGTTTGATCTCGCTGACCGCGCCCACCATCGTGGTCTTGCCGACGCCGAATCCGCCGGCGACCAGAATCTTCAACGCCAGGGGGGTCGTGTCGCCGCCCGTGGCATCGCAGTGCTCGGAGACCATGGATCACTTCTCTCGGGAGTGTCGGCAACGGTCGGGGTCGAGGGGTGCGCCGTTCCGCGGCGCCGGGCTCACGCGCGGTCTCGGCGCCGCGCTGCGAAGTCAGCATCATGACAACCGCGGTGCTCCCGTGAGGGGTTCGACCGCTGTCCGCCTGATGTGACCGACTTTTGTCCGCTCCGGGTCCGAAGACGTGCCCGAGTCGGTGTGCGGTGCGTCCGTACGCGTCCGGGATGCTCCGAGGTGTCGGCTACAAGGCGCGCAGCCCCTCGATGACTTCGCGCAGGATCCGCTCGTCGGGCAGTTGTGCGGGCGGCACGGGGCGGCTGACCCTGACGCGGCCGAGTTCCAGCAGATCTCCGAGGAGCACCCGGACCACGCCCACGGGAAGGTCCGCGCCGGCCGACAGTTCGGCGACGGACTGGGTCTCCTTGCGGCACAGGGCGATGAGGGCGCGGTGTTCCGGTCCGAGCGCCGCGCCGTCCGTGCCCGGTGCGCCGGGGTCCAGGGTGACCAGCGCTATCAGGTCGAAACGCACTCCGGTGGGCCCGGGTTTCGTGCGCCCGCCCGTCATGGCGTAGGGGCGCACGAGCGGGCCGGCCTCGTTGTCGTACCACTGGCTGCCCGGCTCACGCGGGGGGCCGGTCATGTCCTCGGTCATCTGCGCGGGTCGCTCTCTCGTCTCATCCGGCGGCGGGCGGCCGCGAGGCGAGGCGTGGTGCCGAGTAGAGATGCTCACCGACCCGCTTGACCAGCCGGGCCATCTCGTACGCGACCATGCCGATGTCGACGGTCACCGCGGTGAGGACGGCCAGGCAGGAGCCGTCGCCCGCGGCGGCCACGAAGAGGAAGCCGTCGTCCATCTCCACCATCGTCTGGCGTACCCCGCCCGCCCCGAAGTGGCGCCCCGCGCCCTTGGCGAGGCTGTGGAAGCCGGAGGCCACGGCGGCGAGGTGTTCGGCGTCCTCCCTCCTGAGGTCGGTGGAGGCGCCCACGGCGAGGCCGTCGTTGGACAGCACCACCGCGTGCCGTACCTCGCTCACCCGCATCACCAGGTCGTCCAGCAGCCAGTCCAGTTCACCGGACCGCTGGGCCGGCCTCGTGCTCGGATCCTGGATCATCCGTGGTCTCCTTCGCTGCTGTCACTGCCCGCTCCGGGGTGCGGGCGGGATCCGCGGCCGGGTCGTCTGCCGCCGCCCCGGGCCCAGCCGTCCCGGTAGGCGGACATCCGGTCGCGTACGAGTTCGGGGGTACGTCCTTCGCCGCCGCGTGGGCCGGACGGCTCGGCCGGTTCCTCCGCGGGCTGCCTGCGCAGTTGGGGGGCGAGGTGGGTCTGCCGGACCCGGCGCGGGAGGTCGTCCGATCCGTCGGGGTCGTCCGGGGGACGGTGCAGGCGCAAGGTGGTGACTCCGGGAGGCGTGGGGCCGGCGGCCGCGGGTTCCGCGGCCCGGGCGGGAGCCGCCAGCGCGGGGCGGTCGGCGGCGGCGGGGACGGCTTCCTGCCGGGGAACGGCGACGGGCCGGTCGGTGGCCGTGGGACGGTCGGCGGCGATGGACCGGTCGGGGGCGATGGACCGGTCGGCGGCGATGGACCGGTCGGGGGCGGACACGCGCGCCTGCACGCGTTGCGCGGGCGGTTCCGCCTCCGTCGCTTCCGGGGCGGAACGTTCCGGCTTGCCGGTGTGCAGCAGGGCCGTCGGCAGCAGGACCACGGCCGTGGTCCCGCCGTAGGGCGAGGTGCGCAGATGCACCTTGATGTCGTGCCGGGCGGCGAGTCTGCTGACGACGAACAGCCCGAGCCGGTCGCTGTCGAAGAGGTCCAGCGCCTCGGACTGCGCGATACGGCGGTTGGCCTCGCTGAGGGTCTCCTTGCCCATGCCCAGGCCGCGGTCCTCCACCTCGACGGCGTATCCGTTGCCGACCGGCTCACCGGTGACCCGCACACGCGTGTGCGGGGGCGAGAACTGGGCCGCGTTCTCGACGAGTTCGGCGAGCAGGTGGGTGAGGTCGGCGACGGCGGTCCCGATGACGGCCGTTTCGGGCAACTGCCGTACCTCCACGCGCGCATAGTCCTCGACCTCGGAGACGGCGGCGCGGACCACGTCGGTGAGGGACACCGGCATGCGCCAGGCCCGGCCGGGCGCGGCCCCGGAGAGGATGATCAGGCTCTCCGCGTGGCGCCGCATACGGGTGGTGAGGTGGTCGAGGCGGAAGAGGTCGGACAGCTCGTTCGGGTCGTCGGAGCGGCGCTCCATGCTGTCCAGGAGCCTCAGCTGACGGTGGACCAGGACCTGGCTGCGGCGCGCGAGGTTGACGAACACCCCGGAGATGCCGCCGGCGAGTTCGGCGCGCTCCACGGCGGCCCGCAGCGCCGCCCGGTGGACCGTGGCGAGGGCCTCGGCGACCTGACCGGTCTCGTCCTCCGCCGCGGGTCCCGTCGGTGCTTCGGCGCGGACGTCGATCTCCTCCCCGGCGCGCAGTCTGCGCATGGCCTCCGGGAGCTTGCGCCGGGCGATCTCCAGCGCGCTGTTGCGCAGACCGACCAGTTCGACGACGAGTCCGCGGCCGATGCGCACGGAGACGACGAGTGAGGCGACGACGGCGGCGAGCCCCAGCAGGACCGCCGCGCCGGCCGAGGTGAGCAGCCCCCGGGTGAACGGGTCGGCGCGGTCGGCGACGCCGCGCCCCGTCTCCGCCTCGATGGTCCGCATGCCGCCCTGCACGCGTGCGTGGGCGTTGTCCCAGACGGCCGCGGGAGCAGCGGCGAGTGCCTTCGCGCCCGGGTCCCGGGCGAGCACCTTGTCCTCGGCGGCGTACAGGGACGCGTAGGCGCTGCCCGCGGCGAGGCGCTGCCAGGCGGTGCGTTCGGCTCCGCGCAGGTCCGCGACGGCCGATTCGGTCAGGGTGCGGCGGGTGCCGACGGCGCCGGTGAAGAGCCGCAGTCCGTCCCCGTCGAGCCGCCCGGACAGGCGGGCGCCGGCGAGTACGGCGCCCTCCTGGGCGAGCGCCTCCCCCGCGCGGGAGAACTCCAGCAGCACGCGCGCGTCGGAGCCGAGTTCGGCGTCCTGGATGCCGGAGAGGGCGCCACCGACCGAGAAGGCGGCCGAGATCGTGCTCGTGTACCGGGCGTACGTCTCCTGCCAGTCGGCGCCGCCGCCGAGCACCGAGGTCCGCAGCGAGGGCAGCGTCTCGGCTCCGGAGACGAAGGTCTCGAGCCGCCGGGCCACGCCCTCGGGCAGTTCCTGGGCGTCGGCGACGGTGCTGTCGTCACCGAGCCGCAGGGCCGACACCGCGCGGTCCGTGCGTTCGGCGAGCGTCCTCAGGTCGCCGTCCTGCCCGGGCGCCGGACGGGTCGCGTACCGCACGGCTGAGGCGCGCTCCGCCTGGAGCGCTGCCACGGCGGCCGCCACGGGGGCCCGGACCTCGGAGTCCACCCGTTGCAACTGGCGCAGCCGGGAGACGTCCTGGGCGGTGCTGACGGTGGCGTACGCCCACAGGGCCAGCAGGGAGACGACCGGCACCATCAGGAGGCAGACGATCTTGGCGCGTACGGTGCGCGGGCGGACGGGCCAGCGTGCCGCGCGCGGGGGTGCCGCGTCCGCCGGTCCGCCCGTCGGGCCGTCCGTCCGGTCGGACGGACTCTCGTCGGCGGGGGGTCCGGCGTGGGCACGGCGCCCGCGCGCGGGGGGCGGCGCGTCGGCGCCTGCCGTGGGGGTCCTACGGGGTGTACGCATGGCCTCCTCGCTCGGAAGGGGTTCGGGGCGGACCGGTCGCGTCAGACGGGCCAGGCCTGCTGTCGTCCGGTGGGGCTGTCCATCGGTTGCTGTGCCGAGGCGGACGCCTCGCGCTCCCCCGAGGTGGGCGACAGCGCGACGAAGGCCGAGGTCAGGAAGAGGTAGGACCCGAGGCCGACGGCGAGGGGGAAGATGAACTGCATCGCCGTGGCCCCGGGCAGCGTCGCGCCGGAGGGCGTGACCCGGACGTTCACCGCGAACATGGCGGTGTAGTGCATGCTGGTGACCGCCGCCCCCATGACGAGCGAGGCGAGGGTGACCGCGAGGGGCGACCTGATGTTGAGGGCCGCCCAGAGGGCCGCGGTCGCCGCGACGACGGCGATCAGGACGGAGAGTCCGACGCGCACGGGGTCGTAGGTGACGGCGCCGTGCAGCCGGACGGCGGCCATGCCCAGGTAGTGCATGCTGGCCACCCCCAGGCCGGTGGTGAGTCCGCCGATCAGCAACGCGCGCGTGCGGTCTCGGCCGTATCCGACGGCGAAGACACCGGCGCAGACGACGGCCATGGCGACGACGAGGCTGAGTACGGTCAGCGGGACGTCGTAGCGGATGTCGGTGCCGCCGACGGCGAAGCCGAGCATGGCCACGAAGTGCATGGTCCAGATGCCGGTGCCGATCGCCGAGGCGGCGGTGACGAGCCAGTTGCGGCGCGAGCGCCCGGTGGCTGCGAGGGCGCGCACGGTGCAGCGCAGCCCGAGAGCGGCCCCGACGCAGGCCATGACGTACGACAGCACGGGGGTCAGCCAGCCGAAGGCTGCGTGGTCCAGGTGTCCCATGGCCAGGGGACGCTAGCCGGGGCACGGGAGCACGAAGGGGGCGCATTTCGAAAGCGGTTGGAATGTGGCGCAGTACTGCGCCGGAACGATCGGGTCACGCTCGAACGTGTGCGCCGAGGCGTCGTCCGTGTCGGTGAGGGATCATGCGGAGCATGAGCGACGACCACACACGCGTGCAGGAGTTCTTCGGCGCACGGGCCGCGGACTGGGACCGCCGCTTCCCGGACGACGGTCCGGCCTACGCCGCGGCGGTCGGCGACCTCGGTCTGCGCCCCGGGGACCGGGTGCTGGACGCCGGCTGCGGCACCGGACGGGCTCTGCCCCCGCTGCGCGAGGCCGTCGGGCCCACCGGAGTGGTCGTCGGCGTGGATCTCACGTCGGCCATGCTGACGGCCGCCGTACGGGCCGGCCGGGGACGGGACGGCCACCTGGTGCTCGCCGACGTGGCCTGCCTGCCGCTGCGTTCCGCGGTACTGGACGCGGTGTTCGCGGCGGGCCTCGTGGCCCATCTGCCCCGGCCGCAGGAGAACCTGCGGGAGTTGGCGAGGGTGGTGCGTCCCGGTGGCACGCTGGCGCTGTTCCACCCGATCGGCCGGGCGGCACTCGCGGCCCGGCAGGGACGGCGGATCACACCGGAGGACCTGCGCGCGGAAGCCAACCTCCGGCCGCTGCTGGCCGGTTCCGGCTGGCGCATGACGTCGTACGCCGACGAGGACTCCCGTTTCCTCGCCCTCGCCGTCCGCGAACCCTGAGCGCTCACCGTCCCGCGGCGCGCACCCGACGGGCGGCGCGCCACGTCATCTCATCCGCCGTCCGGCCCACCGGTGTGCCGGACGGGACAGCCCCGGACGCCGGGGACCGGGCAGGTGCCCAGTTCGGCCAGCCGGTAGCCGTTCGGATAGCCCTTGATCTCCCGGTTCTGCCGCGCGTGGTGCGGTGCGCGGCGCGGCGGCAGCAGCCGCACCGCTCGCCCCCGCGCGCGGAGCGCAGCGCGCACCACCGCGCGGACGGCGGGGCCGGGCGGGGCGTAGCGGAATGCCTCGAGCAGGGGTTCGTCGAGGAGCGCGAGGGTGGCGGAGCGCAGGACGGGGGCGAGCGGCCGGGGGTACCAGGAGGCCGTCATGGCGAGCGTCGCGTCCGAAACCCGCCGCGCTCCCTCGTCCCAGCCGAAGTGAGCCTCCTCGTACGCGTCGAGGCAGGCCTCGAACTCCTCGTAGGTTCCTGGGATGTCCTTGATGCCCATGTGCTGCCCCAGGGTGCGGTAGTACTCCGCAGCGGCGACGATCTCGTGGCGTGACAGCCGGCGCCACCCGTAGGCGTCGATCCATCGCTTCGGCACGACGACGAAGGTGCAGAGCACGTACCGCATGTCGTCGTCGGCGATGTCGTAGGAGCGGTGCATCCGGTTGATGCGCCGGACCGCCGTCCGTCCCTGCTCGCTGTCGAAGCCGTGCTCGACGACGGCGTCGAGCAGCAGGGCGGTGTCGTCGTAGCGCTTCTGCGTGCGGTCGGTGAGCTCCGCCGTCTCCGCGAGCAGGCGCCCGATGGCGGGGACCGCGTAGGTGCGGTACAGGGCCAGTTCCAGAGCGCGGCTGATGTCCCACGGGAACTCGTAGGCCGCGGTGAGCCGGTAGATCTCGGCCGCGTCCGCGTACGGGTCCATCCGCAGGATCCGCCCGAGCCGTTCGAAGCGCTTCACCGCACCGTCCCCCTTCTGCCGCCGGAGCTCCAACCCTAGTTTGAGGAGGAGGACATGGACGGCCCGTCGCGGCAGGACGCAGGGGAAGGTGGTCGGTGTGTTCGGCTCGGTCCGCAAGGTCTGCGGGAGATGGCGTGACGCGTGGCACTCCCGGTCGGGTGCCGGCGGGAACGGGACGGCCGGAGGGCGCCCGCCCGGTGAGGGAAGGCGTCCGCGCAATCTGTTCGAGGCGGCCGCCGCGTACGTCTGCGCGTGCGCGGCGGACGATCAGGAGGGCATCGACGAAGCGGCGGGCTGGGTGTCGCCCGAGGCGCTCTCCTTCGGCGTCAACGAACTGGCCTGTCGGGCGGTCGTCGCGCTCGCCCGGGAGCGCGGCGAGTCGCCGCGGGTCGTGGCCCGTGAACTCCTCGGACTGCCGTCGGCGTGACGCATCCGACGGCCCGGAGTGGTCGATTCGCCCCGTCCGACCGGAAAACCGCAGCTCCGGGTATGTCGGTCGGCCGTGACAAGCGCCTTCCCGCCGCACTAGGGTGCGCGCCGTTGGACAAACCTATGGGGAGGCTGGGATGGCCGGGACGGACGAGGACGCCGTCGCCGCCGCGGACGACGCGCTCTATGTGCTCACGGCGGTGCTGCTGACGCCGGCGAAGTTCCCGAGCGCGCTGGGCGACGACTACCCGGAGGCCTGTGCGGCGCTCGGCCTCCCGCCGCTCGCCGACGGCTACGGACTGGTGCTGGGCCAGGACGGCGAGGGCGCGCGCTGGACGGTCGTCATCGACGACGTGTCCCTGGTGGCCGTGGCCATCGCGTCGTGGGACTGCGGCATGGAGTACGACCTCTCGCCCGGCGAGCGGACGGTCGTCGCCGCGCTGCCCGGCTGGCCGCTCGCGGTCGCCGTGGCGGCTCCGGGCGTGCCCGAGCCGCACGATCCCGCGCCCGAGATCGCCGAAGGACCGCCCTTGTCGCCCCCGGACACGACCAGGTGGGGTCCGGCCCAGCGGCGATTGGGAGCCGACGAGATCGCGCTCCAGTGGGCCGTGTGGCGCGAGCAGATCGACGACGCGGACTTCGCGGTCGGCCCCCGCGCGGACACGGAGACGGGCTCCGGGAGCGACGACGCCGGTCGGGACGACCGGGACGGCCGGGCTGACGGGTCCGGTGCGACCGCCCGGCCCGCCGGGGAGGTCGCTGCCGCGGAGGGGGGTGCCGGGGACGACGGCGCCGCGAAGGGCCCGGGGAAGGGGCATCAGGGCATCAGACGCGTCCTGGCCGAGGTGCGCGCCTATGTGGACTCTCCGCCCCCGCTCGGGCGGGTGCGTTCGTCGTTCGCTCCCGGTGACGCGCGCACCCTGCGCGCCGACGGCCCCGGTTGGTCGCTGGTGGCCAGGACCGACGACATCGCGTTCGTGCTGCTCGACGACGCACCCGGTGAGGTGCTGCCGGTCGGCCGCGGACCGGAACTGCCCGGGCTCCTGGAAGCGCTCGACAAGATGGCCGTGCGTCCGCTCTGAGGCCGACGCGCCCCCGCGGCGGGCGCGACCGGGCCCCACGGGTGTCCGGCCGGCCGGGGTGTACGAGGACGGGGACCGCGGCGCGGTCCCCGTCACTCACCGGCCGAGTTCCTTGCGGGAGACACGGCGCAGTCTGCGCCGCTGCGAGGGGTCCAGCGTGAGGTAGGCCGCCGCCGGGACCCCCAGCACGATCAGCAGGGCCGCCCACCACGGCAACCAGATCAGCAACAGCAGTCCGACCGCCACACCGCCTGCGGCGATCTTCGCGTTCCTCGACATGTGCGTCGCCTCCTTCGCGGCCCCTGCCGCTCTCTGCCATGAGAACGGCTCCGCGCCGCCCGCGGTTCCGGAGACGACCCTGATACGTCCCTGAGCCTCGTCCCCGATACAGCCCTGAGAACAACCGCGACACACGACAACCGCGGGAGCACGGGCGTCCGCGGGACTCGGGCCCTCCCCCACCATGGTGCGCCCACGCCCGCCGTGCCCGCCGTGCCCGCCGAGTGCTGTACCCTCGGCGACTCCGCCCCAGTAGTCAAGTTTGAGGAGCTACTCATCTCCGCGCAGAGGATGCCCGTGGGAACACCGTCCGACCTCTCCGAACTGAGCCGATGCTCCGCCCTGTTCCTGCCCGGCGATCCCGCCCGTACCGGGCACGTCGCCTTCTGGAGACCCGACGGCGCCGCCCTGCCCGCCCTCCCGCCGCCGCACACGCGGGAACTGTCCGTCGTGCGGCCCACGGAGACGGGCGTCGCGCTCACGCGCGTCCCCGCCGTCCTGCTCCCGGTGGGAGACGCGCTGCCCGCCCTCGTGCGCGCACGGGTCGCACCGGACGGGCACCGGGCGGGAGCCTTCTGGGGCGCCGCCGCGCTCCTCGCCCTGCGGTGCGTGGCACGCGGCCTTCTGCTGCCCGGGCTCTCACCGCGGGACCACGACGCCTGGCGGATCGGCCCACTGGACCCGGAGGCCATGGAGCAGGTGCGCAGGCTCGCCGCCTCGATGCCGCCCGAGGCACACGCCGTGCCGGTGGACGAGACCCCGCCCCTGCGGCTCCCCGCTCCCGAGCGGTTGCTGCGCGCCTTCCTGGACTCCGTCGCGGACGCCTTGCCCCGCACGCCGGCCGCGCCGCTCCTGACGGGCGGACCGGCCTACGCGGCCTGGCAGCCCCGGCGCCTGCCGGAGCTGCGCGCCTGGGCGGCCGACGTCGCCGCGGGACACGACGCAGGCGTCCGTGTCTCCCTGCGGATCGAGGTGTCGGGGCTCGACGACGCCGAGGCCGCGGCGGGCACACCCGACGGGGCGGCCGAGGCGGGCCCCCGGTTCCGTGCCGTTCCCCAGGTGCACAGCGTGAGCGATCCCGCGCTCGTCGTGGACGCCACGCGGATCTGGACGGACCCCGGCGTCCCGCGCGAGGGATTCGGCCCGCGCGCGCGGATGGACGCCCTGCTCGCCCTGCGCCGAGCGGCCCGTGCCTGGCCCGCGCTGGCGCCTCTGCTGGCCGCCACCGTCCCGGACTCCGTCGAACTTCTCGACGAAGACGTCACCGAACTCCTGGGAGTCGGCACGCGCGCGTTGGCGGGCGCCGGGATCGAGGTCCACTGGCCGAAGGGACTGGCGCCCGCCTCCCTGACCACGCGTGCGGTGGTGGGACCGTCCGAGGATGGACCGGGGCCCGCACGGCCGGTCTCGCGGACGCCGTCCCCGTCCCTGCTGTCCGCCGACTCGCTCCTGGACTTCACCTGGTGGTTCGGGCTCGGCGACCGGGAGCTGGCGCGCGAGGAACTGGACCGGCTGGCGGAGGCCGACCGCCCTCTGGTGCGCCTGCGCGACCGATGGGTCCTGCTCGACCCGGGGGAACTGCGCCGGGCCCGTGCGCGGCAGGACCGCACGATGACGCCCGTGGACGCGCTGGGCGCGGCTCTGACGGGTTCGGCCGAGGTCGACGGCCGCCGGGTCGACGTGCGGCCCGGCGGATGGCTGGAGGCCCTGCGGGAGCACCTGACGCGTCCGCGGACCGAGGATCTGATCCAGCAGCCCGCGGCGCTCGACGCCGCCCTGCGCGACTACCAGCGTCGCGGTCTGGACTGGCTGGCCCGGAACACCGCCCTGGGACTGGGCTGCTGCCTCGCCGACGACATGGGGCTGGGCAAGACCGTCACATTGATCGCGCTGCACCTGCACCGGCACACCGACCCCTCGGCGGCGGGCCCGACGCTGGTCGTCTGTCCGACGTCGCTGCTGGGCAACTGGCAGCGGGAGATCGAGAAGTTCGCGCCGGGCACACCCGTGCGGCGTTTCCACGGCCGACAGCGGGACCTCACGGCACTGGCCGACGGGGAGTTCGTCCTCACGACCTACGGCACGCTGCGGTCCGACGCGGGGCGCCTGCGCGCGGTGCGGTGGGGCCTGCTCGTGGCGGACGAGGCGCAGCACGTGAAGAACCCGTACTCGGCGACCGCGCGGGCGCTGCGCACCTTGGGCGCACGCGCACGCGTGGCGCTCACGGGCACCCCGGTGGAGAACAACCTGTCGGAGCTGTGGGCGATCCTGGACTGGACGACACCCGGCCTGCTGGGCGGGCTGGGCGCCTTCCGCAAGCGGTACGCGGCCGTCGAGTCGGGTGGCGACCCGGCCGCGGCGGAACGGCTCGGGCGGCTCGTGGGACCGTTCCTGCTGCGTCGCCGCAAGTCCGATCCGGGGATCGCCCCCGAGCTGCCGCCGAAGACCGAGACCGACCGCCCGGTGGCGCTCACCAAGGAGCAGACGGGCCTGTACGAGGCCGTGGTGCGCGAGACGCTGGCGGCGATCGCGGAAGCCGACGACATGGCGCGGCGCGGGCTCGTCATGAAGCTCCTGACCGCACTCAAGCAGATCTGCAACCACCCCGCGCAGTTCCTGGGCGAGGAACGGCCGAGGACGGCCGGGCGCTCCGGAAAACTGGAACTCCTGGACGAGCTGCTCGACATCCTCCTGGCCGAGGGGGCGAGCGTGCTGGTCTTCACGCAGTACGTGCGCCTGGCACGGCTGCTGGAACAGCACCTGGCGGCCCGCGGCGTCCCCACCCGGTTCCTGCACGGCGGGGTCCCGGTCGCCGAGCGGGAGGCCATGGTCGCGCGTTTCCAGGCCGGTGAGGTCCCGGTGTTCCTGTTGTCCCTCAGGGCGGCCGGCACCGGCCTCAACCTCACGCGCGCGGAGCACGTCGTGCACTACGACCGCTGGTGGAACCCGGCCGTCGAGGCACAGGCCACGGACCGGGCGTACCGCATCGGCCAGACCCGGCCCGTTCAGGTGCACCGGCTCATCGCCGAGGGCACCGTGGAGGACCGCATCGCCGACATGCTGCGCCGCAAGAAGGATCTCGCCGACGCCGTTCTCGCGGGCGGCGAGGCGGCGTTCACCGAACTGACGGACGCCGAACTGGCCGACCTGGTGGAGCTGAGAGAGGGCACGCGATGAACGGGTACGACAACGGCGAGGAACGCACCTTCGCCGCCCTGCCTCCCGCGCGCGGGGGCGCGTTCGCGCGGACCTGGTGGGGGCGCGCGTGGCTGACGGCCCTCGAGGACGGCGCGCTGGACGCGGAGCAGGTGAGGACGGGACGGCGGCTCGCACGCGCGGGTGCCGTGGGCGCGGTGTCCGTCCGGCCGGGACGCGTCACCGCCGTCGTCCGGGACACCGATCTCGTGCAGCACCGGGCGGACGTGCTGCTCGACAGGCTCTCCGACGCCCGGTGGGACCGGCTCCTCGGTCTCGCTGCGGAACGCGCGGGCCACGTCGCCGCGCTGCTCGACCGGGAGGTGCCGCCCGAGTTGGTCGAGGACGCCGGGACGGCCGGCATCGACCTGCTGCCGGGGCTCGGCGAGCTGGAGGCGGAGTGCGGGTGCGGCGCCTGGGACCACTGCCGGCACACGGCGGCGGTGTGCTACCAGGTGGCGAGACTGCTCGACCAGGACCCGTTCGTCCTGCTGCTCCTTCGAGGACGCACCGAACGACGACTGATGGACGACCTCCAGGCACGCGGCACCACCACCCCGCCCGGGGCAGACGCGCCCCCCGGTGGGGGCAGTGGGGACGGCGAGGGGGCCGAGGGGAGCGGGAACCGCGAGGGGGTCGACGCGGCGGAGGCGTACGCCGTCGGGGACATCCTGCCCCCGCTGCCCACGGCACCCGACCTGCCGGCGGGACCGGGGGTGCCGCCCTCGCTGGACACGGACGCGCCGCCCCCGCCGGGAGTCGAACCGGCGGCACTGGAGACGCTGGCCGCGCTGACGGCCGTCGCGGCACGCACCCTGCTCGCGGAGGCGCTCCACGGCGGCGCCGGAGGGCAGGAGCCGACCGCCCGGTCGACGGTGGCCCAGGACGCCGTACGCCTGGCGGCCGGAATGCCCGAAGGGGCGACAGGCGCCGGTCCGTCGGCCGACGCCCTGACGGACCGGCTCGCCCGGGGATCCGGGCGCGACCGGGACGAACTCGCGGCCGCCGTGCTCGCCTGGCGCCAGGGAGCGGCGGACGCCTTGTCGGTGTGCGAGGAGGAGTGGTCCGTGGAGGGCGAGACGCTCGCACGCGCGCGTGCCGCGCTGGACTCCGCCTGGGAGGAGGACGAACGGCCCCACCTGCACGCGCGGGCGAACCGGTGGACGGTGGTGGGCGCGGCCTGCCAGCTGCGGCTGGGCCGGGACGGCCGATGGTGGCCCTACCGCGAGGAGGGTGGCCGCTGGTGGCCGGCCGGGGAAGCCGGCCACGACCCGGCGACGGTCCTGGCGGTGGCGATGGCGATGGCGATGGCGAGGCCCGACGGTGAGGAAGGGCTTTCCCGGCGCCCGGTCCTGTAGGTGTCGCGCGGGGCGCCGGTCCGACGGGCGGCCGACGCCCCGCGTTCACCCGGAGGTCTTGCGCCGTTCGGTGCGTGCCCGAACTCTGGCCGCTGTCACGGAACTTGCCGTGACCTCTCCACAGGAGGCCCGATGTCCCCGCACGCCACCGGCCGGCGCCGCGTCCACCGAAGTGTCGCGGCGGGCGTACCGCTCGCCGTCCTGGCCGCGCTCGTCACCGCCGGGCCGGCCGCCGCGGGCACGCCGGCCCGGGACGCCCACGTGACACGGACCGCCGCGCTCTCCGACATCCCGCTCGGCACGTTCAGCAACGGACTGCTGCCCGGCACGGTGGACGACGACCGGGGCGTCGACCTCGGCGGCATCGGCAGCGACATCTACCCGGCGGGCCGCAAGGGCGAGTTCTGGACGGTCACCGACCGCGGGCCCAACGGACAGATCAAGGTCGGTGGCACCAAGCGCCGCACCTTCCCCGTGCCCGGCTTCGATCCGGCGATCGTACGCGTCAGGGTCTCCGGCGCCACGGTGAAGGTGGTGCAGGCGATTCCCGTCACCACGTCGTCGGGCAAGCCCGTGACGGGGCTGCCGAACCAGGCGGGACGCGACGAGGCTCCCTACTCCTACGACGCACGGACGCCGCTGTCGTACGACCCGAACGGGCTCGACACCGAGGGCGTCGTACGGGCCGCGGACGGGGGGTTCTGGCTCGTCGACGAGTACGGGCCCTCGCTGGTCCACGTCTCCGCCCGCGGGAAGGTGCTGGCGCGGTACGTGCCCCAGGGGCTGCACCTCACGGGCACGGACTACCCGGTGGTGGAGGCGCTGCCCGCGGTCCTGCTGCACCGGAAGATCAACCGCGGCTTCGAGGGCCTGGCCCAACTCCCGAACGGCGACCTGGTCCTGGCGGTGCAGAGCCCGCTGTCGCTGCCGGACACGGCCGCGGGAGAGGCGTCGAGGACCGTCCGGCTGCTGCGCTTCTCGCCCGGCAGGAAGGCGGTCACCGCCGAGTACGCCTACCGCTTCGACCCGGTCGGTGTGGTCGACCCGGGCGAGGACGACACCTCCGAGCTCAAGATCTCCTCGGTGGTGGCCGTCGGCGGCGACCGCCTGCTCGTGGAGGAACGCACGGACAAGGCCGCCAGACTGCACGCGGTACGGCTGAGCCGGGCGTCGGACATCCTGGGCGGCCGCTGGGACGACGCCGGGACGTCGCCCTCGCTGGAGCAGTTGGACGACCCCGCCGCCTCGGGCGTCCCGGTGCTGGCCAAGCGGCTGGTCGTCGACCTCGGGACGGTCGCCGGAGTTCCCGGCAAGATCGAGGGTGTCGCGGTCGTGGACCACGACACCCTGGCTCTCGCCAACGACAACGACTTCGGGATGACGGACGGCGCCGACGCCTTCGACGCGCAGGGCAGGCTGGTCGACAGCGGCATCGAGACGAAGATCACTTACGTGCGGCTGCCCCGCGGCCTGTAGGAGAGCCCGAACCCGGCACGCCCGCAGGGGCCGTGCCTCGCATGCGCGCGTGGTCCGACGCGGTGTCCGCGTCCACGCGCGCGTACCGTCGAGGCGCAGGCGCACACGTGCCGCTAAGGAAGCAGCGCCGTCAGCGACGGCAGCAGCGACTCCAGATCGCTCGGCAACTCCGACGGAAGACCGCTCGGCAGCCCGGACGGCAGGCTGCTCGGCAGCCCCGAGGGCAGTCCGCTGGGCAACCGCGAGGGCAGTTCACTCGGCAGGCCGCTCGGAAGACCGCTCGGCAGGCCGAAGGAGGGATCGGCCGCGGAGCCGCTGCTGCTGACGGCGCCGGGCTCATGGCCCGGGGAGTCGTCGCTGTCGGAGCGCGTCAGGACGACGGCGAGGACGACCCCGGCTGCGACGAGCAGCGCGAGGACCACGAAGAGCAGGTTCCCGCGCCCGCGGCCCGGCGGTGGGGGCGGCCGGTGGCCGCCTCCCGCCGTGTCGGCCGGTCCGAAGCCGGGCGGGGGCGATCCGAAACCGCCCGGAGGCGGTGTGCCGCCCGGTGGTCCGGGCGGCTGGGGCGGTACGGGCGGCATGGCCATACCGTCCAGCGTCCCGGCGAACGGCTCAGGAGGCGAGCCCCACAGGGAAGTTGATACACGTCGGTGGCGATCCGCGTCAGGGACCGCATCATTCCGGATCGTTGCGGATCGTTCATGCGCGTTCCGGATCGTTGCGGATCGTTCCGGCGCGGTCAGGCTGCGTTCGGTGCGGGAAGACCGGGCGCAGGCCTGTCGTCGGGCGGCCGGCCCGCGCGCGTGTGTGTGCACCTGACCTGTGCGCACACACGCGCGCGTGCGGGCTCAGCCGCGGGCACCCAGAAGGTGGTCCATGGCGAGCTGGTCGAGGTGCTCGAAGGCCATGCCGCGGGCGGCGGCCGCCTCCGGGTCGAACTCCTCGAAGGCCGTACGGTCGGCGAGCAGGCTCTCCAGACCGTCGGCGGCGGTGGCCTGGGCGAGCTCGTCGAGGCGGGACGCGCGCAGGGCCTCCTGGACCTCCGGGTCGCTGCGGAACGCGGCCGCACGCTCCTTGAGGATCAGGTAATTGCGCATGCAGCCCGCGGCGGAGGCCCACACCCCGTCGAGGTCCTCGGTGCGCGGCGGCTTGAAGTCGAAGTGCTTCGGGCCCGCGTAGCCGGCGCTCTCCAGCAGGTCGACCAGCCAGAACGCGGAGCGCAGGTCACCGGCACCGAAGCGCAGGTCCTGGTCGTACTTGATGCCGGACTGGCCGTTGAGGTCGATGTGGAAGAGCTTGCCCGCCCACAGCGCCTGGGCGATGCCGTGCGGGAAGTTGAGCCCGGCCATCTGCTCGTGGCCGACCTCGGGGTTGACGCCGTACAGCTCCGGGCGCTCCAGGCGCTCGATGAAGGCCAGCGCGTGACCGACGGTGGGGAGCAGGATGTCGCCGCGGGGCTCGTTCGGCTTGGGCTCGATGGCGAACTTCAGGTCGTAGCCCTGGGAGGTCACGTACTCGCCGAGCAGGTCGAAGGCCTCCTTCATGCGGTCGAGGGCCACCCGTACGTCCTTGGCGGCACCCGACTCCGCACCCTCACGGCCGCCCCAGGCGACGTAGGTCTGCGCGCCGAGCTCGACCGCCAGGTCGATGTTGCGGATCGTCTTGCGCAGGGCGTACCGGCGCACGTCACGGTCGTTCGCCGTGAAGGCGCCGTCCTTGAACACGGGGTGCGTGAAGAGGTTCGTGGTGGCCATCGGCACGGTCATGCCGGCCGTGTCCAGGGCCTGGCGGAAGCGCTTGATGTGCTCCTCGCGCTCGCTGTCGGAGGACCCGAAGGGGATCAGGTCGTCGTCGTGGAAGGTCACACCGTAGGCGCCGAGCTCGGCCAGTCGCTGCACCGACTCGACCGGGTCCAGGGCGCGCCGGGTGGCGTCGCCGAACGGGTCGCGTCCCTGCCAGCCGACGGTCCAGAGGCCGAAGGTGAACCTGTCGTCGGGGGTGGGCTGGTAGCTCATGCCACGGCTCCTTGCTTGAAGACTGTGTCGCCGACTATTTCGTCATGGCAGTTTACAAATTAGTATGCGGACGCATCTCTGGGAAGACAGATCCCGCAGAGCCGCGGAAAAACTTGAGGGAGAGCCCGATGTCAGCAGCCGAGGGTCCGCTCGTCGTCGGCGTGGACACGTCCACCCAGTCCACGAAGGCGCTGGTGGTCGACGCGGCCACCGGCGAGGTCGTCGCGAGCGGCCAGGCCTCGCACACGGTGTCCTCCGGAGCGGGCCGCGAGAGCGACCCCCGCCAGTGGTGGGACGCCCTGCGCGAGGCCCTGCACCAGTGCGGTGACGCGGCCCGCGAGGCCGCCGCGGTGTCGGTGGGCGGCCAGCAGCACGGACTGGTCACCCTGGACGAGCGGGGCGAGCCGGTGCGCCCCGCGCTGCTGTGGAACGACGTGCGGTCGGCGCCGCAGGCCCGACGGCTGACCGAGGAACTGGGCGGCGCAGGGTTCTGGGCCGAGCGCACCGGGTCGGTGCCCGCCGCCTCGTTCACGGTCACGAAGTGGGCCTGGCTGGCGGAGAACGAGCCGCAGGCCCTGCGCGCCACCAAGGCCGTACGCCTCCCGCACGACTACCTCACCGAGCGCCTCACGGGCGAGGGCACCACGGACCGCGGCGATGTCTCGGGGACCGGCTGGTGGGCCTCCGCGACGGAGTCGTACGACGCGGAGATCCTCGCGCACGTGGGACTCGACCCCGCGCTGCTGCCCCGCGTGGTGCGGCCGGGCGAAGTGGCGGGCACCGTACGCGACAGCCACGACCTGCCCTTCGCCAAGGGAACGCTGGTCGCCCCCGGCACCGGCGACAACGCCGCGGCCGCGCTCGGCCTCGGGCTGCGCCCCGGCACGCCCGTGCTGAGCCTCGGCACCTCGGGCACGGTGTACGCGGTGGCCAAGCACCGCCCCACCGACCCGACGGGCACGGTGGCCGGCTTCGCCGACGCCCACGGCGACTGGCTGCCCCTGGCCTGCACCCTGAACTGCACCCTCGCCGTCGACCGTGTCGCCGCGCTGCTGGGCCTGGACCGCGAGGCCGTGGAACCCGCCGCCGGCCTCACCCTCCTGCCCTACCTGGACGGCGAGCGCACCCCGAACCTGCCGAACGCCTCGGGCCTCCTGCACGGGCTGCGGCACGACACGACCGCCGGCCAGCTCCTCCAGGCCGCCTACGACGGCGCCGTGCACTCGCTGCTCGGCGCGCTGGACCTGGTCCTGGACGAGGACGCGGACCGTTCGGCCCCGCTGCTGCTGATCGGCGGCGGCGCCCGCGGAAAGGCCTGGCAGCAGACCGTACGCAGGCTGTCGGGTCGGCCGGTCCAGGTGCCCGAGGCGAAGGAGCTCGTCGCGCTGGGGGCGGCGGCGCAGGCGGCGGGTCTGCTGACCGGCGAGGACCCGGCCGCCGTGGCGCGGCGCTGGAACACCACGCGCGGTCCGGTGCTGGACGCCGTGGAGCGGGACGAGTCGACGCTGGCCAGGATCGCCGGGGTACTCTCCGACGCGGCCCCGCTCCTGGACCGGAGCACGGACATCCGCTGACCATCGACGAATCGACGAATCGACGGAGGCATGACCGCACCGCTGCACGAGGCCCGGCAGACCGGCCCCGGGCGTTCGCTGCCCGACACCCAGCAGGGCATGCGCCGCCGCAACCTGGCCCGGGTGATGCACGCCGTCCGTGCCGAGGGGCCGCTCTCGCGCGCGGCGGTCGCCTCGCGCATCGGCCTGACCCGTGCGGCGGTCTCGACCCTCGTCGACGAGCTCATACGCACCGGACTGCTCGAGGAGCTGGGCCCCGAGCGGCCCGGCCGGGTGGGCCGGCCCGGTTCCGCGCTCGCGGTCAGCGGGCGCGGCCCGTCGGGGATAGGCGCCGAGATCGGCGTCGACCACCTCGCGGTCTGCGCCGTCGACCTGCGCGGTGAGGTGCGGGCGCGTGCCGTGCGGCACGGCACGAACCGGGGCCGCTCCCCCGGCCCGGTGGTGGAGGAGCTGACCGCGCTCGTGCGCCGGGTGGTCGCCGAGGCCGAACGCGAAGGGCTGTGGCCGGCCGGACTCGCCGTGGCCGTCCCCGGCCTGGTCGCCCGCGACGCCCGGACGGTCGTCCGCGCGCCGAACCTCGACTGGCAGGACGTCGATCTCGGCGCGCTGCTGCCCGGCGAGTTCGCGCTGACCGTGGACAACGAGGCCAACTTCGGCGGACTGGCCGAACTCTGGCTCGGCGAGGACACCCCGGCGGACTTCCTGCACGTGTCGGCCGAGATCGGCATCGGTGCCGCGCTGGTCGTGGACGGCGCCCTGCTGCGCGGCACCCGCGGTTTCGCGGGCGAGCTGGGCCATGTGCCGGTCCACCCCGACGGGCCCGAGTGCGTGTGCGGCGGGCGCGGATGTCTCGAGCAATACGCCGGCGAGGAGGCGGTGCTGCGTGCGGCGGGGCTGGCACCCGGCGAGGACCGCGTCGGTCTGCTCGCGGGGCGCGCCGCGGACGGCGACCCGCAGGTGCGGCGCGCGCTGCGCGAGGCGGGTACGGCCCTGGGCATCGCCCTGACCGGGGCCATCAACCTGCTGGACCCGGAGGGTGTCGTGCTCGGTGGCGCGCTGGCCGGGCTCGCGCCCTGGCTGCTGCCGTCCCTGGAGACCGAACTGTCGCGGCGCACGGCGGGACCCGCCCGCCCCGTCTCCGTGTCACGGCTGGGACCCGAGGGCCCGCTGCTGGGCGCGGCACACTCCGTGGTGCGGGCCGTGCTGGACGATCCCTCGATGGTGGCGGAACGGGCCTGAGCGGGCCCGGCCGCTGTCCCCTCACCCCTGGAAGCCCCGTCGCGCCGGGTCGCCGACGAGGGGCTGCCACAGGCGGAACTCCCCGTTCGGGTGAGTGAATTGTCCACAAGTCCCCGCCCGTCCACGAGATCACGGCGTGCCCTCGCACCGGCCCGTCGGCCCGTACTTTGTCGACAGACCGGCGTACTTCACCGACGCCCTCTACGAGAGCTCCGCCCGGCTGACGGCGTCCGTCTGCGACCGGTACGGCATCCCGAAGGACCGCACGCGCGTGATCGGCCACTACGAGGTGCCGGGGAGCGACCACAGGGACCCCGGTCCGCACTGGGAGTGGAGTCGCTACCTGCGTCTCGTCGACCGCACCTGGCGCGAACCGGACGGGCGCGGGGCGCCCGCTTCCGGATGACCGGCGTCGAAACGGTTGTCGGCCCGCGCACCCGGAGTGACGATGTCCCCAGCCGTACTCCGGTCGCAGGCCGGGGTACGCCAGCCGTGTCCCCGCCGTACTCCGGCCGTATCGCCTTCCGGGAGGACGAGTTGACCGATTCCTGGGTGGCTCTGGAGCCGGGTGCCGACCCGGCCGAGCGGGTGCGGGTCCTGCGGCGGGCGCACGAGGCGTTCACCGAGGCGGGAACCGTGCCGCGTCCGGTACGCCCCGTCGTGGCCGACTCCTGGCGGCGTTCCGCGCGGGCGGGCGTCGGCCCCGACGGCACCGCGAGCGTCGAGCTCACCGACGGCGACCTCGGCGCCTACCGGGCCGAACATCCGCTGGCCCGGGTGATGCCGCTGTTCCGAGAGCTGATGGGCACGTTCGCGGCCGACGGGGAGCACCTGCTCGCCGTGTGCGACGCGCACGGCAGGCTGTTGTGGGTCGAGGGGCACGCGGCGACCCGTCGGCAGGCGGACCGGATGAACTTCGTGCCGGGTGCGCGCTGGGCGGAGAGCGCGGTCGGCACGAACGCGCCGGGCACGGCGGTCGCCCTGGACCGGCCTGTGCAGGTCTTCGCGGCCGAGCACTTCATCCGCCGGGTGCAGCCGTGGACGTGCGCGGCCGCCCCGGTGCACGACCCGCGCACCGGGCGGGTGCTGGGCGCCGTGGACATCACCGGCGGGAACGGCCTGGCGCATCCGCACAGCCTGGGTTTCGTGCAGGCGGTGGCGCGGGCCGCCGAGGCGCACCTGGCCCTGCTCGCCCCCGAGCCGCCCGCCGCCGACACACCGCGGCTGACCGTGCTGGGCCGGGACGAGGCCCGACTGGTCACCGGCGGCCGCGAGATCAGACTGAGCCGTCGGCACAGCGAGATCCTGATCCTGCTGGCCGGCCGCCCGGAGGGCATGACGGGCGACGAACTGCTGTGCGCGCTGTACGAGGACGAGTCGGTGACCCCGGTGACCCTGCGGGCCGAACTCGCCCGGCTGCGCGGGGTGCTCGGCCCCGGGCTCCTGGCCTCGCGACCCTACCGGCTCACCGCGGCGATCGAGTCGGACGTCGCGGTCGTCGAACGCAGGCTCGCGGCCGGCGCGGTCACGGCGGCCGTGACCGCGTACACCGGCCCGCCGCTGCCGACGTCCCGGGCACCGGCCGTGGTGCGGCTCGGGAAGCGGCTCGCCGACGGGCTGCGCGCCGCGCTGATCGCCTGTGGTGACCCCGATCTGCTGGCCGACTGGGCCCACGCACCATGGGGCGAGGACGACCTCGAGGTGTGGCAGGCGCTGGCGGCGGTCCGCCCCACCGCCGCGATACGGGCCCGCCTCGCGTCACTCCGGTCGGAACTCACGGCACCGGCCGGATGGCCGCGCCCCTGAGGGTGTTCATCCGCGTCGCGCCCGCCGGCACGGCTCCCCCGGGCGGGCGCAACGTGGATGCAACGTCCTTCTCCCTAGCCTGCGGCGCAGAGCGGCTGTCCAACGGCGGGCAGCGCTGCTGAAGGAGGCAGAGCAGGATGACCCGTTACGCGGCGCCCGGCACCGAGGGCGCGATCGTCTCCTACCAGGCGCGGTACGACCACTTCATCGGCGGCGCGTACGTGCCCCCGGCCCGGGGCCGGTACTTCGACAACCCCTCCCCGGTGAACGGCGAGGCCTTCACCGAGGTGGCGCGCGGCACGGCGGAGGACGTGGAGCGGGCGCTCGACGCGGCGCACGCGGCCGCGCCGGGCTGGGGCCGCACCTCGGCCACCGAACGCTCCGACATCCTGCTGAAGATCGCCGATCGTATGGAGGCACACCTCGAAGCCCTGGCGGTCGCGGAGAGCTGGGAGAACGGCAAACCCGTCCGGGAGACGCTGGCGGCGGACATCCCGCTGGCCATCGACCACTTCCGCTACTTCGCGGGAGCGGTCAGGGCCCAGGAGGGTTCCCTCAGCGAGGTCGACGACGACACGGTGGCCTATCACTTCCACGAGCCACTCGGCGTCGTCGCCCAGATCATCCCGTGGAACTTCCCGATCCTGATGGCGACATGGAAGCTCGCGCCCGCCCTCGCGGCCGGGAACACGGTCGTCCTCAAACCCGCCGAGCAGACGCCCGTGTCCATCCACTACTGGATGAGCCTGATCGCCGACCTGCTGCCGCCGGGCGTGATCAACATCGTCAACGGCTTCGGCGAGGAGGCCGGCAAGCCACTCGCGTCCAGTCCGCGCGTGGCGAAGATCGCCTTCACGGGCGAGACGTCGACGGGGCGGTTGATCATGCAGTACGCCTCGCAGAACCTCAAGCCCGTCACGCTGGAGCTGGGCGGCAAGTCGCCGAACATCTTCTTCGACGACGTGTGGGAGAAGGACGACGACCTGCGCGACAAGGCCCTCGAAGGCTTCACCATGTTCGCGCTGAACCAGGGTGAGGTCTGCACCTGCCCGTCGCGTGGCCTGATCCAGCGCGGCAACTACGGCGACTTCCTCCAGGCCGCCGTGGCCCGCACCGAACTCATCAAGCCCGGCCATCCCCTGGACACCGACACGATGATCGGGGCGCAGGCGTCCGGCGACCAGCTCGCGAAGATCCTCTCCTACATCGACATAGGCCGGAAGGAGGGCGCCAAGATCCTCACCGGCGGCGAACGCGCCGAGTACGAGGGTGACTTGAAGGGCGGCTACTACGTGCAGCCGACCATCTTCGAGGGCGACAACCGGATGCGGATCTTCCAGGAGGAGATCTTCGGTCCGGTCGTGTCGGTGGCCTCCTTCGGCGACTTCGACGACGCCATCAAGATCGCCAACGACACGTCGTACGGCCTCGGGGCCGGTGTCTGGACGCGCGACATCAACACCGCCTACCGCGCGGGCCGGGCCATCCAGGCGGGCCGCGTCTGGACGAACTGCTACCACGCCTACCCGGCGCACGCCGCCTTCGGCGGCTACAAGCAGTCGGGCATCGGCCGCGAGACGCACAAGATGATGCTGGAGCACTACCAGCAGACGAAGAACCTTCTGGTGTCGTACTCGCCGAAGAAGCTGGGCTTCTTCTAGACGCTGCGAAAGGGCGCCTGACCTGGATTTTCACCCGTAAGGCGCCCTTCGCTCAACCCGCTCTCGACCGGGCCCGGCCGGCGCGCCGACTCCCCACTCCTCCCACGACTGCCCGCCGTCGAGGAACTTGGCGTATTTGTGGAGTCTCCGGCGCGGGCCGGGCCGCGGCCTGACGTCAGGACTGCTCCGCCGCCAGGGCGCAGAGTTGTGAACGGTTGGGCAGCCCGGTCTTGGCGATCAGGCTGGCGACGTGCTTCTCGACGGTGCGCGGCGATATGTAGAGCCGGACGGCGATGTCCTTGTTGCTGGGTCGGTCGGCGAGCAGCCGGAAGATCTCGTACTCGCGGACCGTCATGCCCTTCATGCGCAGTTCCGGTGGAATCCGGTCGCTGCCGGTGCGGTGCTGGCGCACCGGTGCGCCGATCGCGCGCAGCAGGGTCCGGCAGGCGCCGACCACCGCGGTGGCGGAGGTCTCGCGGAAGTGGTGCTCGGCTTCCCTCAGCCATCTCTCCGGTTCGCCCCAGCTCAGCGCGTGGGCCTCCTCCGCGATCAGCCGCTGCCCGAGATGGCGGGCGGTGGGATAGGGCGCCCCCGTGGTCTCGGCGAGGAGCGCCGCTTGTCCGGCCGCCTCGGGCCGGCCCTCGCGGCCGAGCAGGACGGCCTCGGCAAGCAGGAGGAAGTACCGGTTCCAACGCATCCGGCCGGCGGCGCTGGCGGTCAGCCGGTCGAGGTGAGCGCGGTCGGCCCGGCCGTCCAGGAGGTCGAGCAGCAGAGCGAGGCCGTGCCGTCCGCTCAGGTGGAAAGTGGTCGGGTTCTCGGCCTCCAGCGCCTTGAGGTCGGCCATGACACCGGCCGCCTGGTCCCGGTTCTCCTCCAAGAGGGCACAGAAGACCTGGGCCAGGCCGAGGGCCAGCGGCTCCTCCAGCGAGCCGCGCCCTCCCCAGCGTCCGAAGTCGGCCAGGGCCTCCTCCATGGCGGTACGGTCGCCCTGGTGAGCCGCCAGCACCGAGCGGGCCATCAGCAGGTATCGGGCCACCGACGTCAGCTTCAGGCGGGCTGCCATGGTCAGCGTCTCGTCGCCGAGTGCCCGGGCCTCGGTGAACCGGCCGCGCAGTACATCGTGCAGGGTGAGGATGCCGTCGATGCCGTAGACGACGGTGACCGCGCCCAGCCTCCGGGCCTCGGTGCGGGCCTCCTCGAGGGTGGCGGTACTGCCGTCGTCCAGCCACCGGATGCCGCCGAGGCGGGTGAGCGCGTACATCCGCTGGAGTGGCAGGCTGTGCCGTTCGGCGGTGCTCATGGCCTGCTCCAGATAGGTACTGGCCTCGGAGAGGTCACGTTCGCGGGCGACCACGGCGAGGAGTTCCCCTGCCTGGCAGGCGACCAGGGGCAGGCCCTCCCGCTCGGCGGTGCCGAGCGCGGCGCGGGCCAGCCGCTCGGCCCGCTGGGTGCGGTCCTGTCCCGGCGTGTCGAGGCACAGGTACGCCTCCACCACGTCGGTCAGCGCGGTGTGCGCCTCGTCCGGCGCCGTCGCCAGCAGCGCGCGAGCCCGTTCGATCTGACTGTTGCCGTCGGCCCAGCGGCCCGCCATGTACGCCACGTGCGCGAGGCGGGTGTGCAGGGCCGCCAGCCGGGCCGCGCCCAGGCCGGCTCCGACGAGTTCACGCAGGGTTCCGGTGAGGCTGAGCGCGCGGGTCAGTTCCCCGGTCTCCGCGAGCGCGGGCAGCAGCGCTTCCAGCGCCTCGGCGCGGGCGACGGAGTCCCCGCCTTCCGCCAGCAGCCGCTCGGCGCGGTCGAGCAACGCGACCGCGGATCCCACCGCGCCGTCGGCGAGGGCACGGCGCCCGGCCTCGGCGAACAGCCGGCCGCCCCGTACGGGGTCACCGGCGTCGGCGCGCAGGGTCGCCGCCAGCGGGCACCAGTCGCCCGGCAGACCGGGGTTGAGGGTCTCGATCGCGTTCGCGGCCTGCTCGGACAGTGCCACTCGGGCGGCCGGGGTGAGCTGTGCGAGCAGCGCTTCGGCGGTCAGCGGATGCTGGAAGGCGTACCAGTCGGGGGCGGGTTCGTCGGCCGCGACCAGCCGGGCCGCCACGCTCGCGTGCAGGTGGCTGAGCAGGCTCCGGTCGTCGACGCCGGTCATCGACTGGAGCACCGACAGGGGGAACCGCCGGCCGAGTACGGCCGCGGCGCTGAGCACGGTCCGCCCCTGTGGGCCGAGTTGGTCGATGCGGTGAATGGCGCCCTCCAGCAGCGCCCTGGGCATGTTGCGGCGGAGGTCGCCGACCACCCGCCAGGCGGCGCCCTCGCGGACGAGCGAGCCGCCGGCGACCGCCCCCTGGAGAAGTTCCTCGACCAGGAACGGGATGCCCGCGCTGTCCTGCCACATCTGGACGAGCACCTCGGCAGGCAGCCGGCCGGGGTCGGTTTCCAGGCAGGAGGCGATCATCCGGCCGACCCCGTCGGCGTCCAACGGTGCCAGCCGGAAGACCGTCGCGCTGCGACGGCGCCCGGCGGACTCGGCGAGGCTCAGCGCCTCGCCGGGATCGGACCTGATGGTCGCCGCCAGCATGAGCGGCTGATGCTCGAGGTTGTCCACCAGGTACTCGACGACGGCGAGGGTTTCGGTGTCGGCGTCGTGCAGATCCTCCAGCACCAGCAGGCAGCCGCTCTCACGGCCGGCGTGGGCGAGCACCCGCAGCACCGCTTCGGCGAGCACCACGGTCGATCCCTGGTCGGGGGAGCCGGTGCTCCAGCCCGGGATGAGCCGGCCGAGCACCGGGCGGTACGGTCCGAGGCTCGCCTCGTCCGGTGTCACCCCGCCGCGGGAGAGCGGCATCAGGGCCTCGGTGAGCGGCCGGAGCGGCACCATGGGTCCGATGGTGCTGCTCCGGCCCTTCAGGACCCGGACGCCGGCGTCCAGCGCGGATCCGATCAGCTCGGCGACCAGCCGCGACTTGCCGATTCCTCCCTCTCCGACCAGAAACGCCGTGCCTCCGCGTGACCGGTTCAGATCCCGTAACGATTCGCCGAGCTCGGTGACTTCGGCCTCACGACCAATGAGATGAGCTGCCCGCAGACGCATACCTCCGGATGGTAGTCACTCGCTCACGAAGGTCACACACCTGCTCGAACCGGCCGGGCGTGACGTCAGGTCAGGCGGGCACCGACACGGTGGTGATGGTGGCGGAGCCGAGGCCGACCACCACGCCGCTGCCGAGGGTCATTCCGGCCAGCGCCCGGGTCCGGGCGCACGCCCCGTTCCAGCGGACCAGCCGGATCTCGCCGGCCGGGTCGGTGACCGTCGCGGACGCGCCCGTGGCCTCGTCGTGGACGGTACCGTTCTGCGGGAAGCTGGACATGGTTCTTCCTTTCGGTGGACATGGATCCGACTCGGGATCGCACTGTTGATGAACTGTTCGTATTTCCGCAAAGGTTCTCGTGGTGCTCGCGGCGCGGGCACCGGTTCGGACGGCGGTACGAGGGCACTCAGTCCCGTCCGCCGCCCTGGGCGGGGCCGAGCAAGAGGACCGAGGGCACGGTGTCGGCGAAGCCCAGCCGGAGCAGGGCGTAGCCGATGCCCGACAGCCCGGTGAGCAGTCCGGGCGTCGGTACGCGCCCGGGTGTCCCGCAGCTGGGCCCCCAGGCGTGAAGCAGTCCGAGGACCAGGCCGATCCGGCCGGTCAGGCTGCTTCGCGCCTCGGCGTGGCCGCACCCGGCGAGGGCGGCCACCGCTTCCGCGATACCCAGCTCGCCGTGGCACAGGCTGAGGTCGGCCACCGGCGGATGCTCGATGAGCCTGCGGCTCGCGTCCCGGGCCGGACCGTTCGCCGACTGCGGGCAGAGCCCGGCGTCGGCCGCCGCCAGTACGACGCCGGCGGTGCCCCGGCACCAGCCCGCGTCGAGCCGGTCCGCCGCCGCGAGTGCGGTGGTCAGCCGGGTGCGTCCGGCCGCCTCGGTCCGCGCGCCCAGTGGACCGCCGGCGAACCGGGCGTGCCGGGCCAGCGCCCAGCCGATCCCGGCCTCGCCGAAGGCGAAGCCGAAGCTCTCCGGCGCACCGTCACCGGGCCGACCGGCCGGCGCAAGCCCCAGCAACCGTTCGGCGATCCGGTCGGCGAGGTCGGCGGCCTGGGGCAGCCCGCGCTCGCGGTACACCGCGAGCAGAGCGGCGAGCGCTCCGGCCAGGCCGGCCGACACACCCGGTGGGGTGTCGTCGCCGAGCGCCGCCAGCGCCAAGGCGTCCAGCGCCGTCGGCAGGCACCCGGCGAGATCGTCGTCGACCAGGGTGGCCACCCGGGCGAGCGCGTAGCAGACTCCGCCCAGGCCTTCGAAGCCGCCCGGGCCGACGGCCCGGCTCAGGGCCGGGTCGGCAGCCATCGCGGCGACGAGTTCGGGCACCGGGGCGAGCGCCGCCCGGGCCAGCTCGGTGTGCCGGGCGGAGCCGGTGAGCGCGCCGAGCTGGGCCAGGAACAGGGCCACCCCGCTGTATCCCTGGGCCAGCCCGGCGCCCATGGGCAGCACCGTCCAGCGGTCGTCGACCGCCTCCAGGCCGACCCAGTTGGCCCGGCCGTGTCCGCCGACGGCCCGGCCGGCGATCTCGTCGGCGATCCCGGAGGCGGCGGCCAGCAGCGCGGAGGGTTCCGGCAGGACGGCGGGAGCGGGACTGGCCCGGCGGCTCACCCGGTGGCGGCGTCCGGCGGCGCACGGCTCCGCGGATGCCAGGGTGGCCGAGATGATCCATTCCTGGGCACGGCGGTCGACGGTGCTCATGGCGGCGAGCTTCGCCCGTGAGGAGGCGAGGCCGGAGGTGTCCAGGACACCGCTCACCGGGCTCCCGTCCGCGGCGAAGACCTCCGTTGAGCCGGGCCGGTGGAAGAAGACGGGGACGTCGCCGTCCCACAGGTCGGCGATCTCGTACTCGATGAGGGCCTGGCGGGCCGGGTCGCCGTCCGAATCGGCCCACAGCACCGCGAACATGGCATCCCGGTCGAGCCCGTCGCGCAGCACCTGCGGATGCGTCGCCTCCTCCAGCAGGGTGGCGTACAGCATCGTCGGCCGGACCACGAGCCGACCGACCGCGTCCCCGCCGGCGCCCAGCGGCCCGGCGGGCGTGGACAGTTCGTCGCGGTGCCGGACGACGGCGTCGTACCCGGTGCGGAATCCCGCCAGGACCGCGGCCACCCGGTCGGCGCTGCCGGGGCCGGCCGCGGCGCTGTAGGGACGGTTCAGCGCGCCGGTGAACGGCGCCGGGCGACGCACCATCCGCATCTCGTCCGTGCCGGCGTCCTCCCAGACCATCCGGGTATCGGGGGACTCCCCGCCCGGTGCACCGCCCAGCGCGGAGACGTCGACCGCGCCCAGCTCTCCCACCATGAGCTGCGGCAGCAGGCAGGTGCGGTGCACCGAGGAGGCGTGTGCCCCGGCGGCCGGATCCGGCCGGGTGGTCCCGCCCTCCCGCAGGACGGGGTGCAGCAGTGTCTCGACGTCGACCAGCACGGGCTGGTCGCCGTGCGCGAGGACGTTCTCGTAGTGCAGGTCCACCCCTTCGAGGGTGTAGGCCAGCGCGATCAGCACACCCTGCCGACGGTGGAACCGGTCGATCTCGGCCAGCGAACGGCACGTCCGGTGGTCGATGTACTCCAGCCACCCGTAGCCGTCGCCGGCCACCCAGCGCGGGGTGCGCAGCCCCAGGCCCGGGGCTTTGGCGTCCAGCCAGCCGGCCATCCTGTCCAGCAGGGCGTGCTGGTCGACCGGCCGCGGCTTGTAGACCGCGCTGCCGGCGGCGAACCGGAGCACCGCCACCGACCTGCCCTGCTGGTGCAGGTCCCCGAGTCCCAGCTCGACGCCGACCAGCGGGCCCGGGTCCCGCCCGCCGAACAGCTCGTCGGCGAGCTTCTGCCGGTCGGTGGCGAGCCGCGCCAGCAGTTCGGCGCCGGACCGGGCGGTGCGCCGGCAGGTCAGGGCCAGCAGACGGGCGAGCACCGGGTATCCGGCGAACAGCCGGGCCAGACCCGCGCGGGTGCCGGCCCGGGCGGCGAAGTCGGCGAAGCGGGCGGCCGAGGTGGAGCCGGACAGGTCGCCCGCGGTCCGCGCGGCGGCCAGCTCGACGACCAGGGTCCGGGCGGCCGTTCTGGTGAGTCGCCGTACCAGCCAGTCCGCGTAGTCCCCGGCGAACACCGCCGTCTCTCCGGGGTCGGCACCGTCCGCTCCGGCCTGTTCGGCCAGCTCGGCGACGGCCGCCGTCACCAGCGGGCGCAGTACCGGTCCGAAGACCACCGCTCCGTCCGCCGGGTCGGCGGGCGCGGTCACCGCTGCCCCACGGACCTCCGCGGGCGTCTCGGGGGCCGCGGCGAGCGCCCCTTCCACGAACACCGCCCACTGCGGCTTGGCGAGTCGCCCGGCCAGGCGGGCCGGAGGTTCGGCGGCGAGTGCCGCCACCAGCTCGGTGTCGGCGCCCAGTCGGGCCGAGCGGACGGATTCGCAGGCCGACTCGACCGGTGAGCGGGTGCGCAGCCGGGCGGCCGGGGTGGCCTGTGCCGGCGCCGGCGGGTGCGGGGCCGACAGGCGCTCACGCAGTGTCGCGGCCGGTGCCCACCAGGAGGGTGTCGCCTCCGTGGCGGGACGGGCGGTGTCGGTTGGGGTCACGTCCGTCACCCTTCCAGCGGTGTCGCCCACCCGTACAGGGGGGCAGGACCCCCACATTCCGCGGCGGACTACCCAGTTGGCGCCACCGCCGGGCCCCTTTCGCGCTGCCGGGCGGGTCGGCGGGAGCGGTGGGCGGCGACGACGGCGCCGCGGCCGGGGCGAGCGGGCCGGGCGGCCGGGCTCCGTCCGGCGGCGCGCGGCCGTGTGCGGTCCGGCCGTCGGTGTACGGGCCGGGGCCGGCGCGGCGGGGCACGGGAATGCGGGTAGTCGCGCCCCATGCGGCGCGGCGCACGGGTTGCCGAGACTCCTCGCCGAGAGGTTCGTCCTGCGCTGACCGAGGAGTACACATGGGCAATCCCCTGTCGTTGTGCGTCGTGGCCCTGGACCCGCTGCTCGAAGCCGGTGCCGTCAGCGCCCTGTCCGGCAACCCGGACATCGCACTGGTCCGGCCGGAGGAGAAGGCCGACGTGGCCGTGGTGATCTTCGACCGAGTGGATCGCGAGGAACTCGATCTGGTGGCCGCGACCGGCGGCGGCCCGCACCGGCCCGCCGTCATCGTGATCGCCTCCCACATGTCGGCGGCCGAGGCCGCGGACGCCGTCAACGCCGGGGCCCGCGGCCTCCTGCGCCGGCACGAGGTGGACGCCGACCGGCTGGCGCGGACCGTGCGAACCGTGGCCGGCGGCGACTGCACCGTGCCCCCCGACCTGATCGACGGCCTGCTCGACCAGAGCACCGAGACCGACGCGTATCCCGGCGTACGGGGCCGCGGCCCGGACTGGGGGCTGGACGAGCGGGAACGCGCGGTCCTGCGGATGGTGGCCGACGGCCGGGAGACCGATGAGATCGCCAAGGAACTCTGCTACTCGCCGCGGACGGTGACCACCGTGGTCCGCGACATCACCCAGCGGTTCCGGCTGCGCAACCGCGCCCACGCGGTGGCCTACGCGCTGCGGACGGGCCTGCTGTGACCGGCCTCGTCCTCGAAGCGGCGCCGGTTGCCGGGCGGGACGACGGCGCGCCGCGCGTACATCTGTGCCCGGCGGGCGGGGCGGCCCGCGACACGGTCGCCGCCGGTCTGCGCCGGGCCGGCGTCGAGCTGGTGGCGGCCGGAGACCGCGACGGGGTCGTCCGGGTTGCCGCGGGCCGGACGCCGGGAGCGGCGCTCGAGGGCCGACCGGAACCCGGCGGCGGCCCTCTCCTGCTGGTCGCCGACACCTTCACCGCCGCGGGAGTGCGGCTGGCCGTGCGGGCCGGGGTGACGGCGATGCTTCAGTCCGCCGAGGCCACGCCGGAGCGCCTGCTCACCGCCGTCCACGCCGCCCGGTACGGCGACAACCGGATGCCGTACGGCGTACTGGCCCGTCTCCTCGACGAAGCGGCCGGCGACGAGGCGGAGCGCCGGCACCCCGTGCCCGACTCGCCCCTGACGGCCCGGCAGAAGACGGTACTCGCGCTGGTCGCCGAGGGGCACGGCAACGCCGCCATCGCCCGTGAACTGTCCTGCTCCCAGCACACCGTGAAGAACGTCATGTACGACCTCATGACCCGCCTTCAGGTCCGCAACCGGGCGCACGCGGTGGCGTACGGCGTCCGCACCGGGCTGATCTGAGCCGGTCCCGGTCCCGACCAGAGACATTGACGCAGCAAAAGCCGCGACGGGCGCTGCCGCTCCTTCCCTACTGCGCAGCCACGCCCGAACGGCAAGCTCCGGACGTGCCCCGACCACCCGAGGCACGCGACGACCTACCCGACTCCTCGGAGGTGAGCCGGTGGACCGCTGTGACGGCCGGACGACATCCTTCTCGCAGCAACGACTGTGGTTCCTCGACCAACTGCGACCCGGCACGGCGGACCATCTGCTTCCGCTGGCGCTGCGCCTGCGGGGCGACCTCGACACCGAGGCCCTCGCCGCGGCCCTGGCCGACGTGGTCGACCGGCACGAGGTGCTGCGCACCCGGTATGCGGCCGCCGACGGCGAGCCGGTGGCCCATGTGGTCCCCCGGGTCGAGGTTTTGCTGGACAGGGTCGACGCGCCCGCCGCCGGAGCGGCCGGCATCGCCGCGGTCCTCGACCGCGCGCTGCGCCGGCCGGTCGACCTGTCGACCGCGCCGCCGCTGCGGGCCACTCTGGCGCGGCTCGCGCCCGACGACCACCTGCTGGTCGTCGTGGTCCACCACATCGCCTTCGACTTCTCCTCCTGGAACGTCCTCACCCGAGACCTGGCCGCGGCCTACCGCGGCAGGACCACCGGTGTCCGCCACGGGCTGCCGGAGCTTCCCGTGCAGTACTCCGACCTCGCGGCCCTTCAGCGCGAGCGGTCGGCCGGTCCCCGGCTCGCCCGCGGCCTCGACCACTGGCGCTCGCGGCTGGCGGGCCTGCCGCCGCTGGACCTGCCGACCGACCGGCCCCGCCCGGCCGAGTTCGACGGCGCCGCCGCCGTGGCCCGGTTCACCCTCCCTGCCGATCTGGTGGCGCTGACCGACCGGCTGGCGCGCTCCCGCCGCGCCACCCGTTTCATGGTGCTGCTCGCGGCCTTCCAGGCCCAACTGGGCCGCTACAGCGGGCAGAGCGACTTCGCCGTCGGCACCCCGGTCGCCGGTCGCGGCCACCCCGCCGCCAGGGACCTCATCGGCCCCTTCGTCAACACCGTGGTGCTGCGCGCCGACCTGTCCGGCCGACCCGGTTTCGGCGAGCTGGTGGACCGGGTCCGGCACACCTTCCTGGCCGACCTCACGCACGCCGACACCCCGTTCGAACGCGTGGTCGGCGAGCTGGCCCCGTCCCGCGACCTCAGCCGCAACCCCCTCTTCCAGGTCTCCTTCCTGACCCTCGACTCCCAGGCCGAACCACCCGACCTGCCCGGCCTGTCGGTCGAAGTGGTGCCCACCCCGGTCGCCGGGACGCCGTTCGACCTGGCGCTCGACCTGCTCGGCCGCCCCGACGGCAGCCTCGGGCTGCGCCTGGGGTACGCCACCGCGCTGTTCACGCCCGAGACGGCCGCCCGCATCACCGAGGACTACGTCCGGCTCCTGCACGAGCTGCTCGCCGCCCCCGACAAGCCGCTGGCCGGTGTCACCTCCGTACTCGAGCCGCTGCCCGGCGGCGAGCGCCGCCGCCGGCTCGCGCTCGGCCTGGGCAGCGCCCGCGCCGTGCCCCCGCAGACCGTCACCGACCTGTTCGAGCAGCAGTCGCGCCGCACCCCGCACGCCATTGCCGTCAGTTCCGGGGACGGCGAGCTGAGCTACGCCGGACTCGACCGGCGGGCCGACGAACTGGCACACCGACTGCGCGGCCTCGGCGTCGGCCGCGGCACCCGGGTGGGCGTTCTGCTGGAGCGCGGCACCGGGCTCCTCGTCGCCCTGCTCGGCGTTCTCAAGGCGGACGCCGCCTACGTGCCGCTCGACCCGCTGCACCCCGCGCGGCGCATCGGCCACCTGATCGAGGACACCAGGGCCGCCGTGGTCGTCACCACCGGCCCGCTGGCCGGACGGGTGGCCGGCACCGAGGCACGGACCCTTCTGCTCGACGGCGACCCGCCGCCGGCCGGCCCGGCGGACCGGCGGGAGCGGACCACCGGACCGCACGACCTCGCGTACGTCTTCCACACCTCCGGCTCGACCGGCACCCCCAAGGGCGTGCAGATCCCGCACCACGCCCTGACCAACTTCCTGCTCGCCATGGCGGCCCGGCTGGAGACGGGGCCGGAGGCCACCGTGCTGGGTGTCACCACCGCCTCCTTCGACCCCTCGATGCTGGAGCTGTGCCTGCCGCTGCTGACCGGCGCCCGGCTGGTGCTGGCCGACAGCGAGCAGGCCCGCGACCCCGAGCGCCTGATCCGGCTGATCGGCGAGGCCCGCCCGGACTTGATGCAGGCCACCCCGTCGATGCTGCGGACACTGGTCGACACGGGCTGGACCCCCGGCCCAGGTCTTACGGTGCTGTCCGGCGGAGAGAAGCTGCACACCGACCTGGCCGCGGCGCTCGCGGCGGACGGAGCCCCGGTCCTGGACCTCTACGGGCCGACCGAGGCCACGATCTGGACCAGCGTGGCCCGGCACGGCGCCGACGGACGGGTGGAGCGGTGGGCGGCGGTGGACAACACGACCGTCCGGGTGCTCGACGACCGGCTGGAGCCGGTGGCCGAGGGCGTCACCGGGCACGTCTGCATCGGGGGCGACGGCCTCGCATGGGGCTACCGGGGGCGGCCCGCCCAGACCGCCGGCGTCTTCCTCCCCGACCCGCACGCCACCGCGCCCGGCGGCCGGCTGTACTTCACCGGCGACCTCGGCCGGATCCGTCCGGACGGCTCACTGGAGATCCTCGGCCGCAGCGACCACCAGGTGAAGATCCGCGGCCACCGGATCGAACCGGGCGAGATCGAGGCCGCGCTCCTCGCTCTCGACGGCGTCCGCGCCGCCGTGGTGCACCCGACGCCGGACGCCGACGGCGGTCAGCAGCTCACCGCGTACCTGGTCGCGGACGACTCCGGGAACCCTCCCACCCCCGACGCCCTGCGCGCCGAACTGCTCGACTCCCTGCCCCACCATCTGGTGCCGGCCGCGTTCGTCCTGCTGGACGCCATCCCGACCGCGGTCAGCGGGAAGGTGGACCGCCACGCGCTCCCGGTGCCGGCGCCGCAGGCGGCCGGCCCGGCGGCCGCTCCGCGCACCCCGCGGGAACGGTCCGTGGCCAGGGTCTGGGAAGAGGTCCTCGGCGCCACCGGGATCGGCGCCCACGACGACTTCTTCCTGCTCGGCGGTCACTCGCTGCTCGCCACCCGGGTGTCCGTGCGCCTGCGCGCCGCCCTCGGGGTGGACGTCCCCGTACGGGCGCTGTTCGACCACCCCACCGTCGCCGCCCTCGCCACGGCCCTGGACGGCTATCCACCGCTGGCCCCGGACGGCCCCCTGCCGCGGCTGACCGCACGCCCGCGCGGCGCGCGCACGACCGCCGGCCGCTGACCGCAACCACCTCCTCGCCCAAGGACCGCCATGACACTCCTCGCGACCACCGACACCTCCGTCTTCGAGAAGATCGAGTCCGAGGTGCGGATGTACTGCCGTACCTTCCCCGTGGTGTTCGAGCGCGCCAAGGGCGCGCTGCTGCACACCGACGATGGCCGGCCCTTCATCGACTTCTTCTGCGGCGCCGGCAGCCTCAACTACGGACACAACCACGACGCCGTCAAGCGGCGCATCATCGACTACCTCGCCGACGACGGCCTCATGCACGGCCTCGACATGCACACCGTCGCCAAGCGCGACTTCCTCACCCGCCTCACCGAGGTCGTGTTGCAGCCGCGCGGCCTGGACTTCAAGGTGCAGTTCACCGGCCCGACCGGGACCGACGCGGTCGAGGCGGCCCTCAAACTGGCCCGCCGGGCGACGGGCCGCACCGGCCTGACCGCCTTCACCGGTGCCTACCACGGGATGTCCCGCGGTTCGCTGGAGGTCACCGGCAGCCGCCGCGCCCGCCGCGCGGGCACGGTCGCCGGCGGGGACGTGACCTTCGTCCCCTTCGAGGACGGCCCGCTCGGCCCGTTCGACTCGATCGGCCTGATCGAGCGGCTGTGGGCGGACCCGTCCTCCGGCACCGAACCGCCCGCGGCCGTCGTCGTCGAATCGGTACAGATGGAGGGCGGCGTCTACCCGGCGAGCCGGGAGTGGCTGCGCCGGCTGCGCGAGGTCACCGAACGGCACGGGGTGCTGCTGATCCTGGACGAGATCCAGACCGGCTGCGGCCGCACCGGCGCGTTCTTCGGCTTCGAGGAGTCCGGGATCGTGCCGGACATCGTCACCGTCTCCAAGTCCCTCAGCGGCTACGGGCTGCCGCTCTCGCTCACGCTGTTCCGCCGCGAGCTGGACCTGTGGCAGCCCGGTGAGCACACCGGCACGTTCCGCGGCAACCAGCTCGCCTTCGTCGCGGCCACCGCAGCCTGTGAACTGTGGCAGCAAGACGACTTCCTGAGCGGCCTTCAGCAGGGTGCGGAGCGGCTGGCCCGGTTCCGGGCCGACGCGGCCGCGCTGGACCCCGGCCTCGTGGTGCGCGGCCGGGGCATGGTGCTGGGCGTCGACACCGCCGGGGCCGGCGGTGCGGAGCGGGCCGAGCGCGTCCAGCGACACGCCTTCGAGCGCGGCCTGATCGTCGAGCGCTGCGGCCGCTACGACGAGGTCCTCAAGGTGATGCCCCCGCTGACGATCGAGCCCGGTCTGCTCGACGACGGGCTCGGCATCCTGCTCGACGCCCTGCAAGCGAACTGACGGCCGGCCACCCGAGGAGGAACCCCGCGATGCCCCGTCCCGACCGCCACCACCTGATCTCCGTCGACGACCTGACCGACCGGGAGCTGCGCCGGCTCGTGCACCGCGGCGCCCAGTACGCCGCCGGCGAGTGCGAGGGTGCCCGGCCGCTCGCCGACGCCGTCGTCGGCGTGCTGTTCCGCAAGACGTCCACCCGTACCCGGACCGCGTTCTCGGCCGGCGCGCTCCGGCTCGGCGCGCGGCTGATCACCTATGGTCCCGGCGACCTCCAGGAGAACACCGGGGAGAGCTCCGAGGACACCGGCGACGTCCTCTCCCGGATGCTCGACGTGCTGGTGGCGCGCACCGCGGGCAGCACCGAGGAGCTGCGCGCCTACGCCGCCCAGCAGCGGATGGCCGTGATCAACGCGATGAGCGCCGCCGAGCACCCCACCCAGGCCCTCACCGACCTCACCACGATGCTCGGCCGCTTCGGGCGGATCGAGGGACTGCGGGTGCTGTACGCCGGCGAGGGCAACAACACCGCCTCGGCGCTCGCCCTGGCCCTCAGCCGGTTCCGCGGCACCGAGCTGCACCTGCGGACCCCGCCCGGCTACGGACTGGACGCGGCCTTCCTCGACCGGGCCGCCGTGCACGCCAAGGAGTCCGGCGCGCTGGTCGAGGAACGGCACAACATGGCCGACCTGCCCGAGGTCGACATCGTCTACACCACCCGCTGGCAGACCACCGGCACGACCAAGCCCGACCCCGACTGGCGGCGCGTGTTCGCCCCCTTCCGGGTGGACGCCGCCGTGCTGGCGGCCTGCCCCGGCGCCGTCTTCATGCACGACCTGCCCGCGCACCGCGGCGACGAGGTGACCGGCGAGGTGCTGGACGGCCCCGCGAGCATCGCGTTCCAGCAGGCCGAGAACAAGTACCACAGCGCCCGCGCCGTTCTGGAGTGGTGCCTCGGCGGCATCCCGGCAGAGCCGGCCTGACGACCGGCCGACCGCCGGCCCGGCGCACTCTTCCCAGGGAGGTAGCACAGCAATGTCCGACACCATACGCATGCCCGGCGGCGGGTGGCGCCTGTGGACGCACTTCGCACTGCGCGGGCCCGGTTTCCCCGCCGCGGGAGTACTACGGCTGGCCCCGGAGGGCCTGGCCTCGGCCGCGGACAAGTTCGCCCCCGGGGAGGTGCCGGCGGGGGCGGACTGGCAGGCGTTCGAGGAGGCCTTCTCGGCGGCCGCGGTGCGCACCGCACGCGACCTCCAGGAGATCGCCGCCTCGGCACCGTTCCGCGCCGCGGTCGCCTGGCAGAACCGCACGGTGCTGCGCACCGGCATCAAGCCGTTCCTCGACTGGACACCGTCCGCCGAGGGCCGCACCAGCATGCCCCGCCAACGCGAGGAACTGGTCGCCCACTACTGGCAGCGGTTCTGCGTCAAGAACGACACCATCGGCTTCTTCGGACCGGTCGGCTGGGGCACCTTCGACCCCTCCCGGCACGACATCGAGGTGCACCCCGGCACGGGTCTGGTCGCCGAGTCCCGGGTCTACTTCTCCAGTTGGTCGATGGACGCCCTCGCGAAGGCCATCGACCGCGACCCGCGGGTGCGCGCGTGGACGCCGCCGCGCCAGGTTCCGTTCGTCCGGGTGGTCGACGGCGCGGTGCGCCTGCCCGGCCGCCCGCCGCAGCCGGCTCCGGAACCCGCGCTCACCGTCCTGCGCCTGTGCGACGGGCGCCGGACGCCCGCCGAGATCACCGCCCTGGCAGCCCGGGAGCTGGGCCGCGACCTGCCGGCCGGGGAGGTGACCGAGGCCCTGGAGTGGCTGGTCTCGCGCCGCCTGATCGGCTGGAAGCTGGACGTGCCCGCCGGTACCTACCCCGAGCGGGAACTGCGCGCCATGCTGGAGCGCATCGGCGACCCGGCGGTACGGGAACCCGCCCTGGCCAAGCTGGCGGTGCTGGAGACCGGCCGCGACCGGGTCCAGCGGGCGGGTGCCGACCCCGAGGAGCTGACCGCCGCGCTCGCCGCCCTGGAGGCGGGCTTCGCCGAGATCACCGAGGTGTCGGCGGTCCGCGAGAAGGGGGCCCGCACCGCGCCCAACCGCGCCCTGGTGTACGCCGACTGCCGCCGGTCCGCCACGGCGACCGTGGGCACCGCCGTGCTGGCCAGGCTCGCTCCGCTGGAGCTGTGCCTGACCGCCGCGCGCTGGATGACCAACCGGTACGCGGAGGCCATCGTCGCCCGCGTCCACGAGGCCTACCAGGAGCTGCGGAAGCTGCACGAGCAGGTCGACCTCGGCTCGCTCTGGTTCGCCTGCCTGCCCGCCCCGCACCCCGAATCCCTCACCGACATCGAGCGCATCCAGGCCGAGCTGCGCGAGCGCTGGGCGCGGATCATCGACGCCCCGGCCGGCGCCCGGCGGGTCTCGCTCTCCAGTGCCGCCATCGCCGACCGGGTGCACGAGGCGTTCCCCGACGGCGGGCGCGGCTGGTCGCTCAGCCGCTACATCAGCCCCGACCTGATGATCGTCGCCGAAGACGCGGCCGCCGTCGAACGCGGCGAGTTCCAACTCGTCATCGGCGAGCTGCACGTCGCCATGAACACCCTCGCCCAGTCGCTCTTCGTCCACCAGCACCCCGATCGGGAGCAGCTGATCGACGAGACCACCCGCGACTTCCCCGGCCCACGGCTGCTGCCCATGCTGCCCAAGGAGCTTCCGCTCAAGTGGTCCGCCCGCAGCCGGCAGTCCCTGGACCGCCCGGAGGACCACTACGTCGCACTCGCCGACCACAGCGCCGACCCGCACCGCCCGCGCACCGTCCGCTCCGGCGAGGTGCGGGTGGAGGAGCGCGACGGCGGGCTCGCGGCCGTGCTGCCCGACGGCTCGGTCTTCGACCTGCTCGACGTGTTCTGCCACGCGCTCAGCAACCGTGTGATGGACCGCTTCACCCTGCGCCGGGACGGCGACCACTCGCCCCGGATCACCATCGACTCCACCGTCGTCGCGCGGGAGAGCTGGCGGTTCGCCGGCTCCGCGCTGGCCTTCGCCGACGACAAGAGCGAGGCCAGACGGTTCGTCCGAGCCCGGCAGTGGCGGGACACCCACGAACTGCCCCGCTTCGTCTTCGTCGTCTCCCCCACCGAACCACGGCCCTTCTTCGTCGACTTCGACAGCCCCGTCTACGTCAACATCCTCGCCAAAGCCGCCCGCCGCCTCGCCCGCAAGGACCCCGACGCCCGACTCACCGTCACCGAGATGCTCCCCACCCCCGAACAGACCTGGCTCACCGACGACCAGGGCCGCCACTACACCTCCGAACTACGCCTCGTCGCCGTCGACCGGAGCACCGCCCCCGGGGAGCGGGCATGACCGCCCCCGCAGGGTCGACGTTCGTCGAGGCCATCCGGGCGCACGCCGTCCGCGCACCGCGCTCCCCGGCCCTGCTGACCGCCGACGGCCCGACCGGGTACGGCGAACTGGCCGCCCGGATCGACCGGATCGCCGCCCACCTGGCCTCCCGGGGCGTGGGCCCGGAGCGGGTCTGCGCGGTGGCCCTGCCTCCGGGCGCCGACGCCGTGGTCGCGACCGCCGCGGTCGTCCGGGCCGGCGGGGCGTTCCTCACCCTGGACACCGGCCTGCCCGACCGGCGGCTCGCCGCGCTCGCCGCCGGCGGCGGCGCGGCCCACCTGCTCACCTGCGCCGCCCTCGCCGACCGCCTCGGACCGCTGGTCGACGCACCCACCGTCCTGCTCGACCGGCTCCCGGCCGCCGGCCCGCCGTCGGCCGCCTTCCGCGCCCCCCTTCCGCGCTCGCTCGCCTACGTCAGCCACACCTCCGGCTCGACCGGCACCCCCCATCCCGTCCTGATCGAGCACGGCGGCCTGGACAGGTACCTCCGCGCCGTCGTCCGCGACAACGCCCTCGGGCCCGGCACCGTCAGCCTCCAGCTGGCCCCGCCCGGCTACGACGCGTCCATCCGGGACACCTTCGCACCGCTCGTCGCGGGCGGGTGCGTCGTCCTGGTGGAACGCGCGCGCCTGCTGCGCGCCGAGTCCTTCGCCGACATCGTCGCCGAGTACGGCGTCGACACTCTCCTCAGCACCACTCCCTCCTTCCTGGGCTTCCTCGCCCAGTCGCCCCGCGCGGCGGATCGGCTGCGCTCCCTGCGCCTGGTGTGCTCGAGCGGCGAGTCGCTGCGTCCCTTCCTCGCCGCCGGCGGCCGTGCGCTGGTCGGCGGCCGGCTGGTCAACCAGTACGGGCCCAGCGAGTGCACCATGACCTCCACCCGGTACGACGTGCCGACCGCCCCCGACTCCTGCGCCGACATCGTCGGCACCGCCATCGACGGCACCGTCGTACGCCTGCTGGACCCACGGGGGCGTGAAGTCCCCGACGGGCGGACCGGCGAGGTGCACATCGGCGGCGCGGGCGTCGCCCGTGGCTACGGCGGTCTGCCCGGCCTGACGGCCGACCGTTTCCCGCCCGACCCGTACGGGCCGCCCGGCGCACGGCTGTACCGGACCGGCGACCTCGCCCGACGCACCCCCGACGGGGCCCTGGAGTACCTCGGCCGGGCCGATCGCCAGGTCAAGATCCGCGGTCACCGCGTGGACCCTGCCGAGGTCGAGGCCGCCCTGCTCACCCACCCCGAGGTCACCGGCGCCGTGGTGACCGCCGAGACCGACGACCGGGGCCGGACCTGGCTCCGGGCCCACGTCACCGGTCCGCTCAAAAGCACCACCGACGCCCAGCTGCGCGCGCATCTGGCCGATACCCTGCCGCCGCACCTGATGCCCAGACGGTTCGCCCGTCTGGAGCGCCTGCCCGTCACGCACAGCGGCAAGGCCGACCGGCGGGCGCTGCGCGACAGCGTTCCGGAGCCGGTGTCGTGACGGCCGCGGACACCCGGATCGCACCGGCCGCCGTGCAGGCCGCCGCCGAGCGGATCGCCTCCCACGTGAGGCACACCCCGCTGCTGCGCCGCGACCTGCTGCCCGGACTGCTGGTCAAGGCCGAACACCTCCAGCACAGCGGGTCCTTCAAGCTCCGCGGCGCGGCCAACGCGCTGCTCGCGCTCGGCGCCGACGCCGTGGTCGCCGGCTCCTCCGGCAACCACGGCATCGCGGTGGCCACCCTGGGCCGCGGCCTCGGCGTCCGCGTCACCGTGGTGATGGCGGCCGGCGCGGCCGAGACCAAGGAAGCGGCCGTCCGGGCGCTCGGCGGCCGGGTCGTCCGGGTACCCGGCGGGGTGGCCGCCCGCGACCGGTACGCGAAGGAGCTCGCCGCCCGCACCGGAGCCGCGCTGGTGCCCTCCTCGGACCACGACCTCGTGGTGGCCGGACAGGGCACCGTCGGTCTGGAGATGCTGCGGGACGCCCCCGACCTCGACGCGATCTTCGTACCGGTGGGCGGCGGCGGCCTGCTGGCCGGCGTCTGCCTCGCCGCCGCCCATCTGGGCAGCGCGGTCCGGATCATCGGCGTGGAGCCCGACGGGGCCCGGCGCTACGCCCGCTCCCTCTCCGCCGGCCGCCCGGTCGAAGTGCCGCCCAGCGACTCGGTGGCGGACGGGTTGCGCGGCCAGCGGCCCGGCGAGGTGATCCTGCCGATCGTCCGGCACCGGGTCGACGAACTGATCGGAGTCGGCGACCCGGCCGTGCTCCGCGCGATGACCCTGCTGCACCGCGCCGGCATTCCGGCCGAGCCGAGTGGCGCGGCCGCCCTGGCCGGTGCCCTCCGGCTCAACCTCCCCGGCCGCAGCGCCGTCGTCGTCTCCGGCGGCAACAGCGCCGCCGCCCTGGCCGCCGCCGGAGCCGCGCACACCGGCACAGGCCGCCGACCGGCCGCTCCGCACCGCCCCGCTTGTCCACATCCACACCACTCCGAAGAAGGACGGGCCATGAACCCCATCGACACCGCCGAACTCACCGGGCTGATCACCGGCTACTACCGCGAGACGCTCGGCGACGACACCCTCGACGCCACGAGCGACTTCTTCGAGGCGGGCGGCGACTCGCTCGCCGCCTTCCAGATCGTCCACCGTCTCCAGGAACTGCTCGACGCCGAGATCGCGGTCGCCCTGGTCTTCACCTATCCGTCGCCGGCCGAGCTCGCGCAGGTCGTCGTCGACGACCTGTCGCTCGCTTCCGCATCGGCCTAGGGGGCGCCGAGATGCACGAGGGATCCGTCTCTCTGAGCGGCCGCTGGCGGCTGTGGGACCAGGTCGCGGTGCGCGGCGCGGGGTTCCCTGCGAACGGGGTGCTCCGGCTCGCGCCGGAGGGCCTGGCCGCGGCAGCGGACAAGTTCGGGCCTCGGGACGCACTGTCCGGCGCGGCCTGGAAGGCCTTCGAGGCAGAGTTCGCGCAGGCCGCCGTACGGGCGGCCGCGAGCGCGCAGGAGATCGCCGCCTCCGGGTTGTTCCGGGCGGCGGTCGCCTGGCAGAACCGCGGGGTGCTCGACTCGGCGATCCGGCCGTTCCTCAACTGGTCACCGGCGACTGCGGGCCGCACCTTCAAGCAGCGCCAGCGCGAGGAGCTGGTCGCGCACTACTGGCAGCGGTTCTGCGTCAAGAACGACACCATCGGCTTCTTCGGACCGGTCGGCTGGGGCGTCTTCGACACCGCCCGGACCGGCGTGGCCGTCGAGCCGGGCACCGGACTGACCGCGTCCTCGGAGGTCTTCTTCTCCAGCTGGTCGGTCGACGCGGTGGCCCGGGAGATCGAGGCCGACCCGGCGGTGCGCCCCTGGACGGCGCCCCGCCGGGTGCCGTTCGTACGGCTGGAGGAGAACGCCGTACGGACCCCCGCCAGGCCGCCGCACCCGGTGCCGCCCCGGACGCTCCGGCTGCTGCGCCTGTGCGACGGCACCCGCTCCGTCCGGGCCCTCCAGGAGGAGATCGGCCCGGACACGGACGTGCCCGCCCTGCTCGACGAACTGGTCCGGCTTCGCTGGATCACCTGGCGGCTGGACGTTCCCGCCGACATCCGCCCCGACCGCCGGCTGCGCGCCTGCCTGGAGCGGATCGGCGAGCCGGCGCTGCGCGGCGCCGCCGTCGCCCGGATGGACGAACTGGAACGCGCGGTCGAGGGCGTCCGGGCCGCGGCCGAGGACCCCGAGCGACTGGTCGCGGCTCTCACCCACGTGGAGCAGACGTTCCAACGAGTGACCGACGCGGCCGCCAAACGCGAGAAGAGCACCACCACGGCGCCCGGCCGGTCCGTGGTCTACTCCGACAGCCGCCGCTCCGCCCGGGTGACGCTCGGCAGCCATGTGCTGGCCGCGCTGGCCCCGCTCGACCTGCTGATGTCCTCGGCCGATTGGCTCTGCTCCGCCCTGGCCGCCCGTGTGACGGAGCGCGTCACCGAGGTCTACGAGCGGCTGCGCGCCGACGCCGGACCCGGACGGCCGGTGGACCTCGCCGCCTTCTGGTTCGCCTGTATGCCGGTCCTGCACGGGCCCGCGGTCGCCGACGCCGCCGGCTTGCAGGCGGAGTTCGAGCGCCGCTGGCAAGGCATCCTCCCGGCCTCGGAGGGGGTGCGCCGGGTCACGGTCGTCGGGACGGACATCGCCGGCCGGGTGGCGGAGGCCTTCGGGCCGGTCACCGCACCGGGCTGGGCCGCGGCGCGGTACATCAGCCCGGACGTGATGATCGGCGCGGAGGACGCCGCCGCCGTCGGGCGCGGCGAGTTCCACCTCACGCTCGGCGAACTCCACCTGGCCTCCAACACGCTCGGCAACGAACTGTTCGTCAACCAGCACCCCGACACCCGCGAGCTGTTCGACCGGACCGACCGGGACCATCCGGCGCCACGGCTCATGCCGCTGCTGCCCAAGGAGCACAAGTCCCGGCTCTCCGCCCGGATCCGGCACGCGCTGGTACGGCCGCGGGACTACCAGGTCGCCCTCCTCGACAACACGGCGGACCCGCACCGCGAGCGCACCGTGCCGAGCGCGGACGCCGTGGTGGAGCAGCACGACGGCCGGCTCTGTGTGGTGCTGCCCGACGGCGCGGTGTTCCCGGCCGTGGAGGTCTTCGCCCATGTGCTGACCACGCTGGTGACGGACCGGTTCCGGCTCCTGCCGGAAGCCGACCGCTCGCCCCGGGTCACCATCGACCGGATGACCGTGGCGCGGGAGAGCTGGCGGTTCGCCGGCTCCGCGCTGGCCTTCGCCGACGACAAGAGCGAGGCCAGACGGTTCGTCCGAGCCCGGCAGTGGCGGGACACCCACGAACTGCCCCGCTTCGTCTTCGTCGTCTCCCCCACCGAACCACGGCCCTTCTTCGTCGACTTCGACAGCCCCGTCTACGTCAACATCCTCGCCAAAGCCGCCCGCCGCCTCGCCCGCAAGGACCCCGACGCCCGACTCACCGTCACCGAGATGCTCCCCACCCCCGAACAGACCTGGCTCACCGACGACCAGGGCCGCCACTACACCTCCGAACTACGCCTCGTCGCCGTCACCGGCTGAACCGTCCGACCGGAACCGCGCTGCCGAGGCGCGGATCCACCCCGCACCGCCGAACCGGGCCGGGCTCCGCTCCAGGAGCCCGGCCCGGTCGCGCGTGTGGAGCCCGGCAGTCGGTGAGGGGGACGTCCGGGCCGGGTGGGGGGACGGCCGAGCCGGGCCGGGGGACGGCCGAGGTCACGTGTGCCGGGCCGGGCGACGCGGTGGCCGGTGCGCCCGCCTGGATGCCGACAACCCGGTCGGGAGTCTGCCGCCCGGCCCGGCCCGGCCCGGCCTGAGCGGCAGCGGAACGGGGTCGTTCGCACGGACGCAGGCCGGTCGTCACGGCCGGTCCGGTGCGCGGCGTGATCCTGCCCTCCGGCGCCGACCGCGATCCGGTCCGTGACGCACCGGAGGGCGGGGGCGCCCAGCGCGCCCCCGCCCTCCCGGCCGTCCCGCCCGGCCGCGTCAGCCGGCGTTCTCCGTGCCCCCGCCGCCGAGGACGGCGGTGACGGTCTCGGCGAGCCGGCCGAGGTGCGGCGGCCTCAGCACGCCGAAGTGGTCACCGGGGATCCGGTGCAGTGTCACGTCCCCGGTGAGCTCGCGCCACCGGGCGAGGTAGTCGGGGAACGTCTGCCCGGAGGCCACCTCGTGCTCGCCGTCGGCCAGTTCGTCGCTGGCGATCAGGTGCAGCCGGCCCGGGTACGGGCGGTGCCGGTAGGTCAGGCACATCTCCATGACCTCGCGCCACATCTTCGCGGAGGGCAGCCAGACCTCGCCGGCGCCGTGTTCCGGCAGCGTGATCCCGACCTCCGGATCGACGTCGTCCACCAGGTGTTCGAGCAGTGCCAGGGCCTCCGCCCGCAGCGCCGAGGTGTCCTGCCCGGACGGCGCGGCGGCCAGCTCGGTCAGCTTCGCCACACAGCTCTCGATCAGCCAGTACTCCCGCCACAGCTCGGTCCGCTCGTGGTTGTCCAGGCCGGGGTCGAGCAGGATGAAGGTGACCTCCTCGCCCTCGGCCGTGAGCCGGTGCGCCAGCTCACTCGCGATGCCGCTGCCGCCGCACCAGCCGAACAACCGGTACGGCCCGTGCGGTGCCTCGGCCCGCAACTCGGCCAGGTAGCGGTCCGCCATCTGTTCCGTCGAGGGGACGGGGCCGCGCTCGGCCTGTAGGCCGGGCCAGCCGAAGGCCGCGACCGGCTGGTCGGGGTCGAGGTACGGGACGAGGGGGCGGTACCAGTGGGCGCTGCCGCCCCCTGGGTGCACGCAGAACAGCGGCGGCCGGGTGCCCTCGCGCCGCAGCCACACCAGTGACCGGGCCGCCGGCGTGCCGTCCTCGGCGGCCGCGGCGAGACCCGCCACGGTGGGGCGCTCCAGGAACGACCGGACGGTCAGCTCGATGCCGTGCCGTTCGCGCAGCAGGGCGATGATCCGCAGGATCGCCAGCGAGTGCCCGCCGAGGACGTGGAAGTCGTCGTCGGCACCGACCCGCTGCACACCGAGCACCTCGCCCCAGACCTCGGCCACGGCCCGCTCGGTGGGTGTGCGCGGGGCGGTATGGGCCGCTGTCGGGGCGGGCCCGGCGGGCTCGGGCAGCGCGGCGCGGTCGATCTTCCCGTTGGCGGTGAGCGGGAGGGCGGCCAGCTCCACCCAGGCGCCGGGCACCAGGTGGTCGGGCACCTGGCGCCGCAACTGCTCGCGCAGCGCGGCGACGTCCAGCGGACCGTGCCCGGGTTCGAGGACGACGTAGCCGGCCAGCCGCTTGTGGCCGTCCGGTCCCGGATGCACCGCGGCCGCCGCCGCCCGGACGGACGGGAGGCCGCCGAGCGCGGCCTCCACCTCGGCGAGCTCGACCCGGTGACCGCGGATCTTCACCTGGCCGTCGCGCCGTCCGATGAAGGACAGCGTGCCGTCGGCGTCGCGACGGGCGATGTCGCCGGTGCGGTACAGGCGCGCCCCGGGGACGCTCCCGGAGGGGTCCGGCACGAAGCGGTCCGCGGTCAGATCGGGGCGGCCCAGGTAGCCGCGGGCGAGTCCGGGGCCGCCGACCAGGAGTTCGCCGGGCACCCCGACCGGCACCGGGTCGAGGTCCTCGTCGACCACCAGCACCCGGGTGTCGGTGATCGGTGTGCCGATCGGCACACCCCGGTCGGCGTCGGCCTCGGTCACTCCGCGCAGCGCGGTGCTGAAGGTGGTGCACTCCGTGGGGCCGTAGCCGTTGGTCAGCGCCACCTTGTGGGCCAGGGCGGTGCGTACGTGCGAGGGCGAGAGCGCGTCGCCGCCGGCGAGCACCTGACGTACCTCGGCCAGCAGCTCCGGGCGGGTCTCCACCATGTGCTGGAACAGGCCGGCGGTGAGCCACAGCAGCGTCACGCCGTGCCGGCGGACCACCTCGGCCAGTTCGTCGGCCGTGGTCGCCCCGGGCGGGCAGACGGCGAGCCGGGCGCCGTTGGCCAGCGCTCCCCACACCTCCAGCGTGGACGCGTCGAAGGCGAGCGGCGCGTGCAGGAGCAGCACCTGGTCCGGGTCGAGGTCGGCGTAGTTCGGGTCGTGCACCAGCCGGACGATGCCCCGGTGCGTGACCTGCACGCCTTTGGGCCGGCCGGTGGAGCCCGAGGTGTAGGTGACGTACGCCAGGTTGTCGGGGACCGTGCCCGCGTCGACGGGGGTTTCGGGCAGCCCGTCGAGGACGGCCCACCCGGCGTCCAGGGGGACGCTGCGGAGGCCGGCGAACCCGGCCAGGCGGCCGGTGTCCTGCGGGCGGCACAGGACCACCCCGGCACGGACGTCGTCCAGAACGTAGCCGATGCGGGCGTCCGGGTAACCGGGGTCGAGCGGTACGTAGTACCCGCCGGCCTTGAGGACGGCGAGCATGGCGACCACAGCCTCGATGCCGCGGTCCAGACAGAGCGCGACCGGCTGCTCCGGGCCGATGCCGAGCCCGCGCAGCAGGTGGGCCAGCCGGTTGGAACAGGCGTCGAGTTCCCGGTAGGTGAGCGCGCGCCGGCCGTCCTCCAGCGCGGTCGCGTCGGGGCGACCGCGGGCGGCGATCAGTTCGGGCACGCAGACCTCGGGCAGTGGCCGGCTGCCGGCCGGCGTCCCGTCGGTCTGCTCCAGGCCGGGAGCCCGGAAGCCGCGCGGGTCCGCGTCGGCGTCGTCGGCCATCGCGGTGAGGACGCCGAGGAAGGCGTCGCCGATGGCCGCCAGCCGCTCTTGGCCGGCCCAGCCGGGCCGGCAGGTCATCCGCAGCTCACCGGGGAAGGTCCATACGTCGAGGGTGAACTCGTTCGGGCTGTGGTCGTCGACCGTGCCGATGTCCGCGCGCTGCCCGTCGAGCACGTGGAAGTCCAGGTACGCGAAGACCACCTCGACGAGCGGTTCGCCGCCGCCCCATGCGCGCTGCATCGCGGGCAACGGATAGCGCCGGTGCGGCCACAGCGCCAGTTCCTCGGCGAACACCGACCGCACCAGCTCGCGCCAGCTCCGCGCCCGCAGGTCGACGGCGAACGGGACCGTGTTGAGGTACATACCGCGCACCCGGTCGCCGCCCGGCAGTTCGGGCCGGCCGTTGGTGACGGCGCCGGCGAAGAACCGGTGCTGGCCGCTGATCAGGCCGAGCACCTTCAGGTGGGCGGTGTACAGGACGCTCTTGAGCGACGTCCGGGTGTCGGCGGCGAGCCGGCGCAGCCGGGGCTCCAGGTGCGCCCAGGGCAGCCGCACCTCCGGGGCCGGCGAGTCCGCCTCGGCGAGGGCGCCGTCGGCGGGCAGCCGGAGCCGGTCGTGGCCGGTGATCCGCTCCCGCCAGAACTCCCGGTCCGCCGACGAGGCCAGGGCTCGCTTCTCCAGCTCGACGAAGTCGGCGTAGCGGACGCGTGGCGGGGCCGCGGGCGGGGTGGCGGCGCCCCGGGACAGTTCGCGGTAGAGGGTGCGCAGCTCGCCGATGACCGAGTGGTGGCTCCAGCCGTCCAGGACGGCGTGGCACTCGACGTGGGTCAGCAGCCACTCCCGGTCGCCGATCAGGTGGGCGTGGTACCGCAGCAGCGGGGCGCGGCCGATGTCGAACGGGGTGCGCTGGGCCCGGGCGCGGAAGTCCCGCACCCGCGCCCGCTGTTCCGCGGCCGGCAGACCACGCAGGTCGGTGACGCCGGTCGTCACCTCGATGCCGTCGGCGGGGTGCACGAGCTGGAGCGGTTCGGAGTACCCGGTGAGGTCGAACGAGGTGCGGAGGATCTCGTGCCGTTCGATCAGCAGGCGGACCGCGCCGGTGAACGCCTCGGCGGAGAACGGGCCCTCGTCCAGGATCTGGAAGGTGCTGACGTTGAGGTAGGTGTTGCGCTCGGGGTCGGCGAGCATCTCGTAGACCATGCCCACCTGAACCTGGCCCATGGGGTAGGCGTCGGCCAGTCCCTCCGGGAGCCGGTCCCGGTCGCCCGGGGCGAGCAGCTCGAACCGGCCGGTCAGGGTGGTCTCCTGGGGCTCGGCGGCCGGCCGGGCGGCCGCCACCGGGGCCAGTTCGGCGACGGTCTGCCGGGCGAAGACGTCCTGCACGGTGAGGTCGAGCCCGTGGTCGCGCAGGGCTCCGACGGCCCGGATGGCGCGCATGGAGTCCCCGCCGAGCTGGAAGAAGCCGTCGTGCACCCCGACCTCGTCGACGCCCAGGGCCGTGGCGAACGCGTCCGCGAGGGTCCGCTCGATCGCCGTGCTCGGGGCGGTGAACGCGCCGACGAGGCCGGAGCGCGTCCGGTCGGGTGCGGGCAGCGCCGTGCGGTCGGTCTTGCCGCTGGGCGTCAGGGGCAGGGTCTCCAGCAGGGTCCAGTGCACGGGCCGCATGTGTTCCGGCAGCCGCCCGCGCAGGTGCTCGCGGGCCGCCTCGACGTCGGCCGAGAGCGGCACCAGGTATCCCACGAGTTGTTCGTCGTGCACGGCGACGGCCGCGGCCGCGACGCCGGGCACCTCGGCCAGCACCGCCTCGATCTCGCCGAGTTCGACCCGCTGGCCGCGGATCTTCACCTGGTGGTCGAGCCGGCCCAGGTACTCGATGGCGCCGTCCGCGCGGTACCGGGCCAGGTCGCCGGTGCGGTACAGCCGGCCGCCGGGCTCGGTGGCGAAGGGGTCGGGCACGAAGCGGTCGGCGGTGAGCGCCGGACGGTTCAGGTAGCCGCGGGCCAGCTGGACGCCGCCGAGCAGGAGTTCGCCCGGCACGCCGATCGGCACCGGCCGCAGGGCGTCGTCCAGGATGTAGGTGCGGGTGTTGGCGATCGGGCGGCCGATGGTGACGGGGAGGCCCGGCTCGCACCGGGTCGCGGTGACGTCCACGGCGGCCTCGGTCGGTCCGTACAGGTTGTGCAGCTCGCAGCCGATCCGCTCGTGCACGGCGGTGACCAGGTCGGCGGGGAGCGCCTCGCCGCTGCACACCACGCGCAGCAGCGAGGGCAGGGCCGGCAGCGGCCCGGCGAGGAAGGCCCGCAGCATCGACGGTACGAAGTGGACGGTGGTGATCGCCTCGGTGCCGATCAGCCCGGCCAGGTAGGCCGGGTCGCGGTGGCCGCCGGGGCGGGCGAGCACCAGGGTGGCGCCGGTGATCAGCGGCCAGAAGAACTCCCACACCGAGACGTCGAAACTGTAGGGCGTCTTCTGGAGCACCCGGTCGTCGGCGCCGAGACCGTAGGCCTCCTGCATCCAGTGCAGCCGGTTGACGATGGCCCGGTGTTCGACCAGCACGCCCTTGGGGCGGCCGGTGGAGCCCGACGTGTAGATCAGGTACGCCGGGTGCTCGGGGGACGCCGCGACGGCCGGGGGGTGGGCGCGGGCGCGGGGGATGTCCGCGGTGATGTCGACCAGGTGCGGCGCGCGGTCGCGCACCTGGGGGGCGAGTCCGGGGTCGGTGATCACGGCGCGGGCGCCGGAGTCCTCCAGCATGAGGGCGAGCCGGTCGGCCGGGTAGTCCGGGTCGAGCGGCAGGTAGGCGCCGCCGGCCTTGAGCACCGCCAGCAGCGCCACCACGAGGTCGGTGCCGCGGTGCAGGCAGACGCCGACCACGGACTCGGGTCCGACGCCGAGGGTACGCAGGTGCTGGGCGAGCAGGCCGGCCCGCTCGTCCAGGTCCCGGTAGCCGAGGCCGACGCCCTCGTGGCGCACCGCCTCGGCGTCGGGGGTGCGGGCGACCTGGGCCTCGAACAGCTGCACGAGGGTGCCGGCCGGGTAGGGCCGGCCGGTCGCGTTCCAGTCGACGAGCTGGCGGTCGCGCTCCGCCGCGGGCAGGATCTCCAGTTCGTCCACCGGGGTGCCGGGCGAGGCGACCGCGCTCTCCAGCAGGCGGGCGAACTGCGCGGCGAACCGTTCGGCCGTCGCCGGGTCGAACAGCGCCGAGGCGTAGTTGACGCCGCCGGACAGCGAGCCGTCCGGCTGCTCGGCGAGCCCCACGGTGAGGTCGAACTTGGCGCTGCTCTCGCCGACCGGCAGCCGCTCGGCCGTCAGCGGGCCCATCTTCGCCGGCGCCGGCGAACCGGCCGCGTCCTGCCACAGCAGCATGGAGGAGAACAGCGGCGTCCGGGACGGGTCCCGCTCCGGTGCCAGCTCCTCGACCAGCCGCTCGAAGGGCAGCTCCTGGTGGGCGTAGGCGTCGAGGGCGCGTTCGCGGACCTGCCGCACCAGGTCCGCGAACGACGGCGCTGCGGCCAGGTCGACCCGCAGCACCAGCGTGTTGAGGAAGAGGCCGACCACGTCCTCGAGCTGCGCGCGGTCGCGCCCGGCCACCGGGAAGCCGACGGCGACGTCGCGCCGGCCGCTCCAGCGGCCCAGCAGCACGGCGTGCGCCGCCAGCAGCGCCATGAAGGGGGTGGCGCCGTGCTCCCGCGCGAGCGCCGTCAGCCGCCGGGCGGTGCCGGCCGGCACGGCGAGCGGCGCCAGCCCGCCCGCCGAGTCGCGTACGGCGGGACGGGGACGGTCGGTGGGCAGTTCCAGGGGCGGCAGCCCGGCCAGCCGCTCGCGCCAGTGGTCCAGCGGGCGGCGCAGCGCCGCACCGGAGAGCCGTTCGCGCTGCCAGAGGGCGAAGTCGGCGTACTGCACCTGCGGCTCGGGCGAGCGGGTGGGGCGCCCGGCGACCGCGTCGGCGTAGCGTTCCGCGAGTTCGCGGACGAGGACGTCCTCGGACCGCCCGTCACAGGCGATGTGGTGGACGGTGAGCAGGAGGACGTGCTCCTGCGCTGCCGTCCGGGCCAGCACGGCGGAGAACACCGGGCCCTCGGCGAGGTCGACCGGCCGGCGCGCGCCGGTGGCCAGGGCGGCGATCCGGGCGTCCGCGGCCGCCCGGTCGAGTGCGCCGAGGTCCTCCTCGACGAGGGGGACGCTCCCCGGCTCGTCGACGATCTGCACGGGCTCGCCGTCGGCCACCGGATAGCGGGTCCGCAGCACCTCGTGCCGGTGGAGGATCCCGTCCAGCGCGGTACGCAGCGCGGCCCGGTCGAGAGGGCCGCGCAGCCTGAGCGCCACGGTCATCAGGTACTCGGTGCCGCCGGGCTGGAGCCGGTCGAGGATCCACAGACGGCGCTGGGCGAAGGACAGCGGGAGCGGGCCGCCGCGCGGCGCGCGTGCGATGCCGTCCGCCGGGGCCGGGGCGGCCCGTCCGGCGAGGCGCAGGCGGAGCAGTTCCTGCCTCAGGTGCGCGCGGTCCCTGGTGTCGGTCATCGCAGGCCTTCCTCGGCGAGCAGACCCGCCACTTCTTGGTCGGAGAGCGCGGCGACGTCGGCCTCCACGGCCTCGGACACCGCCTGGGAGAGCCGGGCCACGGTGGTGGCCTCGAACAGCAGGCGCAGGGGCAGCTCGACGGCGAACGTCTCGCGGAGCCGGGCCAGCACCCGGGTGGCGAGCAGTGAGTGCCCGCCCAGGGCGAAGAAATCGTCGTGGGCGCCGATCCGCTCCTGGCCGAGGACCTCGGACCAGATCGCGGCGACGGCCTCCTCGGCGGGGTCGCGCGGGGCGAGGTGTTCGCGGGCGCCGCCGGTCAGGGCGGCCGAGGCGTCCGGCAGGGCCTTGCGGTCGATCTTCTTGCTGGCCGTCAGCGGGAACGCGTCGAGCGGCACCCACACGGAGGGGATCATGTACTCGGGCAGCAGCGCGCCCAGGTGCGCGCGCAGCTCGGCCACGTCGGGCATCGGGCTGCCGGGACGCGCCACCAGGTAGGCGGCCAGCCGGCGTTCACCGGGAGCCGTCTGCGGGGCGGTGACCACCGCCTCCTGGAGAGCGGGGTGCCGGGCGAGGGCCGTCTCGATCTCGCCGAGTTCGATGCGCAGGCCGCGGACCTTGACCTGGTGGTCGATCCGGCCGAGGAACTCGATGGTGCCGTCGGGGCGGTGGCGGGTCAGGTCGCCGGTCCGGTAGAGCCGCCCGCCGGGCTCGGTGGCGAAGGGGTCGGGCACGAACCGCTCCGCGGTGAGGTCCGGCCGCCGGTGGTAGCCGCGGGCCAGCCGGACGCCGCCGAGGTACAGCTCGCCGGGGACGCCGACGGGGACGGGTCGCAGGTCGGCGTCCAGGATGTAGGCCCGGGTGCCGGGCACGGGCCGGCCGAGCGGCAGGGCACGGGCGGCGTCGCCCTCCGCCGACGCCTCGGGAACGGGATGCAGCAGGCAGGTGACGGTGGCCTCGGTGGGTCCGTAGTTGCACAGGAAGCGGGCGGGCAGGCCGGTTTCGGACCAGCGCCGCGCGTCCAGCGCGGTGACCACGTCGCTGCCGACGTTCATCAGCTTCAGCGAGTCCAGCAGGTGCAGGTCGGGCGATTCCAGGACGGCCCGGTAGTAGGACGGGGTGATCTCCAGGACGGTGACGCCGTGCTCGGCGAGCCGGGCGGGCAGTTCGTCCGGGGTCCAGAACACCGGGTCGGCGACGACGACGGTGGCGCCGGCCACCAGGGTGGCCGCGGTCTGGTCCATCGCCACGTCGAAGGTGAGGGCGGACAGCAGCGCCACCCGTTCGCCGGGGACGATGCCGTACGCGTCGGCGATCACCCGGCAGTGGTGGGCGTACGCACGGTGCTCGATCATCACGCCCTTGGGGCGGCCGGTCGAGCCGGAGGTGTAGATGACATAGGCGAGGTTGCGCGGCCGGGCCGGGAGGGGCGCCGGGCCCGCCGGGGCCGGGACGGGTTCGTCCCGGGCGTCGGCGTCGGCCAGGACCACCCGGTGGGCTCCGGTCAGGCGGTCGGCGAACGCGCGGGTGGTGACGACGAGTTCCGGGCCGGCGTCGGCGAGCATGAGCTCCAGCCGCTCGGCGGGGTGCCCGGGGTCGAACGGCACGTAGACGCCGCCGGCCTTCAGTACGGCGAGCAGGACCACCACCGCCTCGACGCCGCGCTCCAGGCAGGAGCCGACGACCGTCTCGGCGGTGACCCCGAGGGAGCGCAGGCGGGCGGCGAACCGGTCGGAGAGCGCGTCGAGTTCGGCGTAGCTGACCTGCTGGTCGCCGAAGACCACGGCGATGGCGTCCGGGGCCCGCCGGACCTGCCGGGCGAACAGCTCCGGTACGCAAAGACCGTGTTCGTCGGCCGGGTCGAGCACCGCGGCCCGTGCGGACTCCGGGTCGGCCCAGGTGGTGAGGGCGCGCTGCCGCTCGTCCTCGGTGAGCATGCCGAGGTCGCCGATCCGCGCGCCGGGGGCGGCCGTCACACTGGCGATCAGGGTCAGGTAGTGGCCCGCCATCCGTTCGACGGTCTCCCGGTCGAAGAGCGCGGTGGCGTACTCGAACCAGCAGTACATGCGCCCGCCGCGCTCCTTGACGGTCACGGTGAGGTCGAACTTGGCGGTCTCCAGTCCGGCCCGGACCGGTTCCATGGCGGCCGCGCCGAGCCGGTCGGGGACGCCCGCCAGGTGCTGGTGTTCGAACATGATCTGGAACAGCGGGTTGCGGGAGAGGTCCCGCTCCGGTTGCAGCGCGTCGACCAGGTGCTCGAACGGCACGTCCTGGTGGGCGAAGGCGTCGAGCACCGTGCGGCGGACCTGCTCCAGCAGGTCGCCGAAGGCCGGGTTGCCGCCGAGATCGCTGCGGATCACCAGATTGTTGGTGAAGAACCCGACCAGGTCCTCCGTCTCCTGGCGGGTCCGGCCGGCGACCGGGGTCCCCACCGCGAGGTCGTCGCGGCCGGTCCAGCGCCGCAGCAGCACCTGGAACGCGGCGAGCGTCACCATGAACGGGGTCGCGCCGTGCCGGCCGGCCAGTTCGGTGACGGCCCGGGCCACTTCCGGCGCGACCTCGACGACGACGTTGTCGCCGCGGGCGTCGCGGACCGCCGAGCGGACCCGGTCGGTGGGCAGTTCGACGGGCGTGAGTCCTTCCAGGCGGTCGCGCCAGTAGGCGAGCTGGGGGTCCAGCCGGCCGGCCCGCTGCTGCTCGCGCTGCCACACCGCGAAGTCGGCGTAGCGCACCGGCTGCGGGGTGAGCGGTGACGGATCGCCCGCGGTGAAGGCCCGGTAGGAGAGGTCGAGGTCGCGCAGGTAGACGTTGGTCGACCAGGCGTCGAAGGCGATGTGGTGCAGGGTCAGCACGAGGAGGTGGTCCTCGGGAGCGGTGCGGATCAGGGTCGCCCGCAGCGGGTGTCCGTGTTCGAGGTCGAACGGCCGGCGGGCCAGCTCGTCCACCAGGGCCCGGGCCCGTGGCCCGGCGTCGGGCGCGCCCGTCAGATCGGTCAGGGTGAAGTCCACCGTCCCGGCGAGGTCGACGACCTGGACGGGCTCGCCGCCCTCGGAGCGGTACCTGGTCCGCAGGATCTCGTGCCGTGCGGACAGCGCGTCCAGGGCGTGGCGCAGCGCGGCGGTGTCGAGCGGTCCGGTCAGCCGCAGCGCCAGCGGGACGACGTACTCATGGGTCCCGGGCTCCAGCTGGTCGAGGAACCACATCCGCTGCTGGCCGAACGAGAGCGGCAGCGGGCGGTCCCGGCCCGCGGGCCGGACGGCGTCCGGATCGGTGTCCGGGGCCGGCTCACCGGTGCCGGCGCCGGCCTCGGTGAGCCGGGCGGCCAGCGCGGCGACCGTCCTCGCCTGGAACAGCTCGCCGACGGTCAGTTCGGTACCGAAGGCGCGCCGCAGCCGCAGCACGAGCCTGATCGCGAGCAGGGAGTGGCCGCCCAGCAGGAAGAAGTCGTCCTGGGCGCCGACCCGTTCGACGCCCAGGATCTCGGCCATCAGCGTGGCGACGGCCTCCTCGGCCGGGGTGCGCGGGCCCTGCCGGTCCTCGGCGGCGGGCCGGCCGGGTTCGGCGACGGCCGACAGCCGGCGGCGATCGACCTTTCCGTTCGGCGTGAGGGGAAGCTCGTCGAGTCCGACGACGGCGGACGGCAGCATCGCCTCCGGCAGCGTGGCGGCCAGGTGGACTCGCAGCGCCTCCGGATCGATCCGCTCCCCCGCGGCGGGCACCGCGTACGCGGTCAGCCGCGCGTCGCCCGCGTCGGACCGCTGCACGGCCACCACGGCGGCGGCCACCGACGGATGGGCCGACAGCAGGACCTCGATCTCGCCGGGCTCGATCCGCACTCCGCCGATCTTGACCTGGTCGTCGACGCGCCCGACGTACTCCAGCGGGCCGTCCGCGCGGCGCCGCACCAGATCGCCGGTGCGGTACCGGCGCGCGCCGGGCACGGCCGCGTCCGGGTCGGGGACGAACCGGTCCGCGGTGAGGTCGCCCCGACCCGCGTAGCCGCGGGCGAGTCCGAGGCCGCCGACGTGCAGCTCGCCGGTCACCCCGACGGGCACCTGACGGCCTTCGGGGTCCACCACGTAGGTGCGCACATTGGGCAGCGGCAGGCCGATGGGCACCAGGTCGCCGGGCTCGTCCGGGTCGAAGTGCCAGGCGGTGGCGTCCACGGCGCACTCGGTGGGGCCGTAGGTGTTGACGACCTCGGCGTCGAGGGTGCGGCGCAGCCGGTCGGCCAGGTCGGCGGGCAGCGGCTCGCCCGCCGAGCACAGCAGGCGCAGTGAGGCGCAGTCGGCCAGGGCCGGCTCCTCCAGCAGCAGGCGCAGCATCGAGGGCACGCCCTGGAGCACGGTGACCCGGTGCTCGGCCACGGCACGGACCATCACCGCCGGGTCGCGGTGGGCGTCCTGGGGGCCCGTCACCACCGCGGCCCCGCACACCAGCGGGGAGAGGAACTCCCACAGCGCGGCGTCGAAACCTATGGTGGTCTTCTGAAGCACCCGGTCGCCGGGGCCCAGGCCGTAGCGCTCCACCGACCAGAGCACGCGGTTTCGGATCGCGGCTTCGGGCACGACGACACCTTTGGGCCGGCCGGTCGAACCGGAGGTGTACATCACGTACGCGGCCCGCGTGCCGGCCGCGCCCTCCGGTTCGAGGGGCGGAGCCTGCTCGGACTCCGGGGGCCGGACGGCGTCGAGGACGAGGGTGTTCGGGTGGTCCGGCAGCCGTCCGGACAGCGCCTCCTCGGTGACCAGCAGGGTCACTTCGGCATCGCCGATCAGGTGGGCCAGCCGCTCCGCCGGGTGTTCCGGGGCCAGCGGCACGTACACGCCGCCCGCGGTGAGCACGGCGAGAACGGTGGCGACCAGGTCGGTGCCGCGGTGCAGCGCGACGCCCACCGCGCTCTCCGGGCCCACGCCGCGCGAGCGCAGCAGCCCGGCCAGCAGCCGTACCTGTTCGACGAGGTCGGCGTAGCGGGTCTCCCGCTCGCCGGACACCACGGCCACCGCGTCCGGGGTGGCCAGGGCCTGGGCGAAGAACAGTTCGGCGAGCGACTGCCGCGGCCGCTCGGTCTCGGTGCGGTTCCAGCGCTCGAAGGACGCCAGTTGCTCGGCGGGGACGGTCTCCAACGCGTCCGCGGGGGCGTCCGGGTGCTCGGCGATGCCGGTGAGCAGCCGTAGCAGGCTCGCCGCCATCCGCTCGATCCGCGCGCGGTCGAACAGCGCGGTGGGGAAGATGAGCCGGGCCGCGATCGAGCCGTCCTGGAGTTCGGACAGGTGCAGCGACAGGTCGAAGGCGGAGTGATCGGTGGCCGGTTCGACCTTGGCGACGTCGAGTCCGGGCAGCCGCAGCGGGCGGCGCTCGGCGTTGTGCAGCGCGAAGCCGACCTGGAACACCGGGTTGCGGGAAGGGTCCCGCTCGGGCGCGAGGTCGGCCACCACCCAGCCGAACGGCACGTCCTGGTGCTCGTAGGCGTCCAGGGTGGTCTCCCGGACCCGCGCCAGCAGGTCGAGGAACGAGCCGTGGCCGGACAGGTCGGAGCGCAGCACCACGGTGTTGAGGAACAGGCCGACCAGCGGCTCCAGTTCGACCTCGTCACGGTCCGAGACGGACACGCCGACCGCCACGTCGGTGCGGCCGGACCAGCGCGCGAGCAGCAGCTGGAACGCGGCCAGGTGCACCATGAACGGGGTCGCGCCGGCGTCCCGGCCGAGCACCGCCAGCCGCCCGGCCAGCTCCCTGGGCACCGTGAACGCGACGCTGTCCCCGGCCGCGTCCCAGTGCGTGGGACGCCGGCGGTCGGCGGGCAGCTCCAGCGGCTCCAGGCCCGCCAGCCGCTCCCGCCAGTATCCGCGCCGCTGCTCGGCCCGCGCGGGTGCGGCCGCCCAGGTGTCGCGCTGCCACTGCGCGAAGTCCGCGTACTGCACCGGTACCGGGTCGAGCGGCGAGGGCCGGCCGGCCGCGAACGCGGTGCACAGCTCGTGCAGTTCCCGGGCGAGGACGCCCCAGGACCATCCGTCGAAGGCGATGTGGTGGACCGTCACCAGCAGGGCGGCGTCCTCCTCGGCGAACCGGACCAGGGTCAGCCGCCAGGGGGCCGCGGTGCGCAGGTCGATCGGCGTGCGCAGCTCGGCCGCGTGCAGCTCGCGCACGCGCGCCTCGCGGTCCGCCGGCGCCGTGCCCGTCAGGTCCACCCGGACGAGCCGCACCGGGCCGGGCTCGGCCACGAACTGCGCGCCGGCGCCTCGCCCGGTGCCGTAGCGGGTGCGCAGCACCTCGTGGCGTGCCGAGATCTCGGTGAACGCCGCCTCCAGCACCTGCGTGTCGAGGGGGCCGCGGATGCGGAACGCCTCGCACATCAGGTACTCGGTGGAGGCACCGGAGCGGAGCTGGTCGAGGAACCAGAGCTGTTCCTGGGCGTACGAGAGCGGCAGGCCGCTGTCATCGGCGGACATCGGTCACCTCCGGGTACGTGGCGGACCGCACGGCCGCCGAGCAGGGCTCGGCCATCGCCACGGCGATCCGGCGCGGTCCGGTGAACGGTTCGCGGGCGTGCGCCGCCAGCATGTTGTCCACGAGGAGCACGTCGTCCCGCTGCCAGTCGAAGCGGCGTTGCTCGGCGCGGTAGCAGGACCGCAGGTGTGCGACGACCTCGTCCGGGATCGGCCGCCCGTCGCCGTAGTAGGTGTTGGTCGGCAGCTGCGCGTCGTCGTACATCTCCCGCAGCGCGCCGCACACCTCCTCGGCCAGCGTGGTCACGTGGAAGAAGGTGAGGTGGTTGAACCAGACCGTCTCGCCGGTCACCGGGTGCCGGTGCACCGCCCGGCGGCGCGCACGGGTCCGCAGGCCGTTCGCCGTCCACTCGGTCTCCACGCCGTTGCGGGCGCAGTACGCCTCGACCTCGCCGCGGTCGGCCGTGTTGAAAGCCTGCTGCCACGGCACGCCGAAGCCGTCGGAGAAGTTGCGCACCACCATCCAGTCCCGGGCGGCGAACTCCTCCCGGACGGACGGGTCGATCGCCCGGTACACCCGGCGGGTGTCGGCGAGCGGGGTCGCGCCCAGGGTGTCCGGCGGCTGCACGCAGTGGAAGAAGAGCTTCAGCGGCCAGTCCGCCTGGTAGGAGTTCTCGTTGTGGAGGAAGATCTCCTCGTCCGGCGGATAGTCGGTCGAGGTGTACACCTGCCCCTTGATGGTGCTCCGCGGCGAGGACCGCTCCGCGTAGGGCAGCGGTGTGCCGGACACCGCCCGGACCGCGGCCTCGAAGCCGTCCACACCGCCGACGTCGAAGCCGCGCAGCAGCACCGCGCCGTGTTCGAGCAGCCGGCCGCGGACGAGCGGTCGGGCGGCCGACAGGTATGCGGACAGGGGCGTACCGGGGGACTCGGCGGACAGCGTCAGGGGCAGCGCGGAGCTCACGTCGCGCTCCTGGGCGCGCTCGGGCGGCGCGGTCCGGATGGAGGAGTTCGCAGTCATGCACCTCAGCGTCGCTGGCAGGCCGTCGCCGCTCCGAGAGAACAACCGGCAGTCACATCGGCAGGGTCGGCGCCACGGTGACTGCGCCTCCTTCTCTGGGGTCGAAGGGGGCTGCTGCGGCAGGCTCTGCGGCGCCGCCACCGGTCACGTGAGGTTCGTGACGCGGCAGTTCATCCGAGGGAGGGCCCGCCGTGGCCGAGGAAGACACCGACGAGCGCACCTACCGCGTCGTCCGCAACGACGAGGAGCAGTACTCCGTCTGGCTCGCCGACCGCGAGCTGCCGCTCGGCTGGCATGCCGAGGGCACCGAGGGCAGCCGGAGCGAGTGCCTGGCCCACATCGGCACCGTCTGGACCGACATGCGACCGCTCAGCCTGCGCCGGCAGATGGAGGGGGCGGCGCGGGGCTAGCGCCTGCCCGGCGGACCAGGTCGAAGGAGGACAGCGGTGCCTTGCAGCCCGGGTGAGAGGGTCCGGTGCGTCCGGCTGCAAGACGGAGGAGCGCGTGCCGGACCCCGCGTCTCGGACGCGATCCGCCGGACAGGCCCTGGCGTCCGGCCCGGGCCGGACTTGGAGTGCGACAGATGACAAGCCCCGACACCAGGGTGCCGGCGGAACCACGGCCACCGGACCCACCGGACACGGCCACCGCCGGCCCGGTGGTGCCACTGCACCGCAACCGCGACTTCCTGCTGCTGTGGGGCGGCTCGGCGGTCTCCCTGCTCGGGTCGACGGCCACCACGATCGCCTACCCGCTGCTGGTCCTGGCCATCACCGGCTCGCCGTTCGCCGCCGGCCTGGCCGGATTCGTGACGCTGCTGCCCGCGCTGCTCCTCCCGTTGCCGGCCGGCGCCCTGGTGGACCGCTGGCCGCGCCGGCGGCTGATGATCTGGTGCGACGCGCTGCGCGCGCTCGGCGCGGCGGCCATCGCGGTCGCCGCCGCCCTCGACGTCCTGAGCCTGCCGCTGGTGCTGGCCGTGGGCTTCGTCGAAGGCGCGCTGACGGTGTTCCACGGGCTCGCCGCGCACGCGGCCGTCCCGAACGTGGTACCCAAGAGCCAGCTCTCGCTGGCCCTGTCGCGCAATGAGGCGCGGGGGCGGGCCGCCGTGATGCTCGGGACGCCGCTCGGCGGTGTGCTGTTCGGCCTCGGCCGGGCCGTCCCGTTCCTGGCCGACGCGCTGAGCTATCTGGTCTCGCTGACCGGACTGCTGTTCATCCGCAAGGAGTTCGAGGCCGAGCGGTCGGCCCGCGCCGGCAGCATGGGCGATCAGGTCCGCGAGGGCCTGGGGTGGCTGTGGCGACAGCCCTTCCTGCGCACCACCACCCTGCTGGTGGCGGGGAGCAACCTGATGTTCCGGGCGCTGTTTCTGGTCACCATCGTGCTGGCCACCGACGTCGGCGCGTCCTCGGCGGGGATAGGCCTGATGGTCGGTGTCGCGGGGGGCGGGGGTGTCCTCGGCTCGCTGGCGGCGCCGTGGTTCGCCCGCCGGGTCACCCTGGGCGCCCTGGTGATCGGCGCGAACTGGGCGTGGGCGGTGCTGATGGCCGTGATCGCCTTCAGCCGCGACCCGTTCACGCTCGCCGCCGCCTACGCCGCGATGTGGTTCGTCGGACCGCTGTGGAACGTGGCACTCGGCAGCTACCAACTGGTCATCACCCCGGACCGGCTGCGCGGCCGGGTGCTCGCGGCGATGACCACGCTGTCCAACGGGGCGCTGCCGATCGGCTCGCTGCTCGGCGGTCTGCTGCTCGACTCGGCCGGCGCGCGGACCGCCGCGCTGGCCCTGGCGGGCTGGATGCTGCTGATCGCCGGCGCCGCCTCCCTCGCCCGCTCCGTACGCGTCACGCCCGACGCGCCGGCGCGGTGACCCTCCGGGCCCCGGCCCGGCCCCGGCTCACGCCCGCACCGAACCCGGCCGGGCGGCGGCCGCCGCACCACCCCTCGATCCAGTGCTGACAGGAGGAACTAGCGTGTTCCGCACGATGCTCGGGCCCCGCCCCGATCCGACGGGGCGAGGCCACCATGCCGGAACCTGACGACGGGCCGGCCGGCGTTCTCGGCACGATCGGCGGCACGCCGCTGGTCGAACTCGCCAAGCTCGCTCCGGGGCGGCACTTCACCACCTACGCCAAGCTGGAGGCCTTCAACCCCGGCGGCAGCATGAAGGACCGCTCGGCCCTGGAGATGCTGCGCGGGCTGATCCGGGGCGGCACCCTGGTGCCCGGCCGCTCGGTGGTCGTCGAATCGAGCTCCGGCAACCTGGGCATCGGACTGGCCCAGATCTGCGCCTACTACGGGCTCCGGTTCATCTGCGTGGTGGACCCCCGCACCAACCGGCAGAACATCGCCGTCATGCGGGCCCTCGGTGCGGAGGTGGAAGTGGTGAGCGAGTGCGACCCGGCGACGGGCGAGTACCTGCCCGTCCGGATCCGCCGCATCAACGCTTTGGTCGCTCATATCCCCGGCGCCTACTGGCCCAACCAGTACGCCAACCCGCTCAACCCCCAGGCGCACCGGCGGACGATGCGCGAGATCCTGGAGGCGGTGCCGGGCGGGATCGACTACCTGTTCTGCGCGACGGGTTCCTGCGGCACCCTGCGCGGCTGCGCGGAGTACGTGCGCGACCGGCAGCTTCCGGTGACCGTGGTCGCGGTGGACGCCAGAGGGAGCGCCATCTTCGGCGGCGTTCCGGCACCCCGGCTGATACCGGGCCACGGCGCGGCCGTACGGCCGGCGCTCTACCGCGACGGTCTCGCCGACGAGGTCGTCCATGTGACGGACCTCGACTGCGTGGTCGGCTGCCGGCGGCTCGCCGCCCGGGAGGGCATCCTCGCGGGCGGCTCCTCCGGGGCCCTGGTGGCGGCGGTCGGCCTGATGGCCGACCGCATCCCGGCGGGCGCGCGCTGCGCGGTCGTCCTGCCCGACCGCGGGGAGCGCTACCTCGACACGATCTACGACGACGCATGGGTCGCCCGCCACTTCGGCGACGTGTCCCACCTGTGGAAGGAGACGAAGTTGGCCATGAAGGGGGCATCATGCTGATCCTTGGAGCGGGAGAGGTCCACCAGGTCCTCGACGACGCCGAGGCCGAGGTCGTCGCAGCAGTGCGCCGCGCGTACCTGCTGCACGAGCGGGGCCGTACGGCCCTGCCGCACTCGGTCTTCCTCCGTTTTCCGGACGACCCGCGCAACCGGATCATCGGACTGCCCGCCTACCTCGGCGAGGAGGAGCCGGTGGCGGGCATCAAGTGGATCGCCTCCTTCCCCGGCAACACCGCGCGGGGCCTGGAACGCGCCTCCGCCGCGGTGATCCTCAACTCCATGACCACCGGGCAGCCGGAGGCCCTGCTGGAGGGCTCGGTGATCTCGGCGCGGCGCACCGCGGCGAGCGCCGCCCTCGCGGCGGCGACGCTGGGCTCGTCCGTCCCGGAGACCGGTGTCTCCCTGATCGGCTGCGGCGTGATCGGCTTCGAGATCCTCGCCTACCTCCGGGCTCTGCTGCCCGGCCTCGCCGCGGTCACCGTGTTCGACCTCGACAGCACCCGGGCGGAGTCCTTCGCCGCCCGTTGCCGGGCCCGCTGGCCGGACCTGAGGACCGAGGTCGCCGTCAGCGCGGAGGAGGCGCTCGCCGCCCACCGGCTGGTCTGTTCGGCGACCACCGCCGCCGCCCCGCACCTGACCACCGACGCCTGCCGGCCCGGCACCCTCCTCCTGCACGTGTCCCTGCGCGACCTGACACCGGGAAGCATCCTGACCGCCGTCAACGTGGTCGACGACGCGGACCACGTGTGCCGCGAGTCGACCTCCCTGCACCTGGCCGAACAGCTCTGCGGCAACCGGGACTTCATCACCACCTCGATCGGTGCCGTACTGAACGCGGGAAAGCCCTTCCGACGCGCCGAGGACCGCGTCACCGTGTTCTCCCCGTTCGGCCTGGGCACCCTGGACCTCGCCCTCGCCGACCTCGTCCGCCGCCGGGCCGCGTCACTGGGCCTCGGCACCCGGGTACCGGCCTTCCTGACGGCTCCCGCCGAGGCCGCGGTCGGCTGACCGGCGACGGTGGCGACATCGGCCCCGGCACGGCGACCTCGGCATCCGTCCCACCGAGCAGTGGCCCGCTCCGAGGAACCGGATCCGCACGATCCGGTCCACGGCCGGGCCAGGGACGGCGCCGAGGTCTACCAGGAGGCCCTGCTGCCGCATCCGCCGTCGGCGCCTCGGCGGGCGCCGGCTGCGCTGCGGCGAGCATGCCGATCGCGAGGGTCGGCGCCACCAGGCGGCTTTCGTCCGTGGCGGGGGTCCGCTCAGGTGCGGGTCCAGCGCTGGTTGCTGCCGTTCGAGCAGGAGTAGAGCTGGATCAGGGTGCCGTTGGCGGTGCCGGCTCCGACGGCGTCGAGGCAGAGACCGGACTGGACGCCGACGATGGATCCGTCGGAGTTGAGGCGCCACTTCTGGTTGTCGCCGCCCCAGCAGCTGTAGATCTGGACCTTGGTGCCGTTGCCGGTGCCGGCGGCGTCCAGGCACTTGTTGCCGTAGACCCTGAGCTCACCGGCGGTGGTGTACGTCCACTGCTGGTTGGTGCCGCTGCCGCAGTCCCACAGGTTGAGCTGGGTGCCGTCGGTGGTGCCGGCGCCGGGCACGTCCAGGCAGCGGCCCGAACCGACGCCCTTGATCTGTCCGGAATCCGCAGGAGGTGTGGAGGTGCCGCCGTTGAGCGCGTTGAGGACGGCGGTGTAGGCGGGCTTCTTGCTGCCGTTGCCGTTGAACAACAGCGGCGTCTGCTCCGCTCGCCAGGAGTCGGTGTCGCGCACACCCCAGACGGTGATGCCGAGGCAGCGCGGGACGGCCAGGCAGTCGTTGGTCACGTTGGCGTACGTCGTGGCCGCGGCGCCCTGGATGTCGAGTTCGGTGATGGCCACGTCGACGCCGAGGGCGGCGAAACTCTGAAGGGTGGTGCGGAAGTTGCTGTTGTACGGGCTGTCGTTGTTGAAGTGCGACTGGAAACCGACGCAGTCGATCGGCACGCCGCGCTGCTTGAAGTCCCGGACCATGGCGTACACGCCCTGGGTCTTGGCCCAGGTCCAGTTCTCGATGTTGTAGTCGTTGTAACAGAGCTTGGCGGCCGGGTCGGCGGCGCGCGCGGTGCGGAAGGCGACCTCGATCCAGTCGTTGCCTGTGCGTTGCAGGTTGGAGTCGCGCCGGCCCCCCGAATTGCCGTCGGCGAAGGCCTCGTTCACGACGTCCCACTGGGCGATCCTGCCCTTGTAGTGAGCCATCACGCCATTGATGTGGTCGACCATCGCCTGGCGCAGCGTGCTTCCGCTGAGGCTCTGCATCCAGCCGGGCTGCTGGGAGTGCCAGGCCAGAGTATGACCGCGCACCTGCTTGCCGTTCTGCACCGCCCAGTTGTAGACGCGGTCACCGGCGGCGAAGTTGAACTGGCCCCGCTGCGGTTCGGTGGCGTCGATCTTCATCTCGTTCTCGGCCGTCACCGAGTTGAACTCACGGCCCGCGATCGTCGTGTACGCCGAGTCGCCCAGCCGCCCCGAGGCGATGGCGGTGCCGAAGTAGCGGCCGCTCTGCGCCGCCGCGGCGCCGAGCGTGGTCTCGGCGGCTTGTGCGGTCGGCGGCGCGACCAGTACGGCGGCCGCACCGAGGACGCCGGCGACCAGCACCCACAACAGGCCGCGGATCTTCCGGCGGACAACGGATTCGGGAGGGGCGTACGTGCCCATGACTGTGCCTCCAAGGTAGAGATCAAGGGGAAATGCGTCGTCCGTCCCCACTCGGCAGACGGACAGGGCGGGCCGGAACCCGGGCGGCCGTCGGGTGACGTACGGCGGCGGTGTTCCCTTGCGCAGGGCCGACGTTGTTCGAAAACTCGAACCATGGCCCGTTTCCCAGACACGGATGATTGAGCTGTTGACGATGGATCGTCAATACTTCCCGCAGAATATGTTTCGGCTTGGCGACCGAAATATTTCGAACTTCCGCCGAGCCGGAAGGCGAATTTTCGGCACCTCCGTCGACGGCTGCCACCGCGGACCGACGAGCCGTATCCGCAGTTCCCAGCGCGGATCCGGCTGGCGCGACGACCTGTCAGGCCCAGAGAGGCTGCGTTGTTTTGTGGACAGATCGGCGACACACCTTGACCGGAGAGCCCCGCGTTCCTAGCTTGTGGCGTCGAAGCATCCGGAGAGCTATTCGAAACATTCGAGAAATGCCCCTGTCTCTCGGCACGTCCACTCCGCGGTGCATCGGGTCACCTCACCCCCACCCCCGAAGGAGGCCCCGTGATGTGGTTTCGCCGCCCGTCCCCGCTCCGTCCAAGAAGCCTGCTCGCCGCCCTCGCGCCCTTGCTGCTCGTGGCCACCTTCCTCGGCGCCCAGCCGGCCGGAGCGGCCACCGTGGACCCGGGCGCCTCGTACGTGCTGGTCAACCGCAACAGCGGCAAGGCCCTGGACGTCTACAACCTGGCGACCGACGACGGCGCCCGCATCACCCAGTGGACCAGGAACGATCAGAACCAGCAGCAGTGGCAGTTCCTCGACTCCGGAGGCGGCTACTACCGCATCAAGTCCCGCCACTCCGGCAAGGTGCTGGACGTCTACAACTGGTCCACCGCGAACGGCGGCCCGATCGTCCAGTGGGCCGACCAGAACGCCACCAACCAGCAGTGGCGGCTGGCCGACAGCTCCGACGGCTACGTGAGGCTCATCTCGCGCCACAGCAACAAGGCGCTCGAGGTGCAAGGCGCCTCCACCACCGACAACGCGAACATCGTCCAGTACGACGACTGGGGCGGCGCCAACCAGCAGTGGCAGCTGGTCAAGGCCGGCGGCGACAACCCCGGCCCGTGCGCTCTCCCGTCGGCGTACCGCTGGACGTCGACGGGCGCCTTGGCGCAGCCGAAGCCGGGATGGGTCTCGCTCAAGGACTTCACCGTCGTCCCCTACAACGGCAGGCAACTCGTCTACGCGACAACGCACGACACCGGGACGAAGTGGGGGTCGATGAACTTCGGCCTGTTCACCAACTGGTCCGAGATGGCGTCGGCCGGCCAGAACACGATGTCGGCAGCCTCCACCGTCGCGCCCACGCTCTTCTACTTCGCGCCGAAGAACATCTGGGTGCTCACCTACCAGTGGGGCAGGACCGCCTTCTCCTACCGGACGTCGAGCGACCCCACCAACCCGAACGGCTGGTCGTCGGAGCAGGCGCTCTTCTCCGGGAGCATCTCCGACTCCGGAACAGGACCCATCGACCAGACGCTCATCGGTGACGGGACCAACATGTACCTGTTCTTCGCCGGTGACAACGGCAAGATCTACCGGGCCGTCATGCCGATCGGAAACTTCCCGGGCAGCTTCGGCACGTCCTCGGCAGTGGTCCTGAGCGATACGCGGAACAACCTGTTCGAGGCCCCGCAGGTCTACAAGTTGCAGGGCCAGAACCGCTACCTCATGATCGTCGAGGCGATCGGCTCGCAGGGCCGCTACTTCCGCTCGTTCACGGCGACCAGTCTGGACGGCTCATGGACACCCCAGGCCGCGACCGAGAGCAGTCCCTTCGCCGGCAAGGCCAACAGCGGCGCCACCTGGACCAACGACATCAGCCACGGCGAACTGATCCGCACCGGCCCCGATCAGACCATGACCGTCGATCCCTGCAACCTTCAGTTCCTCTACCAGGGACGCAGCCCCGGCTCCGACGGCGTCGACTACGGCCTCCTGCCCTACCGGCCGGGTCTGCTGACATTGCAGCGCTGACGGCGTGACACGGGTCCGGCTCCGGTGCGGAGCCGGCGGGGCGGACTCGGCGGAAGGCCGAGCCCGCCCGGGTCACGCGACACGCCGGCGCTCGTACGGCGACGCGGCACAGGGTCGGGCAACGCTCACCGGTCCGAGGGCCGTCCCGTGGCGATTCCCCCCTCCGTCGCAGCCGGACGCGACGTCGGGCGAGTACCAGCAGCAGACGACGAACCCGGGCGGCCGCCGGACGTCCCGCTCATGCGGAGCGGGTGCCGGTGGGGGCGGGCGAGGGCAGACCGCGGCCGTCGGCCGGGGCGGGCAGGTCGTCGTGGCCGGTTCCCGGGGGCGGGGCGTCGGGAGCCGGGTCGTCGTTCTCGCCGAGGAAGCCGCCCGACTGGTGCTGCCACAGCTTGGCGTAGGCGCCGTCGGCCTTGAGCAGTTGCTCGTGGGAGCCCTGCTCGACGACGCTTCCGCGGTCGAGGACGACGAGCCGGTCCATGCCGGCGACGGTGCTCAGACGGTGGGCGACCACGAGCGCCGTACGTCCGTCCATCAGCCGCCACAGGGCGTCCTGGACGAGGAGCTCGCTCTCCGAGTCCAGCGCGCTGGTCGCCTCGTCGAGCAGCAGGATCGGCGCGTCGCGCAGGATGGCCCTGGCGAGGGCGACCCGCTGGCGCTGGCCGCCGGAGAGTTTCACCCCCCGCTCCCCGACGAGTGTCCGGAAACCGTCGGGGAGCTGGTCGGCGAACTCCGTGACGTGCGCGGCCGCGGCGGCGGCGTGGATGTCCGCGTCGGTGGCGCCGGGCCGGGCGAAGGCGATGTTGTCCCGCAGACTGCGGTGGAACATGGCGGGTTCCTGCGGGACGTAGGCGATCAGTGAGCGCAGGTCGGTCTGGCGCAGCCGGCTGATGTCCTGACCGCCGATCAGGATGCGTCCCTCGTCGATGTCCGACATCCGCAGCAGGAGCCGGGTGAGCGTGGTCTTGCCGCCGCCGGACCTGCCGACCAGACCGATGCGGGCGCCAGCGGGCACGTCGAGGTCGAGCCCCCGGAAGATCGGCTTCGCGCCGCCGTGGGCGAAGGTCACCGCCTCGAAGCGGATGCCCGTGTCCCGCGGCGCGAGCGCTTCGGGCTGCGCCGGGTCGAGCACGGTGGGCGGGTCCAGCAGCAGTTCCGTGAACTGCGCGGCCTCGGTCATCGAGCTTTCCAGACGCCGGTAGATCTGGTTGAACTCGAACATGATCTGGGTCGCGTTGGAGTAGTAGGTGAAGGCGACGACGATCTCCTCCACCCCCTGGTCCGGCCCGCCGAAAGCGAGGGCGATCAGCAGACCCAGTACGTTGGTCAGGACGGACAGGGGCGCGATCAGGACGTCGACGCGCAGATTGCCGTAGTCCCACGACCTCAGCGTCAGGCGTCGGGAGTCCGCGACACGGCTGCGGTGTTCGTCGGCCTCCCGCCGCTCGGCCGCGAACGCCCGGATGGTCTCCATGTTCGCGAGGCTGTCGGCGACATGGCCGGAGACCCTGGCGAGCGCCGCCTCACGGTCGTTGACGAGCCGCTGACGTCGGCGGATGAGCGGTGTCGCGGCCACCACGGTCAGCGCGATCATCACCAGAAGACCGACGACGAGCATCGGTTCGTAGCTCCACAGCACCACGGCGCCGAACAGCAGCGGGACGAGACTGCCCACGATCCGGTACGTCAGGGTGTCGGCGAAGTCCTCGAAGCGCTTGCCGAAACTGAGCACCCGTTTGGTCAGGGAACCGGCGAAGTTGTCGTGGAAGAACGCCGCGTCCTTGGCGAGGAGTTCGTCCATGCCGCTCACGTAGAGGTGCTCCATGCCCAGGGCGTCCACACGGTTCAGGCAGTGCTGACCGACCCGCCAGACGGCCTCGGCGAGCAGCAGCGACGCGCCGAAGCCCAGCACGTACGGCAGCGCCGAGCCGAGGCTGAGACCACCGTCGTCGGCGGCCTGCCCCGCCAGTCTGGCGATCAGCAGGGGTGCGACGTAGCGGGTGCCGATGTTGCCGACGGCAGGCAACAGCAGCGCGGGCAGGGTCAGTCGTCGTAGCCGCAGCAGTTCCGCGCCGTAGCGGCGCAGCGCCTCGACGACCGCGCTCCTGCCCGGCGTCGACGTGTGCATCTCTGTGGTCCCCATCACACTCCCAGCGGTTCGGAAGTCGGAAGTGTCCCGTTAACGGAGGCATTCGGTCCACGCATTTACCCCGGAACGGCGATAACCGGACATCGCGTACGGCGGACCCACGACCCACGCGACGGCCGGGCAAAGGGGCTCGAGCCGGTACCCGGACGCGTGTCACTCCGGAATGTTCCGGATGCCGCCCGCCCCACCGGCACGGATACGTTCCGGACACCGGCCGGCCACCACGGGGGGGGGCGGCCGGTGACGAGCTTGTCGCACCCTGCACGACGACCGAGGAGAACTCATGATCGGGAAGCGTTTCAGCACAGCCGCGGCGTCGGTCACGGTGGCCACCGCCGCCCTGACCGGCGTCCTCGCCGCGCCCTCGGCCCAGGCGGCCGCGGCCCCGAAGCCGGCGGCGGCCCCGGCGAAGACAGCGGCGGCCGCGGCCGAATGCGGTGTCCGGGCCCACGACAACCGGCTGTGGTGCGGGAACCGCGGATCGGCGCCGACCCGGCAGCAGCCGTTCCACGAGAGCCCCATCACCGGTCTGCTCCAGTCGACGTTCAGCTACTTCACCTGCTGGTCGCCGGGCGGTCTGCACGGCGGCGGCAACACGACCTGGTACCGCACGGTGCCCGACTGGAGCAGCGACGGCCAGGAGGGCTACGTGCCGGCCGACTGGGTGCTCACGCCCAGCTGGTTCGACGCGAACCCCACCGCGTACGGCCTGCGGCGCTGCTGACGCGATCCGGCACCGCCGAACACGCCGGGCCGCACTGAGCCATATGGGTGACGCCGCCGCACCACGAGCAGCCACCGCCCCGTAGGAGACGACCGTCCGGCGCCCAGCCGGGCGGGCAAGGAGGGAATCCATGCGCACATCCCGCAGCAGACGGGCCCACGGCTCGCCGCTGCCCAGGCCGTTCGTCCTCGCCCTCGCGGCGGTCCTCGCGGTGCTGGGACTGTGGGCGGCCGGCGGGGCGGCCCCGGCGTCCGCCGCGCAGGCGGCCGCGGGCGCCCGGCCCGACTTCCGGCTGCCCTTCGCCTGCGGCGAGACCTGGCAGTTGCAGACGTACGCGGGCCACGCACCCGACGACAAGAAGCTCGACATGTACCGCGTCGGCGGGCAGACCCTCGGCGCCTCGGTCGTCGCCTCGGCCGCGGGAACGGTCACGGAGTTCTTCGAGCCCGGCGGTCTGGAGATCAACCACGGGGGCGGCTGGTTCTCCGTGTACCTGCACATGGACCGCAGGGACGTGACGCTGGGCCAGCAGGTCGCCTCGGGCACGCAGCTCGGCAGGCTCGGACTCGTCGGGACGACCTCGGCGCACCTGCACTACGAGCAGTTGTACGACACCAACGGCGACAACGACGGCGAGACGGACGAGATGGTGCACCCGGTGATCCAGGGCACCGAGTACCGGCTCTCCCCGTCCGGGCCGTTCCCCCGTGTCACCAGCACCAACGCCTGTGGCGGGACCTCACCGGACCGGTACTGGGTGGACACCTTCGACGACGCCCCCGGCTACGCGGCGGTCGACTGCGTCGGTGAGAGCGCCCCGCGCTGCGCGGTCCAGGGGAAGCTGCTCAAGGGCACCAACTACGTCCTGTGCAAGAAGGCGGGCGACGAGGTGCGCGTGGGGAACTCCTTCAACCACTGGTGGCTGCTCACCGATCTCGACGAGGTGGTACCGGGCGGCTCGGGACGCGCGTACATCTCCGCCTACTACCTCCAGAGGTGGGGGAACGACGAGGCGAAGGACAACGAGGGGCGCGACATCCGGTTGTGCTGACCCGGGGCCACGCCACGCCCCTCTCCGGGCCGACCGAGGTCAGCCCGGAGAGGGGCGCGCCGGACATTGCGCGAGTGCGGGACGGTCCTTCGTCCGCACGGCCGGCAGCCAGGCCGCGGTCCGGCCCTTCTCCGCCGTCAGGCGCACCCTGTACCAGCGCACCGAGCGCGTGCCCGCCTCGTCGGCGACCGGCACGCCCTGGAGGACCTGGCAGTCGGCGGTCAGGACGTCTCCGTCCCACACCCTGGTCAGCGCGACGTTGTCGATGTCGTACGGCAGCAGGGGGTCGATCGCGAGTCCGAGACTGCACAGGTTGTCCCGCTCGCCGGGCCGGTGACAGGACCGTTCGGCGTTGTACACCTCGAGGCGGGCGTTCGACACGATGCTCGCCGTCGGCTTGCCGCTCCCCGACGCGCCGCCGCCCGGTGACCGGTCGTCGTCGGCGAGCTGGAGCCATCCGACGGCGCCCGCACCGCCCGCCGTCACCGCCAGCGCGGCGGCCGCCAGGACCGTACGTCTGCGCCGGGACCGCGGGGGCGGCGCCGCGGACCGCACGTGCTCCGGCTCGCGCCCGCCCTCGCGGTCCCCGTCCTGACCCTGCCCTTGCCCCTGGCCCTCTTCCTGTCCCTGCTCGTGGTCCTGCTCGTGGTCCTGCTCCTGTGCCCGCTGCGCCCGGATGCGTTCCAGGAGGCTCTCGACGGTGTGCGCGGCGCGGTCGGCGTGGGCGGGACCGAGGCAGTCGGCCGCCAGATCGCGCCAGAACGCCGGCACGCGCAGATCCATCCGCAGCGGTGCGCGTCCGTCGGCGTACTCCTGCGCGGCGGCGCCGCGGGCCGCGGGCGTGGCTCCGGGAAACGGCGAGGCGCCCGCGGCGAAGACCTGGTGGATCATCACGCCCAGGGCCCAGATGTCGGTGCTCTGCCGTACCTGCACGCCCCGTTCGCCCAGCGCCGCCGACCAGCGTTCCGGTGGGAGGTAGTCAGGGGTGCCCAGGGGCGGGATGTAGGCGTGGGTGCCGGTCAGCTCCACCGAGAGGCCGAAGTCGGCGAGGCGCGCCGATCCGTCCGCCATGATGAGAACGTTGTCGGGCTTGAGGTCCCCGTGCACCCACCCCAGCCCGTGCAGGTGCGCCAGTCCTTCGCAGACCTCGGTGAGCAGCCGCGCACCCTCACGCACCGACAGCGGCTCGGTTCCGGCCCGGCCGGGGGAGGAAGCTTCCAGCCTTTCACGCAGGCTCCGTTCGGCCCGCTCCATCACGAGCACCACGGCTCCGTCGAAGGCCGAACCGGCCGACTCGCCGAGCGTGAGAGAGTCGAACAGCCGGATCAGCCGGGGGTGGCGGGTGCGCCGGCTGAGTTCGGTCTCGCGGCGGGCGGTCTCCACCAGGCCGCGTGCCTGACGCGGCGCGAGCCCGGCCGTGGGGAGGAACTTGAGGGCGACCTCGTCGGGGACCGCCTCCGCACCGGCCTCGGCGTCGGCACCAGCACCAGCACCAGCACCAGCACCAGCCTCGGTATCGGCATCGGCATCGGCTTTGCGACCGTCGTCGACAGGAACGTCGGCGCGCCTGGCCGCGTACACCGTCCCCCAGCCGCCGGCGCCGATCAGGTCGGTGACCTCCCACTCGCCGACCCGGTAGCCGCGCGGGACCACCTCCACGGATCCGCTGCTCACCCCTGCGTCACCCCCGTCCGCTGGAGGGCCGCTCGCCGCGGCGGCAGGAGGCCCAGGTGTTCCTCGCGCACGAGTCCGAAGCGCAGGGCGAGCGCGGCCACCGCCTCCCGCTTGCCGGTGCGCCTGACGCCGCGGCCCGCTCCGGCCGCCGTCGCGTCCGCCGCCGGGGTGGTGATCCGCAGCTTTTCGTCCGCCAGGTAGTCGATGTGGGAGCTGACGGCCCGTGCGGTCAGCCGTTCGCACCCCGGGCGGTGGCGCAGCCGCTCGACGATCTGCGGAGTGGTCGCCACCGCCACCGGGGACTCGTCGCGCAGCCGCGGTTCGCAGAGTGCGAGCAGGACGAGGAAGTAGGTGGAGGTCTCGTCCAGGGAGAAGCCCGCGAGCGTCCCGGTGCCCGCCGAGACGGCCGTGCCGTTCGTGCCGAGGTACGCGTGGTCCGGGGCGAACACCTGGAACGTCACGGCGGAGCCGCGGGCCGGCAGGACGACGCGCGCGAACTCGAAGGGCACGGGCGCTCCGGCCCTGCGGGGCGGGACCCTGAAGTACTCCCCCGCCCCCTCGGGGTTCTCCACCAGGTAGGTCTGTGAGGTGCTGAGGTTGCTCAACTGCCAGTGGTCCTCCGTCACCCGGATCTCTCCCGCGAGCCGGGACACCGCAGGGTCCGCCAGCCGCAGGTCGACGGGGACGGACGCGGAGCCGCGCCCGAAGCGGGCGACGTCCCCCGGGCCGAGCCGGAGGCTCACCGGCCCCCGGGCGGGCGTGGTCTCCGTCCTCCCGTCCGACGGCAGGTGAACCAGTACGCCGCTCATGCTCTCCTCTCCTCTCTTCTTGCAGAACCGACAGAACCGGCGCCCGCGGTCCCCGTGCGGACGGGGCGCTCCGGGCTGCGCGGTGCGGCCCGGCGGATGCACGGCTCGGTGCGGGGCCGGTGATCGGTCGGTCAAGTGCCGCGCAGGTGGGCGGCGTTCAGTCCCCTCCGCCCCTAAGAGCACGACGGACGCGGTACCGGTTCCCGACCACGAGGGTGACGCGGGCCGAGCCGGACCGGCGTCGCCGGACCCCGTGTCGCCGGGGCCGCCGAGGGAGGGCGGCGGCGGCCGACCGGCAGTCGGCGCAGGGCCCGACGCCGTCGTCCGGGGGCTCGTGCGCGGGCACCCGTACCCCGAGCCCTCCTGCCCGGACGCCCCGTCAGGAGTCGCCCCTTCAGGGAAGCGCACCCGCACGTCACGGCCGACGTCGGCGCGGACCTCAGGCCGTGCCCGCCCGCGCCGTGCGTCGCGCGCCCTTGCGGACGGGAACCGATCTCATGGTGCGGCAGTGTTCCGGCCACGGCATGGTGTGGACGTTCAAGCTCGGTCCCCCGTCTCGTTCCCTGCGGCGAGCTGGTGCGGCAGCGCCCCGGCCTCGGCCCGGGAGGGTCGGTCCCGGCCACCGGGGGCAGCGTTCAGAACACTCACACGGAGGCCCCCCGGTTGTCATGGGATCCCGTCGTGCGGATTCCCATCCGGTCGATAAGGTGATCCTCATGCATGCGCGAAGCGGGCGGCTGCCATAGGCGGCACCGGATCCGAGAGGCCGGCCGAACCGAGCGTCCACCAATTGCGCCTGTTCGTCGTCCTCAGCGAGGAACTCCATTTCCGGCGCGCCGCCGCACGCCTGTTCATCACGCAGTCGGCGCTGAGCCAGCAGATCCGGGACGTGGAACAGCGCCTGGGCTTAAGGCTGTTCGAGCGCACGAGCCGTGCGGTCGCCCTCACCGACGCCGGGCGGGCGCTGCTCCCGGAGGCGCGTGCGGCCGTCGACGCCGTGGCCCGGGTGCGCAGGATCGCCGACGCCCAGGCGCGCCGGCTGTCGGACGAACTCGTCGTGGGAACCGTCGGGGCCGAGGCCGCGATGCCGCACACCCGTGCCGTGCTGCGCGCGCTGCTGGAACGTCGTCCCCGGACGACGGTGCGGGTGGTCGGGCTCAACTTCGCCGACCATCTCGCCGCACTCGGGCGCCAGGAGGTCGACGTGATGTTCCTGCGGCCCCCCGTACCGGCCGGCATCGAGCTGCACCATCTCGCCATCGAGCCCCGGGTGGCGTGTCTTGCGGCCGGTGATCCGCTGGCCGCGCTGCCTGGTGTCACGCTGGCGCAGCTCGCCGGCCGGCCCGTGGTCGCCGTGCCCGAGGAGGTGCCGCGCGTGTGGTGGGACTTCTGGGCGGTGGATCCGCGTCCCGACGGCAGCCCGGTACGGTACGGGCCGGTCGCGACCGACGTGGAGTCCCTGCTGCACGCCGTGGCCGACGGCGAGGCGATGTGTTTCCTCCCTGCCGCCGCGCGCGATCTGTTCCCCCGGCCCGGCATCAGCTACGTCGACGTCACCGACCTGTCGCCCTGCACAGCCGCCCTGGCCTGGCTCGCCGAGCGGCGCGACGAACCCGCCATCGGCGCCGTCAGGGAGGCGGCCCGCACCGTATCGCGGAGCGGATGACGACGACGCGAGGGCCCTGTGCCCCGGACCCCGGCCGCGGGACCCTGACCGCCGGACCTCGGACCCGGGCCGCGGGACCCCGGCGGTCGCACCTCAGCCGCCGCCCCCGGACGCCGAATGCCGGACGCCCGCCCAGCGCGCGTCCGGCATTCGCCCGGCACGCGTCCGGCGCCCGTCCGGCACGCGTCCGGCGCCCACCCGGCGCGCGGACCGCGCTCCGCGCGCACTCACGGGCGCAGCCCGGACCCCGTGCACCCGCAGCACCCGCAGCACCCGCAGCACCAGGGCAGTGCAGCTCGGTCCGAGCTGCCTCGGTCTGGAGCGCCTCGGTCTGGAGCGCCTCGGACTCGGGCGCCTCGGTCTGGAGCGCCTCGGACTCGGGCGCCTCGGTCTGGAGCGCCTCGGACTCGGGCGCCCGGGCCCAGGCAGCTCACCCCAAGCCGCCTCAGCCCCAGGCAACGCACCCCGGCCCGCCTCATCCCCGCGCACGTCGTCCCGGCGCGCGACAGCCACCCGGCGCGGCTCGTCCCCGGCGGGGACAGCCACCCCAGCGCAGCTCACCCCGGCGCGCGACAGCTCAACCCGGCGCAGCTCACCCCCGCGCGCCTCAGTCCGGGAGCCAGCAGCCGTTCGCGTCGACCGATCCCTCCGTGTAGTCCGAGGTCAGCCGGTACACGCCCGCCCGGGGTACGGTCACCCGCGTCCACGGGCCGTCGGCCGTGACGCACGCGCCCTCGACCCGCAGCCAGGGCGAGAAGGCGATCCGCGCGACGGTGGTGCCGGCGCGGGGCATCCGCAGCGTCAGTTCCGCCTCCCCCGCGCGTTCCAGCACGGCCGGCGGGGAGACCAGCGGCAGGGTGTCGCGGACGCGGTAGATCTTCCAGTAGCGGTCCTGCCAGACGAGTTGCAGCCAGTCCTGGCCCTCGTTGATGAGAGCGGTCTCGCGTTCGGCGTGCCGGTCGGGTGTGCCGTCGTGCAGGACGACGTAGCCGACCGCCCAGTGACGCAGCCAGGCGTGATAGCGGGGTGCGTCGAGGTCGCCCTCGTAGAACAGGCGTCCCCGTTCGACGTCCAGCTGCTGGTTCCAGCCCCGCATCAATTCGACGTGCGGGCCGAGCAGGGTGGCCCCGCGGTGGTCGAGGTCCGTCGGCAGCTCGACCCGGCCGCGGTCCGCGCCCAGCCGGGAGAGCGCGGCGATCACTCCGTCGGTGTGGGTGACCCAGCCGGGGACGGGGTCGGGGCCGCGCAGGTGGGTCAGCGACGACACGCAGAGGTAGGAGACGGCGAGGGCGGTCACCAGCGCGATGGCGCGCATACGGCGTCGGCGCACACCGTTGCGCAGCGGCCGGCAACGGCGGTGCAGCGCGGCCGCGAGCAGTACGGCCGGAGCGAAGAGCAGGGCGAGCCGCTCCACGTTGTTGCCGACCGGCGAGGGGACCGCCCAGGTCAGGACGACCCCGACGGCGTACAGGGCGGCGCCGGCCCGCACCACCCGCCACTCGCGGGGGGACGCCCACACCACGGCGCCGGCGAGCAGCACGGGCAGGATCATCCGGCCGGCGGCCATCGGCTGTTCACCCTGGAACGGGAAGAGCAGGGTCGTCACGCCGACGACGGCGACGGGCGGGAGGGTCAGGGCGAGACACTTGGCGTACTGCCGGTCCAGCAGGTATCCGGCGCCCGCCACCAGCAGGAAGAGTCCGGCCACCGGGCTCCCCATGGTGGCGAGCAGGGCGCCGACGGCTGCGGCGGCGAGCCGGGCGGGCCGGGGCGCGCGGTCGGCGAGGACGACCAGGGCCGCGAGCGCGAAGGCGAGGCCGAGGGCGAACGTGGTGCGGCCGAGCACGACGTTGTACCAGAGGCCCAGCGCGCCGACCAGCGCCGGCCACAGCGCCACGCGCGCGAGGGTGCGGCGCAGCAGTACGGCCAGCAGCCAGGTGGCGCACACCCCGGACAGCACGGACACGGCACGGACCCCGATCAGGGCCATCAAGTGCGGTGATATGACGCTGTAGTTGACCGTGTGGGTGCCGCCGAACCAGAACAGCCCGTAGGGCGTGTCCGGGTGTCTGGCCACGAAGCCCGCCCACGCGTACTGGGCGGCGAGGTCACCGCCGCCCGTCGCGAGGACGGCGTCCCACCCCCAGTAGAGGGGGAGGAAGGCGACGATGGCGAGGAGCGGGACACGGTACTTCGCCGGTACGGGCGAGCGGCGTTGCCGGCGGCGTCGCGCCGCGGACGGCGGTTGCGGCGAGGCGGGAACCGGCAGGGTGGAGGACTGTAGGGACATATCGGCTTTCCCGGTGCGGTGCGGACGCTGTACGGGCCCGGCGAGGAGTCCGTCGCCCTGAGGGCTCGGGAAGCTCGTGGACCTGTGCAGGGGTCACGGCCGGGCGTCCCCCGTCCGTCGCGTACACCGGCGTATCGCGTCCCGGGTACGTCCGCGTGCGCCCCGCGTCAGCCCGCGTGCGTCCCGCGGCCGGCCGCCGCCGGTGCGCCGTCCGCCCGACGCCGGCGCGGGGGCGGCACGGGTGTGGAACGAGGCTGCGCGGACCGCGCAGCCTGCTGACAGCGCCAGCGCGAGGGGGCCGACATCATGCACTGAACCGCTCCGGAATCGATGGAGGACCCGGACCGGGGCCCCTTGCCCGAGCGGGCCTCGGACCTCGGCCGGATCGCGCCCCGGCCATGATCCGGGCCATTCCCGGGCCGGTGACCCCCCACCGGCTTTCGCAGAGGCTATTTCCACAGGTCAGCCACATGCAAGGCGGGCGCCGTCGGCGGACCGTGAACCATCCCGCTCGGTACACGTCGAAGAGGACCCCATTCCTCCGCTCTCCGGAACAGGCCTGCGACCGGCCGGAATAGGAGTCCGGAACTCATCAGGACGATCACTGATCGTTCACGGCGCAATGATCAAGAAAAGCCTTCCGCAATACCCCGGCCACTTCTCCGCCACAGGTGCGGAAGTGCAGTTCAGGGCCTTTCGCCGGACACCGCAAGGGCTTTCTGCCGATACCGCACAAGGCCACGGTCATACGGCGGCCGGACGCCTCCGCGGCCTTGCGCGGCACACCGCCACGGGCGCGTTTTCGGTCAACTCGTCTGATCCAAAAGACCGTTGGGAAACGTAGATCACGATCACCCGGAAGCGGTACCCCGGGGCCGGGCGAGCGGCCCGAGCGCCGGGTGAGGCCAGGGGACCCACAGGAGGTCACCGCCCGATCGATCAAGCACCAAAGGTTAAGCACAAATTACTCACATCCTCTCTTCATACCGGTTCTGATGGTCTAGATTGACCTTGCTTCAGCTGTTCGGACACGAGGCGACTTATAGCGATCTATAGGTCCAGCGCCACGGAAAGCCAGCGGTCTCGTCCCGGCGCCGGACGTGGGGGTGATCAATTCCTGGAGCCCGAGGGGGGGCCTTGGCTGCGGGGAGCATCCGGGGTTTCGACGGGTTTCCGCACACCTCGCGTCCGGCTGGACATTCACGTCCGCAGCCGTAGGGGTGGGCAGTTCGAGCGGCTCTGAAACGGGCGGGATCTCAGGCACGGGAGGCGGGGGCCTTCCGCGGGGAGGAGCAGCGCTGTACGGGAGGCGGGGGCCTCCCGAGGGGAGGGACAGTGCGGGAGGCGGGGGCCTCCTGGCAGCAGAAAAACAGTGTGCGGCGTACACGTCGAACCACTGGGGACCTGGGGGGTTCTGTGCGGCAAGGGGAATTGGTCAGTCCGTTTCCGTCGGCGCGCGGGCGTCTGGCGAACGGGGCAATCAGCCGGCCCGCGATCGAATGGGAGCAGCGGTACCGCCGTACCGTGATCATCAGCGACACCGTGGCCACCGCCTGCGTGGTGGCGGCGATCGGGAACTTCTTCGGGGCCCGTGACGCGGCCAACTGGCACGAGAAGTGGGGCATCCTCGCCTTCGGCACCGAACTGCTCGTCCTCGGGGCGCTCGCGGTGAGCCGGGCCTGGGCTCCCGCCGTACTCGGCCAGGGCGCCGAGGAGTTCCGTCGGCTCGGTCGTTCGCTGTTCACGGCGACGGTCGTCCTCGCACTCGGGGGGATCGCCCTCACCTCGCGCAACATCAAGCTCTGGATCTTCGTCGCGATCCCCACGATCGCGCTCGTCACCATGACCGCGCGCTATCTGCTGCGCCTGTCGCTGCACAGACAGCGCAAGGAAGGCCGCTGCCTGAGACCGGTGCTGGCCGCCGGGAGCCCGGCCACCGTGCACGACCTGATCACCCGCACCCGCAAGTTCCCGCATCTCGGCTGGCGGATCGACGCGGTGTGCACCACGGACGGTCCCGGGCTCGACGGTGACCTGCTGGACGGGGTGCCGGTCGTCGGCCGCCTGTCGGACGTCGCCAAGCACGTGCACGGCGACGGCTACCGTGTCGTCGCGGTCACCCCGGACCCGCACTGGTCACCGCACCGGTTGCAGCGGCTGGCCTGGAACCTCGAGGGCACGGACGCCGAGATGGTCGTGGCCCCCGTGCTGATGGAGGTGGCCGGCCCGCGGCTGCACATCGACGCGGTGCTCGGGATCCCGCTGCTGCGGGTCAGCATGCCGACCTTCACCGGCGGCCGCCGGGCGGTCAAGGGAGTCGTCGACCGGATGGGCGCGGCGCTCCTGCTGGTGTTGTTCGCCCCGCTGATGCTGTTCGTCGCACTGCTCGTGATGGCGGACAGCCGGGGCGGGGCGTTCTACCGCCAGCGCAGGGTCGGCAAGGACGGCCGCGAGTTCACCATCTGGAAGTTCCGCACGATGGTCGCCGGGGCCGACCGGGCACGTGCGGAGCTGGCCGAGCGCAACGAGGGCGCCGGCCTGCTCTTCAAGCTCCGCCGGGACCCGCGGGTGACCCGGGTGGGGTCGGTGCTGCGCCGGTACTCGGTCGACGAACTGCCGCAGCTCTTCAACGTGCTCACCGGATCGATGTCGCTCGTCGGTCCGCGGCCCCCGCTGCCGGAGGAGTCCGCCGCCTACGGCCCGGACATCCGGCGGCGGCTGCTGGTCAAGCCCGGACTCACCGGCCTGTGGCAGATCAGCGGACGCAGCGACCTGTCCTGGGAGGAGGCGGTCCGGCTGGACCTGCGGTACGTGGAGGACTGGTCGCTCGCCCTGGACACGGTGATCTTGTGGAAGACGCTGCGTGCGGTGCTGTACGGGCAGGGGGCCTACTGATGTGCGGGGATCGTCGTCCGGCCGGAGCGCCGACGGCAGGCCGCGAGGGCCTGCCCGGGGGGAGGAACGGGTCATGAAGGTCAGCGTTTTCGGGCTCGGCTACGTGGGCTGCGTGTCGGCCGCGTGCCTGGCCAGCATGGGGCACGACGTCGTCGGGGTGGACGTCAACCAGGTGAAGGTCGACCTGGTCAACGACGGCAAGGCGCCGGTGGTGGAGGAACGGATCGGCGAGCTGATCACCGAGGTCGTGCGGACCGGGGCGCTGCGCGCCACCGGCGACGTCCGCGAGGCGATCATGGACAGCGAGATCTCGCTGATCTGCGTGGGCACGCCGTCGGAACCCAACGGCAGCCTGTGCACGACGTATCTGGAGCGGGTCACCGAGGAGATCGGCGCGGCCCTGGCCGAGCGGGGCGGGCGGCACACGGTGGTGTTCCGCAGCACCATGCTGCCGGGCACCTGTCTGAACCTGCTGGTGCCGATCCTGGAGAAGTACGTCGGCGGCACGGCCGGGGTGGACGTCGGGGTCGCGGTCAACCCGGAGTTCCTGCGGGAGGGCACGAGCGTCAAGGACTTCTTCGACCCGCCCAAGACCGTCGTCGGCGAACTCGACCCGGCGAGCGGCGACGCGGTGCTGGCGCTCTACGAGGGCCTGCCCGGCGAGGTGTTCCGGGTCCCGGTCCCGACCGCCGAGGCGATCAAGTACGCGGACAACGCGTTCCACGGCCTCAAGATCGGCTTCGCCAACGAGCTGGGCGCCGTGTGCCAGGCGCTCGGGGTGGACTCGCACCAGGTCATGGACGTGTTCCTGGCCGACCGCAAGCTGAACATCAGCCCCGCCTACCTGCGGCCCGGCTTCGCCTTCGGCGGCTCCTGCCTGCCCAAGGACCTGCGCAGCCTGGTGCACGCGGCACAGCGGGCCGACGTCTCGGTGCCCATCCTGTCCCATGTGCTGCCCTCCAACGCCGACCATCTCCAGCGTGCGGTGGAGCTGGTCGAGCGCACCGGCAAGCGCCGGGCGGGCCTGTTCGGGCTGTCGTTCAAACCCGGCACCGACGACCTGCGCGAGAGCCCGCTCGTCGAGCTGGCGGAGCGGCTCTTCGGCAAGGGCTACGACCTGAAGATCTACGACGCCAACGTGAGCCTCTCGCGGCTGCTGGGCGCCAACCGCGAGTACATCGAGACCAGGCTGCCGCATCTCGCGCAGCTGCTCGCGGACTCCGTCGAGGAGGTCCTCGACCACGCCGAGGTGTGCCTGGTCGGGACCAGGGACCCCGCCGTGCTGTCGGCGCTGCCGCACGGCGCCGACGGCCCCGTGATCGTCGACCTCGTCCACCTCCCCGACGCCGACGCGCGCCGGGCCGAGCCGGGGTACGTGGGCCTTGCCTGGTGACATGAGAGACCGTGAGCGGCCGGGGCGGCGCGCGCTGATCCTGGTGGAGAACCTGTCGGTGCCCTTCGACCGTCGGGTGTGGCAGGAGTGCACGACCCTGCGCGACGCGGGCTGGACGGTGCACGTCATCTGCCCGCAGGGGACCAAACGGGACACCGAGGCGGAGGCGGAGATCGACGGGGTGCGGATCCACCGCTACCCGTTGCGCGCCGCCACCGGAGGACCGGCCGGTTACCTGCGGGAGTACGCAACGGCGCTCTGGCACACGCTCCGGCTGGCCCGCGGGGTCGGCCCGGTCGACGTGGTCCACGCCTGCAACCCGCCCGACCTGCTGTTCCTGCCGGCGCTGTGGCTGAAGCGGCGCGGGGCGCGGTTCGTCTTCGACCAGCACGACCTGGTGCCCGAGCTGTACCTGTCCCGGTTCGACCGCGGCAAGGACCTGCTCTACCGCGCCGTGTGCGCGCTGGAGCGGCGGACCTACCGGGCGGCGGACGTCGTGCTCGCCACGAACGAGAGCTACCGGGACACCGCGGTGCGCCGCGGCGGCCGGCGGCCGCAGGACGTGTTCGTGGTGCGCAGCGCGCCGGACATCGACCGCTTCCACCCCGTGCCGCCCGAGCCGGAGCTCAAGCGCGGCAAGCCCCATCTGCTGTGCTACCTCGGTGTGATGGGCCCGCAGGACGGCGTCGACTACGCGTTGCGGGCCCTGGCGAAGCTGCGGGACGAGTTCGGGCGGACCGACTGGCACGCGGTGTTCGTCGGCGCCGGTGACACCTTCGACGCGATGGTGGAGCTGTCCGCGCGGCTGGGGCTCTCGGAGCAGGTGGAGTTCACCGGGCGGGTGCCGGACGCCGACCTGGTGCGGTACCTGTCGACCGCCGACGTGTGCCTCTCCCCCGACCCGCACAATCCGCTCAACGACGTGTCGACCATGAACAAGGTCCTGGAGTACATGGTCATGGGCCGGCCGATCGTCTCCTTCGACCTGCGGGAGGCGCGTGTGTCGGCCGGTGACGCGGCCGTCTACGCCCCCGCCAACGACGAGGCCGCGTTCGCCGGGCACATCGCGCAGCTGATGGACGATCCGGAGGAACGGGCCCGCATGGGCAAGATCGGCCAGGAGCGGATCAACGGTCCGCTCTCCTGGCGGAACTCCCAGCGCTCCCTGCTCGCCGCGTACGCCGCCGCCGTCCGTGACCGGTCCGCGGTGACCGCGCGCGACCCGGATCCGGCAGGGGAAGAAGGCCGCACCATTGAGCGATGACACGATACGCCTGGTCACCATCGGGCGGATCATCCGTGGGCGCTGGCGGCTGCTCGCCCTGTTCGCCCTGGTGGGCGCGCTCCTCGGCTACGGCGCCTCGGTGCTGTTCCCGCCGCGCTACACGACCTCGGCGTCGGTACTGCTGCCGGGGACCTGGGAGGAACGCGAGCTGCTGACCCAGACGGAGGTGGCGACCAGTTCGGTGGTGGTCGACCGGGCGGCCGCCAGACTCGGCTGGGCCGGGGTGAGCGGCAGCGACCTGCGCAACCACGTCGGCGCCAAGGCCACCGACGGCAACATCATCAAGATCTCCGGCACGGCCGAGACACCGGAGCGCGCGCAGCGGCTCTCCGACCAGGTGGCCAAGGAGTTCGTCTCCTACGCCACCCGGATCGCCACCGAGAGCGCCGACCCGGAGGCGGCGCAGGAACTCGCCGCGCTCCAGAAGTCGGTGGAGGACACGAGCCGCCGCATCAGCAAGCTGGCCGACGCGACCGATCCGGGCGACACCGTCGAGAGCGTGCAGACCCGTACCGAGCTGGAGAAGCTGCGCACCGCCCTGCGCGAGGCCATCAGCACCATCAAGCAGGCCGACCCGGTCGACGACGAGGCGAAGAACATGGTCGTCATGGGGTCGGCGGCCCGGCCGACCGGCGAGGCGCCGCCGACGAGGACGCAGCTCGTCGCGGGCGGAGCGCTGCTGTTCTTCCTGTTCGCGGTCATCGGCCATCTCACCGCCGCGCGGATGGGCCGGCGGCTGCGGGGCGAGGCGGAGATCACCGCGGCGCTGGGCTCGGCGCTGCTGGGCACGGTCGACGTGCCCGTGCGACGGCCCACGCACCGGCCCGAGGGCCGTGGCCCGCGGGCGTGGCTGCGCCGGCTGCTGGGCCTCGACGTCCGCTGGGACATCCCGGCCCCGCAGACCTCCGGCGACGAGGCCAGCAGACAGATCCGCTACCGGCGGGTGTGCTCCCGGCTGCGGGACCGGCTGCCGGCCCCGCAGCGGCTGCTGGTCGTCCACCCCGAGGGCGACGAGATCGCCCGCCGGGCCGCCGGGCAGCTCGTCGTCGAGGCCGGGAGCAATCCGGCGCTGCGGGCGGTCGCGGTACCGGTGTCCCGGCCGATGGTGCCGGACCGCGACCACGAGGCGGGCGCCCTGGTCGTGGTCAGCGCCGGCAGCTGGACCGCGGCGGAACTCTCGGGCATCGCCGAGGCGTGCGCGGACGCCAAGCACGCGGTCGTCGGCGTCGTCCTCGCGGGTCCGGTCCGCGCGACGCGGTCGGCCGGCGTCCCGCGGCCCGCGGCGGAGCCCGCGCTCACGGACCTCGAGGGCGAACTGGACGACGCGAGGGGGGTCACCGGGTGACGACGAGCACGACCGCGGAGTCGCCGGCGGCCTCTCCGCTGCTGGACCTCCAGGCCCTGGTCGCGGCGGTGCGCAGGCGGCGCCGTCTGTGGTCCTCCCTCGCGCTGCTGGGGCTGCTGGCCGGTGCGGCGGTGGCGTTCCTGCTGCCGCAGCCGCCGACCGCGGTGACCAAGATCCTCGTCGCGCACGAGGAGGACCAGCCGAACGATCCCGGCACGCTGATCCGCACCGACGTCGCGCTGCTCCAGACCACGCGGATCGCCGACCAGGCCCTGAAGTCGCTCGGCTCCCGGGAGAAGGCCGAGGACTTCATGCAGCACTACAGCGGTACGGGTCTGACCAACAACGTCCTCCAGATCACCGTGACCGGCGACAGCGAGGCGCAGGCGGTGAGCCGCGCCAAGGCGCTGGCCGACGCGTTCGTCGCGGACCACGTGAAGCGGATACAGGAGGCGTCCAAAGCCGAGGCCAAGGCCCTGCTCGACCAGCGTGACCAGCTCAAGGGCCAACTGGCCCAGGTCAACAAGGCGATCGGGGACGGCAACGGCGCGAGCGGACCGGATTCCTCGGCGGACCTGGAGTCCCTGTACGCCCGCCGGGCCGAACTCACCTCCCAGATCACCGACTTCAGCCAGCGCGCGGCGGAGGCGAGCATCGGCACGCCCCGGCTCGTCGCCGGCACACAGATCGTGGACGCCCCCTACGCGGTGCGGGCGTCCCTGCCCAAGGCCGCCGCCACCGACGCCGGGATCGGTCTGTTCCTCGGGCTCTTCCTCGGGCTCGCCGCGGCCGCGGTCGGCGCGGTGGTCGCGGACCGTCCCGTGCTGCGCCGGGAGATAGCCACGCACCTGGGGGCCTCGGTCGTCGCCGAGCTGCCCCACCGGCCGGGCGGGCGGTGGCAGCGCCGCCGGGCCCGGGCGGCCCGTGAACGGCTCACCACGTCCCTGGCCCGCACCGTGCGCGGGGGCGCCGAACCCGTGTCGCTGCTGGAACTGGGCTGTGCGCGCAACGCGAGCGTGATCGCCCTGGACCTGGCCAGGGCACTGGCCGCGGACGGACCGGTGGCCGTCGTCGACGGACTTCCCGGGCGGCAGCTCTCCGGCCGCGGCCCGAAGCCGGGCGACCCGGCCGTGGTCACCGGCGAGCAGGCCGCGGCCCTGCCGCCGGAGGAGCGCCGGCTGGGCGTCGGCTCGGTGACGCCGGGCGCGGCGTGGACCGATCTCCAGTACCTCGGCACCAGGACGATGCTCGTCGTGCGGGCCGGGCACGGCAGCGCGGCATGGCTGCACACGGTGGCACGGCAGCTGGCGGACCAGCACATCGAGGTGCTCGGTGTGGTGCTGATCGACCCCGACCCGCGGGACCGGACCGACGGCACGCTGTGGAACGGGCCGCACACCGCGCTGCGCGGCCAGGGCGAGCGCCCGGCCCGGCACAAGGGTGCGGGCACCTCCCACGCCGTTCAGGCAGTGGGCGAGGCACGGCGGGGGACGGAGCGGCCGCCCATGTGGGCGGCACGGGTCCCGGACAGCGACCAGGAGGCGCGGTAGCACATGTGTGGCATCGCAGGCACATACCGGTGGCCGGACGGGAAGGCCGTGACGGACCGGCTCACCGAGACCCTCGCCCACCGGGGCCCGGACGGGTCGGGGCGGTACGGCCATCCCCTCGGTGACGGCGAGGTACAGCTCGGGCACCGCCGGCTGGCCATCGTCGACCTGTCCGAGACCGGCGCCCAGCCGATGGTCGCGGACGGCCTCGTGCTGACGTACAACGGGGAGCTGTACAACGCGCCCGAGCTGCGCGCCGAACTCGAGGCCGCCGGGGTGCGCTTCCGCGGGACCTCCGACACCGAGGTGCTGCTGGAGGCCTGGCGGCGCTGGGGCACGGACTGTCTGCCCCGGCTGCGCGGCATGTTCGCGTTCGGCGTCTTCGACGAGCGCACCGGTGACCTGGTGCTCGCCCGCGACCAGCTCGGCATCAAGCCGCTGTTCCTGCTGCGGCGCGGCGAGGGGCTGGTGTTCGCCTCGGAGCTCAAGGCGCTCGCCGCCGTGACCGGCGGGTCGCTGGAGGTGGACCACGCGGCGCTGGTGGCCTCGCTGCTGTACTACTGGGTGCCGGACTCGCGGTGCGCGTTCCGCGAGGCGGAGAAGCTGCCGCCGGGCAGCTGGCTGCGGTGCCGGGCCGACGGGCGGGTGGAGCGCGGCCGGTTCTGGAACCTGCGGGACGTCGCCGCCGAGGGCCGCGAGCGCGCCCTGAGCGGCGAGCTGCCGGACCTCGCCGCCGTCGTCGAGGAGTCGACCCGGCGTCACCTGCTCTCCGACGTGCCGGTGGCGACCTTCCTGTCGGGCGGCCTCGACTCCAGTTACCTGACCGCGCTGGCGGCCCGCGACCGGCCCGGGATCTCCGCTTACACGATCGGGTTCCGCGCCGAGGACGCCCGGTTCGAGGCGATGCCGGACGACCTGAGGTACGCCCGGCAGGTGGCGGAGCGGTTCGGCGTCGACCTGCACGAGATCGAGATCGCCCCGGACGTGCTCGACCTGCTGCCGCAGATGACGCACCACCTGGACGAGCCGATCGGCGACCCCGCCGCGATCAACACGTTCCTGATCTGCTCGGCCGCCAGGGAGGCCGGGGTCAAGGTGATGCTCTCGGGGATGGGCGCCGACGAGCTGTTCGCCGGGTACCGCAAGCATCTGGCGAACCGGATGGCGCTGCGCTACCAGCGCGTCCCGCGGCCGCTGCGGCGCGGTCTGTCCGCGGCCGTGGACCGGCTGCCGGTGGCCACGGCGCGGCGCGGCTACCGGTCGGTGCGCTTCGCGAAGCGGTTCCTCTCCTTCGCCGACCTGCCGGAGGAGACCGCGTTCCGGCGCAGCTACACGATGTACGACCGGGACGACCTGCTGGCCCTGATCGATCCGGACCTGGCGGGGACGGTCGACGACGTGCTGACCGAGCACGCGGACGTCTACGAGGACAACGACCTCGACGACTTCGTGAACCGCATGTGCCTGGGCGACTCCCGGATGTTCCTGCCGGGTCTGAACCTCGCCTACACGGACCGGTCGAGCATGGCGGCGTCGACCGAGGTGCGGGTGCCGTACGTGGACGTCGAGGTGGTCAGGGCGGCGTTCGCCGTGCCCGGCGACCGCAAGATCGTCGGCCGGCAGGGCAAGGCCGTCCTGAAGGAGGCCGCCACCTCGGTCCTGCCGCGGGAGATCGTGTACCGGCCCAAGGGCCTGTTCAGCGCCCCGCTGCGGGCCTGGATGAGCCGCGATCTCGCGCCGCTGGTGCGCGAGGTGGTGAACGACGGCGAGCTCGTCCGTTCGGGGCTGCTGCGCCGTGACGCGCTGGCGCGCATGGTCGCCGCGGACGCCGCCGGACAACAGGACTACTCCAAGCATCTGTGGCACGTGCTGACCCTCGAGTACTGGTACCGCGGCGCGACCTCGGCGTCCGGCCGGAACTCCCCCTCCCAGGCGTAGAGACAAGAGGACTTCGGGTGAAACAGGTCGTACAGAACTACAAGAGCGGCGAGCTGGCACTGCTCGACGTCCCGGCGCCGGGCTGCAAGCCGGGAGGTGTGCTGGTCCGGAGCTCCTTCTCGCTGATCTCCACCGGGACCGAGCTCATGAAGGTGTCCGAGGCCGGCATGTCGATGCTGGGCAAGGCGCGCTCCCGCCCGGACCAGGTGGCGAAGGTCGTGCAGAGCGTGGCCACCAACGGGGTGCCCGCCACCTACCGCAAGGTGATGGGCAAGCTGGACTCGTACACGCCGCTGGGCTACTCGCTGTGCGGGGTGGTCGAGCAGGTCGGCGCGGGGATCGACGACGTGAAGGCCGGCGACCTCGTGGCCTGCGCGGGGAACGAGCACGCGCTGCACGCCGAGCTGAACTGGGTGCCGAGGAACCTCTACGCGCCGGTGCCGGACGGTCTCGCGCCGCGGCACGCGGCCTTCGGCACGGTCGGGTCGATCGCGATGCAGGGCGTCCGCCAGGGCGAGTCGCGGCTCGGCGAGGTGGCGCTGGTCGTCGGACTGGGACTGATCGGGCAGCTGGTGGTGCAGCTGCTGGCGGCCTCCGGAGTCGTCGTCGTGGGGGCCGATCCGGACCCGGCGCGCTGTGAGCTCGCCGAGCGTCTGGGCGCGGCGGCCTGCGGCGACCCGGCCTCGGCCGCCGTGGAGAACGCCGTCGCCGAACTCACCGGCGGGCACGGCGTGGACCAGGTGTACCTGGCCGCAGGCGGCGGCAGCAACCAGCCCGTCGAGCTGGCCGCACGGCTGAGCCGGGACCGCGGCCGCGTCGTCGACATCGGCAAGTGCCGGCTGGACCTGCCGTGGAACGCGTACTACGAGAAGGAGCTCGACGTCCGCTTCTCCCGCAGTTACGGCCCCGGGCGCTACGACCCGGAGTACGAGCTGGAGGGCCGCGACTACCCGATCGGTTATGTGCGCTGGACGGAGCGGCGCAACCTGGCGTGCTTCCTCGACCTCGTCGCCCGCGGCCGTGTCGACGTGGAGCCGCTGATCTCCCACGTCGCCGACTTCGACGACGCCGTGGAGACGTACCGGAGCCTGAAGGACGGCGAACTGAAGGCCGTGGCCGTGCTGTTCCGGTACCCCGGCGACGATGCGGAGCCGCCGGCGCGGACCCCGGAGGTGACCGTGCCCGCGGTCAGGCGTCCCGGCGGCACGGTGTCCGCCCCACCCCGGGCCGCCAAGTCCCCGGTGCGCCTCGCGTTCGTCGGCGCGGGGAACTACGCGACGTCGATGCTGCTGCCGCACCTGGCGCAGCGCGACGGCGTCGAACTGTCCACCGTCGTCACCACGACCGCGCTGTCCGCGGCCAACGCGCAGCGCAAGTTCGGCTTCGCCCGGGCGACCACCGACCTCGACGCCGTGCTCGGTGACGCCTCCGTCGACGCGGTGTTCGTCGTCACCCGGCACAGCTCGCACGCCGAACTGACCCGCAAGGCGCTGCTGGCCGGCAAGACGGTGTTCGTGGAGAAGCCGCTGGCCCTCACCGAGGACGAGCTGTCCGGCGTGCTCGCGGCGGTGGAGGAGTCCGGCAACGACCGGCTCCAGGTGGGCTTCAACCGCCGGTTCGCGCCGCTGCTCCAGGAGGCGAGGAAGCGGTTCGGCGTCCGGACCGGTCCGGCGAGCCTGCGCTACCTGGTCAACGCGGGGCGGCTCGACCACGGCAGCTGGTACCTGCGAGGGGGTACCGAGGGATCGCGGTTCGTGGGCGAGGGCGGCCACTTCGTCGACACGGCGAGCTGGCTCCTCGAGGCCGACCCGGTCTCGGTGTACGCCGTCGCCACGCCCGGCAACGAGGACCTCCAGATCGTGCTGCGCTACCCGGACGGGTCGACGGCGACCCTCAGTTACGTCACGACCGGGGCGTCGGGCTTCCCCAAGGAGACGCTGGACCTGGTCGCGGACGGCAAGGTGCTGCGGCTCGACGACTTCGTGCGCGCCTCGGTGTACGGCACCTCCAAGCGGTGGGTCAGTTCGCGGCTGCCCAAGGCCCGGGACAAGGGCCAGTCCGCCGAACTGGCCGCGTTCGTCCGGGCGGTGCGGACCGGCGGGCCGATGCCGGTGCCGCTGGAGTCGCTGGTCGCCACCACGGCGGCCACCCTCGCCGTGCAGAGCGCTCTGGCCGGCGGCGCCCCGGTGACGCTGGCGGAGGCGCGATGACCGCGCGTTCGGGGAGCGCGGGCTGGTACCTGCGGCGGCTGTCCCGGATGGGGCCGCGGGAGGTCGGCGGCCGGGCCCGTGACGTGGTGCGCCGGAGGCAGTGGCGCTCGTCGCTGCCGGACGCACCGGGCGTGCGGGGCGCCCGCTTCACCGCGGTACTGCCCGCGGGGGCGGTCGCCGCGGTGCCCCCGGACGCCGCGAAGCGGCTGGTCGCCGAGGCGGACCGGCTGCTGGCCGGACACGCCGTGTTCTTCGGCGTGTCCCGTGACGATCTGGCCGACCCCGACTGGTCGTTCGACCCGAAGACCGGCCGCAGCGCCCCGCGGGTCCACGCCTTCGACGTGCCCTACCGCGACGAGGAGACCGTCGGGGACATCAAGCAGATCTGGGAGCCGTCCCGGCACCAGTACCTCACCGTGCTCGCCGCCGCCTACGCGCTCACCGGGGACGAGCGGTACGCCGAGCGGGTCGACGCGCATCTGCGGTCGTGGTGGGCGGGCAACCCGCCGCTGCGCGGGGTGCACTGGACCAGCGGCATCGAGCTGGGGATCCGGCTGGTGTCCTGGGTGTGGATCCGCCGGCTGCTCGACGGCTGGCCGGGCGCGGCCGTCCTGTTCGAGGACAACCCGGTGGCGCTGGAGCAGATCTGGCACCATCAGCGCTGGCTGGCGGCCTTCCCCAGCCGGGGGTCGTCGGCGAACAACCACGTGATCGCCGAGGCCGCCGGGCAGCTCGCCGCGTCCTGCGCGTTCGGGTGGTTCCCGTCCTCGGCGCGCTGGCGGGCCGACGCGCTGCGGTCGCTGGAGCGGAACCTGCGCGGCAACACCTTCCTCTCCGGACTCAACCGCGAACTGGCCACCGAGTACCACGGTCTGGTGCTGGAGCTCGGGCTGGCCGCGCTGGCCGAGGCGGACGCCGCGGGCGTGCCCGTCCCGGCGACGGTCCGGCCGGTACTGCTGCGGATGACCGACGCCCTGGCCGCCGTCGTCGACAACCGGCTGCGGCCGCCGCGCCAGGGGGACGCGGACGACGGGCACGGTCTCGTCCTGGACGGCGAGGGCACCGACCGCTGGGCCTCCCTGCTGGCCACCGGGGACGCCGTGTTCGGCCGGCTCGACTGGTGGCCGGCGGTGACCGGCACCGATGTGCGCACCGCGCTGCTGACCGCGCTCCTGCGGCCGTACCCGGAGCACGCGGGCGCCCCGGCCGTGTCCCGTCCGGCGAACCGGCCGAGCCATTTCGCCGACGCGGGCATGACCGTCCTGCGCGGTCCGCAGGAGATCTGGTGCCGTTGCGACGGCGGCCCGCACGGCTTCCTGTCCATCGCGGCGCACGCCCACGCGGACGCGCTGTCGGTGGAGGTCCGGCACGACGGGGTCGACGTGCTGGCCGACCCGGGGACCTTCTGCTACCACGGTCAGCCCGAGTGGCGCCGCTACTTCCGCTCGACGCTCGGCCACAACACGCTGGAACTGGACGGCGCCGACCAGTCCGTCTCCGGGGGCCCGTTCCTGTGGACGCGTCAGGCCCGCAGCCGCGTCCTGGTGGCGGACACCGCCGGCGCCGGCGAGGGGGGCACGGTCCGCTGGGCCGCCGAGCACGACGGCTACGGGCCCGGCGTGCACCGCCGCCGGGTGGAACTGACGCCCGCGAGCCGGGAGCTGACGGTGGTCGACGAGGTGCGCGGCGGTCCGCGCCGGGCCGTGCGCCTGGCGTTCCACCTCGGCCCGGCGATCACCGCGGACCTGGTGGGCCACCGGGCGGCGCTGAGCTGGAGCCGGGACGGGGAGGACCGCTCCGCGGTGCTGGAGCTGCCCGAGGGGCTGTCCTGGACCGCGCACCGCGGGGAGAGCGACCCGCCGCTGGGCTGGTACTCGGCCGGCTTCGGACGCAAGGAACCCGCTACCACGCTGGTCGGCAGCGGCTTCGCCGACGGCACGGAGCAGTTCACCACCGTGCTCGGGTTCCGCGGTTGAGGAGAGGAGGGCGCGTGGTGGGGATCAAGTGGCGGCACCGGGCGCGGGCGGCGGCACCGCTGGCGCTCGTCCTGCTGGCGGCGACCGGCTGTGACAGCGGGACGACGGACGCGACACCGAAGCCGACCGCCGCGCCCTCCACGTCCGCGGTCAGAGTGTGCGCCGTCCCCGCCGCCGGGCCGTCGAAGGCGCCGGCCGGTGCGGTGACGGTCGACCCCGCGGTGCCCGGCGACCTGGCCGCGAAGACCGAGAGCAGCCCCCCGCACACCACCTTCTGGCTGCGGCCGGGCCGGCACACGCTCATGTCGGACCGCTACGACCAGGTGATCCCCAAGGAGGGGGACGTCTACGTCGGCGCTCCCGGCGCGGTGCTCGACGGGCGCGGGAGCAACCACTACGCGTTCGGCGGGTCCGCCCCCGACGTCACCATCCGCTATCTGACCGTGCAGAAGTTCGTCGCGCCCCGCGACGAGGGCGTGGTCAACCACGACTCGGCCGACGGGTGGGTGATCGAGCACGCGACGATCAAGGACAACTCCGGTGCCGGACTGATGGCCGGCGCGCGCCAGCAGGTCCGCGACAGCTGCCTGCGCGACAACGGCCAGTACGGCATGAACGCCTACAAGGGCGGCGGCCCGCTGAAAGACCTGGTGGTCGAGGGCAACGAGATCGTGGGCAACAACACGGACGACTGGGAGCGGCAGCGGCCGGACTGCGGGTGCAGCGGGGGCGTCAAGTTCTGGGCCGTCGACGGCGCCGACATCCGCGGCAACTGGGTGCACGGCAACCGCGGGACCGGGCTGTGGGCGGACACCAACAACAACGACTTCCTCATCGAGGACAACCTGATCGAGGACAACGACGGTGCCGCGCTGATCTACGAGATCAGCTACAACGCGGTCGTCCGCGACAACACGATCCGGCGCAACAACTGGGTCGAGGGCCGCGCCTACGCGGCCGCCGGCGACACCTTCCCGTTCGCGACCGTGTACCTGTCCGAGTCCGGCGGCGAACCGCGGATCCGGGCCCGCACGAACAAGATCGACGTCTATCGCAACGTGCTGGAGAACAACTGGTCCGGGATCACCCTGTGGGAGAACGCCGACCGGTTCTGCAACAGCCCGGCGAACACCTCCTCCGGGGACTGCACGTTGCTGGTGAAGAACACCGCCCGCTGCGTGCAGCCCGCCATCGCGCGCGCACCGCTGTACTCCGACTGCCGGTGGAGGACCCAGCGGGTGGACATCCACGACAACCGCTTCGTGCTGGACAAGTCCGTCCTGCACTGCACGGTGAAATGCGACCGGATGGCGGTGCTGTCCAACTACGGCACCTTCCCGGACTGGTCGCCGTACCAGGGCGAGCGGGTGGCCGAGTCGATCACCCGCGAGCAGCACAACCGCTGGCGCGACAACGTCTACGTCGGACCGTGGACCTTCGTCGTCCACGACGCGAGCCGCACGGTCGGTTTCAAGCAGTGGCGGGCCTCGCCGTACCGGCAGGACGGCGGCAGCACCCTGCGCGCCCGGGACGGTGGTTGAGGGATGTCCGCGAACTCCGGCACGGACCACACCGCGAAGATCGTCGGGACGGTCTGGGGACTGCTCGTCCTCAACACCCTCGGCTCGGCCGGGGCGGTGACCATCGTCCCGCTGCCCCGCTCGCTCATCCAGATGGTCACCATGGGCTCCCTGGTCGCCGCGTTCGCGCTCGCGCTCCTGGTCAACCCCCGGGTGCGGGTGCGGGCCAGCGCCTACGTGTTCCTGCTCACCCTCCTGCTGGTGCCGAGCCTGATCTCCAGCGTCGACCAGGGGGCCGGGTTCGGCGCGCTGTTCCGCTGCACCCGGCTGGCTCTCTTCGTCGGCACGCTGTGGCTGCTCAGCCGCTGGTGGGACGGCGGCACGACGTTCGTCCGGCACCACATCCGGATGTACTTCGCGGTGCTCGCCTCGGTGGCCGCCGGACTGGCCGTCTCCCCGGGTACCGCCCTGCCCGATCTCTACGGCGGACGGCTGGTGGGCGCGCTGTGGCCGCTGACCCCGCCGCAGATCGGACAGTACGCCGCGGTGATCATCGGGCTCACCGTGCTGCTCCTGCTGGGGCGAAGGACCGACCGGACCAGCGCGGCGGTGGTCGTCGTGCCCTCCCTCTTCCTGCTCGCGCTGACCCACACCCGCACCGCCACCCTCGGCCTGATCATCGCGCTGGTGCTGGCGATCACCTCGCTCGTCCTGACCAGCGCCGCGGCCCGCCGGGTCTTCTCCTGGACGGTGCTGTGCGGCGCGGTGGCCGCGGTCGGGTTCAGCTCCGCGCTCCAGGCGTGGTTCCTGCGCGGGCAGAGCCAGGAGAACTTCGCCAGTCTCACCGGCCGCGCCAAGGTCTGGCACGCCCTGCTGGCGGCGCCCCGGACGACGACGGAGCACCTGTTCGGCACCGGCCTGGGCGACAAGTCGTTCGGCGGGCTGCCGATCGACAACAGCTGGCTGGCCGTCTACAACGAGCAGGGCGTGACCGGCATCGTGCTGGTGGCCGCGATCATCGTCGTGCTCGGCGGGGTGGCGCTGCTGCGGCCGCCGTCGCTGTCGAGGGCCTGCGCGATCTTCCTGATCAGCTACTGCGCGATCGCGTCGTACACCGAGGCCGGGCTGGGCGACGCCTCGCCGTACCTGCTGCATCTGGCCGTGGCCGCCTCGCTGCTGGCGGCGCCCGCCGAGACCGCTCCCCCGGCGGCGCCCGACGTCCGCCGACGCCCCGCCCCGCGCTGGGCCCGCACAACGGAGGTGACCTGAGCATGCACGTCCTCGTGGTGCACAACCACTACTCCTCGGCACAGCCGAGCGGGGAGAACAAGGTCGTCGACCAGGAGACGGCGCTGCTGCGCGAGGCCGGCCACCGGGTCGGGGTCTTCGAGCGGCGCAGCGACTCCATCGCCGCCCGCTCCCTGCCGGCGAAGGCCGCGGTGCCGCTGCTGGTGCCGTGGAACCCGGCCGTCCGCAAGGAACTCGCGGCCCGGCTGCGCGCCGAGCGGCCGGACGTGGTGCACGTGCACAACGTCTTCCCGCTGCTGTCCCCCGCGGTGCTGGCCGCCTGCGCGGACGCCGGAGTGCCCGCCGTCGCCACGCTGCACAACTACACCCAGGTCTGCCCGCCCGGCACGCTGCAACGCGACGGCCGGCCCTGCACCGAGTGCGTGGGGGCCACCCCGCTGCCCGCCGTCCGGCACGGCTGCTACCGCGGTTCCCGGCTGGCGACGGTGCCGCTCGCGGTCGGCCTGTCCGTCAACCGGCGGCGGTGGTGGTCCGGCGTGGAGCGGTTCTTCTGCATCTCCGCCGCGCAGCGCGACGTCCTGGTGGGGGCCGGCATGCCGGCCGAACGGCTGGCGGTGAAGCACAACTTCGTGCCCGAACCGGGGGTGCGGCGGGAGGGCGACGGGGAACACCTGCTCTTCCTCGGCCGGCTGGCAGAGGCCAAGGGAGTGCGGCTGCTCATGGCCGCGTGGGACGAACTCGCCCGCGAGGGCGGTGTGGGCCTGCCGCTCGTGATCGCCGGCGCGGGGCCGCTGGAGCGCGAGGTCACCGCCTGGGCGGCGGGCCGCGACGACGTGCGCTACGCCGGTCTGTACGACCCGCAGGAGTGCCGGCGCGCCCTCGCGCGCTCGGCCGCCGTGGTGGCCCCCTCGACCTGGCTGGAGGCTTTCGGCCTGGTGGTCGTGGAGGCCATGGCTGCGGGGGTCCCGACCGTCGCCGCCGGTCACGGCGCGTTCGTCGAACTGGTCGACGACGGGGTGACCGGGCTGCTGCACCGGCCGGGCGACAGCGCCTCGCTCGCGTCCTGCCTGCGCCGGATCACGGCCGGGCCGGCGCACAACCAGGAGATGGGCCGGGCGGCCCGGCGCCGTTACGAGCAGGGCTTCAGCCCGGCCGTCGGCCTGGAGCGCCTGGTGGAGGGGTACCGCGCCGCGATCGCGGTGCGGTCCGGCGGCGGGGAAGGCCCGCAGCCGGTAGGGGAACACAGCACTGGCCCGCGCCGGGAGCACCGGCGCGAGCGGGATGGGGGCAGTAGATGACACGATGCCGACTCTGCGGCTCGGGGGCGCTGGAGAGCGTCGTCGACCTGGGGGCGACCCCGCCGTGCGAGAGCTTCCTCTCCGCGGACCGACTCGACCTGCCCGAACCGGCGTACCCGCTGCACCTGCGGATCTGCACCGACTGCCGGCTCGCGCAGATCCCGCCGCTGATCACGCCCGAGGAGACGTTCAAGGAGTACGCGTACTTCTCCTCCTTCTCGACCTCGTGGGTGGAGCACGCCCGCACGTTCGTCGCCGGCGCCGTGGAGCGGCTGGGGCTGGGCGCCGACGCCTTCGTGGTCGAGGTCGCCAGCAACGACGGCTATCTGCTGAAGCACGTGGTGGACCGCGGGATCCGCTGCCTGGGCATCGAACCGTCGGTGAACGTCGGCGCGGCGGCCCGGGACGCGGGCGTGCCCACGCTCACGGAGTTCCTGAGCCCCGAGACCGGTGCGGCCGTCCGTGCCGAGCACGGCCCGGCGAACCTGGTCGTGGCCAACAACGTGTACGCGCACATCCCCGACGTGGTCGGGTTCACTCGAGGGCTGCGCGCCCTGGTGGCCGACGACGGCTGGGTCTCCGTCGAGGTGCAGCACCTGCTGACCCTGATCGAGGAGAACCAGTACGACACGATCTACCACGAGCACTTCCAGTACTACACGGTCGACTCCGCGATCCGGGCGCTGGCGAGCGGCGGACTCGCGCTCGTGGACGTCGAGCTGCTGCCCACCCACGGCGGCTCGATCCGGCTGTGGGCGCGGCCGGCCGAGGTGGCCGGCGAGCCTACCGCGCGGGTGGCCGACGTGCTGGCCCGGGAGAAGGCCGCCGGACTCCAGGAGCTGTCCGGGTACACCGAGTTCTCCGCCCGGGTGGCCAAGGTGCGCCGCGATCTGCTGCGGTTCCTCATCGACGCGGCCGAGCGCGGCGAGACGGTCGTCGGCTACGGCGCTCCCGGCAAGGGCAACACCCTGCTCAACCACTGCGGCATCCGGCCCGACCTGCTGGCGTACACGGTCGACCGCAACCCCTACAAGCACGGCAGGTTCACGCCGGGCACCCGCATCCCGATCCTGCCGCCCGAGCGGATCGCCGCCGACCGGCCGGACTACGTGCTCGTCCTGCCGTGGAACCTGCGCGACGAGCTGGTGGAGCAGTTGTCCTACGTGCACGAGTGGGGCGGCCGGCTGGTCTTCCCCATACCGGAACTGAGCATTGTCGAGGTCGAGTCGTGAAGGTCGTACTGTTCTGCGGCGGTTACGGGATGCGGATGCGCAACGGATCGTCCGACGACGTGCCCAAGCCGATGGCGATGGTCGGCCCCCGGCCGCTGATCTGGCACGTCATGCGCTACTACGCGCACTTCGGGCACAAGGAGTTCGTCCTGTGCCTCGGCTACGGGGCGCACCACATCAAGGACTTCTTCCTCAACTACGAGGAGACCACGTCCAACGACTTCGTGCTGCGCGGCGGGCGCACCGAGCTGCTGTCCACCGACATAGCCGACTGGACGATCACGTTCGCGCAGACCGGCATCGAGTCGCCGATCGGTGAACGGCTGCGCCGGGTGCGGCACCACCTGGACGGCGACGAGATGTTCCTCGCCAACTACGCCGACGTGCTGACCGACGCCCCGCTGCCGGAGATGATCGCCAACTTCGCCCGGCGCGACGCCGGCGCGTCGATGATGGTGGTGCCGCCGCAGTCCTCGTTCCACTGCGTGGACCTGGGCGAGGACGGCCTGGTCGGGGGCATCACCGCGGTGAGCGACATGCCGCTGTGGGAGAACGGCGGCTATTTCGTGCTCCGCCAGGAGGTCTTCGACCACATCCCGGAGAACGGGGACCTGGTCGCCGACGGCTGCGCCCAACTGGCCAAGCAGGGACGGCTGGTGGCCCACCAGCACCGCGGGTTCTGGAAGCCGACCGACACCGTGAAGGAACGCGCCGCGCTCGACGACGCCTACACCCGCGGGGACCGCCCGTGGGCCGTGTGGGAACGGGCCGGCGCGACGGCCGGCGCCGGAGCGGGAGCGTGATCCGGCTCGGGGCCGGGCGCCTCGACCGGATCGTCGCGGTGGGCGCGCACTGCGACGACATCGCCATCGGCGCCGGCGGCACCCTGCTGACGCTGTGCCGGGCGCGGCCGGGCATCCGGGTCGACGCGCTGGTGCTCACCGGCGGGGGCGGCGAGCGGGAGCAGGAGGAGCGGGCCGCGCTCGCCGCCTTCTGCCCGGGCGCCGACCTGCGGCTGACCGTGCACAAGCTGCCGGACGGCCGGCTGCCCGCGCACTGGGAGGAGGCCAAGGCGGCGGTGGAGGAGCTCCGCGCGCAGACGGACCCCGGACTCGTGCTCGCCCCGCGCACCGAGGACGCGCACCAGGACCACCGCGGCCTGGCGAAGCTGGTGCCCACGGCGTTCCGCGACCACCTCGTGCTCGGCTACGAGATCGTCAAGTGGGACGGCGACCTCGGCCGTCCGACGGCGTACCAGCCGCTGTCCGACGAGATCGCCGAGGAGAAGGTGCGGCTGCTCCAGGAGCACTACGCCTCGCAGCGGCACCGGCCCTGGTACGACCGGGAGGCCTTCCTCGGGCTGGCCCGGATCCGCGGCATCGAAAGCCAGACGCGCTACGCCGAGGCGTTCGCCGTCACCAAACTCACTCTCGACCTGGGGGAATGAACCTTGCGCGTACTGCTGACCGGACACCAGGGCTATCTGGGCACCGTGATGGCCCCGGTCCTCGCGGCCGCCGGGCACGAGGTCGTCGGTCTCGACGCCGGCCTGTTCGCCGACTGCGTGCTGGGACCGGCGCCCGCCGACCCGCCCGGGCCGCGGGTCGACCTGCGCGACGTCACGGCCGAGCACGTGGCCGGGGTGGACGCCGTGATCCACCTGGCCGCGCTGTCCAACGACCCGCTGGGGTCGCTGGCGCCGGAGCTCACCTACGACATCAACCACCACGCGTCCGTGCGCCTCGCCCGGCTGGCCCGCGAGGCCGGGGTGCGGCGCTTCCTGTACGCGTCGACGTGCTCCGTCTACGGCGCCGCCGGCGGCGACGAGCTGGTGGCGGAGGACGCCCCGCTGCGGCCGGTGACGCCGTACGCGGAGTCCAAGGTGCGGGTGGAGGACGACCTGCACCAGCTCGCCGACGGCGACTTCACCCCGGTGTACATGCGCAACGCCACCGCCTTCGGCTACTCGCCCCGGCTGCGCGCCGACATCGTGCTGAACAACCTGGTGGGCCACGCCCTGCTCTCCGGCGAGGTGCTCGTCCTGTCCGACGGCACGCCCTGGCGCCCGCTGGTGCACGCCGCCGACATCGCGCGGGCCTTCACGGCCACGCTGACCGCGCCGCGCGAGGCGGTGCACGACCGGGCGTTCAACATCGGCAGCGAGACCAACAACGTCACGGTCGCCGAGATCGCCGAGCAGGTCGCCGAGGCGGTGTCCGGCGCGAAGGTGGTGATCACCGGGGAGAACGGCGCCGATCCGCGGTCCTACCGGGTGGACTTCTCCCGGTTCCGCGCGGCGATCCCCGGTTTCGAGTGCGAGTGGACGGTGAAGCGGGGGGCTCTCGAACTCGCCGACGCCTACCGTGAGCACGGCCTGACCCGCGAGGACTTCGAGCGGCGCTTCACCCGGCTGGCCGTGCTGCGCGCGGCGTCCGAGGCGGGCTCCGTCGACGACACCCTGCGGTGGCGCCGATGACCACGCCCGGGGAGGAGATGCACGCGCTGGTGGAGCGGTTGTACCCGCTGTGCCGGAGCATCACCGGTGACGGTGTGCGTGCCACCCTGGACATCGTGGGCGAGTACGTCCCGCTGCGGGTGCACGAGGTGCCGACCGGGACCCGGGTGCTCGACTGGACGGTGCCGCAGGAGTGGAACATCCGGGACGCGTACGTCGCCGGCCCCGACGGGCACCGGGTCGTCGACTTCGCCGCGTCCAGCCTGCACGTGCTCGGCTACAGCGTGCCGGTGTCGGCGACCATGCCGCTGGCCGAGCTGCGCGAGCACCTGCACACCCTGCCGGACCACCCGTCCTGGGTGCCGTACCGCACCAGTTACTACAAGCCGCAGTGGGGCTTCTGCCTGGCGCAGGAGACGCTGGACGCGATGCCGGACGGCGAGTACGAGGTGCGCATCGACTCCACGCTCGCCGACGGCCACCTCACCTACGCCGAGCACGTGGTGCCGGGGCAGGTCTCCGACGAGGTGATCGTCTCCTGTCACATCTGCCATCCCTCGCTGGCCAACGACAACCTGGCCGGTGTCGCGGTGGCGGTGTTCCTGGCGCGGGCGCTGGCCGAGCTGACGCCGTACTACACCTACCGGTTCATCTTCGCGCCGGGAACCATCGGGGCGATCACCTGGCTGGCCCGCAACGCGGAGCGGGTCGAGCGGGTCCGGCACGGTCTCGTGCTGGCCTGCGCAGGCGACCGGGGGCAGGTGACGTACAAGCAGAGCAGGCGGGGCGACGCGGAGATCGACAGGGTGCTGCGGCACGTGCTGAAGGTCTCCGAACGCCCGCACCGGATCCAGGAGTTCACGCCGTACGGCTACGACGAGCGGCAGTACTGCTCGCCGGGGTTCGATCTCGGTGTGGGCTCGCTCGGCCGCACCCCGTACGCCGGATATCCCGAGTACCACACCTCGGCGGACAACCCGGACTTCGTCTCTCCCGAGGCGATGGAGGACACCCTCGCGGTGTGCCGGGAGGCGTTCGCCGTCCTCGACCGCAACCGGCGCTACGTCAACCTCAGTCCGTACGGCGAGCCGCAGCTGGGCCGGCGCGGGCTGTACGACTCGCTCGGCGGCCGCAGCGACGCCCAGCAGGCCCAGATGGCCATGCTCTGGGTGCTCAGCCTCTCCGACGGCGAGCACAGTCTGCTGGACGTCGCCGAGCGGTCCGGGCTGGCGTTCGACACCGTCGCCGCCGCGGCCGACGCCCTGCGCGACGCCGAGCTGATCAAGGCGTGAGACCGATGACCACCGGGGAGGGGACCCCGCAGACGACGGCGCCACCGGCCGGATCCGCCAAGCGGGCCCTCCTCGGCCGGCTCTCCTGGGGGCTGGCCGACCAGGCGGCCTCCAGCATCTCCAACTTCGCGGTGGGCATCTACGTGGCCCGCTCGCTGGGGGTGACCGCGTTCGGCGTGTTCAGCCTGGCCTGGGTCACGTACGGCGTGGTGCTCAACGTCTCGCGGGGGCTGGCCACCGACCCCCTCGTGGTGCGCTTCAGCGGCCCGCCGGACGCCTCCTGGCGAGGGGCGGTGGCCCGCTCGACAGGTACCGCGCTCGGCGTCGGCACCGTCATCGGCGCGGTGTGCCTGGTGGCCGGGCTGGCGCTCGGCGGCCGGGTGGGGCCCGCCTTCGCCTGCCTCGGCGTCCTGCTGCCGGGGCTGCTGCTCCAGGACGCGTGGCGGTTCTCGTTCTTCGCCGCCGGCGCCGGCCGCAAGGCGTTCGTCAACGACGTCGTGTGGGGTGTGGCGCTCGTCCCGGCCATGGTCGTCGCCGCCCGCGTGGGCAGCGTGGCGGCCTTCGTGCTCGCCTGGGGCGCGTCCGCCGCCGTGGCCGCCGCGTACGGATGGGTCCAGTCCGGGATCGCGCCCCGGGTGACCGGGGCGCGCGGCTGGCTGCGCGAGCAGCGCGACCTCGGCTACCGGTACCTGGTCGAGAACGTCAGCCTCAGCGGCGCGAGCCAGCTGCGGGCCTACGGGCTCGGCGCGATCGCCGGGGTCGGCGCGGTGGGGGCGGTGCGCGGCGCCGAACTGCTGCTCGGCCCGTTCCTCGCGGTGCTGATGGGGCTGTCCCTGGTCACCGTCCCGGAGGCGGCACGGGTGCTGCGGCAGGCCCCGCACCGTCTGGGCACGTTCTGTCTGATGCTCGGCGGTGGACAGGCCGCCGGCGCGCTGCTGTGGGGCGGGGCGCTGCTGCTGATGCCGGACCGGCTCGGCGAGCTGGCGCTCGGCGACGTCTGGCACTCCGCGTCCCTGCTCATCCTGCCGATCACCCTCGGCGTCGCGGGCGCGGGCCTCGGCACCGGCGCGGCGGCCGGACTGCGCGCGCTCGGCGCGGCCCGGCGCAGTCTGCGCTGCCAGCTGTTCGCCTCCGCGGGCTACGTCGGCGGCGGGCTCGGCGGCGCGGTCGCGGCCGGCACGGTCGGCTCGGCCTGGGGCGTCGCCGCGGCGACCGTCAGCGGCTCGGCCGTGTGGTGGCTCCAGCTGCGGTCCGCCCTGCGCGAGCGGCACCACAACTCCGTTCCCGAAGTGAGGACCCCATGACCGACCGTCCCAGGCTGAGCATCGGCCTGCCCGTGTACAACGGCGAGGAGTACCTGGCCGAGTCGTTCGACGCCCTGCTCGGCCAGACCTACGAGGACTTCGAGCTGGTCGTCTCCGACAACGCCTCGACCGACGGGACCGAGGACGTCTGCCGCCGGTACGCGGCGAAGGACCCGCGCATCCGGTACCTGCGGCTGCCCCGCAACATCGGGGCCACGCCGAACCACAACCTCGTCCTCGCCGAGTCGCGCGGCGAGCTGTTCAAGTGGGCCTCGCACGACGACCTGTACGGCCGGGACCTGCTGCGGCGCTGCGTCGAGGCGCTGGACGAGCGGCCGGAGATGATCCTCGCGCACACCGGCCAGGCGGTCATCGACGGCGAGGGCCGGGTGAAGGTGCCCTACGAGTACACCCTCGCCACCGACTCGCCGCACGCGCCGGAGCGCTTTCGCAGTCTGCTGTTCGAGCCCGGCGGCGACGACTTCTACGGTGTGATGCGGACCGACGTGCTGCGCCGGGTGAAGCCGATGGACAGCTACCACCACGCGGACCGCACGTACGTCGCCGAGATCACCCTGCACGGACGCTTCCACCAGGTTCCGGAACTGCTGTACTTCCGCCGAGACCACCCCAACCGGGCCGAGCGGGCGAACCCTTCCAAGCGCTCCCGCTGCGTCAACCTGGACCCGCGCCGGGCGGGTCCGCTGCACCCGACGCCCCGGCTGCTCGCCGAGTACGTCTGGGGTTTCGCCTCGGCGATCCGGCGGGCGCCGCTGTCCCCGGCCGACCGGCGGGCGTGCTTCCGCCACCTGGCCGCCTGGATGACCAGCCGGGCCCGGCCGGGCGCCGGCGAACGGGTCGAGGACCGGGCGCCCGTCGACCCGGACCGGCTCGCGGTCTCCGTCGACTCCCTGGTCGCCGGCCGCGAGGGGAGGCGCACATGACGGCCGCGAGCGGAACCGCGGTGCGGGTCGGGGTGTTCGGCCTGCTCGGCTCCGGCAACCTCGGCAACGACGGGTCGCTGGAGGCCGTGCTCGGCTACCTGCGGCGGGAGCGGCCGGACGCCGTCGTGGACGCGCTGTGCGGCGGGCCCGAGAACGTCACCGCCCGGTACGGGATCCCCGCGACCCGGCTGCACTGGTACCGCGGGGAGTACCGGACCGCGTCGCGCGCGGGCGCGGTCGCGGGCAAGGGCCTGGGCAAACTCGTCGACGTCTTCCGCACCGCCGCCTGGGTGCGCCGGCACGACGTGGTGATCGTCCCCGGCATGGGCGTCCTGGAGGCCACGCTGCCGCTGCGGCCGTGGGGTTTCCCCTACGCGCTGTTCCTGCTGTGCGCCGCCGGCCGGCTGACCGGCACCCCGGTCGCGCTGGTCGGCGTGGGCGCCGCCCCGATCGGCAACCGGGCCACCCGGACACTGGTGCGCTGGTCGGCGCGGCTGGCCGCCCACCGGTCGTACCGGGACGCCCCGTCCCGTGACGCGATGCAGGCGATGGGCGTCGACACCCGGCGCGACGAGGTCCACCCGGACCTCGCGTTCGCCCTGCCCACGCCCCCGGCGGGCCGGACCCCGGACACGCCGGGCCACGTCTGCGTCGGCGTCATGGACTTCCACGGCGGCGACGACGACCGCGCCGCGGCCGGGGAGATCCACCGGCGCTACCTCGAGGGGACGACCCGGTTCGTCCGCGCCCTGGTCGAGGACGGCAGGGCGGTGCGGCTGCTCACCGGCGACGAGTGCGACGCGCCGGTGGTCGCCGCGATCCTCGGCGCGGTGGACTCGCCGCTGGTCACGGCCGCCGTGACGGCCTCGCTGGACGACCTGATGAAGGAGACCGCGGCCGCCGACACCGTGGTGGCGACCCGCTACCACAACCTGATCTGCGCGCTGAAGGCCGGCACGCCGACGCTCGCGCTCAGCTACGCGGCCAAGAGCGACGCCCTGATGGCCGACATGGGTCTTGGCGCGTACTGCCACCCGGCGCGCGAGGTCGACGCCGACCGGCTGCTCGAACAGTTCCGGGCACTGGAGAAGAACGCGGCGGACGCGCGGCAGATCCTCGCCGAGCGGAACCGGGACGCCGTCCGGCGCCTGGAGCAGCAGTTCACCGTCCTGACGGCGGCCCTGTTCCCGGCGGCCGGCCGCACCCCCGCCCACGCCCCTCGGGAGACCCGATGAAAGCGATCCCCGTCCCCGCCGTCGCGGGCGCGTACCTCTTCGAGCCGACGCCCTACGCGGACGAACGCGGCTTCTTCTGCCGTACGTTCGACGCCGACGTGGTCCGCTCGGTGGGCCTGGACCCGGACGCCTTCGTCCAGGACAGCCTGTCCCGCTCGGTCAAGGGCGTGCTGCGCGGTCTGCATCTGCGCTCCGGCGCCGGCGAGGCCAAGCTCGTGCGGTGCTCGTACGGGAGGATCTTCGACGTCGTCGTGGACCTGCGGCCCCAGTCGCCGACGTACCGCACCGTGGCCACCTTCGAGCTGTCCGGCGGGACACAGACGACGCTGTACATCCCGGCGGGCTGCGCGCACGGCTTCCAGGCCCTGACCGGGACCGCCGACACCTCGTACCGGATCGACCGGCCGCACGATCCGTCCGAGGACGTGACGATCGCCTTCGACGACCCGGAGCTCGCCGTTCCCTGGCCGCTGCCGGTCACTTCGATGTCCCGACGGGACCGGGAGGCACCGAGCCTCGCCGAGGTCCTGAAGCACCAGTAGCAACAAGAAAGTTGAGGTCGGTGTGGACACAGTGGACACCGCAGAGCTTCTCCTGCCCCGGTCGCGGAAGGCGAACGAGCGGCTGCACGCCCTGATCCCCGGGGGTGCGCACACGTACGCCAAGGGCGACGACCAGTACCCCGACAACCTGGCCCCGGTCATCAGCCACGGCCGCGGTGCCCATGTGTGGGACGTCGACGGCAACCGTTACGTCGAGTACGGCTCGGGGTTGCGGTCGGTCAGCCTCGGTCACGCCCATCCGCGCGTGATCGAGGCGGTACGGCGCGAACTCGACCGCGGCAGCAACTTCGTGCGGCCGTCCATCGTGGAGGTCGAGGCGGCGGAACGCTTCCTGGCCACCGTGCCGACCGCCGAGATGGTGAAGTTCGCCAAGAACGGCTCCGACGCCACCACCGCCGCGGTGCGGCTGGCCCGGGCCGCCACCGGGCGCCAGCGGGTGGCCCTCTGCGGCGACCATCCCTTCTTCTCCGTCGACGACTGGTTCATCGGCACCACCCCGATGTCGGCGGGCATCCCGGCCACGACGAACGAACTCACGGTGGCGTTCCCGTACGGGGACCTGGCCGCCACGGAGGAGCTGCTCGGCCGGTACCGGGGCGAGATCGCCTGTCTGATCCTGGAACCCGCCACCCACACCGAGCCGCCGCCGGGCTATCTCGCCGGACTGCGCGAGCTGGCCGACCGGCACGGCTGTGTGCTGGTCTTCGACGAGATGATCACCGGCCTGCGCTGGTCCGAGGCGGGCGCCCAGGGCCTGTACGGCGTCGTCCCCGACCTCTCCACGTTCGGCAAGGCGCTCGGCAACGGTTTCGCGGTCTCCGCGCTGGCCGGGCGCCGGGACCTGATGGAGCGGGGCGGGCTGCGCCACTCCGGGGACCGGGTGTTCCTGCTGTCCACCACGCACGGCGCGGAGACGCACTCGCTGGCGGCCTCGATGGCGGTGCTCTCCACCTACGTGGAAGAGGGCATCACCGCGCGGCTGCACGCCCTCGGCGAGCGGCTGGCGGCCGGTGTCCGCCAGGCCGCGGCCACCCTGGGCGTCGGCGACCACCTCGTCGTCCGGGGCCGGGCGAGCAACCTCGTCTTCGCCACCCTCGACGAGAACGGGCAGCCGTCGCAGCGCTACCGCACGCTGTTCCTGCGTCAGCTCCTGGCGGGCGGGGTGCTGGCGCCGTCGTTCGTGGTCAGCAGCGCGCTCGACGACGCCGACATCGACCACACGGTCGAGGTGGTGGCCCAGGCGTGCGCCGTGTACCGCAAGGCCCTGGACGCCGCGGATCCCACGCCCTGGCTGGCCGGACGGCCCGTGAAGCCCGTCTTCCGCCGCCTGGCGTGATGCGGCACGGCACCGGCCGGGACCGCACGGCACGGCGCCGTCCGGGGTGATGTGACACGGCGTCGGCGACGTCATGGCCGGCCGGCTTCGGCCGTGCGGTCGGCGCCGTGCCCGGCCGTCCCGCCGGTGTCCCGGTCCGCCGCCGCTCCGGTGTCCGGGCCGGTTCCTCCGCCGGTGCTCCTGTCGCCGGTGTCCCGGTGGGCCGCGCGGCCGGCGGTCCGGTCGATCAGCCACGCGGTCGGCGGGACCACCGCCAGCGCGGTGCAGCAGCCGCCGAGGACGTCGGTCGGGTAGTGCGCGCCCAGGGCGACCTGCGCCCACCCCATGGCCGCGCCGGCGGCCGGCCCCGCGCCGAGCACGCACAGGGTGCCGGCCGTCCTGCCGAGGCCGGTGCGGCCGGTCACGAGGAGCGCCACCGCGAGGGCGAGCGCGGTGGCGAAGGCGGTGTGCCCGCTCGGGTAGGACAGATTGCCGTCGCCGTGGATGGTGCGTCCCACCAGCGGCTTGAGCAGCGTCGCCGTGCCGACGGTCAGGGCGAGGCAGGCGACGACCAGCACCGCCGCGCGCGGAGCACGCAGCAGCAGGCAGCCCGCCAGGACGGCCGTGACCAGCAGCACCGATCCCGCGGGCTCCCCCAGGAAGTCGACGGCCAGGGCGACGTGCCGCCAGGGTCCGTCCACCCCGTACACGGCGTCCGAGACCGTTGTGTCCACCGTGCCGGGCTCGCCGTCGCCGGAGTACCGGACACCGAGCACGAGGACCACCAGCGCGGCGAGGACCGCCGTCAGTGCGAGCGGCACGCGCAGCGCGGGGGGCAGCACCGGGTGCGGCGCCGGGCGCCCGCTCACCGGCCCACCGTGTCCGTGCGGCCCGCCACGCGCGCCTCGCCCCGCTCGTGGCCGGTACCGGGGTGAGCCCCCGTACGGCCGCGGATCGTCCGGCAGATGCGACGCACGAACCCTCCCGTCGGGGCCGAAGCCATGTCACCCGCCGCGGGCGCGCTGCCGTGCCCCCTGCGGGGCCCGCCGCCGTCGGCCGGTCCGGGAACCGGAGCCGCGCACGCCGGCCGGTGCGGCCCTCGGCTTCCTCCGGCGCCGGCTCCCCCACCGGCGCTCCGGTCTCCGTCCGCCACCCTAGCCAACAACCCGGCCGTGCGAACCGGCTCCGGGCAACCTCCGGGTCAACACTGCGCCAAGCCCGGTGACAGGGGCGGCCGTTGACGCCCCGGCCCCGGCGCTCCCGTCGTGGGAGAGGAGGCCGGGCCGCCTATCCCCGGGCCGTGTTCAGCCAGGCGGCGATACCGGCGAGGGCGCCGCCGCCGTAGTCGGACTCGACGTCGCGGGCCAGGTCGGCGACGCTGACGGCGGCCAGGGACGCCCGCCACGCCGACTCGGCCGAGGCCATGGCACGGCTGATCGCGCACGGCGCGGTGCAGGCCTCGGGCGCGGACGCCATCGGGCCGCGCTGACGGATCTCCGTGCACGCGAACGCGGGTCCGGGGCCGTCGATCGCCTGGACGACGTCGAGCACGGTGATCGACGCGGGGGACCGGGTCAGGACGTACCCGCCGGACTTCCCCTGCACCGCCCGCACCAGGCCGGCGCGGGAGAGCGCCTGGAGCTGCTTGGCGAGATAGGTGGGCGGCACGTCGTGCAGCTCCGCGAGCCGTGCCGCCGGCACCGGCTCCCCCACCGACGTCAGCACCACGCAGCAGTGCAGCGCCCACTCCACGCCACCGGACATCTTCACCCCCTCACCCTACCGGCGCGCCATTGACTCGGACATGTGATGTCCGAGTATCATCGGGGCAAGGAACCCGGACAACAAATGTCCGAGTCGAGTGACGGTCCGGCGGGGACGCACCGGCGCACAGGGCACGGCAGCGCTCGGCGCCCACAGGTCCCGCACCGGCGACGACATCGAGGGAAGGACAGCACCATGAAGTTCGCGGTCATCGGCGGAACCGGCCGGATCGGTTCGCAGGTCGTGGAGGATCTCAGGGCGGCCGGGCACGAGGCGGTGCCGCACTCCCCGTCCACGGGCGTGGACATCATCACCGGCCAGGGCCTGGCGGAGGCCGTCGAGGGCGCCGACGTCGTCGTCAACCTGACGAACTCACCCACCTTCGACGAAGCCTCGCTCGCCTTCTTCCGGACCTCGATGGACAACCTGCTGGCCGCGAGCGAGAAGGCCGGGGTGGGGCACTTCGTCATCCTCTCCATCGTCGGAGTGGACCAGGTGCCCGGACTGGACTACTACCGGGCCAAGGTCCTCCAGGAGGACCTCCTCAAGGCCGGGTCCGTGCCGTACTCCATCGTCCGGGCCACCCAGTTCATGGAGTTCATGGAGGCGGTCCTGTCCTGGACCGCCGAGGGGGACACCGTCCGGCTGCCCCGTACGCCGGTCCAGCCGATCGCCGCCGCCGACGTGGCCCGCTTCGTAGCCGAGACGGCCCAGGGCGCCCCGCTCGACGGCGTCCTCGACATCGCGGGCCCCGACCGCTACCCGCTCGACGAACTCGGTCGCCTCACCCTCGCCGCCAGGAACGACGGACGGACCGTGGTCACCGACGACACCGCCGGCATGTTCGCCGCCGTCCACGGTGACGTCCTCACCGCCCCGAGCGGTGCCCGCATCGCCCCCACCCGCTACCCGGACTGGCTCGCCTGAGCGGAGGCGGAGCCGGCGCCGGACGGCTCAGGGGATCTCCTGCTCGGCCCAGATGATCTTTCCGTCGGCCGTGTACCGGGCTCCCCAGCGGTGGGCCAGCTGGGCCACCAGGAACAGGCCGCGGCCGCCCTCGTCCATGATCCGGGCGTGCCGCAGCCGCGGGGCCGTACTGCTGGCGTCGGAGACCTCGCAGGTCAGACGGGTGTCCAGCAGCAGCCGCAGCCGCACCGGGGGCGTGGAGTAGCGAATGGCGTTGGTGACCAGCTCGCTCACGATGAGCTCGGACGTCATCGCCAGCTCGCCCAGGCCCCAGGCCTCCACCTGACGGGTCGCGCGGGCCCGGACCTCGGAGACGGCGGCCGGGTCCACGGGCACCTCCCAGGAGACGACGTGCTCGGCGGGCAGGGCATGGGTGCGCGCCAGGAGCAGGGCGATGTCGTCGGGCCGGGGCGCCGGCACCAGCTGCCGCACCGCCGAGGCGCACAGGTCCGTCAGGTCGGCCCGGGACCGGGCCAGCACCTCGCCGAGCCGCGCCATGCCCTCCTCGACGTCCCGGTCGGCCGACTGGACGAGACCGTCGGTGTAGAGACCGATCAGGCTGCCCTCGGCCAGCTCGATCTCGGTGGCCTCGAAGGCCATCCCGCCCAGACCCAGCGGCGGCCCGGCCGGAGGTTCCGGGAAGGACACCCGCCCGTCGGGGCCGACGACCACCGGCGGCGGGTGCCCGGCCCGGGCCATCGTGCACCGCCTGGTGACCGGGTCGTAGACGGCGTACAGGCAGGTCGCCCCCAGGAATGCGGCGGCGCTCTGCTGAGCGGCCGCGCCGTCGGTCCGCTCCCCGCTCAGCCGGAGCACCAGGTCGTCGAGGTGGGCGAGCAGCTCGTCGGGGGGCATCTCCATGTCGGCGAGGGTCTGCACCGCGGTGCGCAGCCGGCCCATGGCCGCGGCGGCGGCGATGCCGTGTCCCACCACGTCGCCGACGACGAGGCCCACCCGGGCGCCCGACAGGGGGATCACGTCGAACCAGTCGCCGCCCACCCCGTCGGTGGGGTCCGCCGGCAGGTAGGAGGAGGCCACCTCCAGTGCCGAGCCGCCCGCCAGGGCGTGGGGCAGCAGACTGCGCTGGAGGGTGACCGCCGCCGTGTGCTCCCGGGTGTACCGGCGGGCGTTGTCGACGCACAGCGCCGCCCGCGCCACCAGCTCCCGGGCCAGCAGGACGTCGTCGGAGCGGAAGGAGACGGGGTTGCGGGACCGCACGAACGTGGCCAGGCCCAGTGCCGTGTTCCGCGCCCGCATGGGCACGGAGATGAGGGAGTGCAGTCCGTACGCCCGGATGCTCGCCGTCCGTTCGGGTTCGGCGGTCCACAGGTCGTCGGTGGGGTCGAGGACGGGCATGAGGATCGGTTCGCCGTCGATGAGCAGGCCGGCGTCGTGCGGCGGGGGGAGGAAGTCCACCCGGTCCCCGATGCGCGCCACGGCCTCCGGGCAGCCCGCGCGCACCGAGGCCAGTCCGGCGCGCCGCATCACCGGCCGCGCGGGCGCCGGTCCCGCGTCGGTGAGCCAGGTGCCGTGCCCCTCGGTGCTGAGGACCGGCTCCAGCAGGTCGACGATGACGAAGTCCGCGAAGCGCGGGACGGCGAAGTCGGCCAGTTCCTGGGCCGTGCGCATCACGTCCAGGGTCGTGCCGACGCAGGTCCCGGCCTCGTTGACCAGGGACAGCAGCCGGCGGGCGTCCCAGCGCTCGGTGACGTCCTGGACCATGTAGCAGACCCCGGTGACCGAGCCGTCGTCGCCCACCAGCGGGAAGAACGAGGTCGAGTAGGCGTGCCGGCGGTGCGGATCGGCCCAGCTCCATCCCAGGTACTCGTAGTCGGTGACGGGGATCCCGGTCTCCAGCACCTTGCGCATCAGCTTCTCCAGGGCGACCGCCTGGAGTCCGGGCAGCAGGTCGCTCAGCCGGCGCCCCAGCCGCTGTTCGCGGGGCACACCGCCGAACCGTTCCAGCGTGTCGTTGAGCCACACGTAGCGCAGCTGGAGGTCCAGTACCGCCATCCCGACGGGGGAACGGGTCAGGAACCCGTCCAGGACCGACTGCCCCACCGTGCCCCGCAGGCTCTGGCCACGGGCCGAGAGCAGAAAGCACTCCTCGTCGCCGATCCGGAAGGACGCGGAGACCCGCAGATCGACGTCGACCGGCCGGCCGTCGTGATGCCGCAGGGCGATGAGACCGCTCCATCCCATGCCGGCCCGGCAGCGCTCGGCGATCCCCGCCACCCGGGCCGGGTCCCGGGCCATCGCCACCAGCTCCGCGGCCGAGCGGCCGACCACCTCCGACGCGGGAAGGCCGAGCAGCGCCTGGGCACCGCGCGTCCAGCCGATCACGACGCCGTCCGCGGTCACGATCGCCGCCGCGTCCGTGGACGCGTCGAGGAGGTCGCGCGGTCCCGCGGGCGCAGGGGCGTCGGATGCTTCTCGCGCAGAATCCATGGCTGCCGTCCTTTACAGGACCATGTTCCTGCTTGTCCGCCCGATGTGCACGGCGCCGCCGCACCGGCCCCGCGGCCCGCCCCGCTTCCGCCCGCGCCGGTGCGGGGGCAGCATGGAGGTACCGGAGGAGGCCCAGATGACAGCCGAACCCATCCTGCCGGACGGGAGCGCCTACCGTCCCGACACGCTCCCGCCGACCGGTCTGCTGGACGTGCTGAGCGTGTCCGCGATGGTCGTCGACGCCGAGGGACGCATCGTCTTCTGGACCCCTCAGGCGGAGGAGCTGTTCGGCTACACCGCGCAGGAGGCCCTCGGCCGGTACGCGGCGCGGCTGCTGATCCGCCCCGAGCACCTTCAGTCCGTGGTGCGGCTGTTCGCCGAGGTGCTGGAGACGGGCCGGAGCTGGGCCGGGGCCTTCCCGATCCGGCACAAGGACGGCAGCAGCCGTCTGATGGAGTTCCGCAACATGCGCCTCCAGGACGATCTCGGGGACGTCTACGCCCTGGGCATCGCCGCCGACCACAACCTCCTCCAGCGCGTCGAGACCGATCTGGCGCTGTGCGAACGGCTGATCAACCAGTCCCCGATCGGCCTCGCCCTCCTGGACCCGGAGCTGCACTACCTCCTGGTCAACCCGGCGCTCGAACGCATCGACGGCATCCCCGCCGAGGAGCACGTCGGCCGTCGGCTCCGGGAGGCGCGGCTGCTGCCCGACATCGACACCGTCGAGTCCGCCCTGCGTCAGGTGCTGACCACCGGCACACCGCTGCTGGACCAGTACCACGTGGGCCGCCCGCCCACCGACCCCGACCACGAGCACGCCTGGTCCCTGTCCTTCTACCGGCTGGAGGACCCCGGCGGGCGGGTGCTCGGCGCGGCCGCCTCGGTCGTCGACGTCACCGAACGGCACCGCGCCGCCGCGGAGGCCGACCGGGCCCGGCGGCGGCTCGCACTCATCGCCGAGGCCTCCACCCGGGTCGGCACCACGCTCGAAGTGGACCGGACGGCGCACGAGCTGGCCGAGATCGCCGTCCCCCAACTCGCCGACGTGGTCGCCGTGGACATCCTGGACTCGGCGCTGGCCCTGCGCCGCTCGCGCAGACCGGACAACGGGCCGGAGCTCTTCCGGGCCCTCGCGCTGAAGGCCGCCCACCCCACCGTGGCACTGCGGGCCGCCGACGCGCCCGGCGACGTGACGGCGTACGACGGCGACCGGCTGGTCACCCTGTGCGTGCACACCGGCCGGCCGGTGCTGGTGCAGCACGTCGGCGAGCAGGACATCCCCCGCATCGCCCGGGACGCCGAAGCCGGCGCGCTGCTGGCCCAGGCGGGCGTCCACTCGTACCTGGCCGTGCCGTTGATCGCCCACGGCGAGGTGCTCGGCGCCCTGGACCTCAAGCGGACCCGCAACCCGCTCCCGTTCGACGAGGACGACGTCATCCTGGCGGGCGAGCTGGCCGGCCGCGCCGCGGTGGCCATCGACAACGCGCGCTGGTTCCAGAGCGTGCGCAACACCGCCCTCACCCTCCAGCGCAGTCTGCTGCCGGACCACGCGCCGCATCACACGGGCCTGGAGCTCGCCTCCCGCTACCAGCCCGCCCAGGCGACGAGCGAGGTCGGCGGCGACTGGTACGACGTCATCCCGCTGACGGACGACAAGACCGCCCTGGTCGTCGGGGACGTCATGGGCAACGGGATCGACGCCGCCGCGACCATGGGCCGGCTGCGCACCGCCACCTGCGCCTACGCGGATCTCGATCTGGACCCGGGCGCCGTGCTGCGGCACCTGGACAAGATCACCTGCGATCTGGAGCACTACATCGTGACCTGCCTGTACGCGGTGTACGACCCCCGTACCCGGCAGTGCCGGGTCGCCAACGCCGGTCACATGCCGCCCGCGCTGGCCGGCCCGGGCCACGACGCCCGGCTGCTCGACCTGCCGCCCGGCGCCCCGCTCGGTGTCGGCGGCATCGCCTTCGAGACCACCACGGTCGAACTCGCCCCCGCCGACCTGCTGGTGCTGTACACGGACGGGCTCGTGGAGACCCGCCAGCACCCCATAGACGACCGGCTCGCCGTACTCCTGACCTTCCTCGACCAGCCCGACCGTCCCCTGGAGGAGATCTGCGACCTGCTGCTCCACGGTCTGCGCCACCCCGACGACCACGACGACGTCGCCCTGCTCATCGCCCGGACCGCGTGAGGGTACGGGCCGCACAGCCGCTCAGGGGGCGTCGGCCGTGACCAGACCCGCGACGTGGGCGGTGACCGTGTCGAGGACGTCGGTCCAGGCGCCGGTGTCCCCGAGCACGAGGTAGTTGAGGGTCAGGCCGTCGGTCATGGCGGCCAGGTAGCGGGCCAGCACCGACACGGGGACCCGCAGCCGCAGGTCCATGCGGGCGCCGAGCTCCTCGATGAGCTCGGTGTAGGCGTCGCCGTACAACTCGTACTGGCGCCGGGCCAGTTGCTCGAAGCCGGGCTCGCGCAGGGCGTACTGGGTGAGCTCGTAGGTGAGCATGTGCTCGTCGGGATGGGCCCGGACGTGGTCCCAGTACGCCTGGAAACCGGCCCGGACGGTCTCCTCCAGCGTGGCCCTCGGGCGCAGCGCGTCCTTCACGACGCTCACCGAATGGTCGGTGAGCGTCGTGATGACGGACTCCACCAGTGCCTGCTTGGAGTCGAAGCAGTAGTGGAAGACGCTGAGGGACACCCCGGCCTCGGCGGCGATGGACCGGGTCGTCGTCTTCGGGACGCCGTCCCGGGCCATCGCCCTGATCGCCGCTTCGGTCAGCTGCCGGCGCCGCTGCGCCGACGGCATCCGTGCCATGTGCGTTCCCCCGTGACGGCCCGTCAGGCGCTGTGGACGCCCACTTCGTAGAGCGAGTATCCCCAATCCGTGCCCCGGTCCAGGCCGTGCACGCGCACGTACCGGGCCGGGGTGCCGGCGAACCGGGCCGTGTCCAGGCCGCCGTCGCCCGAGGTGGTCGACCAGGCGGTCGTCCAGGTGGCGCCGTCGGTGGACAGTTCGACACGGTAGGACTTCCCGTACGCGCGCTCCCAGGCGAGGGTGACGCGCGAGACCAGGTTCGTGGAGCCCAGGTCGACCTGCCACCACTGGTCGTCGCTCCAGTCGCTGGCCCAGCGGGTCGAGCCGTCGCCGTCCGTGGCCCGGCCGGGCCGGTAGCTGGTGAACGGGTTGGACTCGGACGAACTGGCCGTGGCGGCACGCCCCGCGGCGAGGTCGACCGATGCCTGGTGCCGCTCCGAGGCGCCCCAGGTGCCGAGGTAGGACTCGGCGCCCCGGAAGAGGTCGTTCACCACGTCCTGGCCGCCGACGAGGCGGACGTCCTCGATCCAGTCGGGGATCATGCCGACGTTCGCACCGCCGTCGGTGTTGAAGTCGAAGGTGCGCCGGCCGACGGTCTGCCGGTCGACGAGCGAGCCTCCGTCGACGCTGCGGAAGGGGTAGGTGACCTTCGGGGCGGCGTCGGCGCCGCGCGGGGCGGGGTGGTCGCCGATGCCGTTGAAGTCGGTGCCGAAGCCGTACCCGACGCGGTACTTGTCGCGCAGCGCGTCGGTGCGCGCGGCCTCCGCGGCGAAGCCCTGGGATCCGTGCATGTACTGGGCGACGAAGCCGCCGAGCCCGTACACCCGCTCGGTCCAGTCGAGGTCCATCCAGCTGTGCGAGGAGATGACGCCGGGGTAGGAGGCGGCCTCGAGGATGTCGAGCGTGCGGCCGACCGCCTTGACGCTCATGTGGTCGATCTCGAGCATCATCTTGCGCTTCATCATGGCCCGCACGGCGTACTCGCCGAGGTCGGTGAGCCCCCGGGTGTTGCACTGGGCGTCCGCGGCGTACGAGGGGACCTCGGTGCCGGCCGGCAGGTCCGACTCGGCGGCGGAGGCGGCGGTGCCGATGGGGTTGTCGTGCTGGGGTCCGGTGCACTTCTCGGTCCGCCAGAAGGTGCCGGTGGACAGGAACTGGCCGACGTTGATGGCCGTGCCGAGGCCGCCCTCGTCGAAGCGGACGCCGCACAGCGCGTTGTCGAACTTGTGGCACAGGAACATGCTGCGGACGCCCAGCGCGTGGAGCTCGTCCAGTCCCTTGTCGATGTCCTGCTGGCTGCACTGGGCGATGTCGAGGATCTGCTTGCAGCCGAAGGGCTCCGAGGTCTCGACGCCCAGGACGACCGCCAGTTTGCCCTGCTTCACGACCTCACGGGCCTGCGCGCTGTCCAGGACGATCCGGAACCAGCCCTTGCCGGGGCCGCCGTACATCCGGTCGATGTAGGCCTGGAGGTCGTACGTCAGCTTCGCCTGGAGGCGGATCGACGTCATCTCGTCACAACTGCGGTCCTTGAAGGGGTAGACGGAGCAGATCATGCCGTTGGTGACGAGGTCGTTGACCAGCACCCGCTGGCCGCCGCGCCAGGCCCGCTCGACCCACGCGTAGTAGTTCGCCTGATGGGTCATCGAGTCGTAGGCGGGCCAGTCCTTGAAGGTCGGCCAGCCGGCCGGGTCGTGCTTGCCGTCACCGCCGTGGGTGATGTAGTCGAAGATCGCGAGCGTGCCGTCGGGGTAGTGCTCGGGACAGTCCTTGAGCGCGTCGGCGACCCCGGCCTCGGAGAAGACCTTGCCGCAGATGAGCCGGCCGCCGAACGCCTCGTCGGAGAACAGGTGGTTGTGCGCGTCGACGAATCCCCGTACGTCGCCCGCCGCGTCGGTTCCGGTGAACGGTTCGCCGGTGACGTCGATCCCGGAGTCGGGGTTCGGCCTGGCCGTCGGGGTCCACCAGTCCGCGCCGGCCGCCGAACTGGGCGTCGGCCCGACGAGCGCGGCGAGGACGAGCAGGAGCAGGGAGACGACGGTGACATCCCGGCGTCTGCGGTACGGGCGTCCGGTCATGGTCACAGCCCACGTCCCTCGGTCGGGGGGAACGCTCGGTCGACGAGGGCTTTTGTACCACCCTTGGGATTGTCATGACCGGCGCAAGACAGTGGGACGAGGATCGAGCCGGATCCCCTACCGAGTCAATAGTCCGGGACGCTTGACCTGATCGCCCCTGCGATCACCCTTGCGCACGGTCCGCGACCCGAACCCGCCACCTCCGCCTCCCGGTTGACCGGGCGCGCGGTCCGGGCCCCTGCCCGCCGCCGGCCCGCCCCGGACGGTGAAGCGTCGCCCGCACCGCGTTTTGAACATGTTCAAAAGAGGAGTAGGGTCCCGTTCCGAGAGGGAGGGGATGCCCGTCATGAAGATCGTGCTGCCCGGCGGGACCGGACAGGTGGGGACCGTCCTGCGCCGCGCGCTGACCGCGGCCGGACACGAGGTCGTCGTCCTGAGCAGACGGCCCGCGGGCGACGGCGAGATCCCGTGGGACGGCCGTACCCTCGGCCCCTGGGCCGGGGCGATCGACGGCAGCGACGTCGTCGTGAACCTGGCCGGCCGCAGCGTCGGCTGCCGTTACACCCCGGACAACCTGCGGGCCATGATGGAGTCGCGGGTGGACTCGACACGGGTCGTGGGCCGGGCGATCGCCGCCGCCGCACGGCCTCCGCGGGTCTGGCTCCAGATGAGCACCGCGACCGTGTACGCCCACCGGTTCGACGCCCCCCACGACGAGGCCACCGGCGTGATCGGCGGGACCGAGCCCGGCGTACCCGGCTACTGGGGCCACAGCGTGGACATCGCGACCGCCTGGGAGGCGGAGCAGGAGGCGGCCGACACCCCGCACACCCGCAAGGCGGCGCTGCGGGCCGCGATGGTGATGAGCCCGGACCGGGGCGGGGTGTTCGACGTCCTGTCGCGGCTCACCCGCCTGGGGCTCGGCGGCCCCGTCGCGGGCGGTCGTCAGTACGTCTCGTGGATCCACGACCACGACTTCGTCCGCGCGGTCGGCTTCCTCGTGGACCGGGACGACCTGAGCGGGCCGGTGAACCTGTGCGCTCCGGCTCCCCTCCCCCACCGGGACTTCATGCGCGCGCTGCGCGGCGCGTGGGGAGTGCCGGTGGGCCTGCCGGCGACGAGGTGGATGGCGGAGATCGGCGCCTTCGCCCTGCGCACGGACACCGAACTGCTGCTCAAGAGCAGGCGGGTCGTGCCCGGTCGGCTGCTCGACGCGGGCTTCGCCTTCGACCACCCCGAGTGGTCCCCGGCCGCCGCCGACCTCGTGCGGCGGGCACGCGGCCGCTGACACCACGGCCCGCACGGACGCGCACAGGGGTCGCGTCCGCGCGGGCCGTGGGCCCGGGCGTCAGCCCGTCGCGCGGACCGCCTCCAGGATCAGGTCCGCGACGGCCTTCGGCTGCGAGACCGCGACGGCGTGCGAGGCGCCGTCGAGCTCGACGACCGTCGCCCCGGCGCGCTTGGCACCGAAGCGCTCCACCTCGGGGTTGATGGCCTCGTCCGCCCCCGCGATCAGCGCCCAGGACGGCTTGGTGTGCCAGGCGGCCGCGGCGGCGGTCTCCTCGAACGCGGCGGCTGCCAGCGGACGCTGACTCGCGGCGAGGATCTTGGTGACGCCCGCGGGGAGGTCGGCGGCGAACACCGAGGGGAAGGCGTCCTCGGCGATGGTGACCTCGACGGCGGGGTCGCCGCCCGGCACCGGGTACGTCCACTGCTTGAGGTTGCTCACCAGCGGCGAGAGCGGGAACCGGCCCTGGAGCTCGCCGAGGCTCTCGCCCTCCTCCAGGGCGTAGGCGGCCACGTAGACGAGGCCGACGACGTTCTCCGTGGTGCCGGCCACGGTGATGAGGGCGCCGCCGTAGGAGTGGCCGACGAGGATCACCGGACCGTCGATCTGGGCGGCGACGGAGGCCACGTACGCGGCGTCGGAGGCGAGGCCGCGCAGCGGGTTCGGCGGGGCGATCACGGGGACGTCGTGCGCCTGGAGCTCGGCGACGACGCCGGACCAGCTGGCCGCGTCCGCGAACGCTCCGTGGACGAGTACGACGGTGGGGGTGGTGGTCATGACGGGACTGTCTCCTCGGGGTCAGACGTGCAGGGCGTCGCGCAGGGTGCCGACGGCCAGCGTGATGGCGGCCTCGGCGGCGTGCGTCGGACGCAGGGCGTTCAGCATCACGAAGTCGTGGATGATGCCCTGGAAGCGCACCGCGGTGACCGGCACGCCGGCCTCGCGCAGCTTGTTGGCGTAGGCCTCGCCCTCGTCGCGCAGCACGTCGGCCTCGCCGGTGATCACGAGCGCCGGGGGCAGGTCCCTGAGCTGCTCGGTGGTGGCGCGCAGCGGGGACGCGGTGATCTGGGCGCGCTCGGCCTCGTCGGTCGTGTACTGGTCCCAGAACCACTGCATGCCGTCGCGGCGCAGGAAGTAGCCGGTCGCGAACTGGTGGTACGAACCGGTGTCGAAGCTCGCGTCGGTGACCGGGTAGAACAGCACCTGCTGGACCAGCGGCACGCCACCGCGCTCCTTGGCCATCAGCGTGAGGGCCGCGGTCATGTTGCCGCCGACGGAGTCGCCCGCGACGGCCAGCCGGGCGGCGTCCAGACCCTGGGAAGCGCCCTCCTCGACGATCCACCGGGCGACCGCGAAGTTCTGCTCGATGGCGACCGGGTAGCGGGCCTCGGGCGAGAGGTCGTACTCGGGGAAGACGACGGCGGCCTCGGCGCCGACGGCCAGCTCGCGCACCAGCCGGTCGTGGGTGTGGGCGTTGCCGAACACCCAGCCCGCGCCGTGGATGTAGAGGATCACCGGCAGGGTGCCCTCGGCACCGGCCGGCCTGACGATGCGGGCCCGGACGCTGCCCGTCGGGCCGCCGGAGACGGTGATCCACTCCTCGTCCACGGCGGGCTTGTCGATCTCGCCGGACTGGACCTCGTCGACGGCCTTGCGACCTTCCGCCGGCGGCAGGTCGAAGAGGTACGGCGGGTTGGCGGTCGCCTCGGCGAACGCCGCGGCCTCCGGTTCGAGCACCGGCGTGACCGGCTCGACGACGTCGGACATGGCATCTCCTGCTGTTATCGATGTGCGCTGTCTTGCTCCGTCACGCTAAATCTGCCATGCGGGTGGAATTTGTCCACCCGTGCACGGACGCTGTGCTCACAGTGCACAGAACCCGGGTTCCGCAACCCGGCGCACCGCGGTAATTCGCTGTATACGATCCGGTCGAATTCCCGGTGAATTCGATCCGTTCAACGGGATACCGGCCGGGGGCCGTTCCCCGCGGTGTCCCGCCATTCACGGGGCGACATTCCGTAGGCGGAGCGGAAGACCCGGCTGAAATGCGTGGCGCTGAGGAAACCCCATCGGGCGGCGACCGCCGCGATGGTGCGGCCGCCGCGGCCGTGGCGCGCCAGATCGCGCCGGCACTCCTCCAGCCGGCGGCGCAGGATCCACCGGCCCACCGTGGTCCCCTCGTCCTTGAACAGCTTGTGCAGATAGCGCACGGAGATGTGCTGGGCCCGGGCGACGGCCTCCGGCGACAGGTCCGGGTCGGTCAGGTGCAGCTCGACGTACTCCAGGACCCGCCCGAGCACGGGAGGCCGCCCGTCGGCCGGGCCCGCCGCCGCGGCCGGCCCCAGGGTCCCGGATTCCCCGTCCGCCGTGGCGGGCGCCGTGCCCAACTGCTCGGCGGCGAGGGTCGCCAGCAGGTTCACCGCGTTGCGGGCGAGCATCTCGCCGACCGGCGGTCCGGCCTCGGCGGCGGCCTCGGCCAGGTCGGACAGCAGCGGCGACAGCAGGGTGCCGAGCCGGGAGGAACGGGCCACCGGTGTCCGCGCGATCCGCCGCACGTCGGAGTCCGTCAGGCCGAGCAGGTCGGCCGGGAGCAGGAACGTCGTCGCCCGGAACGGCTCACGGAAGTCGAGCGCCGGGGCGCGGTCCGTCGCGTAGAAGCAGACGTCCCCGGGTGCCAGACGCAGGCGCGGGATGTCGAGCGGCTCGAGGGACACGGCCGCGGCGGACACTTCGTCGGCGGCGGGGGCGGGCGCTTCCCGGACGGCGGGGGCGGGCCGGCCGCCGGCGCGCAGGCCGACGAAGAGGTACTCGCCGCCGTCGCGGGCGAGGAGCCGGTGCGCGGGGTGCGCGTCCGCATCACCCGGCAGCCGGTCCGGGGTCCGCGTGCCCGTCACGATCTCGACGCCGGGCGCGGACCGGTGCGCGGACGGGTCGGTCGTGCGGGCGTTGTCACAGGTACGCGTGCTGGTGCTGGGCATCTTCCGCCATAGCCTCCGGGGACCGTCGATCACGTGCTCGGACGGTAGTTCGGCGGATGTGCAAAAAGAGTGACAACGAAGTGACGTCGCCGAAGTGACGTCGCCGTCACGTGCCGGGCAGGCCGCCCTCGGCCGCGGCGCGCTCCGCGGCGAACACGCGCAGCAGGACGTGCAGGGTGTAGCGGCCCGGGGCGGCCTCCGTGAGCAGGTGGGCGTCGGCGAGGGCGCCGAGCAGCAGCCGGGCCCGGCGCACCGGGAGGCCCGTGAGTGCCGATGCCCGGGACGCGGTGATGCCGTCGTCCCCCAGCCGGGGCAGCATCCGGAACAGCCGCGCCTGCTCCGGCGGGAGGAGCCGGTAGGAGCCGAGGAAGGCCTCCCGGACGGCGTCCAGGGCGTCGAGGGTCCCGTGCGTGTCGCGCAGGACGGCCGCCTCCGAGGCGAGCGGGACGTCCGGCCGGCCGGCGAGGCGCTCGGCGACGAGGGTCAGCGCGAGGGGTGACCTGCCGCAGCGGGCGACGATCTCGTCGGCGGCCCCGGGTTCGGCGGCCGCCCGCCCGGCGCCGACCCGTGCGGCCAGCAGCGCGAGCGCTTCCTCGGCGGACGGCGGTCCGAGGCGGAGCTGGCGTGCTCCCGAGGCGAGCAGGCCGGGCAGGGCCTGGCGGCCGGTGACCAGCGCCAGACAGCCCGGCCCGGCGGGCAGCAGCGGGCGCAGTTGCGCGGTGCCGGCCGCGTCGTCGAGGACGACGAGGACACGGCGGCGGGCCAGCAGGGTGCGGTACCTGCCGGTGAGGGCGTCGAGACCGTCCGGCAGACGGGGCCCGTCCTCGCCGAGCGCCGCCAGCATCGCGCGCAGCGCGTCGGCGGGCCGCACGGCCGGCCGGGCCGGATCGGATCCGTGCAGCGCCACGAACAACCGCCCGTCCGGGAAACGGCCGGCGGTCCGGTGCGCCCAGCGCAGCGCGAGGGCGCTCTTGCCGACGCCCGGCGCTCCGGCGACCACCACGACCCCCGCACCGGCGGCACCGTCCAGCCGACGCGACTCGGCCTCGCGGCCCACGAAGACCGCCGGGTCCGACGGCAGCCAGGCGGGCCGCACGGCGGGAGTCAGTGCCGGTGGGGTCGGGGGTGGGGCGGCGTTCGCCGGGGGCCGGGTGGCGGGGGGAGGGTTCGAGGGCGTGGGCGGGGTGGGGAGGGGGGCGTGGGCTGATCGCCGTCCCGCCTGCTGGCGCAGGACGCGCGCGTGCGCCGCCGCCAGTTCCGGCCCCGGCGCGAGGCCCAGTTCGCGGCCGAGGCGGAGGCGGACGTCGTCGTAGGCCCGCAGTGCCTCCGCCTGGAGCCCGCTCGCGGCGAGGGTCAGCACCAGCCTGGCGTGCAGCGGCTCGTCGAGAGGATCGTGCACGGCAGCCCGGCGCAGCACGGGGAGCACCTGCTCCGCGCGCCCGCACAGCAGCGCCGCGTCGGCCGCCAGCCGGGCCGTCTCGAGGAGTTCGCGCTGCACGGCGGCGAACTGCGCGTGGTCGCGCACGGAGGCCGGCACGCCCATCGCGACGGGCCCCCGCCACTCCCCCAGCGCCAGGACGAACTGCCGGGCCGCCGTCCCGGCACGTCCGGTGGCCGCCGCCCGCTTGCCCTCCCGGGTCCGTTCGCGAAAGCGCAGCAGGTCGACCTCGTCGGGGTCCGCCTCCAGGAGGTGGCCCCCGGTGCGGCGCGGCAGACGCGGGCCCGGGGTGCGCGGCGGCGACCCCGGTTCGAGCAGCCGCCGCAACGCGGCGACGTAGCGCCGCACCACGTTCGGCGCGCTCACGGGCGGCCGCTGCGCCCACAGCACGTCCAGGATCTCGGCCGTCGGCACCGGCCGGCCCGCGTGGATCAGGAGCAGGGCCAGCAGGGCGCGTTGCTGGGGGAAGCCGGGATCGAGCTCGTGCCCGTCCCGCCACAGCCGTACGGGGCCCAGCAGTTCGAAGCGCATCCCCTGCCGGGGCCGGGCCGCGGGGGACGCGGCCCGGGCATCAGACGGCACCGGCGTGACCGTCCCGTGCGGCGAGCCGTGCCTCGACCGCCTCGGCGTCGGGGTGGTCCAGGCCCCGCAGGAGGACGAGTGCCTCCTGCCACGCGGCGCGGGCGCTCTCGTGGTCGCCGGTGGCGAGGTGGGTGTCGCCGACCCGGACCAGGATGTCGGCCTCGACGTACGGCACTCCGAGGTCGCGCAGCAGGGCGAGGGCGTTGCGGTAGCCGAGGAGCGCGTGCGGGTGGCGGCCGAGATGGTGGTGGGCGTAGGCGATGCTGTCCCAGGTGGCGGCCTGGCCGTAGCGGTCGCCGAGTTGCTGGAGCATGGTGAGCGCCTCGAAACAGTGCGTCAGGGCGTGCCGGTACTCGCCGAGCAGCGCGTGGTACCAGCCGACCGAGTTCAGGACACTGGCCTGCGCGGCGCGGTCGCCGAGGGCGCGGAACAACTCCAGGGCGACCTGGTTGTGACGCAGGGCGCCGGTCAGGTCGCCGCGTTGGTCGCACTCCCAGCCGAGGCTCCGGTGGGTGTGCGCGCGGCCGGTGTCGTCGCCCAGCTCGGCGAACAGGTCCAGGGCCCGTTCCAGCCGGGGGACGGCCCGCGCGTGCAGCCCGAGCCGGCCCTCCACGCGGGCCAGTCCGCGCAGGCCGCGGGCCTCCAGCGCCGGGTCGGCGAGCCGCCGGGCGGCGTCCAGCGCGGTGCGCTGCGCGGCGAGCCCGTCGTGCCAGTGTCCGCGCCGGTCGAAGAACGGCTCCAGGGACCAGGCCAGTTGACAGGCGATACGTTCCTGCGCGGGGTGCCGCGACGCCGCGGCGGACTCGACCACGGCGAGCAGCACCGCGTGCTCGGCGGTGAGCCAGGCCAGGGCCCGGTCGTCGTCGGCGAGGGCTTCGGGGTGGACGCCCTCGGGTGCGGGCGGCGGGGGCAGCGGATCGGCGTTGGGCGCCAGCAGCCGGTCCGCGACGTGGGCGGTGTGCAGGTAGTGGTGGTGCAGCCGTTCCAGGGCCGCCGCGCGGTCGGCCGCGGTGTCCCGTTCGTGGACGAGTTCACCGGCGTGGGCGCGCAGGAGGTCGTGGAAGGCGTGGCGGCCCGGCTGGTGTTCGGTGACGAGGTGCAGACCCGTCAGCTCGGCCAGCAGGGGCCGCGTCCGCCGTACGGTCAGCCCCGCGAGGGCGGCCGCGCCGGGGAGGGAGAAGTCCGGGCCCGGGTGCAGGGCGAGCAGCCGGAACAGCCGCGCGGCCGCGGGCGAGACCGCGCGCGTGGACCAGGAGAAGACCGTGCCGACGTCCACCGAGGCGTCGGTGCGGGCGAAGGCGTCGAGACTGCCGTGCGCCTCACGCAGTTCGGCGGCGACGGAGGCGAGGGGGAAGTGCGGGTGCGCGGCGGCCCGGGCGGCCACGCAGGCCAGGGCGAGGGGCAGTCCCGCGCACAGCTCGCTGATCTCGTCGGCCGCCCCCGGCTCGGCCGCGACCCGCTCCGCGCCCAGCCGGCGCTCCAGGAACGCCCGTGCCTGGACGGCGTCGAACGGACGCAGGGTCAGTGAGCGGGCGCCGTGGGCCGCGACGAGGCCCGCCAGCTCGTCGCGGCTGGTGACGATGGCCAGACAGCCGGGTGACGCCGGAAGCAGCGGCCGTACCTGCTCGGTGTCCCGCGCGTTGTCGAGCACGACGAGGACCCGTCGGCCGGCGAGCACGCCGCGGTACAGCGCGGCCTGCGCGTCGACGCCGTGCGGGATGCGTTCGGGCGGCACGCCGAGCGCGTCGAGGAAGCCGCGTACGGCCTCACCGGGGTCCAGGACGGCACCGGACGGGTCGAAGCCGCGCAGGTTGACGTAGAGCTGCCCGTCGGGGAACCGGTCGGCGACCCGGTGCGCCCAGTGCACCGCGAGGGTGGTCTTGCCGATGCCCGCCATACCGCCGATGGCGCTGATCACGACGGTCCCGGCTCCCGGGGCGTCCGCTCCGGACAGCGCGAAGGCCTCGTCGAGCTCGGCCCGGCGTCCGGTGAAACCCACGATGTCGTGCGGCAGTTGGGCGGGCGGCGGCAGAGCCGACGACAGAGCGGAGGGTGACGGCGACGGCTGCGGCGGAGCGGGCGGGGCCGCCTGCGCCGGGGCGCCTTGCCCGGTGCCGGTGCCGGTGCCGGTGCCGGTGCCGGGCATTTCGCGCAGCACCGCGTCGTGCGCTTCGCGCAGGTGCGCGCCGGGGTCGATGCCCAGTTCCTCGGCCAGTCGCGCGCGTACGGCCTCGTAGGCGGCCAGGGCCTCCGGGCGGCGGCCGGCCGCCGTGAGCGCGAGGAGCAGTCCCGCCTGGAGGGGTTCGTCGAGGGGGTGCCGTGCGGCGGCGGTCCGCAGTTCGTCCAGGACCAGGTCCGGCGCGCCGACGCGCAGGGCGAGGTCCGTCGCGCGGCGCAGGACCGCCGACCGCTCGCGGTCCACCGCCTCGAACAGGGGATGCGCCCGGGCCCGCTGCGGGACACCGGCGGCGAGCGGCCCCTGCCACAGCGACAGCGCCGTGGTGAGGAGTTCGAGCGCCCGAGCCGGTGACCGGTCCGCGCTCCGCCGCGCCTCCTCGCCGAGCGCGCGGAACCGCACCAGGTCCGACGAGCCGGCGTCGGTCACCAGCCGGTAGCCGCCCGCCTCCCGCAGCAGCCAGCGCCCCTCGGCACGGGCGGCGAGGCCGGGCTCCAGCAGCCGGCGCAGCGATCCCACGTGCCGCCGGACCACGTTGACCGCGCTGTGCGGCGGATCGGTGCCCCAGAGCACGTCGACGATCTCGCCCAGGGCCACCGGACGTCCCGCCGCCACCAGCAGCAGCGCCAGGAAGGCCCGCTCCTGCGGTCCCCCGGGCTCCAGCTCCGCGTCGCCCCGGAGGACCCGCACGGCCCCCAGGACCGTGAACCGCACCGGCTCCACCGGCTCCACCGGCTCCAGCGGCACGTCGCCCCCCTCCGCTCTTCCTCCCCGGCTCCGACTGTACGACAGCCGAGGAGTTACCCAGAGTTACGGGCAATCCGTTCGCCCTGTTCAGGGGTCATGGAACCAGCGGAATCCAGAAACCTGGTAGAGCTAGTCAAAAACCTAGGGATACTAGGAAAAGCCGAGGGGCGGCGAGCCCGCACGGCCCATGACCCACGACCTTCACTGGAGCGAGCGATGCATCCGCAGCGGACCGGCACTCTGGCCGTGCCCGGCGCCACCCTCCACTACGAGACGCTCGGCAGCGGGCCGGTCCTGCTGCTCATTCCCGGCGGCGCGGGGGACGCCGGACTGTACGCGGGGATGGCACCGCTGCTGGCCACCCGCTACACGGTGGTCTCGTACGACCCGCGCGGCCTGTCCCGCAGCCCGCTGACCGCCCCGCCGGACGCGATCGGCGCCGACGAGGAGGTCTCGGTGTGGAGCGACGACGCCCGCAGGCTGCTCGACCTGCTCGCCCCGGACGAGGAGGCGGTCGTCCTCGGTTGCAGCTCCGGCGCCGTGGTCGCGGTGGACCTGCTGGCCAGGCATCCGCGGCGGCTGCGCCGGGTCGTCGCGCACGAGCCGCCGCTGCTGGAGCTCCTGCCGGACCCGGCCCCGCACCGGGCCCTGTTCGCCGAGGTGCGCGAGCTGCTCCGCACCCGGGGCGCCGAGGCGGCCATGGCCCGCCTGGGTGAGGGGCTGGCGCACGGAGCGGTCGAGCGTGCGCCCGTCCCCGCGACGGAACTGCCGCCCGCAATAGCGGAGATGGCCCCGCGGATGCACGCCAACCTGCCGGTCTTCCTGGGAAGGGTGCTCCGTTCGTTCTCCTCGGCCGTGCCCGATCTCGCGTCCCTGCGGCCCGTGGCACACCGGCTGGTGCCCGCCGCGGGGCGCGACTCCCGCCTTCAGACACCGCTGTACGGGCCGGCCGCCCGCCTCGCGGAGCTCCTGGGATCACGCCTGGAGGAGTTCCCCGGCGGCCACCTCGGGGCCGTCGAGTGCCCGCGGGAGTTCGCCGACCGGCTGCTGGCCGTCCTGGACCGGCCCGCCGCGCCCCTCGGTGACTGAGCCCGGGAGACGAGGGAGCCGGCGGAGTCCGGGGCGCCGGTGCCGTTCACCCCGGGGACCGCCGTACCGCTGCTCCGGCGGAGTGGTCGCCGCGGGAATGAGGGTTGGACGGCGTGGGCGGCGCAGGGGCCGCCGGGTTCACCCGGCTGATCGCCCCGAGTGGTGGAGAGGCACGCCCTGACTGACGGTGGATCACGTCGGACCGGGTCGTGTCAGCTGACGAGGTGTCGGCTGCCCGGTCGCGACGGAAGGACCATCAGATGCGTTCAGCTCGCATGATCCTGGCCACCGCGGCGGCCTCGGCCGCCCTCGCCATCGGCGCCCCGGGCGCCTACGCAGCCGGTGACACGGACCACGACGACTCTTCCTACAGCAAGGAGGACACCTCCTCGTACAGCACCGACCACGACAGCCAGGAGGACTCCACCGCCAAGGAGGAGGACTCCACCGCCAAGGAAGACCACGCCAAGGAAGACCACGGCAAGGAAGACCACGGCAAGGAGGAGCACGGCAAGGAGGAGAAGGAGGAGCACGGCAAGGAGCACGGCAAGCCCAGCGGCGGCATGCACACCGGCGGCGGGGCCCTGGCCCTGACCGGTGACAGCGGTGACCGCGGCGCGGCCAAGGACCCCCGCTTCGACCCGGAGACCTACAAGGACAAGGACAGCTCCGGCGGCCACGGCAACGACTCCTGGAACGGCGGGCACGAGGAGTCCGAAGGCGGCTGGAGCAAGGAGCACGACAAGCCCAGCGGCGGCATGCACACCGGAGGCGGCGCCCTCGCCACCCCCACCACGACCGCGGCCGGACTCGGCATCCTCGCCGTCGCCGGCACCGGCCTCTACGCCCTGCGCCGCAAGAAGACGGTGGGGGGTGTGGCCTGACCCATGCCTGACGCGATAGCGCAGCCGCGGCCGCCACGCATGCCCCCGCGTGGCGGCCCGGCCGTTTCGTGTGCGTCCTGTGCCCGCCGCGCGGATCGGCCCAGGTCACAGATCGTATGCAGGAACCCCTTCGCCCCTGTCGGCCGGTCCCGTTCGCCCGTACACTGACAAATCGTAGACGTGCGGACGCAGTTGACCGGGGGGAGCCGCCATGTCGGGGGACCAGTACGGCAGATTCGGTGACACGAACCATCACGCCTTCCCGTACGCACCACCCATGCCGTCGGCGCCGCCGTCCCCGCCGCCCGCTCCGGCGGACGGTGTGCGGGCCGTCGCGGTGGCCGTGCTCAACCTCAGCGGTCTCGGCCTGGGCTACGCACTGGTGCGCCGCTGGGTGCTGATGGTGCTGTGCTGGGCCGCCACCGCCGTGCTGCTGTTCGTGGCGCTGCCGGCCGACCCGGACGGCGTGCCGGGCGTCGCGCTCGTCCTCTACGTCGCGTTCCTCGCCGCGGTGGCGGCGCACGGCGCGTACGTCGGCCTGCGCACCCCGCTGGCGGGACTGCGGAACGCGCCGCTCGCACTCGGGCTGGGACTGCTCCTGCTCGTCGGACCGGCCGGGGGCGTCGTGCTGTACGACGACGCGCGTGACGAGGCGACCCAGCAGATGCTCCTCGACCGGCTCGACGAGGCCGACCGGCTGGTGCGCGCGGCCGGGGACCGCGCGTTCACCTCGGCCCGGGCCGACTACCGCAAGGCGCTGGACGCCTACGCGGACCTCAGGTCGGACCACCCCGGCTCCCGCGCCGCGGAACAGGTGCCCGCGCGGATGAAGGCCTTCTACACGACGGTCGGCGCCCCGTACGCGCAGGGCAAGTACTGCGAGGCGGTGGAACCGCTGAAGTACCTGCGCACGGTCCCCAAAAGCCTGCCGGGGACGGATCTCGGCGCGCTGCGGACCTGGCCGGACGACCGGCTCGCGACCTCGCTGTACGAGTGCGCCTCGACGGCGCTGACGGCCGGGGAGGCCACCTGGGCCTCGCAGTACGGGGAGCTGCTGTCCACGTTCCCGCGGTCGGAGCAGGCCGCCAAGGTCGAACCGGCCGTCGCGGCGGCCGTCGTGCGCACGGAGAAGGACCTCGGCGGGGCCGAGCCCTGCTCCGCGGTGCAGCGGCTCACCACGCTCGGCACGCAGATCGACGGCCTGGACGCCGGGCAGTCGGACGCGGGCGCGGCTCTCGACAGAGACGCCCTGCGGGCCGCGGCGAGCGCCGACACCGGCGCGTACACCTGCGGCGTGGACCAGTACCGGGACGGCGACTTCGATTCGGCGCAGAAGACCATGACCGACTACGCCTCCGCGCACAAGACCGCCAAGAACGCGGCGCTGGCGAAGAAGATCGCGATAGCGGCGGAGGTCGCGCAGACCGTGCCGGCCGCCGGGAAGAAGCTGCCGACGACGCGTACCGGCGGCAGCATCTCCGTCACCGTGCAGAACGACAGCCCCGACGAGGTGACGGTGCTGTACACGGGTCCGGTCACCGGCAGTTTCACCCTCAAGGCCTGCGGCAGCTGCAAGGCGTACTCGCTCGGCAGCACCCTGAACCCGTCCTTCAAGCCGTGCCCGAGCGGCAAGAACTATCCGGAGCGCACGATCAGCCTGCCGGTCGGGACGACGTACTTCCTGCACAAGCCCAAGGGCGACAGCCTGGCCACGCCCGCCTCGGACACGGCCAAGCTCCAGTCGGGCTACATCTACACGGAGTGCGCCTACACGACGCAGAGCCTGGGGTCGGGACTCTGAATTCGCGGTGAAAAGGCCCGGAATTGACGGCTGTTGAACTCCCGTCAATTCCCGGCCTCGCCCGCCCGGGACAAATATGACGGGTGATAAGGTGCGCCCGAATTCTTTCGCGCACCCCCCACACGAAAGTCCTGAGATACCTCATGACCGATATGACGGCGTCCTTGCCCGAGCGTCCCCTCGTCCCGGGCGGTCGGCGCCGGCACCGCGGGACCGGGCCCGGCGGTACCGCTCTGCGGCGGGCGCTCGTGCTCGCGCTGGCCCTGCCCGTCACGTCGGCCGCACTGGCCGGCCCCTCGGCGTTCGCCGCCGGCAACCCCACCGGCACGACGGCCGGGAACCCCACGGCGGGCCGGACGCTCGGCGCGGACGACCGGCAGATGGTCGCCAACCTCGAGGCCCGGGTCGTCGACGCCCGGCTGGGCTCCAAGGTCGGCGGGGTCGTCCTCGACCCGGATTCCGACACCACCCTGTGGGACCACGACGGGGCGACCGCGCTGATGCCGGCGTCCAACACCAAGCTCGCCACGGCGACCGCCGCCCTGACGGTGCTCGGCCCGGACCACAGGTTCACCACCCGGGTCGTGTACGGGAACGGCACCCTCACCCTGGTGGGCGGCGGCGACCGCACCCTGACCGGCGCCGACCTCGCCGAACTGGCGAGGACCGCGGTCGCCGGGCTCAAGGCCGCGGGGCTGACGACGGTGAAGGTCGCGGTGGACGACAGCCTCTTCGGCGAACCGGCCCTGGCGGAGGGCTGGAACACCGGCTACTACCCGGACTCCGTCGCTCCGGTGCGCGCCCTCGTCGTCGACGGCCACGGCGTCCAGGACACCTCGATCGACGCCGGACAGGCCTTCGCCCGGCAGCTGGCCGCGGCCGGGGTCACCGTCGACGGCGCCGTGACCCGCGCGCAAGCGGACCCCGGCGCCTTCCCCGTGGCCCGGCACCTGTCGGCACCACTGTCGGACATCGTCCACACGATGATCAAGGTCAGCGACAACAACATCGCCGAGACCCTGCTGCGGACGACCGCCCTCGCCGCGGGCCGCCCGGCCACCTTCGAGGGCGGCACGGACGTCGTGCGCCAGGTACTGAGCACCCGGTACGGCGTCCCGCTCGACAACTTCGTGATCCACGACGGCAGCGGCCTGTCGCGGGCCAACCGCATCCCGGCCGCCACGCTCGCGGAGATCCTGGAACTGCTGACGCAGCCCCGCAACTCCGCCACCCTGGGCTCCATCCTGGACGGGCTGCCCGTCTCCGGGGAGGCCGGCAGCACGCTCGGTCCGGAGTGGGGCCGCTTCGACGACGTGAACTCCCGGTGCGCGGTCGGCAAGGTGCACGCGAAGACCGGCACCCTCACCGGGGCCATCGCGCTGAGCGGTCTGACCCAGGGCAAGGACGGCAGGTGGAAGGTGTTCGCCTTCATCGAGAACGACTCCACGGCCAACCCGAGCGACATCAAGGACGCCATGGACGGCCTGGCGGCGACCGTGAACGGCTGCTGGGCGTAGCGAAGGGACACCCCGGGAGACGGCGACCGGCCCTCCCGGGGCACCCCCGAGTGCACCCCCGGGCGCACCCCTGTGCGTCCGTGACGGCGCGCCCCGGGGTGTGACCCGAGCCACAAGGAAACGCTTCCGTTTCGATGCCCGGAGGGCTACGCTGACAAGCAACTGAACGAAACCGTTTCGTTCATGTGAGGCGTACTCCCCCACCGCATGGAGAACGAAGCCATGGCCTCCGTACTCATCGTGAACGACCAGTCCCTCCAACGCGTCGGCCTGCGCATGCTCCTGGCCGCCGAGCCCGATCTGACCGTCGTGGGCGACACGGCGAGCGGGGCCGAAGCCGTCGCGCTGAGCGCCGCGCTGCGGCCGGACGTCGTCCTGCTGGGCGGCGTCGGCCCCGGTACGGACGACCTCGGGACCATCCGGCGCATCGCCCACCCCGCGGCCCCGGCACACCCCGCGCGGCCCGCCCCGCCACCCGGCCCCGAGGGTCCGGCCGGGCGACCCCCGCGGATCCTGGTGCTGGCCTCCACCGGCCACGAGGGCCATGCCTACGCCGCGCTGCGCGCGGGAGCGGGCGGATTCCTCCTCCAGGACGCGACGCCCCGTGAACTGACCGCGGCCGTGCGGGTCGTGGCCGCCGGGGACGCCGTCATCACGCCCGGACTGACGCGTGCGCTCATCGAGACCGTCCGCCACGAGCACCCCCGGCGACCCGGCGGGCGGGCACCCGGACGCGCCGCCTTCACCGAGCGCGAGCGCGACGTCCTCGTCGCGGTGGCCTCCGGGTGGTCCAACGCGGAGATCGCCACCCGGCTGTCCATCGCCCCCACCACCGTGAAGTCCCACGTCAGCCACATCCTGGCCAAGATCGGCGCCCGGGCCCGGGTCCAGGCGGTCGCCTTCGCCTACGAGTACGGCCTGGTCCGCCCGGCGGCCTGACGTCGTCGGCCCGCCGCCCAGAACTCCGGCCCTCCGAAGTCCGGCCCCCGACGCCGTCCGGCCCCGTACCCCGGTGCGGGTACGGGGCCGGACGGCTGTGCGGCTGTGCCGCTGTGCGGCTAGCCGCGGTCGCGCTGGTCCACGCGCGCCACCAGCAGGTTCGGGTCCTGCTGGGTGAAGTAGGCCGCGCTCGGTACGTACGCGGTCCGGCCGCGCACGGCCACGGCGGTCGGGTTGGACAGCCCGTCCTTGCGGGCGAGGACCACCTGACGGGTGCCGTCCGGGCGGACCAGCACGACCTCGCTGCCGCCGGTCAGTGCGGCGAGGGCGGTGTCGCGGTGGCGCTCGACGAACGCGAAGTCGTCGATGGCGTACAGCTTGGTCGCCCGGGTCTCGATCGCCGCGGCCGAACCGTTGTTCCGCACGCGGATGCGCAGCAGCGTCCCCGCGTTGGTGTTGGACACCCACACGGCACCGCGGTGGAACCGGAGTCCGTTGACTCCGACGCGGGCCGCGGGTCGCGGGTTGCGGGCCTCCAGCGCGGCTCCGGCCGCCCAGGCCGTCGGCCTGCCACCGGTCCGCGGGACGCGCCAGACGACGCCCCGCACCGAGTCGGCGGCGTAGAGCACGCCTCTGCGCTCGTCGAGGGCCAGGCCGTTGGGGAAGCCGTCCGCCGGCAGCTGCGCGATCTGCCGGGCCGTGCCGCCGCGGGCGGGCACCCGCCAGATGCCGGTGGCGCCGGTACCGGTGGCGTAGTTGACGAACAGGGTGCCGTTGCGGGCGCGCGCGATGCCGAGGACGACGGCCGCGCCGACGATCGGGGTGTGCGGGTCGGCGACGGCGGGCAGCGTCGCGAGGACCCGCTTGCGGCCCGTGCGGTCGATCCTGACCACCTGCCGGGCGGAGGACAGCGTCAGGTAGGCGGAACCGTCGGAGGCGAGCGCGATGTTCTCGGGGCTCTCCCCCTTGGCGAGGTCGAAGTGGGCGAGGACGCTCGGATCGGAGACGACCGGAGCATCTCCCACGGCAGGGGCCGAGGCGAACAGGGCCAGGGCGAGGGCTGCGGCGGTGATACCCGCCGAGCGGGGGACTCGGGGCATGGGACCCTTCCTTGCGGGGAAGCCGGGAACGCCGCCGTGCGGCGGCCAGACGACCATCACGCCGGTCCCGCGGCGGCGGTCGCAGTCATGGCCGGGGGGTCGCCCGCGTGGCCCAGGGCATGGACCCGCCTGGCGCTCACCCCGTCGGCCCGGCGATGGGTCAGACTGTGCGGTGCGACCGGCGCCGGTCCGCCGATCGGATCGTCCGACCATCCGAACGGACGGTATCCGAACGGACGGCATCCGGCCGGACGGAAACTCACCCGGAAGGAAACACAGCGTGATCATTTTCGGCACCAAGGGGTACCTCTACCAGCTGGCGATACTGACCCTCGTGTGCGGCCGCTGCGGCAACCCCGCCGCCCACACGCTCCGCAAGCGCGTCACGAAGTTCACGCTGTTCTTCGTGCCCCTGTTCCCGGTCTCCACGAAGTACGCGACCCAGTGCACCTTCTGCGGCGCGGAGCAGAAGGTGACCAAGGAGCAGGCCGACCAGCTCCTGGCGCAGGGCACGGGCGGCCCCGGCGCCCCGGCGTACGGCTCGCCGCAGCAGCAGCCGTACCGGCACTGAGGATCCGCGGGCCGTTCACCCGCCGGGCCCGGAGGTGATCCCGGCCCGGTCGCAGGCGGCCCTGAGCTCACGGGTGCAGATCTGGCCCGTGGTGTACAGGCCGCCGTCGATCAGGGTCCGCCGGATGTCCCGGGCCGTCACCGCGGTCGGCTGGAGCAGCACCGCGGGGATGCGCTTGTGGGTGGGGCTGTCGACGGTCGTCGTGGCGGTGTCGCCGGCGTCCTCGCCCCGCCCCACGGCGACGGCCATCTCGGCCACCGCGGCGGCCTCCTTCACGAACGGCTTGTAGACCGTCATGTACTGCTCGCCGGTGACGATCCGCCGCACCGCGTCCAGGTCGGCGTCCTGGCCGGTGACGGGCGGGATCTTCGTGACCCCGGCGCTCTTGAGCGCGGCGATGACGCCCGCGGCGATGTTGTCGTTGGCCGCCAGCACCCCGTCGATCCCGTCCGGGCCGAGGGCCGCGACGGCGGCGGACATGTTGGTGTGGGCGTTCTGGGTGCTCCAGTCGAGCGTGTTGTAGGCGCGGGCGATGCGGACCTCGCCATCGAGCTCGGAGAGCGCGCCCTTGCGGTACGAGTCGGCGTTCGGGCTGGTCGGATCGCCGTTCATCATGACGACGTCCGCGTCGCCGCTCCCGGTGCGCCGCTCCATGGCCCGCAGCAGCGCCTCCCCCTGGAGCCTGCCGACCTGGATGCCGTCGAACCCGACGTAGCCGGTGATCGGGCCCTCGGCGAGGCGGTCGTAGGCGATGACCGGCACGCCCGCCCGGCGGGCCTCCTGGATGGAGGAGCGCAGCGCCCGGGTGTCGGCGGCATCGAGGATCAGGACCTCGGCCCCCTTGGTGACCATGGAGATCATCTGCTCCCGCTGCCGGGTGACGTCGTTCTCGGCGTTGGCGTACTCCACCCGGCAGCCGGGGCACAGCTTCTTCACCTGGGCCTCGATGAGCGGCCGGTCGGCGTGTTCCCAGCGGGGCACCGCGCGGCTCGGCAGCAGCAGGCCGACGGTGAAGCCCTCCCGGTCCGGTTCCTCGCCGGAGCCGCAGGAGGCGAGGGGTGCCGTCAGGAGCGCCGCGGCGAGCACCGCGACGACGGGCCCGCGGCCGGTCCTCACGGTGCGCCTCCTCCCGGTACGGTGATCTCGCTCCACACCTGTTTGCCGCCGGCCACGGGCACGGAGCCGAAGGAGTCCGACATCGCCTCGACCAGCAGCAATCCCCGGCCGCCGGTCGACTCCCAGTCCACGATCACCGGTTTGGCGGGCGCGCGCGGCGAGGAGTCGCTGACGCAGACCCGTACCCGGTCGCCGCGCAGGATCAGGTCCAGGCGCACCGGGCCCTGGGTGTGCACCAGCGCGTTGGTGACGAGTTCGGAGACCACGAGCAGCACCGCGTCGGCCGCCTCGGGGACCTTCCAGCGACGCAGTGTGCGGGCGGTGAAGCGGCGGGCGTGCATGACGGCGTCGGGCAGCCGCCACACCATCCAGCCGACCTTGACCGGCCGGGTCTTCATGCCGTCGTAGCGCAGCAGGAGCACCGCCACGTCGTCCTCCCGGCGGCCGGCGTCGCCGAGGAGGGCGTCGGCCATCCGGCCCGGGTCGGCGGGGTCGGCCGCGGCGAGCGCGACGCGGGTGCGGCGCATGCCCTCGTCGAGCGGCAGGTCGGAGGCCTCGACCAGCCCGTCGGTGACCAGGGCGAGGACCGTGCCGGGGGCCAGTTCGACGGCCGTCATGGGGAAGTCGGCCTCCGCCAGGATGCCGAGCGGAGGGCCGCCCGCCACCTCGACCTCCTCGGTGGTGCCGTCGGGCAGCCGCAGCAGGGGGGCGAGGTGCCCGGCCCGGACGAAGAGGACGTTGCCCTCCTCCATGTCGAGTTCGGCGTAGCAGCAGGTGGCGAAGAGGTCGGTCTCCATGCCGACGAGGAGCCGGTTGGCGTGCGAGACGACCACGTCGGGCGGATGGCCCTCGGTGGCGTAGGCGCGGACCGCCGTACGCATCTGCCCCATGATCGTCGCGGCTCCGGCGCTGTGGCCCTGGACGTCCCCGATGACCAGGGCGACCCGGTCCTCCGACAGGGCGATCACGTCGTACCAGTCGCCGCCCACCTGGAGTCCGCGCCGGGCGGGCAGATAGCGGGCGACGGCCGTCCCGCCGGGCAGTTCGGGCAGCCGGCGGGGCAGCAGGCTGCGCTGGAGCATGGTCGCGAGTTCCTGCTCGGCGTCGTGCGCGTGGGCGCGCTTGAGTGCCTGGCCGACGAGGGCGGCCGTGGCGGTGAGCAGGGAGCGTTCCTCGGGCGCGAACGCGTGCGGCCTGTCCCAGCCGACCAGGCACACCCCGGCCACCTGGCCCTTGGCGGGCAGCGGAAGGACGGCCAGTCCCCCGGTGCCGATCCCGGCGAGACCGGGCTCGAGGTCGGTTCCCGCGGGCCACAGGTCCACCCGGCCGTCCGCCAGGGCCGCCTGGAGGGTGGGCAGGGCGCGCAGGGGCGCCTCGGGCCATTCCGTGCGCCACTCGCCGCGCCACGCCTGCGGCCACGCGTCGGGCTGCGGCGGGTCGAGCGCGGTGACCATGACCCGGTCGTCCTGGAGCGCGGCGACGGCGACGTGGTCGGCGGCCAGCGGTTCGCGCAGGGCGGCGACGACGACGCGGCCGACGTCACGGACCGTGGCCGCGTCGTCGAGGGCCGCCGTCAGCCACTGGATCCTGGAGACGTCGTCGCCCCCGCGCCGCAGGACCGAGGTGGCCGTCACCACGCCGAGGACCTGCTGCGCTCCGTCCACGCCGTCGGCCTCCGCCCGGCAGCTCAGGCTGAGCCAGCGCATCTCCCCCGTGGGGCCGCGGACCCGGAACTCCAGGTCGCGCCGGCCGAAGGGGTCGGCGGCGAGTTCGAGGACCGACATCAGGGCGTGCATGTCCTCGGGGAGGGCGTGGGCGAGCAGGGTGTCGACCTTGCCGTCGAAGTCGTCCGGTGTGATGCCGACCAGTTCGAGCACGGTGTCGTCGGCCTCGATCAGTCCGGTGTCCGGGGAGAGGACGAAGAAGCCGACGCGCAGACTGCGCAGGGCCGGGTCCAGCAGCGGGGTCGGCCGCGGCGGGCCGGCGTCCGGCGGCAGGAGCGCGGCGACGGCGTCGGCGTACCGCTCCCAGAAGTGGCGCTGCTCCGACTCGAAGCCGTCGGCGGAGGCCCCGAGGACGACGAGGCAGCCGAGCCTGCTGCCCCGGGTGCCGAGGGGCAGCGCGCCGAGCGGGGTGCCGGCGGTCAGCCACAGGGAGCGGTCGGTGCGGAAGGCGCGGGCCGCGGGCGAGTCCTCGGACAGGGGCAGGCGCTCCGGCGGCGCCGATCCGGAAGGAGCCTTTCCGGACGTGTCGACCAACTGGAGTTCCCTTGTCCCGGCCCCGGGTGCGTAGACCGCTGCCAGTGTGGCTCCGGCGAAGGTCAGGGCCCGGTCGACGCAGGTCCGCACCGTACCTCCCGTCCTGCCGCAGGTGCCGACAGGTTGAGATCGGGGCACCTACCGACCAGAATCGCATAGACGGATCAATCGAACATTCCCACCTTATTGTCGTCTACGGCAGGTACCACCCATGAAGGCCCGTACACGGGACACGGTCGCCGCGGTGACCGCGGTCTGCACCGCGGTCCTCCTGGCGGCCTGCGGGGCGGACACCGGCGACGAGCCGCGGACGCAGGGCCGGCCGAGCATCGGTCTGCTGCTGCCGGACGCCACCACGGCCCGCTGGGAGACCCAGGACAGACCCCTGCTGGAGAAGAGGATCGGCGAACTGTGCGCCGAGTGCGTGGTCGACCACGCCAACGCCAAGGGTGATGTGGCGCTCCAGCAGGAACAGATGAACTCGATGATCACGAAGGGCGTCGACGCCATCGTGCTCGTGCCCGTGGACGCCCGCTCCCTGGGCCCCTCGGTCACCAAGGCGCGCGAGGCGGGCATCCCCGTCATCTCCTACGACCGGCTCGCCGAGGGGCCCATCTCGGGTTACGTCTCCTTCGACGGGGTGGAGGTCGGCAGGCTCCAGGGCCGGGCCCTGCTCCGGGCGATGGGCGACAAGGTGCCCGGCGCCGAGATCGTCATGATGAACGGTGATCCCAGCGACCCGAACACCAAGTCGTTCGAGGAGGGTGCCCGGTCGGTGCTCGGCTCGAAGGTGAAGATCGGCAAGGCCTACGACACCCTCCAGTGGCGTACGGAAGCGGCGCACATGAACATGGCCGGCGCAATCGCGGCGCTCGGCGTCGAGTCCATCGACGGGGTCTACGCGGCCAACGACGGCCTCGCGGCCGGGAGCATCTCCGCCCTCAAGGCGAACAAGGTGGACCCGCTGCCGCCGGTCACCGGACAGGACGCCGAACTCTCGGCGCTGCGGCGCATCGTCGGCGGCGAGCAGTACATGACCGTCTTCAAGCCGTTCGCGCCGGAGGCCGACGCCGGCGCCGCCATGGCCGTGGCCGCGGCCCGCGGGCAGCGCCTGGACCGCCTGGCCACCGCCGAGGTGCCGACGCACGACGGGAAGGCGGTCTCCGCCGTCCTGCTCACCCCGGTGTCGGTGACCGCGGACAACATGCGGGACACGGTGGTCAAGAGCGGCCTGCACACCGTCCGGCAGATCTGCACCCCCGAGCTGCGGGCCGCCTGCGTCCGGGCCGGACTGATCTGACCCCGGCCGGCCGCGACCGGCCCCGCCGGGCACCGCACCGACTGCGCGCCGCCGCGACCTGTCGCAGCATGGACCTTGGGCACGGCTCTCGTGGCACGGCCCGCGCCGCACGGCCCGACGCCCCGGGAAGGAGATGGTTTCCGTGCCGGATCCCCCCTCACCGGCGGCGCGGACCGCGCACAGGAGGCGCGGCCCGGCCGAGATCCACGGCCGCGGCAGCCGCAGGGGGACCGCGCCCCGGGAGCGGACCGTCCGGACCGCCGCCGGCGCCGTGCGCGGTGCGCCCCGCGGGCCGGGCGCCCGGGAGACGAGGTGGTGACCGGCGCGCGGGCTGCCACCCGTGCCGTGCGGAGCGCGTCGACGGCCCTGCGGCACCGGATGAGCGCGGGCGAGCTGGGTTCGCTTCCCGTCGTCCTGGTCCTGGCGGTCGTCTGGATCACCTTCCAGTCCCTCAACCCGAACTACCTCTCGCCCCGCAACCTGTCCAACCTCAGCGTGGACATCGTGGGCACGGGGATGATCGCCGTCGGCATCGTCTTCGTCCTGCTGCTCGGCGAGCTCGATCTGTCCGTCGGCTCGATCAGCGGCCTCGCCGCGGCCGTCTTCGCCGTGCTGAACGTCAACCACGGGGTGCCGGAATGGCTGGCGCTCGTCATCGCGGTCCTGGCGGGCACCGCGGCGGGGACCGTCCAGGGCTACTCCATCGCGCGCACCCGGGTACCGGCGTTCGTGATCACCCTCGCCGGGCTGCTCACCTGGAACGGCCTCATGCTGGCCGTGCTCGGCGACAGCGGCACCCTCAACCTCGACGAGGACGGCCTGGTCGCCAAGCTGACGAGCTACTACTTCACCGACGACGCGGTGGCCTACGCCCTGGCGGCGGTCGCCGCGGGGGCGGTGTTCCTCGTCAGCGACCACGACCGCAGACGGCGAAGAGCCATCGGCATGCCGCACCGTTCGCTGCGGGCCATCGCCGTGCGCTCCGGGTCGCTCGCGGTGATCGCGTTCGGCGCCGCCTATCTCCTCAACCGGTTCCAGGGCCTGCCGCTCGCCCTGCTGATCTTCCTCGTGGTGGTGGCCGGCCTCGACCTCCTGCTGCGCCGCACCCGCTACGGACGGCAGGTCTACGCGCTCGGCGGCAGCGTCGAGGCGGCCCGGCGCGCCAGTCTCGGCGTGACGTGGGTGCAGACGGCGGTGCTCGCGGCCTCGGGCACGATGGCCGCCGTCGGAGGCCTGTTCCTGGCCTCGCGCATCACCTCGGTGAGCCAGAGCTCGGGGTCCGGCGTGCTGCTGGTCAACGCCATCGCGGCGGCCGTCATCGGCGGCACGAGCCTGTTCGGCGGGCGTGGCACGACCTGGTCGGCGGTGCTCGGCATGCTGGTCATCCAGTCGATCGCCTCGGGCATGGCGATCACGGACACTCCCCCGGCCGTGCAGTTCATCATCACCGGCGGGGTGCTCTTCGCCGCGGTCGTCATCGACTCGCTGTCCCGGCGCTCCCACGAGGTGCACGGACGGGCCTGACGGGGAAACCCGACCCACTTAGGTGAAAGTTGCACCACTTTTGAACGCCTTGGCACCGGCGCCGCGTAGTGAGGGGTACGGGCGCTCACGCGCGAGGCGCTCCAGAGGCGATAGGTCGACAGTGCCGAACAACTCCACCGCGGTCGAGAGACGAAGAACGCCCCTCACCGGCAACTGGCCGGTGGCCAGACGGCTCCGGGCCGTCCTGCTGATCCCCGTGCTCGTCGCCCTCGTGCTCGGCGGCCTGCGGGTGAAACGCTCGGTCGACGTCTGGCAGGACGCCGACGACGCGGTCCGCGTCGCCGAACTGGTCCGGGCGGCGAACAAGTACGCGAGCGACGCGATCAACGAGCGCGACCTGTCGGTCGTCCCCCTGCTGACGGACGCCAAGGGGTCGGACACGGTCGCCCGGGCCCGGGCCGTCACCGACGCGGACGCCCGGGTGTTCGACGCGGCGGTCGCCCGTATGCCGCAGACCAGCGGCCTGCTGCGGCGCGTCCAGCTGGTCCGGGCGGGCGAGGCACAGCTCGCCGCCGTACGGGCCAACGCCTTCACCTCCCGGATGACCGGGGTGAGCACGGAGGAGAGCTACCACACGGTCCAGCACCCCCTGATGGAGCTCTCCAACGAACTGGGCTTCGGCAGCAGCAACCAGGCGAGCTTCGGCCGCACGCTCTACGCGGTGTCCCTGACGCAGGCGGCCGAGTCGCTGATCCGGTCCATCGGCACGCATCTGCTCGTGGAGGACCGCGACCGGCTGGCTCCCGGCGAGCTGGCCGCCCAGCTCGCCTCCTTCCGCTCGTACGCCTACCTGGAGAAGGTGGGACTCCAGGAGTACGCGGGCGCCGGCACCACCGAGGACATGACCAGGCTGCGGCAGGCACTGGCCGCCGCCGAGGAGCGGGGCAGGCAGCAGAGCGCGCAGGCCGAGGCGCAGGCCGAGGCGGCGGGACGCACGTTCACCGCCCCGCCCGGCATGGAGGAGATGATCACCGCGATCGGCGACGGCACACCGGTCGCGGAACTCGCCGCGCGGGGCATCACCCCCGAGTCCTTCTTCGCCGCCTCCACCCTGGGCTTCGACGCCTACCGGGGTATCCAGGTGGACCTCACCGACACCGCGCTCGGCAACGCCCACGACATCGCCGACCGGGCACGCCGGGACGCCGTCGTGAACGCGGCACTCGTCCTGGCCTCGGCACTCGTGGCCTTCCTGCTGGCCTCCTGGTTCGCCCGGACGATGAGCACCGGGATGCGCCGGCTCAGCGCCGCCGCCATCGAGATCGCGGGCCGCAGGCTGCCCGAGCTCATCGACCAGATGTCCCGGACCGACCCGGGCGAGGTGGACACCCGGGTCGCGCCGATCCCGATCGACACCACCGACGAGATCGGCGAGGTCGCCCGGGCCTTCGACCTCGTCCACCGCGAGGCCGTCCGGCTGGCCGGCGAGCAGGCGCGGCTGCGCGGCAACCTGAACACCGTCTTCATCAACCTCTCGCACCGCGGGCAGTCCCTGATCGAACGGCAGCTGGCCCTGATCACCAGCCTGGAGGACAACGAGACCGACCCCGAGCAGCTGGAGAACCTCTTCCGGCTGGACCACCTCGCCACCCGGGTCCGCCGCAACGGCGAGAACCTCCTGGTGCTCGGCGGCGAGAAGCCCGCCCAGCAGTGGGACCAGCCGCTGCCGCTGGTGGACGTCGTCCGTGCCGCCTCCTCGGAGGTGGAGCAGTACGAACGCATCCGGCCGGCCGGTCTGCCCGAGGCGCGGATCGAGGGCTCCGTCGTGCCCGACCTCGTGCACCTGCTCGCGGAACTGCTGGAGAACGCGACCGTGTTCTCGTCGCCGCACTCGCAGGTGCGGGTGAGCGCCGAGCGGCTCCCCGACGGCCAGATCATGGTCGAGATCCACGACGAGGGCATCGGCCTGGAGCCCGAGGACTTCGCGAAGATCAACGGCAAGCTCGCCGATCCGCCGACGGTGGACGTCGAGATCGCCCAGCACATGGGGCTGTTCGTGGTGGGCCGGCTCGCCGACCGGCACGGCATAAACGTCCGGCTGCGGCCCTCGGGCGAGGAGTCCGGCACCATCTCCCTCGTCATGCTGCCCGCTTCGGTGGTCCGGCCCCCGGAGAACGCGCTGCCCGACTCCGACACCCTGGCGCTGGCCCTGCTCAGGACCGTCCCCGGGCCCCGGTTCGCGGCCGCCCTGTCGGGCGGCGAGGACCCGGGGGACGCCTTCTCGGGGTACGAGGCATGGCAGGACGAGCCGGCGGGGAAGCGGCCGGGCGACCAGGAGTCACCGGCGGCGGGGAAGCGGCCGGCCGACGAAAAATCACCGGCCGCCTCGCCCGCGTCCGGCCGCGCGCGCAGGACGTCCCGGCGGGCGCCCCGGCGCGACCGCCGTCCCCGTACCGGCTGACGCCGCGGCGGCGTGTCCGCGCCGACCGGTGCGGCACGCGGCCGGCCCGGGACACGCCGCCGGACGGCCTATCCCGGCGGTTACCGAACCATACGGTCATACCGTGCACAATATGAAGAAATGCCATATCGCGTATCTGGCCTGCACGGCCGCGCTCCTCGGGACGGGACTCGGCGCCGCCGCGCCGGACGCCGGACACCGGGTCCACATCGTCCACCCCGGCGAGTCGATCCAGAAGGCGGTGGACGCCGCGCGGCCGGGCGACACCGTCCTGGTGGCGGCCGGCACGTACCGCCAGAGCGTCGACATCAGCACGCCCGGACTCACCCTGCGCGGCATGGGCCGCGGCACGGTGCTCCGGCCCGCGGCAGGCACCGCCACCACCGCCCCGGCCGCCGGGACCGGCACCGCGAAGCCCGCCCCCAAACCGGCGAAGCCCTCCAAGCCGGCCAAGCCCGCCAAGCCCGCCAAGCCCGCCAAGGCTCCCAAGCCCGCCAGGTCCGCGAGCAGTTGTGCCGCGAGCGGCAACGGCATCTGCGTCACGGGCACGAAGGACCACAACGTCGACGGCGTCACCCTCGCGTCCCTGACGGTCACCGGCTTCACCAAGAACGGCGTCTACGCCACGGACGCCGACGGGCTGACCGTGCGCAGGGTCACCGCGGTGAAGAACGGCGTGTGGGGCATCGCCACGGAACGCTCCCTCCACGGCGAGTTCCGCGACAACACCGCCCGCGACAACGGTGACGCGGGGCTCTTCCTCGCCAACTCGGTCAAGGAGGAGATGGGCGCCACCGACACCGACGGCACGGTGGTCGAGCACAACCGGCTGACGGGCAACCGGATCGGCGTCACCGTGCGCAGGCTGCGCAACCTCACCGTCGCGGACAACCTCCTGACGGACAACTGCGCCGCGGTGTTCGTCGTCGGCGACGAGAACAAGCCGAAGGCCGGTTTCGTGACCGTGACCGAGAACCGCATCGAGCACAACAACAAGTCCTGCCCGAAGACGGCCCGGCTGGACGCCCTCCAGGGGTCCGGCATCGTCCTGACCGGCGCCGAGGACAGCGTGATCACCCGGAACGTGATCAAGGACAACGCCGGCAAGTCCCCGCTGTCCGGCGGCATCGTGCTGTTCAAGAGCTTCGTCGGCACGACCAGCGACCGGAACCGGATCAGCGACAACCTGCTGCGCGACAACTCCCCCGCCGACCTGGTCAACACGGACACCGGCAAGGGCAACGCCTTCGAGGGCAACGACTGCCGGTCGTCGAAGCCCGCGGGCCTGTGCTGAACACCCGGAACCCAGAGAAGGAAGGAAGACGGCCCATGACGACCGCCCAGTCCGCCCCTCCGCCGTCCATGCGGCTGCGTGAACTCGCCTTCGGGGCGGCCTGCGCCGCCGCCCTGCGCGCCGCCGCCCGGCTGGGCGTCGCCGACGCCCTCGGCGACGCCCCCATGCCGGTGGAGGACATCGCGGCCGCGGTGAAGACCGAACCGCGCCCGCTGCGGCGCCTGATGCGGGCCCTGTCCTGCTACGGCGTCTTCACCGAGTGCCCGGACGGAACGTTCGAGCACACCGACGTCTCCCGGCTGCTGCGCGAGGACGACCCCAACAGCCTGCGGGCCATCACCCTGTGGTGCACCGAGCCGTGGACCTGGGACGCCTGGCCGCTGCTCGACGAGGCGGTGCGCACCGGCGGCAACGTGGTGGAAGGCCTCTACGGCAAGGAGTTCTTCCCCTACCTCAACGAGGACGCCCCGGAGTCGGCCGACGTCTTCAACCGCGCCATGACCACCTCCAGCGTGCAGTCGGCACGCGACGTCGCGGAGTTCCTCGACCTGTCGGGGAGCGCCTCGGTCGCGGACATCGGCGGCGGCCAGGGGCACGTGGTGGCCAGCCTGCTGGACAAGTACCCCGCGATGCGCGGCACGCTGCTCGACCTGCCCCGGGTCGTGGAGAACGCGGTGCCGCGCCTGCTCCCGGGCGGCGACCTCGCCGGCCGCGCGCGCGTGGTGCCCGGCGACGTCCGCACGGCCGTCCCGGTGAAGGCCGACGTCTACGTCATCAAGAACATCCTGGAGTGGGACGACGAGAGCACCGCCCGCACGCTGCGCAACGTCCGCGAGGCGGGCGGCCCGGGCACCCGGGTCGTGGTCATCGAGAACCTCGTCGACGACACCCCCTCGATGCGGTTCAGCACCGCGATGGACCTGCTGCTGCTCCTCAACGTCGGCGGGGCCAAGCACACCACCCGCAGCATGGTGGACCGGCTGACCGAGGCCGGCCTGGTCATCGACGACATCAGTCCCGTCAACCCGTACCTGCACGCGTTCGACTGCCACGTGGACGGCTGATCCGGACCCGACCCGGATCACCGAGAGCTCTTCCCCCCGAAACACCGGTCGCCGGGCCCGCAGCGTGGCGGGTCCGGCGACCGGTGAGGGCAGGCTGCGGTCAGCCGGCCGGCTCGCGCTCCCAGAGGTAGAAGCGCTGCGCCATGGCGTCCTTCGGGGAACGCCAGGTCTCGGGGTCGTACGCGCTGACGTAGGAGGCCAGCCGCTCGCTGACGTCACGGAACTCGGGGTGCCCGACGACCTTGGCGATGGCGGGTCCCGGATCGCGCTCGGACTCGATCAGGTGCATGTAGACGTCGCCGAACTGGAAGAGGCTGCGCCGGTGCACCCCGACGAGCCGCGGCAGCTCCCCCCGGTCGGACTCCTCGAACACCTTGGCGATGTCGGGGGCCGATCCCGGGGCCATCCGGGCGACGATCAGTGCCTGGTGCATGGGGTTGTCCTCCGTCCGGGTCAGCCGGTCAGACCGGGGGTGGCGCCGCGCTCGGCGGCGGTCTTCTCGATGCGGTCCCGGATCAGGGCCAGCTGGACCTTGGAGTTGCGGTTGATGTTGTCGGTCATCCACTCGTCGTCGACCGGCGCCTCGGGCTTCATCGCGAAGTCCTGCGTCCAGACCATCCGCGTGCCGGCCGGTACCTCCTCGTACCGCCAGTGGATGTCCATGTGGGCGAACGGCCCCGTCTCGACCCTGCGGGCCTTGACGGTGAGCGTGTCGCGGTCCGGCTCGCGCTCCGAGACCCAGCTCCACACCGTGCCGTTCTCGTCCGGGTGCATGGTCAGCCGGAACGTCGTACGGCGCCCCTCGCGGGAGAGGATCTCCACGGAGGCGTACTCGCTGAACAGGCGGGGCCAGTTCTCCAGGTCGTTGGTCACCTCCCAGACCAGGTCCAGGGGTGCCGCGATGGTGATCTCGTTCTGCGTGTGTCCGGTCATGTCAGGCTCCTGTCGGCAGGGTGCTGTTCACCAGGTCGAGGAACTCCCTGGGGGTCTTGCAGCGCTCGGCGTCCGGCGGCATCGCGATGCCGTACCGGTTCTCCAGCTCGCCGACGATGCCGAGCAGACCCAGCGAGTCGACACCCAGTTCGTCGAAGCCGCCGTCCGCCCGCTCCGTGAGCTCGGCCGGCGGGACGGTGACCCCCGCGGCCTTCTTCAGCAGACCAGCCAGCTCTTCCACAGTGATGCGGTCCGTCATTGCCGTTCCCTTCCTCTGCTGCTCCGTGACACCTCGTCACGAGGCGTCGGTGGCGCCGTGCCGCAGCACCAGCGCCGCGTTCGACCCCATGAGTCCCCGGCTCAGGACCAGTGCCGTGCGCACCTCGGCGGTACGGGCCCGGCCGGTCACGAGATCGAGGTCGTGGCAGATGTCGAACACGTTCGGGGTGGGCGGGATCACGCCGTGCTCCATCGTGAGCACCGCCGCCGCCACGTCCATCAGGGGCGCCGCGCAGTAGCCGCGGCCGATCCCGGTCTTCGGCGCGGTGACGGGCACCCGCCTGCCGTGGGCGCCGAGGGCGTCGGTGATCGCCAGCGCCTCGGCCCGGTCTGCCTCCGGGACCCCGAGGGCGTCGGCGAAGACCACGTCGATCTCCTCCGGGGCGCAGCCGGCCTCCGCGAGGGCTCCGCGTACGGCCTCGGCGAGCCCTTGCCTCGACTCCTCCCAGCGGGAGGCCCCGGTGAAGGTCGCCGCGTGTCCGGCCAGCCGGGCCCGCACCCGCGCGCCACGCGCCCGGGCTGTGGACTCCGCCTCCACCACCGCCATGGCGCCGCCCTCGGCGGGCACGAACCCGCAGGCGGCGGTGGTGAACGGACGGTAGGCGCGGGTCGGGTCGTCGACCGTGCTCAGCTCGTCGTAGCCGAGCTGGCACACCACCGAGTACGGCGCGATCGGGGCCTCGGTCGCCCCGGCCACGATCACGTCGGTGCCGCGCCGCACGGCCCGCGCCGCGTGCGCGAGGGCGTCCAGACCGCCGGCCTCGTCGGCGGCGACGACCGAGCAGGGTCCCTTGAAGCCGCGGCGGATGGAGATCTGGCCGGTGCTGGCGGCGTAGAACCAGGCGATGGACTGGTACGGGCCGACGAACCGGCTGCCCTTGCCCCACAGCTGCTGGAGCTCGCGCTGTCCGAACTCGCCGCCGCCGGAGCCCGCCGCGGTGACCACGCCCACGGAGAACGGCGCGGCGTCGGTCTCGGGCCGGTGCAGCTGGGCGTCGTCCAGCGCGAGGTCGGCCGCGGCCATCGCGAAGTGCGTGAACCGGTCGGTCTGGACCAGGAAGCGCTCCTCGATCGCGGCCGACGGGTCGAAGTCGCGCACCTGGCCCGCCACCCGCAGCGGCAGCTCCTCACAGCCCTCGCGGGTCACCCGGTCGAGGACGCTGATGCCCTCCCGGGTGGACTTCCAGAACGTCTCGGTACTGGCTCCGTTGGGCGCGACCACACCGATTCCCGTGACCGCCGCGCGCCGAGCATGGGGTTCGCTCATCGTGTCTTCTCCCTCGGCCGGTTCATGACCACCGCGGACTGGAAGCCGCCGAACCCGCTGCCCACCGAAAGGACGCTGGAGAGCTTGCGCTCGCGGGCCACGCGCGGGACGTAGTCCAGGTCGCACTCGGGGTCGGGGGTCTCGTAGTTCGCGGTCGGCGGTACCACCTGGTTGGCCAGGGCCAGTACGCAGGCGACGAGTTCGATCGCTCCGATCGCGCCGAGGGAGTGACCCACCATCGACTTGATGGAGCTCATGGGGGTGTCGTAGGCGTGCGGGCCCAGGACCCGCTTCACCGCGGCGGTCTCGTGACGGTCGTTCTGCTTGGTGCCCGACCCGTGCGCGTTGACGTAGTCGATCGAGCCTGCGTCGATCCGGGCGTGGTCGAGGGCGTCCTCGATGGCCCGGGCCATCTCCAGTCCCTCGCTGGTCAGGCCGGTCATGTGGTACGCGTTGCCGAACGTGGCGTACCCGCCGAGCTCGCAGTAGACGTGGGCGCCGCGGGCCCTCGCGTGCTCCAGCTCCTCCAGTACGAGCACGGCGCCGCCCTCGCCCATGACGAACCCGTCACGGTCGGCGTCGAAGGGACGTGAGGCGTGGGCCGGGTCGTCGTTGTTCGGCGAGGTGGCCTTGATCGCGTCGAAGCACGCCATGGTGATCGGGGAGATCGGCGAGTCCGAGGCGCCGGCGATGCAGATGTCGGCCCGGCCCTCCTCCACGGTGTGGAAGGCGTATCCGACGGCGTCGAGCCCGGAGGTGCAGCCCGTGGAGACGGTCTGCACCGGGCCGCGCGCCCCGAACCGCTCCGCCACCGTGGACGCGAGGGTGCTGGGCGTGAACGCGCGGTGCAGGTCCGGCGCCGCCTCGCGGTGGTCGACGTCCCAGCGCTGACCGCGATTGCTGACCAGGACGTAGTCCTTCTCCAGCCGGGTGGTGCCGCCGACCGCCGTGCCCAGGGAGACGCCGACCCGCCAGGGATTCTCGGCGGCCAGGTCGAGACCGGCGTCCCGTACCGCCTCGTCGCCCGCGACCAGGGCGAACTGGATGTAGCGGTCGCAGCGTTCGACGTCGCGCGCGTCCAGCCCGTGGGCCGCCGGGTCGAAGTCGCACTCGGCGGCGATCCGTGAGCGCAGACCGGCCGGGTCGAAGAACGTGATGGCACGCGTCGCCGTGCGTCCGGCCGCCAGAAGGCTCCAGAACGCCGGTACGCCTATGCCGCCCGGGGCGACGATGCCTATGCCGGTGACCGCCACTCGTCTCGTCATGACCGGACCTGACGTCCACCGGCCGCCTCGGCCCCGACGACCACGGGCTCGGCGACGGTCTCCTCGGTGTCGACGTGGCCCAGCGGCGGGCTCGGGGCCAGCGGGCCGAGGTGGAAGACCATCCGGGCCTCCACCTTGCCGACGTTGCGGAAGCGGTGGCGCACGTTGAGCGGGATCAGCAGCCCCTGCTCCGGCTGGAGCGGGTGCGGCTCGCCGTCCAGGTCCACCTCGAGCTGCCCGCACACGACGTACACGAACTCCTCGGAGTACGGGTGGTAGTGCTCAGCGATGCGGTCGCCGGGCTGGATGAGGGCGAGGCCCATGAAACCGCTGGTGGCGCCGACCGTGGCGGGGGTGAGCATGGCGCGCAGGTCGCCGCCGCGCCGGGTGTTGGGCTCGACCTCGCTGAGATCCACGATTCTGTGACGGGAAGTGATCACGACGTTCCTCCGATGAAGTACTGCACCGGCGTGGGAGGGGCGGGGCACCGCCCCCCCGCACCGATGACGAATCAGGCGTCGGGCGACCGGCGGTCGGTGACGAGATCCATGCGCGCCCGTTCGAGGAAGCGCGCGAGACGGCCGTCCTTCGACGCGGACGCACCGGCGGCGTCGTCCTCGAGCGTCGTCAGCTCGGCCACCTGTCCGGGGTCGGACAGACCGAGGGCCTGTCCGGGGTCGGCGGCCTCGAGTCCGCCGCGCACGTCGATCAGCCGTACGACGCAGTCGTCGCGCTGGAAGATCGTGCTGCGCAGGACCGGGCTGCGCGGGTCGTCGGCCGCCGCCTCGTCCTGCCGGGCGAGCAGCTCGGCCAGCTTCATGCCGCCGTCCGCCCGGGTCGGGTAGTACAGGGCGTACCGCTCGGCCTGCGCGTCCATCCGCTCCGCCGTCACGTGGTGCACGGCCGGCAGCGCGGCACGGGTGAAGAAGACCCGGGCGGACTCGGGGTCGTTCAGGTCCCGGTCCTGCTCCAGATGGGGGTTGATGGCCTCCTCGACGGCCCGCACCTCGGGCTGCCGGGAGACGTGGCGCAGCGCGGAGAGCAGGTCGCCGCGCACCTCGATGGCGCGGACCACCCGGTTGCCGTGCATGAACAGCGAGGTGCGGCACAGCCGGGTGGTGTCGTCGACCTGCGGCTCGGGCGAGGCGTAGTCGGCGAGGATCTTCGCGACGATCTCCTCGCTGCCCGGCTTGACGGTGAAGGTGAGCGCGTGGCGGATCACCCCGTCGCCGATCCGGGGGGACGACTGGAGCCTGCGCTCGGCGCGGTCGGCGCCCGTCGCCGGGCCGCCGGTCTCGCGCACGACGTGGAAGCGCAGCGAGCGGGTGTCGCGCACGCAGCTGTGGAGCGGCTCCACCATCGCCACGTGCTCCTCGCTGTTGACCCAGGCGAGGAACGGCGGGGCGCTCTCCCACTCGCTGGTGATGAGCCACTGGGAGGGGTTCTCGATGGACTGGCACAGTTGGTCGCTGACATGTCCGGGGACGGACGCGACCTGGTTGCAGAGCTGTTCGTACGCCTCGAGGAACTGCTGCTGGGCCCCGTCGTAGACGTCGACCAGAAGGACGACGCGGAGCCGGGAGCCGTCGAACACGGACTGGGAGACACGTTGTGACGCCTGTCGCGCCCGCGAACCGGCAACACGTTCGGACGTGGTGGTCATCCTGCGCACATCTCCTTCGCGGAGGGGGGAAGTGAACGTCGGCCGCGGTGATGCGACGTCAGCGTGCCTCGATCCTGTGCCCGTCCCCGCGAGCGCGCGACTCGGATGAACTACGCGGGTGACCGGGCGCCCGGACGTCAGACGAGATGGGCGAAGACGACCAGGTTGTCCGTGTAGTCCTTGACGCGCCTGTCGTAGTTGCCCGCACAGGTGATGAGCCGCACCTGCGCCTGCGCGGTGTCGGCGTACACGCGTTCGTCGGGGAAGTCGGCCTTGTCGAAGGTCTCCACGTCGTCGACGCGGAAGGACGCCTTGCTGCCGTCGGCCCGCAGGACCTGGAAGCCGTCGCCCTTGGTCAGGCCGCTGAGTCCCGCGAAGACGGCGGGGGACGTCTTGGTGTCGACGTGCCCGGCGATGATCGCGGTGCCCGCCTCGCCGGGGGAGACTCCGGCGGCGTGCCAGCCGACGAGGTTGACGTCGGCGGCCGGCGGGGGTTCGAGCCGTCCGTCGGCCCCGATGGCGAGGTCGGTGAAGGGGGCGTCGACCGCGATCTTCGGGATGAGCAGCCGCACGGGCCTGGAGCGCGGCAGGTGCTTGCCCGCCGGGGCCCCGCCGTCCGCTTGCGCTGCGCCCGCGCCCGAGGCGGCGGGGAGCGATCCGGCCGCGGGCGGGGCGTGCGGCGGACTGGGGGCGCCGGACGAGGTGTCGTTGCCGCCGAACAGGTTCAGCGCCAGGAGCGCCGCGGCCGCGGCGCAGATCATCGTCAGACCGGTGCGGGACCGTCCCTCCTCGGCGGGCGGCGGCTCGCCGGCGGGGTCGGAGGGGGAAGGGGCGGAAGAGGGGGGAACTGCCATGGGAGGACCACCTCACTCGGGCGCGGCAGCGGAGCGGACAGAGCACGGGGAGCGGGCCGGGCCGCCACGCGGGGGCATGCGTGGCGGCCGCGGCCGCGCTATCGCGTCCGGCACGGGTCAGGCCGCGCCCGGGGCGCTCTTCTTGCGGCGCAGGGCGTAGAGGCCGGTGCCGGCGACGGCGAGGATGCCGAGTCCGGCCGCGGTCGTGGTGGGGGTGGCGAGGGCGCCGCCTCCGGTGTGCATGCCGCCGCTGGGCTTGTCGTGCTCCTTGCTCCAGCCGCCTTCGGACTCCTCGTGCCCGCCGTTCCAGGAGTCGTTGCCGTGGCCGCCGGAGCTGTCCTTGTCCTTGTAGGTCTCCGGGTCGAAGCGGGGGTCCTTGGCCGCGCCGCGGTCACCGCTGTCTCCGGTCAGGGCCAGGGCCCCGCCGCCGGTGTGCATGCCGCCGCTGGGCTTGCCGTGCTCCTTGCCGTGCTCCTCCTTGCCGTGCTCGTCCTTCTCCTCCTTGCCGTGGTCTTCCTTGCCGTGGTCTTCCTTGCCGTGGTCTTCCTTGGCGGTGGAGTCCTCCTCCTTGGCGGTGGAGTCCTCCTGGCTGTCGTGGTCGGTGCTGTACGAGGAGGTGTCCTCCTTGCTGTAGGAAGAGTCGTCGTGGTTTGTGTCACCGGCTGCGTAGGCGCCCGGGGCGCCGATGGCGAGGGCGGCCGAGGCCGCCGCGGTGGCCAGGATCATGCGAGCTGAACGCATCTGATGGTCCTTCCGTCGCGACCGGGCAGCCGACACCTCGTCAGCCGTGGGGACCCGACCGGGACGTGATCCACCGTCAGCCGCCGGTCGCCGCGGCACCACTCGGGGCGTTCACACGGGTGATGCCACCGGGGTCAGCCGACCGCCAGCCCGGTCTTCAGGACCCGGCGCAGGGTGGCCTCGGCATCCGCGTCCGGACCCGCCGAACGCCAGGCGACGAACCCGTCGGGCCGCACGAGGACGGCGCCCCCGCGTCCCACGCCGTGGCGCTCGGCCCAGTCGGCGTCGCCCTCCGGCACCAGGTCGGCCCCGGCCCCGGTGCCCACCCGGTACGACCTGAGCGGAAGGGCCGACCCCTCGGCGAGGCGGAGGGCGGCCCGGTGCCACGCGTGCTGCTCACCGGCGTCGCTGAGCAGGACGAGGGACCGTTCGTAGAGGTCGAGGGTGGACAGGCGCCGCTCCCCCTGCCTGACCCACAGGTGAGGTGCCCGGCTGCCGGGGGCGCCCGTCAGGTCGAGGCCCTCCGGCACGACCGGGACGCCGGGGTCGGCGCCGACGACCGCGCCCTGCGGGTAGCGGTAGCCGAGGGCCACGTTGAGGATGCCCCGCTGGGGACCGCCGCCGCCCGCCGCGGGCGGCGCGGCGAATCCCGGGTGGCTGTGCTCGGCGGACCGGGCGGCGGCCCGGGCGCTGGTGGCCTCGGCCACGGGGCGCCGCTCGGCGTCGTAGGTGTCGAGGAGTTCCTCCCCCGCCCAGCCCTCGTGCACCGCGGCCAGCTTCCAGGCCAGGTTGTGGGCGTCCTGGATGCCGGTGTTGGACCCGAAGGCCCCGGTGGGCGACATCTCGTGGGCCGAGTCACCGGCCAGGAAGACCCGTCCCGACCGGTAGCTGCGGGCCACCCGCTGGGCGGCGTGCCAGGGCGCCCTGCCGGTGATCTCCACGTCGAGGTCGGCGACCCCGACGGCCCGGCGGATGTGCTCGACGCAGCGTTCCTCGGTGAACTCCTCCAGCGTCTCGCCGTGTTCGGGGTGCCAGGGAGCGTGGAAGACCCAGTTCTCCCGGTTGTCCACCGGCAGCAGGGCGCCGTCGGCGTCCGGGCTGGTCAGGTAGCAGACGATGAAGCGGCGGTCGCCCACCACCTGCGCGAGGGCGCGCGAGCGGAAGGTGAGGCTGACGTTGTGGAACAGGTCGCCGGGTCCGCTCTGACCGATGCCGAGCTGCTCGCGGACGGGGCTGCGCGGGCCGTCCGCGGCGACGAGGTAGTCGGCGCGGACGGTGGTGTGCTCGCCGGTCTCCCGGCTCTTGACCACCGCGGTGACACCGGTCGGGTCGGTGTCGAAGGACATCAGCTCGGTGGAGAAGCGCAGGTCCCCGCCGTGGGCGCGGGCGTGGTCCAGGAGAACCGGCTCGAGGTCGTTCTGGCTGCACAGGCACCACGAGCTGGGGCTGAAGCGGGCCAGACCGCCGCCCGGGTCGATGTCCCGGAACAGCCATTCGCCCGCGTCGCCGACCAGGGTGGGGGCCTGGAGGATGCCGTGGTTGTCCGCCAGGGTGGCGGCGGCGTCCTGGATCGCCTTCTCGACCTCCGCCACCCGGAAGAGCTCCATCGTGCGGACGTTGTTGCCGCGGCCCCGCGGGTGGATGGAGGTGCCCGCGTGACGCTCCACCAGCAGGTGGGGCACGCCCAGCCGTCCCAGGAACAACGAGGTCGACAGGCCGACCAGGGAGCCGCCGACGATGAGGACCGGCACCCTGACCGTGCGGGGGCCGGTGTCTTCGGTTCGTTCGTTCATCACTCTCGTCTCCAGCGCGTCGATTCCGCCGACCCGGCCGGATACGGCGGAGATCCTCATGCATGCCCCGTGGAGGTGACGGCGGCTCAGGCTTCACCCGCCTGCGTCGCGCCGCCCGGGGGTCCGCCCGGGGTCCGCCCCGCACGCGCCACGGGCCGGACGGAACCGCCGGAAACCCTGAGCACGGGCCGTGGCTCGGCTAGATTCGGTGTCCCGTACAGGGCGAACTGACTTACGACGAACATCACTTCGGGAGTTCCGTGTCCGACCACCTCCAGCCCCTGCCGCACCCCGCGGACCCGGCGAACTCCCCGACGGACGAGGCCGCCGCGCTCCGGCGGACCGGGGCCGGACCGCTGCGGGCCGGTGACCCGGTCCGCGTGGGCGCCTTCGTGCCCGTGGCGCTGCTCGGCAGTGGCGGGATGGGGCGGGTCTATCTGGCCCGGGCCGCCGACGACGGCCCCGGGCTGTTCGCGGTGAAGGTGATCCGGCCGGAGTACGCCGAGGACGTCCGCTTCCAGCGCCGGTTCGTGCACGAGGCGCATGTGCACGCCCGTCTCGGCCCGCCGTACGCGCCGAGATTACGCGGCACCGGCTGGGACGACCAACTGCTGTGGATGGCCACGGAGTACATCCCGGGTCTCGACCTGGCCGACGTGGTGCGCACGGACGGAGCCCTGCCGCCGGCCGCCGTGTGGCAACTGGTGGCGGAGCTGGGGCGGGCACTCACCGCCCTCGCCGCGGCCGAGGTCGTGCACCGGGACCTGAAGCCGTCCAACGTGCTGCTGTCGCTCGTGGGCGCCCATGTGATCGACTTCGGGATCGCGAAGGCCGCGGACGCCAGCGCGATCACCGGTACCGGCAACCGGGTCGGCACCCCGGCCTACATGTCGCCGGAGTATCTGCGCACGGGCCACTGCGACGCGGCCTCCGATGTGTTCTCGCTGGCCGGGACGCTGCTGTACGCGGCCACCGGCCGGGCCCCGTTCGGCGACGGCACCGGCGTCGACGTGATGCACCGGGTCGCCTTCGAGGAGCCGAACCCGGAGGTGACCGGCGCGGTCTCCGCGGCCGATCCGGAGCTGGGCGCGCTGCTGACCGCCTGTCTGGCGAAGGAACCGGAAGGGCGTCCGACCCCCGGGGAGCTCATCGACACCTCCGGACCGCACGCGGGCAAGGCGGGCTGGCCCGAGCCGGTGCACGACAGGATGCTGGCCCGCCGCCGGGCCTACGAGACGCTGCACCGCCTGCCCGTCGCCCGGGCCGCCCGGCTGCACCCCTCGGTGAACCGGGCGGTGCCGGGACAGCCGTCGCCGCCCGTCGGGGTCGCGCCGCAGGCGGGCACGTCGGCCGTGGCCGGGGGAGTTCCGGACGCCGGGCACGGCGGTGCGCCCCCGGCCGCGCCCGCGCGGTCGACGGCCGTCCGGGCCTGGTCGCCGAGGAAGCGGGTCGTGGCGGCCGCGGGCGCCACCGCCCTGTGTGCCGTCGCGGCGGGCCTCTTCGTGTTCACGCGCCCGGACACCTCCGTGTCCGCCGCCCCGTCCCGGCCGGACTCCTCCGCATCGGGCGGTCCCGCGGGCGGGGCAGCGGCTCCGCCGGCCACCTCCGGCGGCTGGGACCGGGCCTCCGCCGCGGGCTCGGCAGGCGGGCGGGCGGAGCCGACCACGGCCGGGGGCGCGGCGCCCTCCGGAGCCGTCGTCTCCACCCGGGTCACCGCGTCGCCGCCGGACGGGCGGCCGGACTCCACCGCCACCGCGGTCGGCGGTACCGGCCCCTCCGCCTCGCCGAGCGGGTCCGCGGACAGCGCCCCGACCGAACCGGCCGCCCCGCCCTGGATCACCGACTGCGGGTACTACGCGGGCAAGGCCCGCACCGGCCCCGGCGACACCGGCAAGCGGGTGCGGCAGGTGCAGTGCATGCTCGTCGAACGCGGCTACGACGTGGGCGGTTCCGGCGTGAACGGCGACTTCGGTCCCGAGACGGAGGCGGCGGTCGGCTCCTTCCAGAGCGCCAGGGGGATCACCGCCGACGGGGTCGTGAACAAGGCCACCTGGACCGCGCTGCGCGACACCGTCTGACCCCCGGACCCGGCGGCGCAACGATGCCGGACCGCGCCGGGACCAGGGCTCGCGAGGCGGTCCGAACCGGTCCCGATCAGGTCCGGTCCGGCCCGTGCGGGGCTCAGCGGCCGAGGTAGAAGCGGACGGTCGTGCCCTCGTCGCCGGTGTGGAGACGGACCAGGTCGGCCACGTAGTGGACCAGCATCAGGCCGCGGCCGCCGATCTGCCCGCGCGCGGGCGGCCTGCGCCCGGCCAGCGGGTCGGACAGCCGGCCGGCGTCCCGGACCTCGCACACGACCTGTCCCTCGGCGGCCCAGACGGCGAGGGTTCCCCGTCCGGCGCCGTGCACCACGCTGTTGGTCGTCAGCTCGGCCACCGCGAGTTCCGCGTCGTTCAGCCGCTGACCCGTGAGGCCCAGCCGTCCCGCCTCCTCGACCGCGAAGGCGCGCACCGCGTACAGCTCGTCGGCGCCGAAGGAGAACACGGCGGCGTCCGGCGCGGGCACCAGCGCCTCGTTGTACCGGGCGACGACCCCGCGCCAGTCGTAGGCGTCGCTGACCTGCTCCGTGTCTCCGGTCAGCACGGTCGGGTGGGTGCTCCTCGCGTCGGCGAGGACCTCCTCGTCCAGGCCCGTCGCGTCGTAGGGGCACAGGATGGTCACCGGCCGGCCCTCGAAGGCGGCGTTGATCAGCGCCTCGTGCTGGGCGCACGCCGGGTACTCGACCGTGCTGCGGCCCGCCCAGACCGGCTCCCCGATGATCCGCACCCGGCCGGGCTCGTGGGCGTCGGCGAACGCGCGCAGCACTCCGGGGATGATGCGGCCCGGGTTGCGGCCCGCCACCGTCATGTCGAGCAGGTGCACGGCCTGTGCGTCCGCCCCCAGACCGGTCCTGATCAGCTCGAGGTTGGGGCCGGGCACGGCCACCGCCACCGGTTCACCGAGGTCCAGGCCCTCCTGCACGAAGGACACCGTCCGGTCCACGTATTCCTGAGCGTCCCGGTAGAACAGGGCGGGGTGCTCGAACGCCTCGTGGGTCGCGACCGTGTTCGTCACGGCGCCACCTCGATCCTGCCGAGGCCCGGCCAGAACAGACCCAGGACCCGGGGCACCTGGGGCGGCGGGTGCTCCACGACCATGCGGCCTCCGGGCAGGCCCAGCGCCGTGACGGCGAGCGCCGCGACCCCGGCCACGTCGACGAACCCCACTTCGGACAGTTCCACGTAGGAGACGTCCGCGTGTTCCCGTGCCAGTCCCGCGAGGGCCGCTTCCCAGGGCGGGCGGGTGAGCTCGCTGATCTCGCCCCTGGCACGGATGCCCGGTCTGCCGGACAACGGCCCCACCTCCAGCACGGCCGCGCCGTGCGCCGGCCCGAAACCGCCGGCTCCGCGCGAGGCGTCCACCCGTGGCCCCCTTCGATCCCTGCCGGGCGCCCGCCGCCGAACGGTCGGGACGGTCCGCGGACAGCCTTCCACCCACCCGGACAGCCTAGCGTGGCCCCGCGCGCCGCCGGCGGGCGCTCGGGACGGGCACGGCGGGTCGTAGCGTGGCAAGCACAGCGCGACATGAACGGATCCGGCGACGCTCTATCCCTGGGTGGCGTGATGTGTTGGAGTGCGACGGCCGACCTGGCCGTGGGCGCCGGTGTGGTGGCGGTCGGGGCGGCCTGTGTCGCCCGGGCGCGTGCCCCGCGCGACCTTCCCCTCGCCGCGCTGCCACTGCTGCTCGGGGCCCACCAGATCGTCGAGGCGGCGGTCTGGCACGCGGACGGGGGCGGCGGACCCGCCACCGTGGCCTGGGCCGTGATCGCGCTGCCGCTGCTGGCGGTGTGGGTGCCGGCGGGGGTGTGGTGCGCGGCCCGGCCCCCGGCCCGGCGCAGGCTGACCGCGCTAGTCGTGCTGGGCGCCGCGACCGCCGCCGCGCTCGCGTACGGCATGGCGACCGGGCCGGTGACGGCCGAGATCCGCGGTCACACCGTCGGGTACGCGGTCGGCCTCCCGTTCCCCGCCGTGCTCGTGGCCGGGTACCTCCTGTCCACCGTCGGCTCGCTGCTGCTGAGCGGGGACCGCGGGCTGGTGGCTCTCGGGGCGGTGGTGGGCGCGGGCGCCGCGGCCTGCTTCGCGCTGTGGCGTCTGGAGTTCGTCTCGACCTGGTGCGCCCTGGCGGCGGTGTGCTCGGTGATGCTGCTCGGCTGGGTGCGAGGCCGCCCCGAGCCGGCGGAGCGATCGGCGGACCGGGCGGACACGGGTCGCCGCGTGCGGTAGCGCCGGCGCGGAAGGGGACCCCGGCATGAGCGGGGCCCGGGTGGCGGGTCGGTGGTGCCGCACTCCTCGAACGGCTCACCGGTGGAGCCGTGGCGCGCCCTCCCACGGCGGGGGACGGGCCCGAGTCAGGAACATGCCCACAGGCAAGTCCAAGACATCGGATCAGTCAAGGCCCACAGGGCATTGACAGCCCCACGGGGTCTCCCTAAGTTCCGGATACACCCGATGTCTCGACGGCCCGTCAGATCCGGAGGACGATGATGACCTCGCAGTCCGGGGAGCGCTCCCCCCTGCCCCGCAGAGCCGTGATCGGTACCGCGCTGGGCGGTGCGGCCGCCGCGGCCCTGCCCGTGGCGGCCCACGCGGAAGAGGATTTACCGGCGGCCCGGGCCGCCGGTACCGACCAGGACGCGGCGGTCCGGGCCCGCCCGTGGAAACTCCGCTCCACCATGACCACCGACAGCGCCTGGGCCGGCTTCCTGCGCGCCCAGGACCTGCGGTGGAGCCGGCTGCCCACCCGCTGGTACGAGGGCCCGTTCCTCGGCGACGGACTGCTCGGCAGCATGGTCTACCAGGAGCCCGGCGCCGACCGGATCCGTTTCACCGTCCAGCACGGGCGGGTCCAGGACCACCGGCCCGAGTTCGGCAGCGGCTGGGGCACCTGCCGGCTGCCCGTCGGCCATCTCACGCTCGATCCCGTCGGCACCATCACCGGCGTCGACTGGCGGCTGAGCCTGTGGAACGCCGAACTCACCGGAACCGTCACCACCAGCGCCGGCACCCTCACCCTCTCCGCGTTCGTCCACGACGAGGTCCTGGCCACCCGGGTGACGGCCACCGGCGGCGAGCAGGTCACCTGGACCTTCCACCCCGAGGAAGCCCTCAGCCCGCGCAGGATCCAGGAGGAGCCGCCCGCCGGCTACACGGCCAACCCGGCCTGGACCACCAGGACCGCCGCCGACGGCACCGAGCAGGTGCTCCAGCCCCTGACGGGCGGCGGATCGACGGCGACCGCCTACCGCCGCACCGGCGGCGAGCTGCTGATCAGCGTCGGCCACGGCTTCCCCTCCGCCACCGCCGCCGAGGCCGACTCGCTGCGCAACCTGCGGCGCGCCGCCTCCTACGGGGCGCTCAGGCGGCGGCACACCGACTGGTGGCACGCGTTCTACCCGAAGAGCTTCGTGTCGTTCCCCGACGAGCGGCTGCAGAGCTTCCACTGGATCCAGCTCTACAAGGTCGCCTCCGCCAGTCGCGCCGGCGGGCCCGTCATGGCCACCTGCGGGCCCTGGCTGGAGCCCACCCCGTGGCCCGCCGTGTGGTGGAACCTCAACGTCCAGCTGGAGTACTGGCTCGTCCACGGGTTCAACCACCCCGAACTCGACTCGCTCGCCACGACGCTGCGCCAGAACCAGGAACAGCTGACCGCGAACGTGCCCGCCGCCTACCGCACCGACAGCTCGGGCGTCGGCCGCAGCTCGGACATGTTCGCCGACCGGGGCGTGGGGCGGCCCGGCACCGGCGCCGAGACCGGCGACCTCACCTGGGCGCTGCACAACGTGTGGCTGTCCTACCGGCATTCCATGGACCGCTCGATGCTGCGCGACACCGTCTTCCCCGTGCTGCGCCGGGCGATCAACTACTACCTGCACTTCCTCACCCCGGGCAGCGACGGAAGGCTCCATCTGCCCAGCACCCTCTCCCCCGAGTACCCCGTCGTGCCTCCCCAGGACACCAACTACGACCTGGCCCTCGTCCGCTGGGGCTGCCGGACGCTCCTCGACAGCGCACGGCTGCTGCACCTGGACGACGAGCTGATCCCCCGCTGGCAGGAAGTGCTGGCCAAGCTCACGCCGTACCCGGTCGACGACAACGGCTTCATGATCGGCGCGGACACCCCGTACGCGCAGTCCCACCGGCACTACTCGCACCTGCTCATGGTGTACCCGCTGTACCTCGTCAACTGGGACCAGCCCGAGAACCGCGAACTGATCAGGAAGTCGCTGGTGCACTGGCACGCGCTGACCGGCGCCCATCGCGGCTACAGCTACACCGGGGCCGCGTCGATGTACGCCATGACCGGCGACGGCGACACCGCGATCTCGTACCTGCGGAAGTTCTTCGACCCCACCACGCGCTATCCCTGCCGGGCCAACACCCACTACACCGAGGCCGGTCCCGTCATCGAGACGCCGCTGTCCGCCTCGCAGTCCCTGCACGACATGTTCTGCCAGAGCTGGAACGGCGTGATCCAGGTGTTCCCGGCCGTCCCGAAGGCCTGGGCCGACGTCACCCTGCACGACTTCCGCACCGAGGGCGCCTTCCTGGTCAGCGCCGTCCGTACCGCGGGGACGACCCGGTTCGTCCGGATCAGGAGCCTGGCGGGCGAGCCGCTCTCGGTGCGGCACGGCCTCGCCGGCCGGCTCACCGTGCTCCTGGACGACGGCACTCCGGCCGCCACCCGCGACCTGGGCGACGGGGTGCTCTCCGTCGACCTGCCCGAAGGCCGCGAGGTGCTCATCCACGCCGGCCCGCGCCCCGACCTCGTCGTCGCGCCGGTCACCGTGAGCGAACCGGGCGCGCCCTGGGGCCTGCCGTAGCCGACCGCCCGCCCGGATCCCTGACAGGAAGACCTCCCATGGCTGCTCCGATCAGAACCGCGGTCACCGCACTGTGCGCCGGGCTGGTGGCCACCCTCCTCACGACCGTTCCCGCACGGGCCGGGCAGGACCCGGGCCCCCGTGACCGCGACTGGGCCGTCACGGCGGCGGCCCACGGGCCCCGCGCCCGGATCTCCCTGGACGGCGCCACCGGCACCCTCGGCATCGGCGTGTCCCGCGAGGGCCGTACGGTCGTCGAGCCGTCCCCCGTCGGCATCGTCACCGAAAGAGCCGACCTCTCCCGGGATCTGCGCTTCCTGCGCCGCACGGACCGGACCGTCGACGAGCGGTACCGGGCCGCGTCGGGCAAACGCCTGGACCGGCGGGTACGGATGACCGAGACCCGGCTGTCGTTCGCCACGCCGGCCGGGGCCCGGCTCGACCTCGTCGTGCGCGCCGCCGCGGACGGCGTCGCCTACCGGTACGTCCTGCCCGCCGGGTACGGCGACGTCCTCGGTGAGACCTCCGCGTTCACCCTGCCGTCCGAGGCGGGCGCCTGGCTCAGCACCTACCGGACGGACAACGAGGGCCAGTTCGCCCCGTACACCGCGGCGAGCGCGCCCACCGGCGCCTACTCACCGCAGGCGCTCTTCGCCACCCCCGGCGGCTACACCCTGCTCGCCGAGTCCGGTCTCACCGGCGCGTACTCGGGGGCCCGGCTCGCCCACACCCAGGGCAGCGGCACCTACCGCGTCCGGCTCGCCGACGAACGGGTGGAGGCCGACGGCCCGCTCGCCACCCCCTGGCGGGCCCTGGTCACCGGTGACCTCGCGACCGTCACCCGGTCCACCTTCACCGACGACCTCGCCCCCGCCTCCGAGGTCACCGACACCCGGTGGATCCGGCCCGGCACCGTGCTGTGGACCTGGCTCGCCGGGGGCCGCGCGGCCGGGCAGAGCCTCGCGGCGCAGAAGGCCTACGTCGACTACGCCGCCGCACGCAACTGGCCCTACGAGGCCGTCGATTCGGGGTGGTACTTCAAGAAGGACGAGTGGGACGTCACCGACCCGGACTGGCAGGCGAACAGCTGGATGCCGGAACTCGTCGCGTACGCGCGGGCCAAGGGCGTCGGGATCATCGTCTGGATCCACCAGCGCGACCTCGACACCCCCGAGGAACGCGCGCGGTGGCTGCCCACCCTGGAGCAGTGGGGCGTCAAGGGCGTCAAGATCGACTTCATGAACTCCGAGGCGCAGTCGATGCTCCGGTGGTACGACGCCGTCCTCCCGGAGACCGCCGCCCACCACCTCATGGTGGACTTCCACGGCTCCACGATCCCCAAGGGCATCCAGCGGACCTGGCCGCACGTCATGACGCTGGAGGGCGTCGGCGGCGAGGAGAAGCGGACGAACACCGCCGCCCATCTCACCACCCTGCCCTTCACCCGCAACGTCGTCGGCTCCATGGACTTCACCCCGGGCGCCTTCCAGCGCGTCGGACTGCGTCCGAACTCCGACGCCGCGGAGGTCGGGCTGGGCGTGCTCTACGAGTCGGGGCTCCAGATGTTCGCGGGCACCCCCGCGTCGTACGACGAACGGCCGCTCGCCCGGGCCTACTTCGACCAGCTCCCGGCGACCTGGGACGACACCCGGCTGCTCACGGGGCGGCCCGGGCAGGAGGCGGTGCTCGCCCGCCGCAGCGGGGACCGCTGGTTCGTGGGCGGGGTGTACGCGGGGGCCGCCCGCACGGCGTCGGTACCGCTGGCCCTCGGGCCTGGACGGTGGCTGGTGGAGACGGTGCTCGACGGCGCCGGCGGTCTGGTCCTGGACCGGCGCGTCCTGCGCGGCGGGGACACCCTCACCGTGGACGTCGTCGCCCAGGGGGGCTTCGCGGCGCTGGCCTGCCCGTGGCGCGCGGGTGTCACCACCTGCCACCGCCCTCACCCCGACCCCGCCCCGCCTCCGCCTTCGCTCACCGGGCGGGTTCGCAGGTGATCTCGTCCCGCGGGGTGTAGTGGGTGCGGAACGGCTCCCGCCGCACTTCCCTGCCGCCGTCGTAGAACACCCGCTGGACGGTGACGTCGAAGCCCTCCAGCGGGGTCTGCGGCACGCACTGCTCGCCGGTGCCGACCTTGTGCCGCGGCTGCGTCACCCGGGTACGCGGCCCGGTCACCGACCTGACCTCGTCGTACTTCCTGGTGCCGAGGAAGTCGACGGTCACCGAGGTGTCCGTGGCCCGGGCCCGGACGTAGAGGGCGTGTCCGGAGTCGTTGGCGAACTTCAGGTCGAGACTGCCCCACGCGACCGTCGCCTCGCGGCCCTCCGGGTAGCGCTCGATGTAGAAGGAGTGGGCACCGTGCTCCACGGGCCGCACACCGGCGAAGAACATCGCGTTGTACATGGTCGTGGCCATGGTGGAGACCCCGCCGCCGGGTGCCTTGGTGAACTCGCCGCCGAGGATCATGATGCCCTCGCCGAAGCCGTTGGCCTCGGTGCGCTGCCCCACGGTGCGGTTGAAGCTCCAGGTCTCGCCGGGCAGGACGACGGAGCCGTCGATCAGGTGCGCGGCCCGCCCGATGTTCTTGGTGCGGTACGCGGCCCGTTCGAAGTGGACGGTGAAGGACGACATCCGCTCCTTCAGTCCCAGCCGGGGCGCGCTCTCCCGGGTCACCTCGGGCCGGGTCCGCTCCACGGCCACCTCCCCGGTCCTCGCTCCGCCCGACCGGGTGAGCAGCGGCAGGACCGCCTTGCCCAGCGCCTTGTCGGTGATCCGTACGCCGGTCCGGGCGTCCCGGGCGACCACGGCCCGGTCGCCGTCCAGCCCGAGGACGGCGTTCTCGGGGGTCGTGGTGACGGCGGCCAGGGGGCGGGCCACCGAGGGCGCCGCCCGCAGCCCCCGGACGTCCAGTTCCGGCACCAGCCTGCCGGCGCCGTCCGGCCGCATCGTCAGGTGCTCGCCCAGGACGGCCGGGGCGACGGTGACGCGCCTGCCGTCCGCGGTGAGGGTGACGGGCGCGGAGACGGCCGGGCGCGCGAAGTCGCGCACCGCCCGCCGTACCTCGTCCTCGGTGACCTTCGGCCGTGTCTCGCGGGCGGGGAGGTCCGTGATCTCCCCCGTCGCGCCGCGCAGGAAGGAGGCCCGCAGGGTGCCGACCGCAGCGTCCACGTCCAGCGTGTGCCCCGGGCTCGGGGCGACCTGCCGGACCCGCGCGCCGGTGAAGCCGACGGCGCCTTCGCGGACCCCCTGGTCCAGTGTCTTCGCCAGCTTCTCCAGGGTGGCGCGGGTCTTCGCCTCGTCGACCCGCACGACCGGTTCCTCGTCGCCGCCTCCTGTGCGGAAGAGGCCGCGGACCACGCCCACCGGGTCGGAGCCGTTGCGGGCCGCCCGGTCGACCGTGCGCGCGGCGTCAAAGCCGATGCCGGCCGAGCGCGGGTCCACGGTCGCGGTGCGGCCCCCGACCCGGACCGTCAGCTCCCGCGGGCCGGCCGCCGCCAGGTGTGCGTCCAGCCTGCGCACGGCCTCCGTACGGCTGAGGCCCCCGATGTCCACACCGCGCACCGTCGTCCCCGACTCGATCTCACCGCTGGTGAGGACCACCCCGGTCAGATAGAGGGCGCCGACGCCGACGGTCAGGACACCGCCCGCCAGGACGAGGGGTGGCACGGAGGCTGTTCGCAAGCGCATGGGTCTCCTGGAGGGGACAGCGGGCAGGTGACACGCCCCGCCGCAGGATCCGCAAACAGGGCAAGCACCCCAAGCTACCCAAAGGCCTCGATAAGCCATATGGCCGACAACACGTATGTCCCGGATCACGTCCCGCCCCCGACGACACGCACTCCGACGCGGGTCGGGCCCGCGGGGCGGGGGTCAGTGGCCGACGGCCCCGCCGTCCGGGTCGGCCGACGGGGTGACCACCTCGGCGGCGATCCGGCGGTAGGCGGCACGGGCCTGACCGATCCGGGCCAGCACCGTGCCGACGAGAGCCGCCGCGCACAGGCAGACGAGCCAGGCGGTGTCCCGGTGACCGGCCCAGGTGAGCGTGCCGGCCGGTGGAACGGCGAAACCGTTGAGGATCAGCCAGCACAGCACGGCGGTGCCGGGTGCCGCGGTGAACCGCGCGCACACTCCGAGCAGCGCCGCCAGCAGGGACAGCGCGGCGAGCGCGAACCCGGGCCGGTCGGAGCCCACCAGCACGTTGTGCAGCGCCACCAGGACGAGCGCGCCTGCGAAGGCCGTGGCCCACACCACCGGCGTGGCGACGGGCTGCGGCACGGGCCTGGCGCCCGCCCTGAGGAACACCCACTCGATCATGCCGCACGCATCCTTCCGGTCCCCCACACCCCCGGAACGCCGACCGCCACGGCAGCGTGGACCCACCCCGCATTCTTTCACCCGTCCGGCCGCCCCACGGACGGAACGCCCCTCACCCCCAGCGGACCCCTACGGGACGTCGCCCCGGCATCACCGGCCGCCCCGTCAGCCCCTGCACCGTGTCGGGACGGCAGGCGCCGTGATCTTCGCCGTCGGAGGGTGATGGCCCCATCCGGCTGGTCCTCGGGGGTTCGGCAGGCGCCTGCCTTTCGCCTGCCTGCGGGAGGGGCGAGACTTCGGGACGACGCCGTACCTCCCGGCCGGCGCCACCGCGGGCGATCCGTGGGCGATCCGTGGGCGGGCCACCGGCGGCCGGCCCCGGAGCGGACATCCGCCCACCAGGCCCCACACCCCGACGGAGAACCATGACCGCCGACGGCACGACCCCCGCCACCGGACCGCAGGCACGCGCCGTCGTGCTCCTGCGCCGCCCCCGACTGTGGCTGGTGCCCACGGTCCTCACCGGGCTGCTCGCCCTGTTGCTGTCGCTGCTCTACATGGGCGGTGTCGTCAGCCCGCAGCAGGACCTGCACCACCTTCCGATCGCCCTGGTCAACGGCGACACCGGCAAGCCTCCGGCCGGACAGCGGCAGAACCTGGGCACGCAGATCGCCGCCGCCATCACCTCTGACTCCTCCGACGACACGGCGCAGTGGCGCACGCTGACCCGGGCCGAGGCCCAGGACGAGCTGGACTCGGGCAAGGTCTACGGCGCCCTGGTCGTCCCCGCGGACTTCACCGACTCCGTGACCGCGCTCACCACCACGCACGCCACGGCGCGGCCCACGCTGACCGTCCTGACCAACCCCGCGAAGGGAAGCCTCGGTTCCTCGCTGGCGAGCAAGATCACCACCACGGCTGCGCAGCAGGCCTCGCGGACCATCGGGGAACGGCTGACGGCGGCCGCCCCCGGAGCGGACTCGACGCGGAAGCTGCTGCTCGCCGATCCGGTCCTCGTCGCCACCGAGGTCGGCCACGCGCTCGGTGACCACAGCGGGCTCGGCCTGAGCGCCTTCTACTACACCCTGCTGCTGGTGCTGGCCGGCTTCATGGGCGGCAACGTCATCAGCAACGGCGTGGACACCGCCCTCGGTTACGCCGACAACGAGATCGGCCCCTGGCACACCCGGCTGCCGACGGTGCCGATCAGCCGTACCCAGACGCTGCTGCTGAAGATGCTCATGACGGCCGGCATCACGGTCCTGAGCGTCTCCCTCGTCCTGCTGGCGTGCGTCAGCGCCCTCGGCATGGACGCGACGCACATCCCGCTGCTGTGGATCTACTCCTACTGCGCGTCCCTCGCGGTGGGCCTCGGCGTCCAGGCCATCAACGCGGCCTTCGGCGGGATCGGCCAGCTGGTGTCCATGTTCGTGTTCATCGTGCTCGGCCTGCCCTCCTCGGGCGCCACCGTCCCGCTCCAGGCCGTCCCCGGTTTCTACCGCTTCCTGTCGCACTTCGAGCCCATGCGCCAGCTCAGCGACGGCGTCCGGGCGATCCTCTACTTCGACGCGCGCGGCGACGCCGGACTGACCCGGGCCTGGACCATGATCGCGATCGGGGCGGCCGCGGGGCTGCTGTTCGGCTTCGCGATGGCCTCCTACTACGACCGCAAGGGCCACCGCCGTCTCACCCCGCAGCCCGCCTGATGGTTTGATGACCAGCTATGACTCGACGGATCTTCATAGACAAGCAGAGCCCCAAGGCGTACCACGCGCTGGTCCAGACGTCCGAGGCCGTCCGGGCCACCGCCGCCGACGCCGGACTCGAGCGCTCCGTCGTGGAACTGATCAACCTGCGCGTCTCGCAGCTCAACGGCTGCGCCTTCTGTCTCGACGTGCACACCCGGGCCGCCCTGCGCGCGGGTGAGGACACCCGGCGGCTGGGTGTCCTGGCCGCCTGGCGGGACACCGAGCTGTTCACCCCTCTGGAGCGCGCCGCGCTGGCGCTGGCCGAGGCGACCACGGTGCCCTGCGACGCCGCGACGCAGGAGAGCGCCTACGCCGACGCCCTCGACGTGCTCACGGACGACCAGGTCTCGGCGGTGATCTGGGTGGCCGTCACCATCAACGCCTTCAACCGGGTGTCCATCCTCAGCAAGCACCCCGTGCACTGAGCGACGGCGGGCGGCCCGCGGTTGCCGCACGCCGGGTCCGGTAAGAATCGTCTGGCCCGGTGAGCACCGACCGTCGTCCCGTGGAGGCCCGCCCATGCCCCGTCCCCTCGCCCCCGGCGGCCCGGAGTCCCTAAACGCCGAGGCCTGGCAGGCGTACGCCACGCACCACCTGCGGCGCGGCACGGCGCTCGCGGAGGCGGACCGGATCGACTGGGGCTTTCCCGGCGCGGGGCCGGACGAGTCGTTCCTCGGTGAGCTGACGGGCCGGCGGGTCCTGGACCTCGGCTGCGGAACGGCCCGTCATGCCGCCCGGCTGGTCGGCGCGCACGGTGCGACCGTCGACGCGGTCGATCTCGCACCGGGCCAGATCGAGCGCGCCCGGGACCGGTACGGTTCGCTGCCCGGGCTGCGGCTGATCCGGGCCGACGCCGTCGAGCACCTGCGGACCGCGCCGCCGTACGACGTGATCTACTCCGTCGGCGCGGTCCCCTACGTCGACCCGCGGCGCCTCCTTCCCGCGCTCGCGACCGCCCTCGCGCCGGGCGGCACGCTGTGCTTCTCCGTGCTGCACACCAACTCCCTGGGACAGGGGCCGACCGCGGAGGCGGTCGCCCGGCCGGAGACCCTGCGGTTCGCCGGCAGTGGCGGCACGACGGTCCACATGTGGGTACCGGCCCCCGAGGTGTGGGAGGAACTGCTCACCGCGCACGGGCTGCACGTGACGGACGTCGTGCCGGTGACATCGCCCGACCCCGGGAACCCGGCCGCGTACCGCGTGTTCCGGGCCCGGCGCCCGGCCCGCGTGCTCGCCCGCCCGCGCAGCGGCCGCCCGCCCGTCGCCCACGCGGCGATCGGCGTCGGCGCCATCCTGCACGGTCCCCGAGGGCTGCTGCTGGGCCGTCATCGCCGGGGCACCTGGGAGCTGCCGGGCGGCACGGTGGAACCCGGGGAGTCGCTGCGCGACACGGTCGTGCGGGAGCTGCGCGAGGAGACCGGGCTGCGGGCCGACCCGGCGCGGGTACGGCTGCTCGGCACGTCGCTCGACCAGGTCGGTGGCGTCGTGCGGATGACCGTGGGCGCCGTCGTCACCGACTGGGAGGGCGAGCCGGCCGACCAGCCGGGCGAGAGCGTCGGCGACTGGCGCTGGTACCCGCTGGACCGCCTGCCGCCGTCCCTGTTCGAGTGCAGCGCCCAGTCCCTGACCGCCTGGCGACCCGACCTCCCGATCGACCACGCCCCGGCCCACTTCACCCCGTACGACGAGCGGACGGGCGACGAGCGGACGGGCGACGACGGCTGACCCGGCCGGCCGTCGCCCCCACCCCCGAGCCCGCACGCCCCGGGCCCCTCGCACTCCCGACCCGCGCGTGCGTTAGCACAGGCGGTCCGGCGGCGCGGCCGAACGGCGGTACGCGCCACCCGCAATCGTGGGATTCCTCACCCGTTCCCGTGGTCTTCACCCACGCCCTCCCGCGGACGTTCCCGCAGGTCATGAGATGGTTGCGGACCAAACAACCCAGGGGGGTCAGTGACACGACATCAGCAGCGGTCCGGAGAAGGCAGAAAGGCGGTGACGCTGCTCGTGGCGCTCGGCACGGTGGCCGGTGCGGCGCTCGCCGGGGCGGCCCCGGCCGACGCCGCGACCTGGACCACCGTGGCGGCCGGCGTGGCATACCGCCAGTACGACCTCCCGGCGGCCGCGGGGACGGCGCACGCGCACGTGCTCAGCGTCGATCTCACCAACACCCATGTGCGCCTCGGCCTGTTGTACCCGGGGGCGGTCGCGTCCCGGGCGGCCGTCTCCTCACTGGCGGACAGCCGGAACGCGGTCGCCGGCATCAACGGCGACTTCTTCAACATCAGCGAGACGCAGCACCCGGGCGTCGAGGCGACCGGGGCGAGCGTGGGGCCGGCGATCGCGAACGGGAGGGTGCTCAAGGGTGCGGTCCCCGACGCCCAGCGGTTCGGACCGGCACTGCCTCCGGGTACGGACACCAGGGCCGTGGTCGGCGTCGGCACCGACGGCAGGGCCCGGCTCGACAGCCTGTCCCTCGACGGGTCGTACAGCATCCGGGGACGGCGGCTGCCGCTGGGCGGTGTCAACCAGTACGCGCTGCCCGAGAACTCCGTCGGCGCGTACACCTCGGACTGGGGCGGTGTCTCGCGCAAGCGGGCCACCTGCGGCACGGACACCGAACGGGCTGCCGCGTGCAGCACCCGCACCTACGAGGTGACGGTCCGCAAGGGCCGGGTCGTGTCGACGTCGGCCGCGCCGGGCAGCGGCACCATCGCGGCCGGCACCACGGTCCTCGTCGGCCGGGAGGCGGGTGCGCAGCGCCTGAAACGGCTCGTCAAGGGCCAGGCGGTGGCGGTGCGCTACGGGCTCACCTCGGCGGCCGGTTCGGCGTACGGCTTCGCCGTGGGCGGCTATCCGATCCTGTCGGGTGCCAAGGCGCCGGCGGGCCTGGACACATCGGTCTCGGCGGTGCGCACGGCGGTGGGTATCGGCAACGGCGGGAAGCGGGTCTTCCTGTTCGCGCTGGACGGCGCCACCGCCTACCGCAGGGGCCTGACGATCGCCGAGGTCGCCGCCGCGCTGAAGAGCCTCGGCGCGACCGAGGGGTTCAGCCTGGACGGCGGCGGCTCGTCGACCCTGGTGGCCCGTCCCGCGGGGTCGGCCCGCGTCACGGTCCGCAACCATCCGTCCGACGGCTATGAGCGGCCGGTGGCGAACGGCATCGGGGTCTTCACCGAGTAGCCGTCCGGTTCAGGAGCAAAACCGCAGCGGCCTCACGGCCGGAGGCTGCCGACGATGTCGGCGGTGGCCGTGAGACCGCTGTGGATGGTGGGAGCCATGCCGGTGCCGGCCAGCAGGAACCCGAGCAGCAGGCAGACCAGGCCGTGCGAGACCTTGAGCCCGCCGTTGCGCGTGAAGATCACCGCCAGGATCAGCAGAAACAGCACCGCGGAAATCGAGATGGCCACCGTCAACCTCCTGCGCCAGGTCCGTTCTCACACCGTTCGGGCGCAAGTGTGACCCAACGCGATGTTCGTCCGTGCGGCTGATCCGTCCGCCGAACGAGTGGTGTCGTGCAGGGTCGGGGACGGCCGCCCGAAGGGGTCACGCCGTCCGGCGGGCGTCGAGGAAGGCCTCCAGCCCGGCCAGGTCGTCGGTGTTCAGGTGGTCGACCCCGGCGTCGAGGAGTTCGGCCCACAGCGCGTCCCGGGCGGGTCCCGCGAGGTCGGGCGTCGCCCAGAACCGCAGCCGCTGCCCCCGGGCGTGGGCGGTGCGCACGATGGTCCGCAGCTTCTGCCGCTCCGCCTCGGGGAAGGCGCCGATGCCCGACCAGGTGAAATTGAGCGTCCAGTTGTCGCTGATCAGCGAGGCGAACGACGCCTGAGAGGTGCCGAGGTCGGCGAGCCGGCCGTCGTAGAAGGCCCGTCGGACGGTCTGCGCCTCCATGGGGGCGCGGGCCGCGCGGTCGCCGGAGACGACGGCGGTGACCGCACCGGAGCGGACACGGCCGTGGGCGTAGGTGGTGAACAGGCCCTTGTAGCGGCCGAGTCGGCGGTCGAGTTCGAGATAGGTCGACGCGCCCTCGGTCTTGATGTCGATGAGCAGCTGGAGGGGCTGCCGGTACCCCGGGTACACCGAGCCGTGCCCGGCGCGCACCCGGGCGGCGAGCGGGGCGAGATAGAGGGAGTCGAGGGTGCGGGCGGGGTCGAGCCGGTCCGCCGAGTGGGCGACGAGCAGCTCGCCGTCGACGAGGAAGATGTCGGCCTCGACGCTGCCGAAGCGGTGGTCGAGGGCGTCGAGGAGCGGACGGGGATGCTCGTAGTCGTTGTGGGCGTGGGCCCGCCACAGCGGGTGGGGGCCGTGCCGCCGTCCGGCGGCGAAGGCGCTGCCGGCGGGCGGCGCGAGCACCGCGGCGGCCGTGGCGCCGAGACCGGTGAGCACGCGGCGGCGGGTGACGAGAGCCATGTTGTTCCTCCCTGCGGGGCGGGCCGGACCACAGGGAGTATGGGCTGTCGCGCGGTCAGGGAACCCGCGCACGGCAGGAGTTGGCCGGTCCGCCGCCGGTTGTTCACTCCTTCCGGCCGCGGACACGGAGGAGCCCGCCCCGGGCGGGGGCGGGCTGCACCGGCGGAGCGGGGCGGGTCAGGGAGCCCGCAGGTCGACCAGTTCGGCCACGGCGTCCCGGTGGGCGCCCGCGGTCCCGTACGCGATCGAATCGGCCTTCGCGCGCTTGAGGTTGAGGTGGACCGGGTGTTCCCAGGTCATCCCGATCCCGGCGTGCAGTTGCAGCGCCTCCTCCGCGGCGTGCACGGCGACCCCCGCCGCGTACGCCTGCGCGACGGCGACCGCGATGTCGACGTCCGCGCCGGTCGCCAGGGCGTCGGCGGCACCCCGGGCGACGGCCCGGAGGTTGACGACCTCCAGCCACAGCTGCGCCAGCCGGTGCTTGACGGCCTGGAAACCGCCGACCGGCCGGTTGAACTGCTTGCGCTCCTTGAGGTAGCGCACGGTCTCGGTCAACGCCCAGTCGGCGAGGCCGAGTTGCTCGGAGGCGAGCAGTCCGGCCCCGGCCCGCAGGGCGCGGCGCACGGCGGGTCCGGCGTCGCCGAGGCGGCGGCCGGGGGCACCGGTGAGGGTCACCGTCGCGAGCGGGCGGGTGAGGTCGAAGGACACCTGCGGGGTGACGGTCACGGCCGAGGCGTCGACCGCGTACAGCCCGCCGTCGTCGGCCGGCACCAGCAGCACGTCGGCGACGGCGGCGTCCGCGACGGCGGACACCTCTCCCCGGAGCAGGCCGTCCTCGACGCGCACCGCCTTCGGCGCGGCACCCGGCGCGGTGTGCAGGCCGACCGCGAGGGCGCCGATCGTCCGCCCGGACGCCAGTCGGCCGAGCAGTTCCTCGTCCCCGACGGCCAGCAGCGCCTCCGTGGCGACGACGGCACTGGTCAGATAGGGCACGGGGGCGACGGCACGCCCCAACTCCTCCAGCACCACGGCGACTTCGCGGTGGGAGGCGCCCTGGCCGCCCAGCCGCTCGGGCACCAGCAGCCCCGCGAGACCCATGCCGTCGGAGAGCGCCTTCCAGGCGGCGAGGTCGTGCGGCGCGTCCGACTCCGTGCGCGCGATGACCGCGGGGGCGTCGCAGTGGTCGGCGAGCAGGTCGCGGACGGCGGCGCGCAGCGCCTCCTCCTCCTCGGAGTAGAGCAGATCGGGCTGTGCGCTCATCGGGCGAGGTCCTTCCAGGCGACGTCCTTGTCGGTGCGCGGCTCGGACGGCAGGCCCAGGACGCGCTCGGCGACGATGTTCAGCAGGACCTCGCTGGTCCCGCCCTCGATGCTGTTGCCCTTGGAGCGCAGGTAGCGGTATCCGGCGTCCCGGCCGGTGAAGTCCACCAGCTCCGGGCGGCGCATCGTCCAGTCGTCGTACAACAGGCCTTCCTCACCGCGGAGTTCGACCTCCAGGCCGCTGATCTCCTGGTTGAGGCGGGCGAACGCCAGCTTCATGCCGGAGCCCTCGTAGCCGGGCTGGCCGGCGACGAGCTGCTGGCGCAGGCGTTCGCCGGTGAGACGGGCCGCCTCGGCCTCCACCCAGAGCTTCAGCAGCCGCTGGTGCAGGTCGTGGGTGCGCAGTTCGGGCCGCTCGCGCCAGGTCTTCGAGACCGGGCCGATCATGCCGCCCTCGCGGGGCAGCCGCATGCCGCCGATGGAGACGCGTTCGTTCATGAGGGTGGTCTGCGCGACCCGCCAGCCGTCGCCGACGTCACCGAGGCGGTGCGCGTCGGGGATGCGCACGTCGGTGAGGAACACCTCGTTGAACTCGGCCTCGCCGGTGATCTGGCGCAGCGGCCGGACCTCGACGCCGGGGTCGGTCATGTCGCACACGAAGTAGGTGATGCCCGCGTGCTTGGGCAGGTCCGGGTCGGTGCGGGCGATGAGGATGGCCCAGCGGGCGACGTGCGCGCTGGACGTCCAGACCTTCTGCCCGTTGACGATCCAGTCGCCCCCGGCCTCACGGACGGCTCGGGTGCCGAGCGCGGCCAGGTCGGATCCGGCGCCGGGCTCGCTGAACAGCTGGCACCAGACCTCCTCGCCCACCCACAGGGGCCGCAGGAACCGGCGCTTCTGCTCCTCGGTGCCGTAGCGCAGGATGGTCGGCGCGGCCATACCGAGGCCGATGCCGATGCGCCGCGGGTCGTTGTCCGGGGCGCCGGCGGCCGCCAGCTCGGCGTCCACGGCGGCCTGGAGGGAGCGGGGCGCGCCCAGTCCGCCGAGCCCTTCGGGGTAGTGGACCCAGGCCAGGCCCGCGTCGAAGCGGGCCTTGAGGAAGTCGGCCGGGTCCGTGTCGGCGGGCGGGTGCTCGGCCAGCAACTGCGCTGTGCGGCGCTCGAGTTCGGCTGCGTCGGTCATACGGCGGCTCCGTTCTGCGGTACGACGGCGATGCGGCCGGTGGTGACGCCGTCGCCGACCCGCTGCACGGCGGCCGCGGCCTCGCCGAGCGGGACGCGCTCACTCACCAGCGGCCGGATCGCGCCCCGGGCGGTCAGCTCGGTGAGCTGCTCGTGGCAGTGCTGGACCAGCTTCGGGTTCTTGGTGTTGTACAGGCCCCAGTGCAGGCCGAGGATCGAGTAGTTCTTGACGAGGGCGTGGTTCAGCGCCGGGTTCGGGATGGTGCCGCTCGCGAAGCCGACGACCACGATCCGGCCCTCGAAGGCGACGGCCTTCGCGGACTGGGCGTAGGCCTCGCCGCCGACGGGGTCGTAGATCACGTCGGCGCCCCGGCCGCCGGTGGCCGCCTTCACGGCGCCCACGACGTCCTCGGTCCGGCGGTCGATCACCACGTCGCAGCCCAGTTCCCGGGCCACCGCGGCCTTCTCGGCGCCGCCCACGACGCCGATGACGGTCGCGCCCGCGGCCTTCCCGAGCTGCACGGCCGCGCTGCCGACGCCTCCGGCGGCGGCGTGCACGAGCAGCGTCTCGCCGGCCTCCAGGTGCGCCCTGCGGTGCAGGCCGAACCAGCCCGTCTGGTAGCCGATGTGCAGCGCGGCGGCCTCGGCGTCGTCCAGCGCCCCGGGGGCGGGCAGCAGCGCGGCCGCGTCGGCGACCGCGTACTCGGCGAAACCGCCGTACGGCAGCGCCGGGTTGGCGATCACGCGGCGGCCGTCCTCGGTCTCGCCGCAGATCTCGACGCCGGGAGTGAACGGCAGCGGGGGCCGCACCTGGTAGTGGCCCCGGACCATCAGCACGTCCGGGAAGTTGACGTTGGCGGCACGCACCCTGAGCAGGACCTGGCCCTCGCCGGGCGTGGGCCGCTCCACCTCCTCGAGCCGCATCACCTCGCTCGGCTCGCCGTTCTCGTGCACCTGCCATGCCTGCATGCGGAGCCTCCACGGGACTGCGTCGTCCGACCGGCGATCCGACCGGTCGATCGCATACTAAGCGGTCGCTTGCCCCTAGGGAACAGCCTGCGCCGAAGAGTCGCCTGCGTCACCCCGGCCCCGGCCACCTCCGCCCCGGTCACCTCCGCCCTCGCCCGCCCCGCTCCCGCCCCCACACCCCGTGACCAGGGCCCGCCCCCGCACCCCGCGCCCCGTCAGCCGCGCCGTGGTCGCGCCCGTACGTGCATCCGCTCGCCCTGCGGCCCGAAGAGGCTCAGGAACTCGGCCGGCCCCTCCCCCGTCGACCCGAACCAGTGCGGCACACGCGTGTCGAACTCCGCGGCCTCGCCCGCCGTCATCACCACGTCGTGCTCGCCGAGCACCACCCGCAGCCGCCCGGACATGACGTACAGCCATTCGTAGCCCTCGTGGGTGCGCGGCTCGGGCCGCTCGTCGCTCCTGGGGACGAGCACCTTGAACGCCTGGAGTCCGCCGGGCTGGCGGGTGAGCGGCCAGAAGGTGCGTCCGTGCCGCACGATCGGCTCGGCCCGCACCCGCGGATCCCCCACCGGCGGCGCCCCCACCAGCTCGTCCAGCGGCACCTGATGGGCCTGTGCGATCGGCAGCAGCAGCTCCAGGCTGGGCTTGCGCAGCCCGGACTCCAGCCGCGAGAGGGTGCTGACGGAGATTCCGGTCGACTCGGACAGCGCCGCCAGCGTCACCTCCCGTTCCTTCCGGAGCCGGCGCAGCCTCGGCCCCACTTCCGCGAGTACGTCGTCGGTGGTCATGACTCCATATTGCCGAACCGGCAAAGTTGTTTGTCGTTCGAGGGTCCGGGCGGCGACGGTGGCGGCGGAGGTGGTCACCGTGACCGAGAAGGCAGGACCGTACGAAGTGATCGTCGTCGGAGGCGGCGCGGCCGGTCTGTCCGCCGCGCTCGTCCTGGGGCGGGCCCGGCGCCGCACCCTGGTCGTCGACGCGGGTGAGCCGCGCAACGCGCCCGCCGCCCATATGCAGGGCTATCTCTCGCGGGACGGGATGCCGCCCGCGGAGTTCCTGGCCGTCGGACGCGCGGAGATCACGCGGTACGGGGTGGAGCTGGTCCGCGACCGGGCGGTGGACGCCACCCTCGGCGAGGACTTCGCCGTGCGGCTCGCCGGGGACGGGACGACCGGGGCGGGCCGGACCGTGCACGCCCGGCAGCTCGTCGTCGCGACCGGCCTGCGGGACGAGCTGCCGCCGGTCCCCGGCCTCGCCGGGCGCTTCGGCCGGGACGTGCTCCACTGCCCCTACTGCCACGGGTGGGAGGTCCGCGACCAGGCCTTCGGCGTGCTCGCGACGACGGCGGCGAGCGTCCACCAGGCACTGATGGTGTCCCAGTGGTCGAAGGACGTGACCCTCTTCCTGCACGCGGTCGCCGAGGCGGAACTCACGAGTGAGGACCTGCGCAGGCTGGCCGCGGCGGGTGTGCGGGTCGTCCCCGGAGAGGTGGCCGGACTGGCCGTCGAGGACGACCGGCTCACCGGGGTCCGGCTCGCGGACGGGAGCGTCCACGACCGCGAGGTGCTGTTCGTCGCACCCAGGGCGGTTCCCCGGACCGACCTCCTCGCCCGGCTGGGCGCCGAGATGAACGAGACCCCCTTCGGCACGTACCCCGTGGTGGACGGACGGGGCCTGACGACCGTGCCCGGCCTGTGGGCGGCCGGCAACGCGTCGGGCTTCGCCGAGCAGGTCGTGAACGCCGCGAGCCGCGGCTACCGGGCCGGCGCCGCGATCAACGGCGAGCTGCTGATGGCCGACCTCGACACGGCGGCCTCCCACTGAGCGGTCCGGGCGAATCAGGCTGCTGTTCGGCAGCGCCCTCAGGGGCGCGGGGAACCGCGCGACCAGCCGCAACGCGCCCGCAGACGAGAAGCGGCCCGTTCCCCGGCGTGTAAAAAGGCGGAGCGCGCCGCACCATGGCTGCATGCTGCTGACCCGGCTCGCCGACGTGTCCCGGGAGGTCGCCGCCACCTCGGCGCGCTCCCGCAAGATCGACCTGCTCGCCGAACTCTTCCGGGAGGTGGAGGCGGACGACGTACCTCTCGTCATCCCCTACCTGGCCGGGCGGCTGCCCCAGGGGCGCCTCGGCGTGGGCTGGAAGGTGCTGGGTGTGCCGGTCGCCCCGGCAGGTGAACCCACCTTGACCGTGCGGGCCGTGGACGCCCTGCTCAGCGAGCTCGGCCGGGTGTCGGGCCCCGGCTCGCAGGCCGAACGGACACGTCTGATCGGCGAGTTGATGGGCGCGGCGACCGCCGGCGAACAGCGTTTCCTGCTCGGACTCATCACGGGTGAGGTCCGCCAGGGCGCGCTGGACGCCGTCGCCGTGGAGGGCCTGGCCCGGGCGACCGGCGCGCCCCCCGCCGACGTACGCCGTGCGGTGATGCTGGCGGGATCCCTCCAGACGGTCGCGCGGGCACTGCTCGCGGAGGGTCCGGCGGCGCTGGAGGCTTTCCGGCTGACCGTCGGCCGTCCGGTCCTGCCGATGCTCGCGCACACCGCGTCCTCGGTCACCGAGGCGGTCGGCAAGCTCGGCGTCTGCGCGGTCGAGGAGAAACTCGACGGCATCCGGGTGCAGGTGCACCGCGACGGCGACGACGTACGCCTGTACACCCGCACGCTCGACGACATCACCGACCGGCTTCCGGAAGTGACGTCCGCGGCACGGGGGTTGGCGGGCTCGCGGTTCGTGCTGGACGGCGAGGTGATCGCCTTCGACGCGTCGGGGCGGCCCCGCTCCTTCCAGGAGACCGCCGGCCGGGTCGGCTCCCGGGTGGACGTGGCGGCGGCCGCCGCGGCCGTCCCGGTCTCCCCCGTGTTCTTCGACGTGCTGTCCGTGGACGGCAGGGACCTGCTCGACCTGCCCTTCGCGGAGCGGCACGCGGAACTGGCCCGGCTGGTGCCCGGGCCGATGCGGGTGCGCCGCACGCTCGTGTCCGGCCCCGAGGAGGCGGAAGCGGCGGAGGAGTTCTCCAGGCGGACGTTGCTGCGCGGCCACGAGGGGGTCGTGGTGAAGGCCCTCGACGCGCCCTACAGCGCGGGCCGGCGGGGCGCGTCCTGGCTGAAGGTCAAGCCCGTGCACACGCTCGACCTGGTGGTGCTGGCCGCCGAGTGGGGGCACGGACGGCGCACCGGCAAGCTCTCCAACCTGCACCTCGGCGCCCGCACCGCGGACGGCGGCTTCGCCATGCTCGGCAAGACCTTCAAGGGGCTGACCGACGCGCTGCTCACCTGGCAGACGGAGCGGCTGAGGGAACTGGCCGTCGAGGAGAGCCGGTACGTGGTGACGGTGCGTCCCGAACTCGTCGTGGAGATCGCCTACGACGGCCTCCAGCGCTCGACCCGTTACCCGGCCGGTGTCACGCTCCGCTTCGCCCGGGTGCTGCGCTACCGCGAGGACAAGCGTCCCGAGGAGGCCGACACGGTGGAGACCGTGCTCGCCGCGCACCCGGAGGTGGGTCCGTGACACCCACCGCGAAGCGCAGCGCGGGACTGCTGTTGTTCCGGCATACCGACACCGGCCGGGAGGTGTTGCTGGGCCATATGGGCGGTCCGTACTTCGCGCGCAAGGACGCCGGGGCGTGGACCGTCCCGAAGGGCGAGTACGAGCCGGACGAGCCCGCCTGGGACGCGGCCCGCCGGGAGTTCGGGGAGGAGCTGGGGCTGCCGCCGCCCGACGGCGAGGCGATCGGTCTCGGGGAGGTCCGCCAGACGAACGGCAAGATCGTGACCGTCTGGGCGATCGAGGCCGATCTGGACCCGGCGGACGTCGAGCCCGGCACCTTCACCATGGAGTGGCCTCCCCGCTCCGGGCGGCTCCAGGAGTTCCCGGAGCTGGACCGGGTGGCGTGGTTCACGCTCGGCCGGGCCCGCGAGGTGATCGTCACGGCGCAGGCCGCGTTTCTCGACCGGCTCACGGAGCACTCGGCCTGAGCGGATGCGCACGCGTTGCGGCTCCGGGCCGGGCGCGGGAAGGTCGAAGCACAGTCAGCTCTTCAGGAGGTCGGTCATGCCCATCGCGACGGTGAACCCGGCGAACGGCGAGACGCTCAAGACGTACGAGGCCATGGGCGAGGAGGAACTGGAGCGCCGTCTCCAGCTCGCGCAGGCCACGTTCCGTACGTACCGGACGACGACGTACGCCGAACGGGCGCGGCTGCTGAACCGGGCCGCCGACCTGCTGGACGAGGACCAGCAGGAGATCGGCCGGGTGATGACCACCGAGATGGGCAAGCCGGTCAAGCAGGCGCGGGCGGAGGCCGCGAAGTGCGCGCGGGCCATGCGCTGGTACGCCGAGCACGCGGCGGAGCTGCTGGCCGACGAGGAGCCGTCCGCGGCCGACGTGAAGGACTCGGGGGCGGCGCGGGCCCTGGTCCGCTACCGGCCGCTCGGGCCGGTGCTCGCGGTGATGCCGTGGAACTTCCCGCTGTGGCAGGTGGTCCGGTTCGCCGCGCCGGCGCTGATGGCGGGCAACGTCGGTCTGCTCAAGCACGCCTCGAACGTCCCGCAGACCGCCCTGTACCTGGAGGACCTGTTCCACCGGGCGGGTTTCGCCGAGGGCTGTTTCCAGACGCTGCTGGTCGGTTCCGGCGCGGTCGACGACATCCTGCGCGACGAGCGGGTGAAGGCGGCGACGCTGACCGGGAGCGAGCCGGCCGGGCGGGCGGTCGCCGCCACCGCCGGCGAGATGATCAAGAAGACGGTGCTGGAGCTGGGCGGGAGCGACCCCTATGTGGTCATGCCGTCGGCGGACATCGACCGGGCCGCGCGGATCGCGGTGACCGCGCGGGTGCAGAACAACGGTCAGTCGTGCATCGCCGCCAAGCGGTTCATCGTTCACACGGACGTGTACGACGCGTTCGCCGAGCGGTTCGTGGCGGGCATGGCGGCGCTGAAGGTCGGCGATCCGCTGGCCGAGGAGACCGAGGTCGGTCCGCTGGCCAGCGAACAGGGCCGGGCGGACCTCGAGGAACTGGTGGACGACGCCCGGCGCAGCGGCGTCGAGGTGCTGTGCGGGGGCGAACGGCCCGACGGGCCCGGCTGGTACTACCCGCCGACGGTGCTCGCCGGGGTCACCCGCGAGATGCGCGTCCACCGGGAGGAGGCGTTCGGGCCGGTCGCGACGCTGTACCGGGCCGCCGACCTGGACGAGGCGGTGCTCATCGCCAACGACTCGCCGTTCGGCCTCAGTTCCAACGTGTGGACCCGTGACGAGGCCGAGGTCGACCGCTTCGTGCGGGACCTGGAGGCCGGCGGTGTGTTCTTCAACGGGATGACCGCGTCGCACCCGGGGTTCCCGTTCGGCGGAGTGAAGCGGTCCGGGTACGGCCGTGAGCTGTCCGGGCACGGAATCCGGGAGTTCTGCAACATCACCACGGTTTGGCACGGTGCGTGAGCGCCGCGCGGCTACGATCCCGGATGTGAACCGCGAAGTGACTCTGCCGCTGATCGTCGACGACCGCGGGACCTTGCAGGTGTCCGCGGCCGACGTGAGCAAGCTGCTCCGCACCCTCGGCGGGCGGTGGCTGCATCTCGTCGAGGCGGGCGCGGACGGGCTCGACGAGGACACGGTGGCCGCGCTGACCATCGAACTGGCCAAGCTGGCCGACCGTATCGACGTGGCGTGCATCGCGCACAGCAGCGGAGGGACGCCCTAGCGGGCGGGTCCGCTGCCGGGTGCCGGTGCGTCGTGGCTTGTCGTGCGGTTCGCCGCGCCCCTGACAGGCACCTCCGGTGCACCCGCTCAAGGGGCTCCGGTGCACCCGCTCAAGGGGCGCGGGGAACCGCGCGGACAGCCCCCACGCACCCGCACCAGCCGCCGCAGCCGCCGTCCTAGCGGATGGGCATCCCGGAGAGCGTCCTGGCGATCACCAGCCGCTGGATCTCGCTGGTGCCCTCGAAGATCGTGTAGATGGCGGCGTCGCGGTGCATCCGCTCCACCGGGTACTCGCGGGTGTAGCCGTTGCCGCCGAGGATCTGGACCGCCTGCGCGGTGACCGTCTTCGCCGTCTCGCTGGCGTACAGCTTGGACATCGAGCCCTCGGCGGCGGTGAACGGCTTGCCGTTGATCGCCATCCAGGAGGCGCGCCAGACCAGCAGCCGCGCGGCGTCGATCTGCGTGCGCATGTCGGCGAGCTGGAAGGCGACGCCCTGGTTGTCGATGATCGGCCGGCCGAACTGCTCACGGGTCTTGGCGTAGTCGAGCGCCACCTCGTACGCGGCGCGGGCCGTGCCGACCGCCATGGCGCCGACCGCCGGCCGGGAGGCCTCGAAGGTCGCCATCGCCGCGTTCTTCACGCGCTCGCCGCCGGACTTCGCCCGCTCCCGGGCCCGGGCGAGCCGCTCGTCGAGCTTCTCCTTGCCGCCGAGGAGGCAGGAGCCGGGGATCCGCACGTTGTCCAGGATCACCTCGGCGGTGTGCGAGGCGCGGATGCCGTGCTTCTTGAACTTCTGGCCCTGGGCGAGACCCGGGGTGCCCGGCGGGACGATGAAGGAGGCGTGGCCCTTGGAGCCGAGCTCGGTGTCCACGGCCGCGACGACGACGTGGACGTTGGCGATGCCGCCGTTGGTCGCCCAGGTCTTGGTGCCGTTGAGCACCCACTCGTCCTTGGCCTCGTCGTACACCGCACGGGTGCGCAGGGAGGCGACGTCGGAGCCGGCGTCGGGTTCGGAGGAGCAGAAGGCGGCGACCTTGACGTCACTGGCGTCGCCGTACATCTGGGGGATCCAGGTGCCGATCTGCTCCTCGGTGCCGTTGGCGAGGACGCCCACGGCGGCGAGGCCGGTGCCGACGATCGACAGGGCGATGCCCGCGTCGCCCCAGAACAGCTCCTCCATGGCCATCGGGATGCCGAGGCCGGTGGGGTCGAAGTACTGCTGCGCGTAGAAGTCGAGGGAGTAGATGCCGACCTTGGCGGCCTCCTGGATGACCGGCCAGGGAGTCTCCTCACGCTCGTCCCATTCGGCGGCCGCGGGGCGGATGACGTCGGCCGCGAAGCCGTGCAGCCAGTCCCGGACCTCCTTCTGTTCGTCGTTGAGCTCCATGGTGAACTCGGCCATGTCCCCTCCAGCGGCGGAACGTGCGTGTTACTAGCGGTAACGCGAGTCTGTTACCGGTCGGTAGGAAAAGTCAACTCCTGTGGTCGGCCCGGGAGCCTCCCGGCCCGTTCGGTGTCAGGCTGCTGCCAGGTGTTAGTTTGCGCAGGCGTCACCGAATCAGCACGGGTGGGGAGAGCACATGGACACCACGCAGCGGACCGAGCAACAACGGTCCGCCGACCGCCGACGGCGCGAGCTGCTGGAAGCCGCCGACCGGGTGGTGCTGCGCGACGGCCCGCAGGCCTCGATGAACGCCATCGCGGCGGAGGCGGGGATCACGAAGCCGATCCTCTACCGGCACTTCGGCGACAAGGGCGGACTGTACGCGGCGCTCGCCAAGCGGCACACGGACGCCCTCCTCGACTCGCTGCGGGCCGCGCTGGACGCTCCCGCCGAACGGCGCGAGCGGGTCGAGGCCACGCTGGACACCTACCTCTACGCGATCGAGGCCCGTCCTCAGGTCTACCGGTTCCTGATGCACCCGGCGGACGGGTCGCCGGGCGAACAGGGCTTCGACGTGGGCAAGCACTCGGCTCCTCTGCTGCGGCGGATGGGCGAGGAGCTGGCCCAGGTGATCGAGGACCGGGTGGACCTCGGACCGGGGAGCCAGCAGCTGGCCCGGGTGTGGGGACACGGGATCGTCGGCATGATGCACGCGGCCGGGGACTGGTGGCTGGGCGAGCGGCCCTGTTCACGGGCCGAACTGGTACGCAGTCTGGCAGACCTGCTGTGGGGCCGCCTGGCGGCGGCGGGCGACAAGGTCGGCGGACCCGGCTTCTGACACCCCCCGCCGCGCCGGGGCACGCGACCGTGCCCCGGCCCGCCGCCTAGCCCCGCGACCCCTGGCGATGCCAGGAGGCCCGGTCGACCTGGCGCATCAGCCTTCCCTTGCGCCACCCGGTGACCCGGTCCGCGTAGACCGTCCCCTCCAGGTGGTCGTACTCGTGCTGGAGGCACCGCGCGAAGAACCCCGTGCCGTGCACGGCGACCGGCTCGCCCGTCACCGTGAACCCCTCGACCACCGCGTGGTCGTGGCGCTCCGTGCCCGCCTCCAGACCCGGCAGGGACAGACAGCCCTCGGGGCCGCGCAGCACGATGCCGTCCGCCTCCACCAGCCGGGGATTGACCACATGTCCCAGATGGCGGACGTCCTCGTCGTCGGGACAGTCGTAGACGAAGACCCTCAGCGGCTCGCCCACCTGGTTCGCCGCGAGACCCACGCCCTGGGCCGCGTACATCGTGGCGAACATGTCCTCGACCAGGCGGGCGAGTTCGGGACCGAAGTCGGTGACGTCCTCGCAGCGCGTGTGCAGGACGGGGTCACCGAGCAGGGAGAGGGGCCGGACGCGCCCGTGGGCGCCCGGGATGGAGCCGTGTCGCATGGCGGCAAGGGTACGGTCCTTTCTGACACGCGCATGCCGCTCACGGGCGTGAGGTGGTGCCGGGATTCGGGAGTGCGAATGGATCTCGATAGGCTGACCACCTACCACGTTGCCGTACGGCAGAGGCGCGGCGCGTACGCAAGGAGGATCGAGAACTGATGGCAGGCAACTCGGACCCGCTCACGCCGCGGGCCAAGATCGCCGTGACCGCCGGCAAGGCGGTCGCGGCGGCGTCGCGCGCCGCGGGGCGCGGCAGCGGTTCGGTGATCGGCGGCCGGGTGGCGCTCAAACTCGACCCCGACCTCCTCGCCCGGCTCGCCCAGAACCTGGACGTGATCCTGGTCTCGGCGACGAACGGCAAGACCACCACCACCCGGCTGATCGCCGAGGCGCTGCGCGCCGCCGGCCCGGTCGTGTCCAACGCGCTGGGCGCCAACATGCCGGCCGGCATCACCTCGGCCCTCGCCGGCGGCTCCGAGGCCCGCTACGGCGTGATCGAGGTCGACGAGAAGTACCTCGCGGGCGTGGCCCGGGACACCGCCCCCAAGTGCATCGCGCTGCTCAACCTCTCCCGCGACCAGCTCGACCGCGCCGCGGAGACCCGCATGCTCGCGGAGAACTGGCGTGAGGGGCTCGCCGGTTCGAAGGCCGTCGTGGTCGCCAACGCCGACGACCCGCTGGTGGTGTGGGCCGCCTCCTCCTCCCCCAACGTGATCTGGGTCGCCGCCGGGCAGATGTGGAAGGACGACGCCTGGTCGTGCCCGTCCTGCGGCGGCGTCATGCAGCGGCCCGGCGACGACTGGTTCTGCGGTGAGTGCGGGTTCCGGCGTCCGACGCCGAGCTGGGCGCTCTCCGGCGACCACGTCCTCGACCCGCACGGGTCCGCCTGGCCGATCCACCTCCAGCTGCCGGGCCGCGCCAACAAGGCCAACGCCGCCTCCTCGGCCGCCGTCGCCGCCGTCTTCGGGGTGCCGCCGCAGGTGGCCCTGGAGCGGATGTACCAGGTGCAGGCCGTGGCGGGGCGCTATGACGTCGTCCAGTTCCAGGGCCGCGACCTGCGGCTGCTGCTGGCGAAGAACCCGGCGGGCTGGCTGGAGACGTTCAGCCTGATCGACCCGCCGCCCACCCCGGTGATCCTCTCGGTGAACGCGCGCGGGGCCGACGGCACCGACACCTCCTGGCTGTGGGACGTCGACTACACGCGGCTGACCGGCCACCCGATCTTCGTCGTCGGTGACCGCAAGCTGGACCTCGCGGTGCGTCTGGAGGTCGCCAACCAGCACTTCCAGGTCTGCGAGAACCTCGACCAGGCCGTGCAGCAGGCGCCGCCCGGCCGGATCGAGGTCATCGCGAACTACACCGCGTTCCAGGACCTTCGCCGCCGCGTCGGCAACTGACCCCGAAGGACGTTTCCATGAGCGACAACCAACTGCGGCTGGTGTGGATCTACCCGGACCTGCTGAGCACCTACGGCGACCAGGGCAACGCCCTCGTCGTCGAGCGCCGCGCCCGCCAGCGCGGCCTGGACGTCGCGCGTCTCGACGTGCGCAGCGACCAGCCGATCCCCACCTCCGGCGACATCTACCTCATCGGTGGCGGCGAGGACCGGCCGCAGCGCCTCGCGGCGGAGCGGCTGCGCCGTGACGGGCACCTGTACCAGGCGGTGAACAACGGCGCGATCGTCTTCGCGGTCTGCGCCGGCTACCAGATCCTGGGCCACGAGTTCGTCAACGACCTCGGCCAGCGCGAGCCCGGCCTCGGGCTGCTGGACGTGACGACGACGCGCGGCGAGGGCGAGCGGTGCGTGGGCGACGTCCTCGGGGACATCGACCCCCGTCTCGGCCTGCCCCCGCTGACCGGCTTCGAGAACCACCAGGGCGTCACCCACCTCGGCCCGACCGCCCGCCCCCTGGCCCGGGTCACGCTCGGCAAGGGCAACGGCACCGGTGACGGCACCGAGGGCGCGTACAACGACACCGTGTTCGGCACGTACATGCACGGCCCCGTGCTCGCCCGCAACCCGCTGATCGCGGACCTGCTGCTCAAGCTGGCGCTCGACGTGAACGCGCTCCCGCCGATCGACGACCACTGGTACGAGGCGCTGCGCAGCGAGCGCATCGCCGCCGCCCAGCAGCCCGCGTGAGCACGGTGGCGCGGCGGCCCGCCACGGGCCGCCGCGCCACCGCCCGCTCCGACCGTGTGTTCACCTGATTTCCAGGGTGCCGTCACCAGCCCGTCTGACGGTGCATCCGCACAGGTGAGCGGGCACGTCCAGCAGGCGGACGCGTGCTTCGGCCCGGCCCCCTCCTGCCGCTAGGGTGGCGGGGATTCGAGCCGGACAGTGTGGTCCGGGTCCGGCCCACGTGGAGAAGGTTGTTTCGGGCTATGCGCATTGGTGTCCTCACGTCCGGCGGCGACTGCCCCGGCCTGAACGCCGTCATCCGGTCCGTCGTGCACCGTGCCGTCGCCGACCACGGCGACGAGGTCATCGGCTTCCGGGACGGCTGGAAGGGCCTCCTGGAGTGCGACTACCTCAAGCTCGACCTTGACGCGGTGGGCGGCATCCTCGCCCGCGGCGGCACGATCCTCGGCTCCTCCCGGGTCCAGCCCTCGCACCTGCGCGACGGCGTGGAGCGGGCCCGCGGGCATGTCGAGGAACTCGGCCTCGACGCGATCATCCCGATCGGGGGTGAGGGCACGCTCAAGGCGGCGAAGCTGATGTACGACAGCGGGCTGCCCATCGTGGGGGTGCCGAAGACCATCGACAACGACATCGCGGTCACCGACGTCACCTTCGGCTTCGACACGGCGGTGGGTGTCGCGACCGACGCCCTGGACCGGCTGAAGACCACCGCCGAGTCCCACCAGCGGGTACTGGTCGTCGAGGTCATGGGACGTCACACCGGCTGGATAGCGCTCCAGTCCGGCATGGCGGCCGGCGCCCACGCCATCGTCGTCCCGGAGCGGCCCTTCGACATCGACGAGCTGGCCCGGCGGGTCGGCGAGCGGTTCGAGGCGGGCAAGCGGTTCGCGATCGTCGTCGCGGCCGAGGGCGCGAAGCCGAAGGCGGGCAGCATGGCCTTCGACGAGGGCGCCAAGGACATCTACGGGCACGAGCGGTTCGCCGGCATCGCCCGGCAGCTCTCCATCGAGCTGGAGTCCCGGCTCGGCAAGGAGGCCCGGCCGGTCATCCTCGGGCACGTGCAGCGGGGCGGCACACCGACCGCGTACGACCGGGTCCTCGCCACCCGGTTCGGCTGGCACGCGGTGGAGGCCGTGCACCGGCAGGAGTTCGGGAAGATGACGGCCCTGCGCGGGACGGACATCGTGATGGTGCCGCTGGCGGAGGCCGTCGCGACGCTCAAGACCGTTCCCGAGGACCGGTACGCGGAGGCGGAGACCGTCCTGTAGGGCGGCCGAGCTCCCGACAAGCCCCCGGTGACGGAGATCGCCGGGGGCTTCTTTACTCTGGTGGGCGGCAGGAAACGTACAACCCCCCACGAATCAGGAGCCGGCGCAATGGATCACGGCGGGCACGGCATGACGATGGATCTGCCGCCGTTCACGCTGGGGCGAGGGCTTCAGTGGTCGGCGGACCCGTTCTTCCTCGTCGCCTGTCTGGTGGGGCTCGGGCTCTACGGGTGGGGGGTCCTGCGGCTGCGTCGGCGCGGTGACGCGTGGCCGGTGGGACGGACCGTCTCGTTCGCCGTCGGTGTGCTGACCGTCCTGCTCGTCATGTGCACCGGGCTGAACGACTACGGCATGGTCATGTTCAGCGTGCACATGGTGCAGCACATGGTGATCAGCATGCTGTCGCCGATCCTGCTCCTGCTGGGCGCGCCCATGACGCTCGCGCTGCGCGCGCTGCCGGCCGCGGGGCGGGGCCGCAAGGGGCCCCGTGAGCTGCTGCTGATGCTGCTGCACAGCCGCTACATGCGGATCATCACCCATCCGGCGTTCACGATCCCGCTGTTCATCGCGAGCCTGTACGCGCTGTACTTCACCCCGCTGTTCGACTTCCTGATGGGGTCGAAGGCCGGGCATCTCGCGATGATGGTGCACTTCCTCGCCGTCGGCGTGGTGTTCTTCTGGCCGATCATCGGTGTGGACCCGGGGCCGAACCGGCCGGGCTATCTGATGCGGATGCTGGAGCTGTTCGCGGGCATGCCGTTCCACGCGTTCTTCGGCATCGCGCTGATGATGGCGTCGCAGCCGATGGTCTCGACGTTCGAGCATCCGCCCGCCTCGCTCGGCATCGACGCGCTCTCCGACCAGAACGCGGCCGGGGGCATCGCGTGGGCGTTCAGCGAGATCCCGTCGGTGCTGGTGCTGATCGCGCTGCTGTTCCAGTGGTACGGCTCGGAGCAGCGCCAGGCCAGGCGCAAGGACCGGGCCGCCGACCGGGACGGCGACCAGGAGCTGGCGGCGTACAACGCCTATCTTGCGTCACTCGACACCCACGGACGCTGAAGCCGGGGCACCATGGAGGGGATGCGCCCTGCGGAGGGCCGCCCCGAGGAGGGTGTCGCGATGGCGGGTACGACGGACAGTTCCACGAAGACCATGGGAGTGCTCACCGTCGGCGGACTGGTCGCGGTGACCGCCTACTCGGTGGCGCTCGGCAGCAACGGCTGGCTGTGGTTCGGCTGGGTCGTGCTGGGGCTGATCACGCTGAGCATGATCGTGACGAAGTCGGGCTGAGGCCCGTGGCCGTGCGCCGCGCGGGCCCTATGCGCCGGTGAGACCGGCCGCCGAGTGCACGCCCGGCTGGTACTTCGGCAGCCGGGCGGTGATCTTCATGCCTGCTCCGGGGGCCGTCTCGATGACCAGGCCGTAGTCGTCGCCGTACACCTGGCGCAGCCGGTCGTCGACGTTGGACAGCCCGATGCCCCCGGACGGGCTGGCCTCGCCGGCCAGGATGCGGCGCAGCGCGACCGGGTCCATGCCGGCGCCGTCGTCCTCGATGACGACCAGGGCCTCGGCGCCGGCGTCCTGCGCGGTGATCTGGATGTGGCATTTGTCCGCCTTGCCCTCCAGGCCGTGCTTGACGGCGTTCTCCACGAGCGGCTGGAGGCAGAGGAACGGCAGGGCCACCGGGAGGACCTCGGGGGCGATCTGGAGGGTGACGGCGAGGCGGTCGCCGAAGCGGGCCCGCACCAGCGCCAGGTAGTGGTCGATGGCGTGGAGTTCGTCGGCGAGGGTGGTGAAGTCGCCGTGCCTGCGGAACGAGTAGCGGGTGAAGTCGGCGAACTCCAGCAGCAGTTCCCGGGCGCGTTCGGGGTCGGTGCGCACGAAGGACGCGATCACGGCGAGCGAGTTGAAGACGAAGTGCGGGGAGATCTGGGCGCGCAGGGCCTTGATCTCCGCCTCGATCAGCTTCGTACGGGACTGGTCGAGGTCGGCGAGCTCCAGCTGGACGCTGACCCAGCGGGCCACCTCCCCCGCGGCCCGGACCAGGACGGCCGACTCGCGGGGCGCGCAGGCCACGAGTGCGCCGAGCACCCGGTCGTCGACGGTCAGCGGGGCGAGGACGGCCCAGCGGACCGGGCAGTCGGCGTGCTCGCAGGAGAGCCGGAAGGCCTCGCCGCGGCCGCTCTCCAGAAGGCCGGTGAGCCGCCCCGCGATCTCGGTGCGGTGGTGCGAGCCCGCCCCGTCCCAGACCAGCACCTCCTTCTCGTCGGTCAGGCACAGCGCGTCGGTGCCGAGCAGCGTGCGCAGCCGTCGCGCGGACCGGCGGGCGGTCTCCTCCGTGAGGCCGGCCCGCAGCGGGGGCGCGGCGAGCGAGGCGGTGTGCAGGGTCTCGAAGGTGGCGTGCTCGACGGGTGTGCCGAGGCCGCCGAGGTTCTCCGGGCGCGCGGTGCGCCGGCCCAGCCAGAAGCCCGCGGCGAGGAACGGCAGGATCGCGATGCAGACGCCCGCGAGGAACCCGCTCATGCCTTCGCCTCCGCCGCCCGCAGTTCCTGGGTGCTCAGTTCCTCGGGGAGGTGGAACCGGGCCAGGATCGCCTCCGTGCCGGCGGGCACCCGCCCCGGGGTGGCCAGCGAGACGAGGATCATGGTGAGGAAGCCGAGCGGCACGGACCACAGGGCGGGCCAGGCGAGCAGGGCGTGCAGACCGCCCGTGCCGGGGAAGCCCGCCATGGTCGCGGCGACGGCGGCGAACGCCGAACCGCCGCCCACCAGCATCCCGGCGGCCGCGCCGGGCGGGGTCAGGCGGCGCCACCAGATGCCGAGGACCAGGAGCGGGCAGAAGGAGGACGCCGACACCGCGAACGCCAGCCCGACCGCGTCGGCCACCGGCAGCCCGCCCACCAGCAGGCTCGCGGCGAGGGGCACGGCCATGGCGAGGCCGGTGCCCAGCCGGAAGTGCCGGACGCCGCGGGTCGGCAGGACGTCCTGGGTGAGCACGCCCGCCACGGCCATCGTCAGCCCGGAGGCCGTCGACAGGAACGCGGCGAACGCTCCCCCGGCGACCAGCGCGCCCAGCAGGTCCCCGCCGAGTCCGCCGACGACCCGGTCCGGCAGCAGCAGGACGGCCGCGTCGGCGTCGCCGCCGAGGGCCAGCTCGGGGGCGTAGAGGCGGCCCAGGGCGCCGTAGACGGGCGGCAGCAGGTAGAACGCGCCGATGAGGACGAGGACGGCGACCGTGGTGCGGCGGGCGGCGACGCCGTGCGGGCTGGTGTAGAAGCGGACGACGACGTGCGGCAGGCCCATGGTGCCGAGGAAGGTCGCGAGGATCAGCCCGTAGGTGGCGTACAGGGGGCGTTCCTCGCGGCCGGCCGCCAGGGAGGTGGACATGCCGCCGTTGCTGCCGCGTTCGGCGAGGGGCACGGCGGTGCCCGCGGCGAAGGTGAGACGGGTGTCCCGCTCGATGTGGTGGGTGCCGGCGGCCAGGCGGAGCAGGGCGCCCCGGTGCGGGCGTCCGTCGACCGTGCCGTCCACCGTGACGGTCAGCGGGCGGTCCAGTCGCAGGTCGATCGTGTCGCCGACGCGCACGACGCGCTGCTCGCGGAAGGTGGCCGGTTCGCCGAAGGCGTCGCGGGGCGCCCCGTCGCCCTGCCAGGCCAGCACCAGGAAGAGGGCGGGGACGAGGAGGGCGGTGAGCTTCAGCCAGTACTGGAAGGCCTGGACGAAGGTGATGCTGCGCATGCCGCCCGCGGCGACGGTCGCGGTGACGACGGCCGCGACGATCAGCCCGCCGAGCGAGTCGGGGGCGCCGGTGAGCACGGTCAACGTCAGCCCTGCGCCCTGGAGTTGCGGCAGCAGGTAGAGCCAGCCCACGCCGACGACGAAGGCGCCCGCGAGCCGCCGGGCCGGCTGGGAGGCGAGGCGGGCCTCGGCGAAGTCCGGGAGCGTGTAGGCGCCGGAGCGGCGCAGCGGGGCGGCGACGAAGAGGAGCAGCACCAGGTAGCCGGCGGTGTAGCCGACCGGGTACCAGAGCATGTCCGGACCCTGCACCAGGACCAGACCCGCGATGCCGAGGAAGGAGGCGGCGGAGAGGTACTCGCCGCTGATGGCGGCCGCGTTGAGGCGGGGGCCGACGGTGCGGGAGGCGACGTAGAAGTCGGAGGTGGTGCGGGAGATGCGCAGGCCGAAGGCGCCGACGAGGACGGTCGCGACGACGACGAGGGCGACCGCCGGGACGGCGAAGGCGGAGTTCACCGGTCCTCGACCAGGCGTATGAGGTCGCGTTCGTTGCGTTCGGCGCGGCGCACGTACCAGCGGGCGAGCAGCACGAGCGGGGCGTAGAGACAGAACCCGAGGACGGCCCATTCGAGCCGGCGGGCGTCGGGCATGGCGGCGAAGAGCAGCGGCAGCGGGCCCACCAGAAGGGCGAGCACCGCGAACACCCCGAGAGCGGCGCGCAGTTGGGAGCGCATCAGGGAGCGGACGTAGGTGTGACCGAGGGTGGTCTGCTCGTCGATCTCGGTCCGCGGGCGGTGATAGCCGGAGGCACGCCGGGTACGGCGGGTGCGGCGCGCGGGACCGGTGACGACGACCCGCCGTTCCACCGGGTCCTGGTTCGGCACGGTCAGGGCCTCCTCATCAGCAGGTCGCGCAGTTCGCGGGCGTGGCGGCGGCTGACCTGGAGTTCCTCGCCGCCGACCAGGACGCTCACGGTGCCCGCGTCCAGGCGCAGTTCTCCTATGTGCCGCAGGGCGACGAGGTGGCGGCGGTGGATGCGGACGAAGCCGCGGGCGCGCCAGCGCTCCTCCAGGGTGGACAGCGGGATGCGCACGAGGTGGCTGCCGCGCTCGGTGTGCAGCCGGGCGTAGTCGCCCTGGGCCTCGACGTGGGTGATGTCGTCGACGGTCACGAACCGGGTCACGCCGCCGAGTTCGACGGGTATGTGGTCCGGGTCGGGCTCGTGCACGGGGATGCGCGGGGCGGGACCCCGCCGTTCGGCCGCCCCGCGTTCGACGGCGCGGCGGACCGCCTCGGCGAGGCGTTCCTTGCGCACGGGTTTGAGGACGTAGTCGACGGCCTTGAGGTCGAAGGCCTGGACGGCGAAGTCCTCGTGGGCCGTGACGAAGACGACCAGCGGCGGACGGGCGAACCCGGTGAGCAGCCGGGCCAGGTCGAGACCGTCGAGCCCGGGCATCTGGATGTCCAGGAAGACCACGTCGATGGCTTCGGGCCCGTCGGGCCCGGACTCCAGGGCGCGGTTGATCCGGCGCAGCGCCTCGGTGGCGTCCCCGGCGCCCTCCACGGTGCCGATCCGCGGGTCGGCGGCCAGCAGGTACAGCAGCTCCTCCAGGGAGGGGCGTTCGTCGTCGACGGCGAGGGCGCGCAGCATGAGGGTGGAGTGTAGGGGTGATCCGCACGCCTGGACATGTACGGGGGTGTGGACGTATGTGCTGGATACAGTGCGCCCATGAACAGCGCGCCTGCCCCGTTCGACGAGCTCGACCGGAAGATCATCACCGCTCTGATGGCGAATGCCCGGACGAGCTTCGCCGAGATCGGCACAGCCGTCGGGCTCTCGTCGACGGCGGTCAAGCGGCGGGTGGACCGGTTGCGGGAGAGCGGGGTGATCACCGGGTTCACGGCCACCGTGCGGCCGTCGGCGCTGGGCTGGCGCACGGAGGCGTACGTGGAGGTGTACTGCGAGGGCGCGGCGCCCCCGAGGCGCCTGGCGGAGGTGGCGCGCAACCATCCGGAGATCACGGCCGCGATGACGGTGACGGGCGGGGCGGACGCGCTGCTGCACGTGCGGGCGCGGGACGTGGAGCACTTCGAGAACGTGCTGGAGCGCATCCGGGCCGAGCCGTTCATCCGCAAGACGATCAGCGTGATGGTGCTGTCGCACCTGCTGCCGGACAGCCCGGAGGCGGGTGCGAGCCAGCCGGCTCCCGAATAAACCCCGGTCGGCGCAGTGATCGTGCGTTCGCTACGCCGATTGCGCAGCATTACTGCGTCGACACGCAATGGTTGTTCCTTGTCGGGCGTCCCGGTCAGTTCCTACCGTGGTGTCAACCCCAGGTCGACACCGCAGGACAGGGAAAGGTGGAGGTACCTCTCTGTGACCGACAGCCGTATGCGGCGCCCCCGGCGCTTTCTCGTCTGTGAACCCAGACATTTCGCCGTGCAGTACGCGATCAACCCCTGGATGCGTCCCGACACCCCGGTCGACGTGGACCTCGCCCAGGAACAGTGGCAGTCACTGATCCGCGCCTACCGTGCCCACGGCCACACCGTGGACACCGTGGAGCCGGCCCCCGGTCTTCCGGACATGGTGTTCGCCGCGAACTCGGCGGTCGTGGTCGCCGGCCGTGTCTTCGGCTCGCTCTTCCACGCGCCCGAGCGGCGTCCCGAGTCCGTCCACTACGACACCTGGTTCAGGGCGGCGGGCTACGACGTCCACCGGCCGCAGTCCGTCTGCGAGGGCGAGGGCGACCTGGTCTGGACGGGCCGGTACGTGCTGGCCGGCACCGGCTTCCGCACGACCCGCGAGGCGCACCGGGAGGTGCAGGAGTTCTTCGGCCATCCGGTGATCAGCCTGACCCTGGTGGACCCGCACTTCTACCACCTGGACACGGCGCTCTTCGTCCTCGACGACGACAACATCTCGTACTACCCGGAGGCGTTCTCCTCCGGCAGCCGTGAGGTGCTGGCCAGGCTGTATCCGGACGCGGTGCTCGCCACCCGCGAGGACGCCATGGCCTTCGGCCTGAACTCCGTCTCCGACGGCCGCCACGTCTTCATCGCGCCCCGGGCCGAGGCCCTCGCCTCCCGTCTCACCGAGCGCGGATATGTCCCCGTCCCCGTCGACCTCTCCGAGTTCCAGAAGGCCGGCGGCGGCATCAAGTGCTGCACCCAGGAGATCCGTTCATGACCGCTCCCGCCGTCCGTACGCGTACCTCCGCCGACCTGATCCGCGCCGAGGAGCCGGTCCTCGCGCACAACTACCATCCGCTGCCCGTGGTCGTCGCGAGCGCCGAGGGCGCCTGGGTGCAGGACGTGGAGGGCCGCCGCTACCTCGACATGCTGGCCGGCTACTCGGCCCTGAACTTCGGTCACCGGCACCCCCTGCTGATCGAGGCGGCCCACCGTCAGCTGGACCTCCTCACCCTGACCTCCCGGGCCTTCCACAACGACCGCCTGGCCGGGTTCGCCGAGCGGCTCGCGGAGCTGACCGGCCTGGACATGGTCCTGCCGATGAACACGGGCGCCGAGGCCGTCGAGAGCGGCATCAAGGTGGCCCGCAAGTGGGCCTACGAGGTGAAGGGCGTGCCGGCCGACCGGGCCACGATCGTGGTCGCCGCCGACAACTTCCACGGCCGCACGACGACGATCGTGAGCTTCTCGACGGACGAGACGGCGCGGGCGGGCTTCGGGCCGTTCACGCCGGGCTTCCGGATCGTGCCGTACAACGACCTGGCCGCGCTGGAGGAGGCCGTGGACGAGACGACGGCGGCGGTGCTCATCGAACCGATCCAGGGCGAGGCGGGTGTCGTCATCCCCGACGACGGCTATCTGGCCGGGGTGCGGGAGCTGACCCGGCGCAGGAACTGCCTGTTCGTCGCGGACGAGATCCAGTCCGGGCTCGGTCGCACCGGACGGACGCTGGCCGTGGAGCACGAGGGGGTCGTGCCCGACGTCCTGCTGCTCGGCAAGGCGCTGGGCGGCGGCATCGTGCCGGTGTCGGCGGTGGTGGCCCGCCGGGAGGTGCTGTCGGTGCTGCGGCCGGGCGAGCACGGGTCGACCTTCGGCGGCAACCCGCTGGCGGCCGCGGTCGGCACCGCGGTGGTGGAACTGCTGGAGACCGGCGAGTTCCAGCAGCGGGCGAGCGAGCTGGGCGTCGTCCTGCGGGACGGGCTGACCGCGCTGGTCGGCAAGGGGGTCGTCGGTTTCCGGGCGCGCGGTCTGTGGGCGGGCGTCGACGTCGACCCGGCGCTGGGCACGGGCCGCGAGGTGAGCGAGCTCCTCATGCGCGAGGGCGTCCTGGTCAAGGACACCCACGGCTCGACCATCCGGCTGGCGCCGCCCCTGACGATCACCGGCGAGGAGCTGTCCTCGGCGCTGGCCACCCTGGAGCGGGTGCTGGCCGGGCGGGGCTGAGCACCCTCCGGGGGCCCGTACGGCCCGTCCGGCGCGGCGCCCGGCTCCCGGGTGGCCCGGCCGGCGCCGTGCGGGCAGGGTGATGATTGGGTCGGGAGGTGGTAGACCACTGTCAGCGACAGAGAGGTCGACCGTGGGCACACACGACGAGGACGACGTTGCCCGCCGGCGGTTCGACGTGGCGGACACCGCGCCCCTGCTGCTCGACGCACGGGGCGTGGTGACCAGCTGGACCCCGGACGCCCAGCGCCTGCTGGGATATCCGGCCGCCGAGGCCGTGGGCATGGATCTGGCCGGGCTGCTCGCCCACGGGGACGCCGTGCGGGTGCCGGACGTCCTCGAACGGTGCGGCAGGGCCGACGGCTGGGCGGGGCTGCTGTCGGCCCGCCGCAAGGACGGCCGGCCGGTGCCGGTGATGGCGCGGTTCACCTCGGCCCACGAGCCGGGCGGCCGGGCCCGCTGGCTGGTGCTGCTGAACGAGATGGCCGACGCCCGGGGCTGGAACATGAGCCGCTCGGTGCTGGAGAAGATGATCGGCGGCTCCCCGATCGGCATAGCGATGGTCGACACCGATCTGCGCTTCGTGTGGTCGAACGCGGCCCTGGCCCGGTTCGGCGGCGGGCCGCCCGAGCGCCGGCTGGGGCTGCGGCTGGCCGACGTCCAGCCGGGTCTGGACGCCGAGGCGATCGAGGCCCAGATGCGGCGGGTGCTGGCGACCGGCGAGCCCGTCACCGGCTATGAGCTCGTGGGCCGGTTCCGGACCGCTCCGCACCGCGAGACGGCCCACATGCTGTCGTTCACCCGGCTGGACGACGACCAGGGCGGCCCGATCGGCATCTATTACACGGTCGTGGACATGACCGAGCGGCACCGTGCGCGGCAGCGGCTCGCCCTGCTGGACCGGGCCGGCCGGCGGATCGGCCGCAGCCTGGACATCGCGCGGACCTGCCAGGAGCTGGCGGACGTGGCGGTGCCGGAGTTCGCCGACGTGGTCACCGTGGATCTGCCGGCGCCGGTGCTGCGCGGCGCCGAACCGGCGTCGGAGCAGACGACGCGGGGCCCGGACGACTCCGTGACCCTGCGCCGGGCGGGGCTGCGGTCGGCCGGCGGACCGGGGGACGTCTCCGACTGCCCCGCGGTCGTGTACCGGGCCGGCTCGCCCGCGCTGCGCGCCCTGCTCGACGGACGCCCGTGGAAGGTCGAGCGGCTGGACCCCCGCGACCCGCTGGACCCCTTCACCGAGGAGTGGGTCACCCGGCTGCCCGCAGGGGCCGAGCCGCCCAGCGCCCTGATCGTGCCGGTCCGGGCGCGGGGCGCCGTCCTGGGCGTCACCACGTTCCTGCGCCGCCGCACGCGCGAGCCCTTCGACGAGGACGACCTGGCGCTCGCCGAGGACCTCGTCTCCCGGGCGGCCGTCTGCGTGGACAACGCCCGCCGCTACACCCGCGAGCGGGACGCGGCCCTGGTGCTCCAGCGCAACCTTCTCCCGCGCCGGCTGCCCGAGCAGGACGCGGTGGAGGTCGCCGCCTGCTACCGGCCGGCCGACGAGCTGACCGGCCTCGGCGGCGACTGGTACGACCTGATCCCGCTGTCGGGGGCGCGGGTGGCCCTGGTCGTCGGCGAGGTCCCCGGACACGGCATCGACGCCGCCGCGGCCATGGGGCGGGTACGGACGGCCGTGCGCACCCTCGCCGCCCTCGACCTGCCGCCGGAGGAGATCCTGGCGCACCTCGACGACCTGGTCACCCGCATGGACGACGAGGAGGGCGGAGCCCGGGAGGAGGCGGCGGCGGGTCCCTCCCCGGACGGCACCCGGACGGTGGGCTCGGCGTGCGTGTACGCCGTCTACGACCCCGTCGACGGGCGGTGCGCGATCGCGGCGGCCGGGCATCCCGCGCCGGCCGTGGTGCTGCCGGACGGGACCGTGACGTTCGTCGAGCTGCCGCCGGGGGCGCCGCTCGGGGCGGGCGGTCCGCCGTTCGAGGCCGCCGAGGTGGTCCTGCCGGAGGGCAGCACGCTCGCGCTGCACACGGACGGCCTGCTGGCGCGGGGGGAACAGTGGGCGCTGGACACCGACCGGGACCGGCTGCGGCACGCGCTGGAGCAGCGGCCGCAGGCGCTCGACCTGCGCTGCCGGGCCGTGATCGACGCCCTCGTGCCCACCCGGCCGTACGACGACGTGGCCCTGCTGATGGCCCGTACCCGCCGGCTGGCCGCCGACCGGGTCGCCGACTGGGAGCTGCCGGCCGATCCGGCGGCGGTGGCCGAGGCCCGCAAGACCGCGGGCCGCCGGCTGGCCGAGTGGGGACTGGCCGACCTGTCGTTCACCACCGAGCTCATCGTGAGCGAACTGGTCACCAACGCCCTGCGCTATGCCACCGGGCCGATCCGGCTGCGGCTGATCCGTGAGCGCGCCCTCGTGTGCGAGGTCTTCGACGGCGGCACCACCGCACCGCATCTGCGCCATCCGCGCGCCACCGACGAGGGCGGCCGCGGGCTGCTGCTGGTCTCGCAGGTCTCCCAGCGCTGGGGCACCCGCTTCCTGCCCGAAGGGAAGATCATCTGGGCCGAGCAGCCGCTCACCGGCCCCGGTGCGTGAACGGTCCGCCCGCCAGGACGCCTCGTCGTCACATGACATGAGAAAATGACGCAAAACCGGCGGATGGGGCGCATCCATGAACGACACGGCGATCGACTACGCGGCGGTGTTCCAGGCCCTGCCGGGCATGGTGGCCCTGCTGACGCCCCAGCTGGTCTACGCGGACGTCAACATCGAGTACCTGCGGGTGGCGGGCCGCAGGCGTGAGCAGATGGTCGGCCGGCACCTCTTCGACGTCTTCCCCGACAATCCCAACGACGGGGCCGCGAGCGGCATGCGCAACCTGGAGGCCTCCCTGCGGCGGGTGCTCAGCACGGGCGAGCGGGACGCGATGGCGCTCCAGCGCTACGACGTCGAGTCCGCCGAGCAGCCCGGTGAATGGGACGAACGCTACTGGAGCCCGGTCAACGCGCCGGTGCACGGACCCGACGGCTCGGTGGTGCTGGTGGTGCACCGGGTGGAGGAGGTCACCGAACTGATCCGGGCCCGCGGGCGCCGCGGACCGGGCGGGGCCGCCGAGCGGGCGGGCAGCCGACGCATCCTGGAGGCCGAGCTGTACACCCGCGCCCGCGAACTCCAGGAACTCAACGAGCGGCTGCGGCTGGCCCACGCCCGCGAGCGCGAGGTGGCCATCGCCCTCCAGGAAGCGATGCTGCCCGCGGGCCGTCAGGTCGGCCACCACCGGGCCGCCGTGCGCTACCGGCCCGCGGTCGGCGCGCTCAACGTCTGCGGGGACTGGTACGACCTGGTGGACCTGGTCGGCGGCAACCGCGTCGGGGTGTCGGTCGGGGACGTGGTCGGGCACGGACTGGAGGCCGCCGGGGTGATGGGCCAGCTGCGCAGCGCGCTCAGCGCGACCTCCCGGGTCGCCGGGGGCCCCGCGGAGGCGCTCAACATCCTCGGCCGGTACGCGCACGTCGTGGACGGCGCCGAATCGGCCACGGTGGTCACCACGTTCATCGACTTCGACCACCGCACCATCACCTACAGCAGCGCCGGTCACCCGCCGCCCGTGCTGGTGCACGCCGACGGCCGGGTGGAGTTCCTCGACCGGGCCACGGACCCCCCGCTCGACGCCCGCCCCACGCCGGTGCGGCGGCCCGAGGCGTGCACCTCCTACGACAGCGGCGCCACCCTCGCCCTGTACACCGACGGGCTGGTGGAGCGGCGGCGCGAGGACATCGACACGGGGCTCGCCCGACTCGCCGACGCCCTGGTGCGGCACCGGAAAGCCGACCCCGAAACCCTCGCGGACGCCGTCCTGTTGGAGCTCCTGCCGCCGGGCGGCGCGACCGACGACACGGCCCTGGTCGTCGTACGGCTGTGAGGCGGCGGCGGCCGCCCGGCGCCACCGCCGGTCGCCGCCCCCGCCCACTACCGTCCGTCGATGCCGGGCAGCCGGACGCCGTAGAAGTCCAGCATCGTGAGGGTGCGGGCCCGCGTCCGCTCCCCCATGTACGGCCAGGCGGCCTCCACGAGGCCGTCGGCGTCCAGGAGCTGTTCGAGGACCTCGAAGTAGGCGGCGCCCCGGACACTCTCCAGGGAGTGCGCGGTGAGCCGTTCCACGAAGTCCCAGCAGCGCGCGAGCAGTTCCGTGTCCGGGGTGGCGCTCTTCAGCTGCGGCATCAGGACCGGTGCGGTGAGGCACTCGGCGAGGACCTCGTAGAGGTCCGCGGTCATCTCCTCGGTCAGCACGGCCGCTTCCGCGGACATCTCGTACTTCTGTGCGATGAAATCCGCGGTTTCGGGCAGGGTGCGCAGCAGGAGCGCCGGAATGTCGGAGAGGGGGATCTCGCTCATGTCTCTTCCAGGTCGGGGTCTCGTCGTCGTGCCGCTGTCGGGGGAAGGCCGGGGGAAGCGGAGGGGCCCGCCGCGCATGGTGCGCGGCAGGCCCCCGGGCTCGGCGAGTGTCAGGCGCAGTTGCCGCTCGACGGGTCGCAGATCGATGATCCCCCACCCTGGTCGACGAACGGGTCGACCGTGGAGTCACTCGCTCCGACCGGGTCGACCATGTCCTTGAACATCTCCCAGCCGCCCCTGCCCCAGCCGTACTCCCTGACGTACGAGGGAGCCTGGGCGACCTGGAGAAGGCCGCCGGCGACGCCCAGCGTGCGGGAGAAGCCACGCAGCCGGGTGGGCTGGCCGACGGGCGCCGGGCCCTTGAACTTCGTGGCCGGTGTGAAGTCCTGACCGGTCAGGTCCTTCACGGCGGGCGTCTTGATCACGGCGTCGAAGTTCTTCTTGACGGAGGACTTCATGCCGGCGTCGGCGTCCATCGTCTTCTTGACGTTGCCCGTGACGTCGCGCGAGTTCAGCGCGTCCCAGAGTTCCTTCGCCTCGGCCTTGGCGACGGCCAGGTCCTTGTCGGACAGCAGGTGCTTCTTGTCGCCCTTCTCCGTCTCCCTGGCCTTGCGGTCGAGGTCCAGGACCTCCGAGAGGGCCTTCATGGTCGACCATCCCTTCTGGACGTGGAGTTCGTCCTTGCCGGGGAGCCGCTCTCCGGTGTTGAACTCGTAGACGAGCGCCGTCGACATCTTCCCGTTGCCGAAGACCTGCTTCGCCCTGGCCTTGGGATAGATCTGCTGGAGCGCCCCGGACAGCTTCTTGTTGCTCACCGCCGGAGCCTGCGCCCGCCGCTGCATGAAGCCCGGGTTCGCGTTGGGAACCCTGTTGAAGAGCTTCGCTATCGCCTTCTTCACCGCCTTGAAGAGGGCGGCGAACCCGAAGAACTTGCCGTCCGGGTCGGCGTACACCAGCGGGTTGTTGTTGCCGTAGGTGTAGCCGTTCATCTGCTGCGGGTCGGACAGGTTCATCACCGGGTCGACGGAGAGGAACCGGCCGGTCTGCGGGTCGTACTCGCGGGCTCCCAGGTGGGTGAGACCCGTGTCCTTGGTGTCGTCGATACCGCCGACGAATCCCCGCGCGCTCGGCCAGGCGGCCGGGGCGGTGCCCCGGACGGTGCCGAACGGCAGGACCCTGCGCTGGGTGAGGGCCAGGTCCGTCGCGGCGACGGCCAGCAGGCCGGTGCCGTGGTGGTCGGCGAGGGTGAAGGAGAAGGTGCCGTCGTCTGCGCGGATCGCCTGGTGGCCGCTGCCGAGGTCCATGTAGCGGGTCGCCCTGGCCTTGGCCGCGCCCTTGTCGAGGGTGACGTCGGTGTGGCCGAGGTGCAGGGTGGTGCGGGCGCCGGTACGGGAGAGCAGCCGGTTGCCGTTGGCGTCGTACAGGTACTCGGTGACGTTGTCCGGCTTGCCGTCGACGGGCTCGGTCACCTTGGTGAGGAGCCCCTCGGCGTCCCAGTCCAGGTGCTGCCTGCCGCGGTCGGTGGTGTTGCCGATCGGGTCGTACTTGTAGTCGGTCCTGGTCGTCCCGGCCGGCCCCTGGCTGGTCACCGAGGTCAGCGTGTGGGCCTTGGGCGTCCCCGGAGCGGGGTACTCGTACGTGCGCTTGACGTCCTTGGTGGTGTCGCCCCCCGTGTGGTGCTGGGTGTCGGTCAGCCGGTTGCCGGCCTTGTCGTAGGTGTACGACTGCCAGTACGGGGCCGGGCCACCGACCTTGGCGGCGGACGGCGTCGCGGCACAGGTCTGGTCGCCCTGCGTCCACGCCTCGGTCATGCGGCGCAGGTGGTCGTAGCTGAAGCACTGGTTGTCGGTGCCGGTGCGGGAGACGTCGTTCAGGGAGAGGACGTTGCCGGCCTCGTCGTAGCGGAAGGTGACGTTCTGGTCGACGCCGGGCTGGCCCTCGCGGTCGACGCGGGTGGTCGCCAGACGCTGGGTGCCGTACTCGTAGGTGTTGGTGACCTGCGTCTTCTTGCCGCCGCTGGTCAGCCCGAAGCTGTACACCAGCGGTTTGCCGGTCTGGCTGTAGGTGGCCGTGGAGGTCATGCCCTGGCCGTACACGGAGACCGGCCGCAGGGTCCGGTCCTCGTAGGTGTAGTTGACCGAGCCGCCCGGCAGGGAGCCGGCCGCGGAGTAGCTGAGCGAGGCGACCAGGCCGGAGGGCTTGTAGGCGGTGCCGGACTGGTAGGTGCCGGCCAGGTCTCCCTCGGCGGCCGGGATCACGGTCGCCGTCCTGGTCGCGCGGTACAGCTTGTCGTAGGCGGTGACCGAGGTGGTGTACGCGGCGTCGCCGACGTAGCGGGTGGAGTCGGCAAGCTGGCCCTTGGCACCGGCCACCGTGTCGTAGGTCCACTTCACCCGCAGCCTGCCGGTGGCGGACCCCTCGCGCAGTTCGGTCTTGCGGCCCAGCCCGTCGTAGGCGTTGACCAGGGTGCCGTTCGCGTCGGTGCTGGAGATCACCTGGTTGCGGTCGTCGTACTTGGTGTCGGTGCGGCCCTTGTCGGGGTCGGTGAGGGAGAGCTGGTTGCCACGCTGGTCGTAGGTGTGGCTCCAGCTGTTGCCGGCCGGATCGGTGACCTTCAGCAGCTCGCCGGACGGGGTGTGCTCGTAGGTGGTCGTGTCGTACGCCGACTCGGGCGCCCGCGCCTGGTGCTCGCGCAGTTCGGTGACGTTGCCGCGGGCGTCGGTGAGGGTGGTGACGGTGGTGGCGCCGACCGGCGGGATCACCGTGGTGCGGTCGCCCGCGTAGATCGTCTTCGTGGTGCCGAGGACGGCACCGCCGTCACCGTTTCCGGCGAGCTGCTTCTCCTCGACCGCGCGGCCCAGACCGTCGAAGGCGGTGTGGGTCTGGGTCTCCACGGACAGCGCGTCGGCGGGCTTGAACAGCTCGGTGACGGGGCTTCCGGTGCTGTAGTACGGGGCGAACTTCTTCGCGGCCAGGCCGCGTTCGTCGTAGAAGACATCGGAGATGATCCGGCCGCCGTCCGGGCCCGGCGCCTGGGACTGCCGCTCCCGCAGGAAGCCGTCGTAGAGCTTGTACGACGTGATCTGGCCGCCCTCGTTGTTCAGCAGCTTGGTCGCGACGGCGACCGGCTTGCCCTCGGTGACCGTGTAGTCGTACTCGTACGTCGGCACGCCGCTCGTGGCGCGGTCGGCGAGCCAGACCTTGGTGGAGCGGCCGAGCGCGTCGTAGGCGTAGTTGGTGACGTTGTCGTTGGTGTCGGTCTGCTTGAGGAGCAGCCCGCGCAGCGGGTCCAGGTCCTTGACGGTGGTCTGGGCGGTGGCCGGGACCGCCGGGTCGGCGGGCGGGGTGGTGGTCCTGGTCCGGGTGGGCAGTCCGGTGGTCGGGACGAAGGCCGTCGTGGTGGTACGGCCGTCGGCGCGCACGGTACGGACGGGGGCGGCGTCACCGGTGACGGTGAGGTCGGCCGTCAGGTCGGTGACCGTCAGCTCGCGGCCGTAGTCGTCGTAGGTGGCGCCTGCCTCCAGGTAGGTCGCCTTGGTTCCGCTGTGGCTCTTCAGGGCCGCGGTGCCCGTGGGGTCGCCCTTGGCCGGCGCCGCGCCGTAGGCGCCTCCGTCGTAGGCGGTGCGGATGTCGTCGATGACGTCCTTGCTCCGGTCGACCGCGGCGTCACAGGCCTTGGCGACGGTCTCCACCCGGGAGGGCAGGAGCAGGATGTTCTTGTCGGCGTTGGTGGCGTACGTGGTGCGCACGCACTGGTTGTCGGCCGCCGTGCCGGTGTCGCCGCGGTCGTCGACCTGGGTGACCCGGCCGGCGACGGTGTCGTGCGTGGCGGAGCTGGAGGTGGTGCGCCACTTGACGCCCGCGCCGTCGTCCAGGGAGGTCCAGGCCTGGCTTTCGGAAACTCCGGTGAGGTCGGCGGTGACGGTGCCCCAGTCGCGGGTCTTGCTGGCCGTCTCGTGGTGCCAGGGCCGGTTGACGGTCTTGGCGATCACCTTGCCGCCGGGCCGGTCGAACGCGGCGGTCCGGTACTCCAGGCCCGCGGCCGACGCGTGGTCGGTGATCGGGTCGCCCTCACCCGATTCGAGGGCGACGGTCACGGACTTGGTGCCGCCCGCGGTGTCCTTGCGGTCGCCGTCCATGCCGCGCAGGAACCAGTGGTCCTCCTGCGACTTCATGGCGGCCGCGCCGCCCTGACCGCCGTTCTTCACCCGGACGTGGCCGTACCCGCGCCACTGCGACCAGGTCTTGTACTTCTCCTTGGTGAGGCCGTCGTCGTCGTCGAAGTGCCAGGCGGCGCCGTCGAGGTACTCGTAGGCGGTCACCTGGTCGGGGGCGCCCCCGGTGCGGTCGGTCGCGACGACGGAGGTGACGACGTACTTGTTGAACCACTCGCGGTCGGGGGCGTCGGTGCTGTCGCCGCCGATGAACTGCGGGAAGCAGCGCGTGGTGTTGGTCTGCGGGGTCGGCAGGGCGTCGGCGTCGCAGGCGGGCGCGGAGTAGGTGGTGTCGATCTGGCCGCCGGACTCGTCGGCCACGCTGGACAGGCGTGACTTGATGAAGGGGGCGTAGCCGTCGCCGGTCCGGTCGAGCCGGTTGGCGAGCTGGGTGTAGGCGAAGGTGGTCTTCGGCAGGGTGATCGGCGTCGTGCCGGTGTGGCCGGTGTGCTGCACGCTGTCGAGGAGCAGCTGGTAGTCGGTGTCGGCCATGCCCCAGCGCTGGCCGAGCTTCCAGGAGTCGACCTTGCCGTAGGTGCCGTCCGCCTTGAGCAGCTGGGTGGTGACTCCGGTCAGCCGCTTACGGGTCCAGAAGGAGGGTGAGAGGCGGCCGTCGTCGCACTTGGTGTCGGCCTTGCAGTTGAGGTCCCACGGTGTGTCGTACCAGTAGGCGGCCTTGGCGTCGATGGTGTCCACCGCGCAGGTGACGCCGTCCTGCGGCAGGCACCGCTCGGCGTTGTCGAAGACGACCTGGGCGGTGGGCTTGTCCGCGAACATCCGGGAGGAGCGCAGCCCGTAGTCGATGCGCTCCAGGTAGCCGCCGCGGGTGTACGGGGTGTCGTCGTCGGCCTTGAGGTTGCGGCCGTAGGAGTTGGACTCCTGGACGTAGTGGTAGCCCATCGCGTTGCCGTGGGTGTCCACGACGTAGTCGAGGTTCCACCGCCAGGCCTGCCGGCACCAGGATCCGGCGAAGTCGGAGGCGTGGCACGGCTCGCCCGTGTTGTTGCCGTAGACCGGCACGGTCCAGGTGGAGTCGGTGGTCTCCTTGCCGCTCGTCCAGCCGGGCAGCTTGTGGTAGCCGAAGAAGTAGGCGGTGCCGTCCGGGGTGGTGACCCGCCAGTACTCGCCGTCGTCGTCCCCGTTGCCCCGCGCGGTGTCGGTCAGCCGGGCGACGCGGGTGCCGTCGTCCTGCTTGAGCCGGAACTCGTCCTTGCCCGCCGGGACCAGCTCACCGCCCTTGCCGTTGAAGGAGATGAACGCGTTGTCGTAGGACCAGCACAGGTCGCCCGGCTTGCTGCCGTCGGCCTTCTTCTCGCCGTCCTCGGCGCAGGGCTTGTAGCGGCGCTCGATGAAGCCGGGCGACAGGTCGAAGCCGTCGCCCACCCAGGAGCCCTGGTTGTTGGTGCCGCCGGTGCGGCCGTCGATCGAGCCCGAGGAGTAGTCCAGGCTCACGTCCGGCGTGAGGTCGCCGGGCACGTCGGGCGTCGGCATGTCGTACGACCACGTGAAGTCACCGGTGTTGAGATTGGTGGTCCAGGTCGCCGACGGGGAGAGGGAGGTGGCCTTGAAGTCACCCTTCTCACCGCCGGTCTCGGCAGCCGCGGCCAGGACCGTCGTCCCGCCGGAGCGCAGGCTCACCGCGTTCGCGGTGAGGGTCTGCCGGTCGGTGTCGTTGCGGGCCGGGACCGGGGTGGCCGTGCGGCACGCCTGTTCGGCGGGCGTGGTGAGGGCGCAGGCCGGCAGCCGCACGAGGTGCAGCCGGGAGGCGTAACCGCCGCCGTAGGCCCGGGCGAAGTCCGCGTAGTCGACGGTGACCGCGACCATGCCGGCTTCGGTCGGTGCGAGGCCGGACCGGGTCACGCCCCGGGGGTGGTCCTTGGCCTCCAGGGTGAACAGCAGTCCGTCGACACCGGCGCGTCGGGCCTGTTCGCGGCCTCGTACCGCGGCCTCGACCGTCCCCTGTACCGCTTCCCGGGCCTTCTTCACCGGGGCGATCGTCAGCGGCAGTCCACCCGCCCGCTCGGCGGTGGCCGTCTTCTCCGTGGCGCCTCGGGGCAGCTCCACCGTGGCGGTGGCGGCCTCGGGCCAGGAGCTCTCGGGCTTCTTGCCCGGCGTCTTCGGGCCGGCGGTCAGAGTGCGGGGCCTGACCTTGATGCCGTCGGTGCCGGAGACCGCCTTGTCGGCCCTGGGCACGCCGGGCAGGGGGTGTCCGGCGGCCTGGGCGGGAGAGGCGGCGGCCTGGATCAGTCCACCGAGCATCAGGGCCGACACGACCAGGGACACCGGTCGGTTCAGGGCTGCGGGTGAGGAACGTGGGGGTTTGCGTCTCATGCGTATGCCGTCCGTCGCTGCGTGGCGCCGGTCCCGCCCGTGGCGGGGCGCAGGCGTCACTGTTGAAAGATGCGGAGTGCGCCAAAAGGCGTGGAGGACCAGGAGGTACGGGCGGTGCGCCGGGGCGTCGTCCCGGCGCACCGCCCGTGGCAGCCTCAGCTGCCGGCCGGGACCTGGGTGGGCACGTCGAACCAGGAGCCGGCGAGCTCGCCGACCTGGCTGTCGTCGAGTGCCCCCTGGAAGAACCAGACGTCGTCGATCACGCCGGGGAAGTACTCGGCGCCTGTCGCGCCGGTCTTCGTCCGTCCGACCTGGAGCGACTTGCCGGCCTTGGCGGTCAGCATGTTCTCGCCCCAGGCGATCATGTCCTGGCAGGAGGTGTCGTCAGCCGTGCCGTCGCCGTCGGCGTCCTCGCACGCGGCTTCCTGAAGCACGCCGTTGACGTACAGGCGGGCCTGCTTGGCGAAGCCGTCGTAGACCAGGGCCAGGTGGTTCCAGTCGGTCACGTCGTCGAACTCCGTGTTGGCCAGGCGGGCCGTGGTGGCGTCCGAGGCGTCCGCGTTCGGCAGTTCGATCTCCCAGCTGCCCAGCCCCGCGGGGTTGTTCGCATCCGGCACGAAGTGCACCGCGAACGGACTGCGGTCGGTCCCCTCCGCGCTGACCACCGCCGCGTTCTGCGTGGGGATCGACGCGGCACGGGCCCAGGCGGTGACGGTGAAGCTGGCACTCGTGTCGACGGGGACCGCCGGGGCACTCGCGTATCCGGCCTTGCCGTCCAGCTCCAGGCCGCCCTCCATGAACCCGGCGCCGATCTTCGCGCCGCCCGCGAGCGACAGGGCGGCCGTCCGGCCGGCGTCGTCCGGCGAGGCGGATCCGGTGACGGCGTCCAGCTTCCAGCGGGCGTTGAGCAACGCGCGCTGCTTGAACAGCTGCTGCACCTCGTCGGCGGACACCGGCCGGTCGAAGAGGCGTACGTCGTCGATCTGGCCGGGGAAGAACGAGGTGGCCTTGCCCTCGAAGGCACTGGCTCCGATCTGTACCGCTCCCCCGGCGTACCAGGTCGAGGGCAGGGCGGTCGTGCCGGCCAGGGTCCCGTTGACATACAGCGAGAGCTGGTCGGCCACGGTGTCCTGCACACCCACCAGATGCGTCCACTCACCGCCGTACGCGGTGGTGCCCTCCGGCTGCATGGCCCGCACCACCGTGGAGTCGGCGGTGTCGGCGCTGTGCTGGTTGAACACCCAGCGGTCGAAGGAGCTGGAGTAGTACAGCTCCGGCCCCGTCACCACGTCGCCGGTCTGCGAGGCGACGCTCGCCGCGTGCGAGGGTTTGGTCTTGGGCAGCCGCACCCAGGCCGAGACGGCGAAACTGTACGAGGTGTTGATGTGCGGACCGCTGGTGGCGGCGTAGTCGTCCGTCCCGTCCAGGGTCAGCGCCCTGCCGTCCACCCCGGGCGAGCCCGCGGTGGCGCCGCCCTTGAGGACCACGGGATTCACATCGGCGCGGCCCACCAGCGTGGTCGCGTCGGCCGCCTCGTCCAGGTGGAAGACGGCGCGGGCCGGGCGTCCGGCACCGATCGTGTTCGCGTCGTAGAGGCTCGACACCTCGCCCGCCGACAGCGGCTTCTCGAAGGTCTTCACCTCGTCGATGGCGCCGGGGAAGGGCGACGTCGGCGTGTCACCGAGGAAGCTGCCGCCGATCACCATGCCGCGCCGCGCGTTCCACGCGGTGGAGTAGGCGGTGGTCCCGGCCAGTTTGCCGTTGACGTACAGCTTCAGCAGCTTCTCCCCGGCGGCGTACTCACCGACCAGATGCGTCCACTCCCCGGCCGCGACCCCGCCCGCCGCGGCCTGCATGGCCCGTACGGGGGTGCCGGTGGTGCTGTCGGCGCTGTACTGGTTGAACACCCAGCGGTCGTAGCCCTTGGAGTAGTACAGCTCGAAGCCCGGCGCGTTGTTGCCCCGCTGGGAGGCCACGACCGCCGCACCGGACGGCACGGCGGACAGCTTCACCCAGGCCGACACCGAGAAGCTGACGTCGGTGTTGATCGTGGCGACGTCGGTGGCGGCGTAGTCGTCGACACCGTCGAACTGCACCGCCTTGCCGAACCTGCCCTCCACGCCCGGCGTCGCACCGCCGTACAGGGCAGCGGTCTGCTCGGGGGCGCTGCCGGCCGCCTCGGTGGCGCCGGTCGCCTCGTCCATCGCCCAGTCGGCGCGTTCGAGCTGCCCCGCCTTGACCCGGAACTGGTAGGTCCGGATCTCGGAACCGTTGCCGGCCGCGTCGAAGGCCCGAGCGGTGACGAAGTTCAGGCCGGACTTGGCCGGCAGCATCCTCGCGATCTTCGCCGCGCCCGCGGCCGTGGTGATCGTGTTCTTCGACGTGGGGTCACCGTTGATGCCGAACCAGTACTTGGTCACATCGGTGTCGGCGGCCTTGAGCTGGAACGAGCCGTACTGGCCGACCCCGTCGAACCACGGGTCCTGCGGATTCTCCGGGTCGGAGGCCGGGTACTCGGCGGACGTGACGGCCGGGGCCTTCGGGACCTTCGTGTCGTAGGTGAAGTAGCAGCCGGTCGGATCCCCCGCGCTGGACCACGGGGAGTACTGCGCTCCGTCGTAGCTGCGTGCGTACCAGCTGATCTGCTTGTTCTCGGGCAGGGAGGAGGGCAGGGTCAGCGAGAAGCTCGAGCCGGACTTCTTCAAGCCGGTCCGGGCGGGCTTCCAACGGGCGATCGTTCCCTTGCCGTCGCCGGCGTCCCAGGCCGCCTCGATCTGCACGCCGACGGTGTCGCCGTCCGGGTCCGTGACGCCATTGGCGTAGATCTTTCCGAGGGTGCGCACGCGCGGTGCGTCCGCCGGGCGCTTGCAGGTGCCGCCGTATTCCATGGTGAGCTGCGACATCTTGATCTGCGACGGCGGGCGGTTGTACTTCACCCGGAGGTAGGCCTTGTCCGAGAACCGCTTCCAGCCGTAGATGTCGCTCTCGCTCGCGGCCTGCATGCCGAACGTCATCGTCGACGACCTGGCGTTGGCCGCCGTCTGCACGGCCGACTTCACGTCGAACTCGGCGTCCTTGGCCGAGCAGCCCTCGAAGCCATGGGCGAAGGAGTCCGTCCTCAGCTTGTCGATCCAGAAGCCGGCCGCGTTCTGCGAGTTCCAGGTGGTCGACGAGGAGATGTCCTTCGTGCGCCACAGCTCCACGCTGCGCGCGCTGCACGACGCGGACCACACGTTCCGGACCACGAACTCGGCGGACAGGACGGTCTTCCCCGCGAACTTGGACACCGGGATGCGGTAGAAGAGCCGCTTGGTGTCGTTCGGCTGGCAGTAGGCCCAGCCGCAGTAGCCGAGGCCGGCGTTGTTCTCGCCGTTGAACTTCCACTGCGGTGAGGACGCCCAGTACTTGGACGCCATCGTCCACGCGCCGGCGCGCGGCGAGTACCACTGGGGGTCGATGAACACCGGGTAGGTGGTGTCCTCGCCCTTCAGCACCTCCGCGTCCGGGGTCAGGACCAGTTCCTTGCCGCCGGCCGGGATGTCCACCCCGACCGGGGCGAGTTTCGCCGACTCCCCGGCGGCGGGCTCGTCACCCGCGGCGCCGGTCTGTCCGCCCGCGCCGGGCCCCGCCGCCGCGGCGGCAGCGGTGGCCGTCTCCCCGCCACCGGAATCCGGGACGGAGGCAGCCCTGCCTCCCGAGGCGGCCTTCCCGGCCGGGGACGCCTTCCCCTCCGGGGTGGCGTTCCCCGCTGGGGCGCTCGCGGGGGGCGCCTCGTCCCGCTGCGCGGGTTCCCGGGTGCTGGAGTCCCACATCACGGGCTTGGGCGCCTCGAACACCGCGCTGCCGGCGCCCTCGTCCACGGCCTCCAAGCCACCCTCGGACGTCTCACGGACGTCGATCCCGTCGGCGGAGAGCTTCAGGCGCAGCCGGGTCAGCTCGGGGTCGGCCGCCGCATCGGCGGACTTGACGACGAGCAACTGGGTGAAGCCGTCCTCCTGGGCGCCCATCCGCAGGTCGACGTCCGGCAGGACGTCGCGGTAGGTCGCCGTGGCCCCGTCGAGGACGGGGGCGGGCAGCTCGCCCGGCCAGGACAGGGCGAGTTCGCGCCCAGCCTTCTCCATCCGCACCAAGGGCGCGTCGCCGCCCCCGGAGAACTCGAGACCCACGGTGGTCGCGCCCGGGGCGACCGTCCCTTCCGAGGTCTTCACCAGATCGGTGTCGACCGGCTTCCACTCGCCCCCGACGCGGGTCCGTACGGGACGCAGATACTCGCGCGCCTCCAGGTTTCCGTCCGGCGTGGCGTACACATCGCTGCTCTCCGACCGGAGAGATCCGACCTCGACGCTCCTGCCGGACCGTTTCGCCTCGGCCAGGGCGTCCTGCGTGGTCGCCGCCCCGTTCCCGGCCGTGGTCTTCGTCCGGGTCGGTGCGGTCGGGGCGGCGGCGACCGCCGCGGTCACCGGCGTCACCCCGATCCCCATGGCCGTCACCAGCGCCAGCGCCAAGGCCGACGTCCGGGCATGTCTTCGCGTCAACACGCGCCCCCGCATTCGCAGTTCACAACACGACTCAGTGAGAAAGCACTGAGAAAAGATGGTCAATGACGGAGGGTAAGTAAGAACTTGATGAAGATCCATCGAAATCAATGCGACATCTGCGACGTCTCGCCCGCGCCTGATGTGAGACCCGACACGGTTGCGGCAGGATCCGTGGAGATTCGACGAAAAAGCGCCGCGCGCGCCCCACCGACGGCCGCGCGACGGCTGCCGGAGGCTCCCTGCGGCTTGCTGCGGACCGTCCAGGAGCAGCACCCTGGTCAGGCGGCCATCCCGCCGATCCGCCGGAGTGAGGAGCGACCCCTTGTTCTACTACGTGCTCAAGTACGTCTTGCTGGGCCCCCTGCTGAGACTGGCCTTCCGGCCGCGGATCGAAGGCCTCGAGCACGTACCGGACTCGGGCGCGGCGATCATCGCCGGGAACCACCTGTCGTTCTCGGACCACTTCCTGATGCCCGCGATCCTCAAGCGCCGCATCACCTTCCTCGCCAAGGCCGAGTACTTCACGGGTCCCGGTCTCAAGGGCAGGCTCACCGCGGCCTTCTTCCGCAGCGCGGGCCAGATCCCGGTCGACCGCTCCGGCAAGGAGGCGGGACAGGCCGCGATCCGCGAGGGCCTCGGGGTACTGGGCAAGGACGAACTGCTCGGCATCTACCCCGAGGGGACCCGCTCGCACGACGGCCGCCTGTACAAGGGCAAGGTCGGCGTGGCGGTGATGGCGCTGAAGTCCCGGGCGCCCGTGATCCCCTGCGCGATGATCGGCACCTTCGAGGCGCAGCCGCCCGGCAAGAAGATCCCGACCCTGCACCCGGTGGCGATCCGCTTCGGCGAACCCCTCGACTTCTCCCGCTACCTCGGCATGGAGAACGAGAAGGCGGTGCTGCGCGCCATCACCGACGAGATCATGTACGCGATCCTGACGCTGTCCGAGCAGGAGTACGTGGACGAGTACGCGGCCGTGGTCAAGGCGGAGGAACAGGCCGCGGCGAAGGCGGCGAAGGCCGAGAAGGGGAGCAAGTTCCCCCGACTGCCGTCCCGCTGACGGACAGTCGGGGAACGCTTCGTCATCACGCGCCCGCCCCGCACGCGGGACGGGTGGCACGCGACGAGCGAGGGGCGGCCGGAGTGATCCGGCCGCCCCTCGTCGTCACCGCCGCCCCACCGTGCGAGCCGGGGGGCGGCCGGTGCCTACGGCTTGGGCGTGGCGTGCGGCGCGCAGGTCACGTCCGCGGTGTCCAGCTTGCCGGTGAGCAGGTAGGCGTCCACCCGCGGGTTGATGCAGGTGTTCACCAGGCTCGTGACGCCGTGGGAACCGGCGTCCTTCTCGGTGATCAGACGCGAGCCCTTGAACCGCTTGTGCAGCTCGACGGCACCCTTGTACGGGGTGGCCGCGTCGTTCGTGGACTGCACGATGAGCACCTGCGGCAGGCCCTTGTGGGTCTTGACCTCGACGGGCGTCTGCTGCTTGACCGGCCAGTAGGCGCACGGCAGGTTCATCCACGCGTTGGCCCAGGTCATGAACGGGTAGTCCTTGTGGAGCCGCGTGTTGTCGGCGTTCCACTTGCGCCAGCTGGTGGGCCACTTGGCGTCGGTGCACTCGACCGCGGTGTAGACGGCGTTGCCGTTCTCCGAGGCGATGTTGCCCGCCGTGTCCGTGAGGTCCGGCGCGGCCGCGTCGACGAGCGCCTGGGTGTCCCCGGCGACGTACTTGCTGAAGACGGTGGCGACCGGGATCCACGAGGAGTCGTAGTACGGGGCGCTCTGGAAGAAGGAGATCAGCTCCGCCGGGCCGACGAGACCGCCGAGGGGGCTCTTCTTCGCGGTGGCGCGCAGCGCCAGCCACTTGGCCTGGACGGCGGCACGGGTGGTGCCGAGGTGGAAGGTCGCGTCGTTGGCGGCGACCCAGTCCTCCCAATCCTTCCAGCGACCCTCGAAGGCGATGTCCTGGCCGAGGTTGGCCTCGTACCAGATGTTCTCCCGCGAGGGGTCGACCACGCTGTCCACGATCATGCGGCGCACGTGACCCGGGAACATGGTGCCGTAGACGGCGCCGATGTAGGTGCCGTAGGAGACGCCCAGGTAGTTGAGCTTCTTCTCACCGAGGGCGGCGCGGATGACGTCCAGGTCGCGCACGGTGTTCGGCGTGGTCATGTGCGGGAGCATCTCGCCGCTGCGCTCGTAGCAGCCGTCGGCGTACTCGCGGGCGAGCTTGATCTGGGCGAGCTTGTCGGCCTCGCTGTCCGGGACCGGGTCGGCCTTGGGGGCCTTGACGAACTCCTGCGGGTCGATGCAGGAGATGGGCGCGGAGTGGCCGACACCGCGCGGGTCGAAGCCCACGAAGTCGTAGGCCTTCGCCACGTTGGCCCACACGGGGGCCTTGGTGGTGACGCGGCGCGGGAAACGCAGCCCGGAGCCGCCGGGGCCGCCGGGGTTGTACACGAGGGCGCCCTGGCGCTCCTTGGCCGTGCCCGTGTTGCCGATGCGGTCGACGGCGAGCTTGATCTGCTTGCCGTTGGGCTTGGCGTAGTCGAGGGGCACGCTGACCCAGCCGCACTGGATCGGCTTCTCGAGGCCCCAGTCGGCCGGGCAGTCCTGCCAGTCGACGCCGGCCTCGGCGGCACGCTCCGCGGCGACGGCGGCGCCGCGCGCCTCCCTGTCCTGGCCCGAACGGCCGCTGGTCGCGCTCGCGGTGGGCGCCGCGAAAGCGCCGGCGAGCATCGTCGCGGCGACGAGTACGCCGGCCGAGCCGAGCGCGGTGACGCGCTTGTTCGGTCGTATGTCCTTCAAGTGGGAACTCCCCTACCTGGTGATGGCGGCAGAGGGATCCTCGCGGCTGTGAGGCGTCCGAGAAAAGGTGTCGTTGACCTTCTTTGCCAATCCGATAACCGGAACGTGATGTCCCGCTCACCGGATGTGGAGATCGGCGAGCGCCGTGTCCAGCACGCGCCGCAGGAGCAGCGCGTCGGGCGCGACCGCGGTGACCAGGGCGGCGGGGCCGGCCAGCGGCACCACGCACGCGTGCTCTCCGACGCTCCGCGCCGTCACCGGCTCCGTTGCGAACTCCGGTCGCACCAGCACGATCTGACCCACCGCCCGATGTCCGGCGAGGACGGCCGGCCCGTCCCAGCCCGCGGGCGCACCGGGGCCGCAGGACAGCTCCTGGTCGAGGACGACCCGTCCGGCGACCCGTACGCAGAGCCGGCTCGTGAGGGTCCCCGGCTCCTCCCCCGCCCGTCCGAGCACCTGCTCCTCGCGCAGCACGAGCCGCGCGTCGGCCCCGAGGTCGGCCCGGGTGGTGACGGACAGGCCGCTCCCCTTCACCGAGATCAACTGCTCGGGCATCCAGTGCAGTTCGCCGCCGTCCGCGACGCACAGCCGTACATCGTAGTGGGCCTCCTCCTTCGTCTGCCCGGGCAGGGCGATGGTGGCGGCGGCCGAACGGACGTGCAGGCGGGCGCCGTTGCCGACGTCCGCCTCGACGGCGAAGCGGTCACCGCCGAGCGGCCCGCTCATCGCACCGACGAGCATCACGCGTGCCTCGTCGCCCGTTCCCCGAGTGCGCCGCAGGGCGAGCGGTCCGTCGCTCTCCAGGACGGGCAGACCGGTTCCGCCGCGTCCGTCGTCGCGCGCCACGATCCGTGCGGTGGCGTGCACCCCGCTCATGTCACGCCGTCCAGGCCGCGAACCGGGCCCGCACCCACGCGGCCACGTCCCCGACGCCTGTCTCACCGCGCAACGACTGGAAGACGACCGGGAGTTCGGCCCGCTGGGCCTTGGCATCGGCCGCCATGCGGGCGAGGTCGGATCCGACATGGGGCGCGAGGTCGGTCTTGTTGACGACGAGGAGGTCGGCGGTCGTGACGCCGGGGCCGCCCTTGCGGGGGATGTCGTCCCCGCCCGCCACGTCGATGACGAAGATCTGCGCGTCCACGAGCCCCTTGGAGAACGTGGCGGTGAGGTTGTCCCCGCCGGACTCCACGAGGATCAGGTCGAGCGGCCCGACCTCGTCCTCCAGGTCCTCCACGGCTTCGAGGTTGGCGGAGATGTCGTCCCGGATCGCGGTGTGCGGGCAGGCGCCGGTCTCGACGGCAGTGATCCGCTCGGGCGGCAGCACAGCCTCGCGCAGCAGGAAATCGGCGTCCTCGCGGGTGTAGATGTCGTTGGTGACGACGGCGAGGGACAGTTCGTCGCGCAGGGCCCGGCAGAGGGCGGCGACGGTGGCGGTCTTGCCGGACCCGACGGGACCGCCGAGGCCGATGCGCAGGGCGCGGCGCGTGCCGTCCGCGCGGCGGGCGTCGGCGCCGACGGCGGCGGGGCCGCCATGGGGGTGGTCGAGGTGCACAGCGACTCCTGTTCAGCCGGTCCGGACGGCTTCAGCCGGCCCGGCGCTTGGGGACGGACCCGTTCCGGTGCGAACGGGCGTCCGAGGACTGCCCCCGGGGGTCGGTGCCCCGGAGGTCGGCAAGGGGAAGCGGGGCGCGGACGGCTGCCTCCTCCGGTGGGGCCGGCGGGCTGTCACGAGGCGAACAGCCGTACCGGCCAGGCGGCGTGGGCCTGCGCTCCGATCTCCAGCAGCGGCGCGGACGCCGCGGGCAGCACGTCGGTGCCCCGCGCCGGCACCGCCGTCCCGGCGGACACCGCCCGGTCCACGACCCGGTCCAGTTCGGGAGCGAGCCGGGCCAGCACCGCCGTCGCCCGGAACGGGTCCAGACCCAGCAGCCGCACCACCGCGGTGGCCGGTCCGCTCACGCTCTCGTAGGCCGCGCAGTACGCCGCGTCCTGCGGCCCGAGCCCGGCGGCCCGCGCCGTCAGGCCCAGCACCACCGGCTGATGCGCCCCCTTGGGGAACCGCGCCGCCAGGGCGTCGAGTTCGGTGCTCGGCCAGGCCGCGCGGGCGGCCCGCACCAGTTGCCGGCCCAGTTTCCTGGCGGTCAGCCGCAGCGCCGGGGACGGGGTACGGGCGTCCGCCGCCGCGTCCAGCTCCGCCGGGTCCGCGCCGGCCGCGGCCGCGCAGGCCAGCGCCGACGACACCAGCCCCGCCGTGTGCAGTCGCCCCCGGCAGAAGGCCTCCAGGCTCGCCGCGTCGGTGATCCGGCCCGCTTTCACGGCCTCCTCCGCCCCGCCGGAGTGCGCGTGCCCTCCGGCGGGGAAGCGGCCGTCGGCCAGGACGAGCAGTGCTGCCCTTGTCACAGTCGTCTCCTCCGCGCCCGGGGCCAGGTGCCGGGTGTAGGTGCAGATGTCGGGTGCAGATGTCGGGAGCGGGCCTCAGAACAGGAAGTAACGCTGTGCCATGGGCAGTTCGGCGGCCGGGGTCGCCTCGACGAGTTCGCCGTCGATGTGCACGGCGAAGCTGTCGGGGTCGACCTGGACGCGCGGCCGGGCGTCGTTCTCCCGCATGTCCGCCTTGGTCACCGCGCGGGTGGAGTCGATGGCCACGAACCGCTTGCCCAGTTGCAGCCGCTCCGGCAGCCCGTCCTCGATGGCGAGTGGTGCGACGAAGTTGAACGAGTTCGCCGCGGGCGCCCGGCCGATCGCGCCGTACATCGGACGCGGCAGGATCGGCTGCGGCGTCGGGATCGACGCGTTGGCGTCGCCCATCTGCGCGTACGCGATCTGCCCGCCCTTGATGACGAGGTGCGGCTTGACGCCGAAGAACGCCGGCTCCCACAGCACCAGGTCGGCGAGCTTGCCGCTCTCGACCGAGCCGATCTCGCGGGCCAGGCCCTGGGCGAGCGCCGGGTTGATCGTGTACTTGGCGACGTAGCGGCGTACCCGGTGGTTGTCGGCACGGCCGTCCCCCGGCAGGGGTCCGCGGCGCCGCTTCATCACGTGCGCCGTCTGCCAGGTGCGCAGGACGACCTCACCGACGCGGCCCATGGCCTGCGAGTCGGAGGAGATGATCGAGATCGCCCCGAGGTCGTGCAGGACGTCCTCGGCGCCGATGGTCGAGGGCCGGATCCGCGATTCGGCGAACGCCAGGTCCTCGGGGACGGCGGGGTTGAGGTGGTGGCACACCATCAGCATGTCGAGGTGTTCCTCGGCGGTGTTCACCGTGTACGGCCGCGTCGGGTTGGTGGAGCTCGGCAGGACGTGCGGTTCGGACACCACGGTCATGATGTCCGGGGCGTGCCCGCCCCCGGCGCCCTCGGTGTGGTAGGCGTGGATGCCGCGTCCGGCGATCGCGGCGAGGGTGTCCGCCACGAAACCGGCCTCGTTGAGGGTGTCGGTGTGGATCGCGACCTGGATGCCGGTCCGGTCGGCGACGGTCAGCGAGGCGTCGATGACGGCGGGTGTCGACCCCCAGTCCTCGTGCAGCTTCAGCCCGAGCGCGCCGCCGCGGATCTGCGACAGCATCGCCTCCTGCGAGACGGTGTTGCCCTTGCCGAGGAAGCCGATGTTCAGCGGGTACTGCTCCATCGCCTCCAGCATCCGGGCGAGGTGCCACGGGCCGGGCGTCACGGTGGTCGCCTTGGAGCCCTCGGCGGGCCCGGTGCCGCCGCCGACGAGCGTGGTGACACCGGCGGACAGCGCCTCGTCGGCGATCTGCGGGCAGATGAAGTGCACGTGCGCGTCCACGGCGCCGGCCGTCAGGATGCGCCCGTTGCCCGCGATGATCTCCGTCTCGGGGCCGATCACCAGGTCCGGGTGGACCCCGTCCATCGTGTCGGGGTTGCCCGCCTTGCCGATGCCGGTGATGCGTCCGTCGCGGATGCCTATGTCGGCCTTGACCACACCCCAGTGGTCCACGACGACCGCGCCCGTGATGACGGTGTCGGGGGTGCCGTCCGCGCGGGTGGCCCGGGACTGCCCCATGGACTCGCGGATGACCTTGCCGCCGCCGAACACCGCCTCGTCGCCGGAGAGTCCGGGGCCGCCGCAGCGGTCCTCCTCGATCTCGATCAGCAGGTCGGTGTCGGCGAGCCGGATACGGTCGCCGGTCGTCGGGCCGAACAGGTCGGCGTAGGCGGCACGGGAGATCTCAGACATCGAGGGCACCTCCGGTCTCGCCGCGCAGCCCGGGCACGATCCGGGCGCCGGCCAGCGGCACGAGCCGGACCTCCACGGGGATGCCGGGCTCGAAGCGCACGGCGGTCCCTGCGGCGACGTCGAGCCGCTTGCCGCGGGCGGCCGCGCGGTCGAACTCCAGGCCCGGGTTGGCCTCGGCGAAGTGGTAGTGGGAGCCGACCTGGACAGGCCGGTCGGCGGCGTTCAGGACGGTGAGCCGGGTGACCTCACGGCCCGCGTTGTACGCGACGGGCCCGTCCGCGAACAGGATCTCTCCGGGAATCATCGAGCCCCTCAGACGATCGGGTCGTGGACGGTGACGAGCTTGGTCCCGTCGGGGAAGGTGGCCTCGACCTGGACGTCGTGGATCATCTCGGGGATGCCGTCCATGACGTCGTCGCGGGTGAGCAGCTTGCGGCCGGAGGACATGAGCTCGGCCACCGTCCGGCCGTCACGCGCGCCTTCGAGGATGTGCGACGTGATGAGGGCCACGGCCTCCGGGTGGTTGAGCCTGAGGCCGCGGGCCCGGCGCTTCTCTGCCACGTCGGCCGCCACGTGGATCAGCAGCCTCTCCTGCTCGTGCGGGGTCAGTTGCACGTCCCACCTCACATCCTCGCTCCGGGCCGTGCGGGGCCCGGCTGCCGCTGCCACGGGGTGAAGACCCCTGGTGGCGTGGACCGGCAGGCTAATCGGGCCGCATTTCGAGGAAGTTAACCGAGCTGTGATCGGTTCAGGCGCCCGACAGCGGGGGCGACACGCTCATCAGGGCGCGCAGGCCGTCGCGCAGCACCTCGACCGGGGCGGGCCCGAACAGCGACTGCTGGACGAGGAAGCCCAGGACGGCGGCGATCATCGTGCGCGCCACATGGTCCGGGGGCACGTCGGCCCGCATCATGCCGGCGTCCTGATAGGCGACGACGATCCGGCTCCACGCCTCGCGCACGCCGGTGCAGCCCTCGTACAGCAGCGCCGCCAGGTCCTCGTTGCGCAGGGTCTCCGTCCACACCTGGATGATCAGACGAGGGAAGGCCGGCCGCCCGTCGACGGTCAGGGACTCCCGGGCGGCCAGCAAACGGCCGAGGACCGAGGAGACGAGGGCGTCGGGCGGCGGTGGCGGGACGTGCCGGGACTCCTCCTCGAAGGCCTCGCGCACCTGGCCGAGCACCTCGCCGACGATCGCCGCGATCAGCTCCTCCTTGCCGCTGAAGTACCGGTGGACGGCCCCGGCGGACAGGTCGACCTCCTTGAGCACGTCCTGCACGGACGTGGCGTGGAAGCCGTTGCGGGCGAAGCAGACCGACGCGCCGTCGAGGATCTGCCGACGGCGGGCGTCGAGGTGCGCCTGGGATACACGGGCCATGGCCCCCAACACAGAACGAACGATCCTTCTCTTTAAAACGTCCGCCACGAACCATCCGCGTGCACTGCCTGCTGTGACCCGTCCGCTCGGCACGGCCCGCTCTGCACGGTCCACAGCGACCCGTCCGCTTCTGGGAGAAGCCATGTCCGCGTCCCGGCGCCTCGTCGCCGTCGTCCTGCCGCTCGGCGTCGCCGGTCCGGCCGCCGCGACGGCCCCGCTGGAGCGGCAACCGGCCCAGCAGGAAGGGGTTTTCGACCTCCACCACTACGCCGACGGGAAGGCCGCCCGTGCGGCGGTCGAGGACCGGACCGTATACGGCGCGGTGGTCGTCACGGCCGAGGGACCCGAACTGCCGACCGCCTCGGCCGCGAGTCCGGTCGTCGCCCAGCTGCTCCGGGAGGCCGTCGCGGAGCGGACGGCCGCCACGGGCGCCGGACTGCGGACCGTGGACGTCGTCGCGGCCCCGGCCACCGATCCGCGCGGCGCGGCCCTCGGCGCGAGCGTGCTGCCGCCGGCCCTTGCCGGGATCGCGGCGGGTGCGGTGGTGTCCCTGCTGGGCCTGCGCGGGATCCGCACGGTGGGCGCGCTGGTCGGCGCCGCCACCCTGGTGGGCCTGGTCGCGGCCGCGCTGGCCCACAGCTGGCTCGGGGTGCTCACCGGCGACTGGTGGGCGGAGGCCGCGGTGCTGCTGTCGACGCTGGCGGTGAGCGCGGCGGTGGCCGGCTGCGCCGCGCTGGTCGGCACGCCGGGCATCGGGGCGGTGTCGTTCCTCGTGATGTTCCTCGGCAACCCGTTCTCCGGGGCGGCTTCGGCACCGCGCATGCTGCCGGAGCCGGTCGGGACGATCGGCCAGTGGCTGCCGCCGGGTGCCGGTACGACCCTGCTGCGCTCGGTGTCGTTCTTCGACGGCGCGGCGGCGGTCGGCCCCGCGCTGACGCTGCTGTGGTGGGCCGCGCTCGGCCTCGGAGCGGTGGTACCGGGCAGCCTCCTGAAGCAGCCCCCGACCCCGGCCGCCCCCACCCCCGAAACCCCGAGGCGGGCCCTGGTCGCGTAAGCCTTCGCAGGCCGGCCGGCCGAGTAGGTGCCGCGCCGCCGCGGACCGGGCCGCCCGCCCCGCCGGGCGCGGAGTCATCGGCCGGCAAGCCGGACTCGGGTACTGCTGGTGCGGCACACCGGACGGACGCCGGAGCAGGTGTCCGCGGACGTCGAGCGGGAGACGTTCCTGACCGCCGAGGACGCCGTGGCGTACGGCCTGGTCGGCGGGATCGTCCCCGGCCGCAGGCCCTCGGCCCGCCGCCCGCACGGCGGGCGGTGAGCCGGCGATGGTGCCCGAGCTGCCGCCGCTGCCCGCGCCGACCCGCGCGGAGGCGGAGCTGATCGACGATTATCTCGACGTGTCGACATGCTCGGCCGCATCAACCCCGCCCACCAGGGCGACACCTACCGCGGACTGCGCGCGGCCCATGCGCTGGTGACCAAGGCGATCGCGCTGCGCGACGCGCTCTCGCCGATGCACCGAAGGGGTGAGAGCGAGCTGCTCGCGCCGACGCTCGCGCGGGCGCTGCGCGTGCTGGACGGCGAGCGCCGCACGGCTCCCGTCACGCTGCCGCCGCTCGACGAGAGTTGACCGCGCCACACCTTCGGCCGGGCCGGCCCGCGGCCGGACGCGACGACCCGGCCGGAGTCGAAACGACCCAGAAGGCGTACCCCCGTTCGGCAGAACGTCTACTGTTCGCCCGGACGCCAGGAAGTTGCGCGAAAGGGCGCCCGGGGAGCGGATCGCGGGACGTCGTGGCTGGTGGGAGGCCCCGAGGCGCCCCGGCACCTGATGATCCATCAGAGTGTTCACCCGAACGGGTGAGTGGTGAGTAACCCCACAAATCCCCGGTTCCGTTGGGATTTTCGGACATCCGTGAGCCAAGATCCCTGACTGACGACAAGCCCCCGCCACAAGAGGCGGGGCGGTCCGGGCGGACGCCGAGTCCTGCCGCCGCCCGGATGACCGGTCGACAGGAGTGCATCGGCAGGAGTGGAGGACCCAAGCACGACGGGTCGCCGGGACGGTCACGCCATGACCGGGCCGAGCAGCCCTTGGGGTGAAGCCGCGCGAGCGGCCGGGCAACTTCGCCAGCCCGAATCCGACAGGTCATCCTTCACAGGCGGCTGACGAAGGGTTGCGCATGACTGCGCTCAATCGGGTCCCGTCGCTCATGGTCCGGGCCGGTACGGCCTCGGCGTTCGCCATCGCCGCCGTGGGCGGGTCGGTCGTGGTCCCGGGGCTGTCCCCCGACGCCGCGGCCGCCACACCGGCGGCCAAGGCACTTCAGATCGCGGCCTCCAAGAAAGGTGCTCCGTACAAGTACGGGGCCACCGGACCGAAGAGGTTCGACTGCTCGGGGCTCACGCTGTACTCGTTCAAGAAGGCGGGCAAGAGCCTGCCCCGGACGGCGGCCCAGCAGTACAACAAGACGAAGCACATCAAGGCGTCCAGCCGCAAGGCGGGCGACCTGGTCTTCTTCCACTCGGGGTCGAACGTCTACCACGTCGGGATCTACGCGGGCAAGGGCAAGATATGGCACTCGCCGAAGACCGGTGACGTGGTGAAGCTCCAGAAGATCTGGACCAAGAGCGTCTGGTACGGCCGGGTCCGCTAGGACGGGCCGTGGTACCGGACCCCGGCCGTGGACCGGCCTCACGAGCCGGTCCACGGCCGGGGTGGCGCTTCCCCGGGGGTTCTCCCGGGGCGGTGTCTCCCGGGGCGGTACAGGGCGTCCTGACGCGCCTTCACCGCCCCGGGAGCTCACTCTCCGCCGGTGCCGCCAGGGCGCCGGCCACCGGCTCCGCCGCCGGGACGGCCCACGGGAGCTCGACGATGACCGTCTTGCCGCCCTCCCGGGTGGGCCGCACTCTCAGCCTGCCGCCGCACTCCGCGGTCAGCCAGCGAATGATCACCATGCCTCGGCCGTTGTCCTGCTGGACCGCGGCCGGCAGTCGTTTGGGGAACCTCGGGTGGCTGTCGGTGACGCCGACGCTCAGGTGTTCGTCGCGGACGAGCGCGAGGGCGACCGTGAAGGTGGGCGACTGCCCGAAGGTGTGCTGCACGGCGTTGGTGGCGAGTTCCGAGACGATGAGCCGGACGGTGTCGGCCTGATCCGCCTCCGCCGGCAGGCCCCACTCGCCCAGGGCGTCGGCCACGAAGGCACGGGCCGCGCGGACCGAGGCGGGGTCGCTCGGCAGAGTGATGGATGCTTCCAGGTGATCTGCCATGGCGACGTCGTCCCTTTCCACGGGACCGGGAGCCCGACACGGTGCGGATCGTTCGAGTACGGTCCCGGACTGGTGCTTCTTCGCCAGACTGCCATTACCGCGCCGGTAACGGGTGGCGATCCACCAAGTTATGCATATATCTGTCGCCCGATGCGGTGAACTCTGCGACGGCAGAGCGTATTTGGCCGACCCGTCAGGGGTAAGGAGGAGGCAGTGCAGCACGGTCCCGCGGTGCGCCGCCGCAAACTGGGTGCCGAACTGCGCAATCTGCGCACCCGGGCCGGCCTCACCAGTGGTGAGGCGGCCCGGCTCGTGGGCTGGCACCAGTCCAAGGTGAGCCGCATCGAGACGGGCATCAGTGGGTCAAAACCGGCCGATGTGCGGTTACTCCTCGACGCCTACGAGGTGGCCGATCCGCAGCTGCGGGAACTGATGCTGGCCCTGGCGGGCGCCGCCGACGGCGGGGGCGGCCGGGACCACTGGTGGCACGCCTACCGCGGGGTGCTGCCGCCCGCCTACCGGGACTTCATCAGCCTGGAGTCCCAGGCCAGCGCGATGCGCACCCTGGAGACGACGGTGGTCCCGGGGCTGCTCCAGACGCCGGAGTACGCCCGTGCGGTGACGGGGGCGGCCGTGGAAGGGGCGGACGAGGACCAGCTCGACACCCTGGTCGAGGTCCGGATGGCCCGCCAGGACGTGCTGCGGGCGACGCCTCCGCTGGAGCTGAACGCGGTGCTGGACGAGTCGGTGCTGAGGCGCGAGGTGGGCGGACCCGAGGTGATGGCGCGCCAGCTCGGCCGGCTCGTGGAGGCCGCCCGGCTGCCCCAAGTACGGCTCCAGGTACTGCCGTTCGCCGCCGGAGCACATATCGGCGTCACCGGCCCTTTCGTTATCTTCTCATTTTCGCGCACTTCTGATCTGGATGTGGTTGTTCTAGACCACTTGACGAGTAGCCTCTATCTCGAACGGAAAGAAGACCTCCAGGCCTACACCGAGGCCTTCAACGCCCTTCGGGCGCACGCTCTTTCGCCCGGGGACTCATCGGATTACATCGCCGCGATAGCAGGCGCATAAGGAGGCACCATGTCCGCACTGCCGCGGAACGTACCTTCCAGCACCGACCCCCACCGGCTCCCGGACGTGCGGTGGCTGCGCAGCAGCTACAGCACGGGAGCGAACAACTGCGTCGAGACGGCCAGGCCGGCCGCCGGTCCCCTGGCCGGTCTGCTCGCCGTGCGCGACTCCAAGAACCCGGCCGGGCCCGCCCTGCTCTTCTCCCCCGAGAGCTGGACGGACTTCACGGCCGTGTTCCGCTGACCGACCGCACCGCGATCGGTCGGCGGCGGTTCCCGGCCGTGTCACGCCGACTCATGGCCGTGTTTCGCCGATCACCCGTACAGCGCGTTCCAGCTCGGCCCCGGAGAGGTCCGCACGCGCGGTGAGCCTCAGGCGCGAGATGCCGTCGGGCACGGAGGGAGGACGGAAGCAGCCCACGGCCAGACCCGCCGAGCGGCAGTCCGCCGCCCACCGCACGGCCGCCTCCGGGGACGGCGCACGCACGGAGACGACCGCGGCGTCCGGACGCACCGCTTCCAGACCCGCGGCCGTCAGGCGCGCGTGCAGCTCCCCCGCCACCGCACGCGCGCGTGCCGCGCGCTGCGGCTCCCGGCGCAGCAGCCTGAGCGCCGCCAGCGCGGCGCCCGCCGCCGCCGGCGCGAGCCCCGTGTCGAAGATGAACGTCCGGGCCGCGTTCACCAGGTGTTCGACGACCCGGGCGGGCCCGAGCACCGCGCCCCCCTGGCTGCCCAGCGACTTGGACAGCGTGACCGTGACGACGACGTCGTCCGCACCCGCCAGACCCGCCGCGTGCGCGGCGCCCTGCCCGCCCTCCCCCAGCACGCCCAGTCCGTGGGCGTCGTCCACGACCAGTCCGGCGCCGTACGCCCGGCAGGCGGCCGCCAGAGCGGCCAGCGGGGCGGCGTCGCCGTCCACCGAGAACACCGTGTCGGAGACGGCCACGGCGGGGCCCGCGTGCGTGCCGAGCGCCTTGCGCACCGCGTCCGGATCGGCGTGCGCGACGACCTGGGTGGTGCCGCGGGCCAGGCGGCAGCCGTCGATGAGCGAGGCGTGGTTGCCCGCGTCGGAGACGATCAGCGAGCCGTGCGGGGCCAGTGCGGTCACCGCCGCGAGGTTGGCCGCGTAGCCGGAGGAGAAGGCGAGGGCCGACTCGAACCCGCAGTGTTCGGCGAGCTCGCGCTCGAGCTCCGCATGGAGTTCGGTGGAGCCGGTGACGAGCCGTGAGCCGGTCGCTCCGCCGCCCCAGGCGCGTGCCGCCGCCGCGGCACCCGCCACGGTCTCGGGGTGGCGGGCGAGGCCCAGGTAGTCGTTGCTCGCGAGGTCGAGGAGCGGCGAGTCCGCAGGACGGGGCCGCAATGTCCGCACCAGGCCGGCCCGGCGGCGCAGCTCCGCCTGTTCGTCGATCCAGCCGAACGCCATGGGTCCTCCGGTGCTTTTGTAGGTAGCGGACAGACACTAGCGGCACGGTCGCCCGCCCACGGTGTGGCAATACCCACACGTCGAACCGGGTGTGTTGTGTGATCCCTACCTTGGCCGGGAGCGGGTGCGTAGGACAGGATCGGCTCTCATGGACCTGCTGAACACGCTGGTGGACAAGGGGCTTCGGCGCGAGCTGCCGACCCGCGAGGAAGCGCTGGCCGTGCTGGCCACCTCCGACGACGACGTGCTGGACGTGGTGGCCGCGGCCGGCCGGGTGCGCCGGCAGTGGTTCGGGCGCCGGGTGAAGCTGAACTACCTGGTCAATCTGAAGTCCGGACTGTGCCCCGAGGACTGCTCCTACTGCTCTCAGCGGCTCGGCTCGACGGCCGGGATCCTGAAGTACACCTGGCTGAAGCCGGAGGAGGCCTCCCGGGCGGCCGCGGCCGGGCTGGCGGGCGGGGCCAAGCGGGTCTGCCTGGTGGCGTCCGGGCGCGGTCCGACGGACCGTGACGTCGACCGGGTGGCCGGCACCATCAAGGCCATCAAGGACGGGAACGAGGGCGTCGAGGTGTGCGCCTGTCTGGGCCTGCTCTCCGACGGCCAGGCCGAACGGCTGCGCGAGGCGGGCGCCGACGCCTACAACCACAACCTGAACACCTCCGAGGGCACGTACGGGGAGATCACCACCACCCACACGTACGCCGATCGGGTGGACACGGTGCAGAAGGCGCACGCGGCCGGTCTGTCGGCGTGCTCCGGTCTGATCGCCGGCATGGGCGAGTCCGACGAGGACCTCGTGGACGTGGTCTTCTCACTGCGCGCGCTGGACCCGGACTCCGTTCCGGTCAACTTCCTCATCCCGGTGGAGGGCACCCCGCTCGCCAAGGAGTGGAACCTCACCCCGCAGCGCTGTCTGCGCATCCTGGCGATGGTGCGGTTCGTCTGCCCGGACGTCGAGGTGCGTATCGCGGGCGGCCGCGAGGTGCACCTGCGCACCATGCAGCCCCTCGCGCTGCACCTGGCCAACTCCATCTTCCTGGGCGACTACCTCACCACCGAGGGCCAGGCGGGCAAGGCCGACCTGGAGATGATCGCGGACGCCGGGTTCGAGGTGGAGGGCGCGGAGCAGGTCACCCTGCCCGGACACCGGGTCGCGGGGGGCGGCGGCTGCGGCTCCTCCGAGAGCGCGGGCTGCGGGTCGCACGAGGGCGGCGGGTGCGGGTCGCACGAGGGCGGTGCGTGCGGGTCGCACGAGGAGGGCGGGGTGTGCGGGTCCGTGCCGGCCGCGGCGTCGGCCCCGGCCCCGGCCGCGTCCGGGGCCCCGGTTCCGGCTGCCGGTGACGCCCGTACGGACCTCGTCGCGGTGCGCCGGCGCGGCGCCGGGACGGACCTCGCGCCCAATGCCTGAGCGGGCGCCGCTCGGCGTGCCCGAGCTGCTGGAGCTCGACCGGCGGCACGTGTGGCACCCGTACGGTCCGATGCCGGGCCGGGCCGAGCCGCTCGTCGTGGAGTCGGCGAGCGGGGTCCGGCTGCGGCCGGCGGACGGCTCGGACGACCTGGTCGACGGCATGTCGTCCTGGTGGTCGGCGATCCACGGCTACCGGCACCCGGTGCTCGACGAGGCCGTGCGCGAGCAACTGGGCCGGATGAGCCATGTGATGTTCGGCGGACTCACCCATGAGCCGGCCGTCCGCCTGGCGAAGCACCTTGTCGACATGTCGCCCGAAGGTCTCGAGCACGTGTTCCTCGCCGACTCCGGGTCGGTGTCGGTCGAGGTCGCCGTGAAGATGTGCCTCCAGTACTGGCGCTCGCTGGGCCGTCCGGCCAAGCAGCGCCTGCTGACCTGGCGCGGCGGCTACCACGGCGACACCTGGCAGCCGATGTCCGTGTGCGATCCCGAGGGCGGGATGCACGGTCTGTGGAGCGGGGTGCTGCCCCGTCAGGTCTTCGTGGACGCGCCTCCGGTGGAGTTCGAGGAGGCGTACGCCGACCTGCTGCGCGAGACGATCGAGCGGCACGCCCACGAGCTGGCCGCGGTCGTGGTGGAGCCGGTGGTGCAGGGCGCGGGCGGGATGCGGTTCCACTCCCCCGGCTATCTGCGGGTGCTGCGCGAGGCGTGCGACGCGCACGGCGTGCTGCTGGTGTTCGACGAGATCGCGACCGGTTTCGGGCGCACGGGCGCGCTGTTCGCGGCGGAGCACGCCGCGGTGACACCGGATGTCATGTGCGTCGGCAAGGCGTTGACCGGCGGCTATCTCACGATGGCGGCCACGCTGTGCACCTCGCGGGTGGCGGACGGGATCTCGCGGGGCGAGGTACCGGTCCTGGCCCACGGGCCGACGTTCATGGGCAACCCGCTCGCCGCGGCCGTCGCCTGCGCGTCGATCGAGCTGCTGCTCGGGCAGGACTGGCAGGCGGAGGTCAAGCGGATCGAGTCGGGGCTGCGGGACGGTCTCGCGGCGGCCGCGGAGATCCCGGGCGTACGGGACGTCCGGGTCCTCGGTGCGATCGGTGTCGTCCAGCTCGATCACCCGGTGGACATGGCGGCCGCCACCCGGGCGGCCGTGCGCGAGGGCGTCTGGCTGCGGCCGTTCCGCGACCTGGTCTACACGATGCCGCCCTACGTCACCGACGACGCGGACGTGGCACGGATCGCGCGCGCGGTGTGCGCCGCGGCGCGGGAGGGATGAACATGCCGATCCTGGTGATCACGGGGACGGGCACGGAGGTCGGCAAGACCGTCACGACGGCCGCGATCGCCGCGTCGGCGCTCGCGGCCGGCCGGTCGGTGGCGGTGCTGAAGGCCGCGCAGACCGGTGTGGGACCGGACGAGCGCGGGGACGCCGACGAGGTGGCGCGGCTCGCGGGCGCGGTGACGACGGCCGAACCGGCCCGCTTCCCGGAGCCGCTGGCCCCGGCGACGGCGGCGCGCCGGGCGGGCCTGGCGCCGGTGCGGCCGCACGACGTCGTCGAGGCGGCGCAGAAGCTGTCCGCCGCTCACGACCTGGTGCTCGTGGAGGGGGCGGGCGGGCTGCTCGTACGGTTCGACGAGGCGGGCGGCACGCTGGCCGACGTGGCGCAGCTGCTGCGGGCGCCGGTGCTGGTCGTGGCGTCGGCGGGGCTGGGCACGCTGAACACGACGGAGCTGACCGCCCGAGAGCTGCGCTCGCGCGGTGTCGAGCTGCTGGGTGTGGTGATCGGCAGCTGGCCCGACTCCCCCGACCTCGCGTCCCGTTGCAACGTCGTGGATCTGCCGGAGGTGGCCGGGGCCCCGCTGCTCGGCGCGCTGCCCTCGGGTGCCGGCGCGCTCCCCCCGGCCGGCTTCCGTGCCGCGGCGCCGGGCTGGCTGGCGCCCCGGCTGGACGGCACCTGGGAGGCGGAGGCCTTCCGGGAGCGGACCGGCGCGGAGAGCTGACCGCCGTATCGCCTGCGGACAGGCCCCTGACCTCCGGCACCGGTGCCGGGGGGCGGGGGCCTACTCGTCGGCCGGGTCCGCGAGAAGGCGGACGAGTTCGATGCGGGAGCGGATGCCCAGGCGGGTGAAGACGCCCCGCAGATGGTGGTCGATGGTGCGCGGGCTGAGGGCCAGGCGGGTGGCGATCTCGCGGTTGGTGGCGCCGTCGGCGGCCATCCGGGCGACCAGGAGCTGCTGGGCGGTCAGCTGGGCCGTGGGGCTCCGGTGGTCGCGGACGGGGCTCGCGGGCGCGCCGAGCGCGCGCAGTTCGGCGCGGGCGGCCTCGGCGCAGTGCGGGGCGTCGAAGGACTCGAACGCCGCCAGGGCGCTGTGCAGCCGGTCGCGGGCCTCCGTACGGCGGCGCAGCCGGCGCAGCGCGCTGCCGAACAGCAGCTCGGTACGGGCGCGTTCGACGGCGCGGGTGCCGTCGGCGTGCAGGGCGAGGGCTTCGCGGTAGTGGTCCAGGGCGTCGGCGCCCGGGCTGAGCAGGGCCCGGCAGCGGGCGCTGAGTGCCAGGTCGTCGGCGCCGCCGACGGCGCGGGCCCAGCGGTCGTAGCCGGCGTGGGCGACACGCGCCACGCGTATCTCGCCGGTACGGACCGCGGCCTCGACGTAGTGAGGCGTGGCGAGGTGACGGATCGCCCGGTGGCCGTGTCCGGGACCGGAGGCGGCGAGCGCGCGCAGCCCGGCCGCGGCGGCGTCGAAGCGGCCGGAGGCGAGGTCGAGGAAGGCCAGAGCCCACTGCGCCAGGGCGGCGGGCAGGCCCAGGTCGTGGGCGAGGGCGTGGGAGCGGGCGGCCGCGGCGCGCTCCCGGCACAGGTCGTCGTCGCCGGTGAGTGCGGCGAACATGGCGAGGGCCGCCTGGAGGTGGCAGGCGCCGTTGTCCTGTCCGGTGGCGTACGCCTGTCGCAGGGCGTCCAGGGCGGCGGCCTCGGCGGCGCGCGGACGGCCGGTCCAGAACTCGGCGTAGACGCGGAACTCCATGGCCTGGGACACGGCGGCGGTGACGCCGCGGGCGCGGGCCGCCGCTGCCGCCCGGACCGTGGCGGTGACGGCGCGGGGGTGGTCGCCGAGCATCAGCGCGGCGATGCCCGCGTGCAGCAGGAGGGTGGGGTCGCCGCCCGGACCGCACCGCCCGGCGGTGGCTTCCAGCAGGTCCCGTGCGTCCTCGTACCGTCCGTCCACGGCCGCGGCGAGCCCGCCGAGCACCCCGGGCGCCTCCATGCCCAGCTGCTGTGCGGCGAGCAGTGCTTCGGGGGACCGGCGCAGGTCGCCGGTGTAGACGGCGGCTTCGGCGGCCCGGGCCAGCAGGTGGGCGGTCGGGGACGGCGCCCGGACCGCGCCGGGGGCGGGGGCGGCGGGCGCGGGCCGCTGCGGGCCGCCGCGCGCCGGGTGCGGGCGCGCGGCCCGTACCGCCGCGGCCAGCAGCGCGTCGAACGCCTCCCCCGCGTGTCCGGTCCGCAGGGCGAGGACACCGGTGAGGGCGTCGGCGGCGGTGCGGGCGGCGAGGGCGCGGGCCCGGTCGCCGTCGCCGGAGTACCAGGCGTCGGCCGCCGCGTGGGCGAGGAGCCGGGCGCGTTCGCGGGAGTCGGCGCAGAGCGCGGCGGCGCGTTCGGCGAGGGCTCCGGAGAGCGCCGGGTCGCCGGCGGCGCGCGCCCGGGCGGCCGCGGCCGTCAGTTCCGCGGCGAGCCGTGCGCTGGGGCCGAGCGCACCGGCGCCCCGGTGCCAGGCCCGGCGGGGTGCCTCGGCCGGGCCGTGCAGGACGCGGGCCAGCAGCCGGTGGGCTTCCCGGCGGTCGGCCGGTGCGGCCGTCTCGTAGGCGGCGATCCGGGTCCAGGCGTCGCGGAATCCGACGCCGCCGGCGGTGGCGTAGGCGATCCCGGCCGCCTCGGCCACCTCCAGGGGGCGGGTGTCGAGGCGGACGGCGGCGACGGCGCGCAGGAAGGCGTGGGTGGCCACGGGGTACTGGTCGGCGGCGGCGAGCAGCAGCACCAGCCGGGTGCCGTCGGGCAGCGCGCGGACCTCGCCGCGGTGGGCGCGCAGCGTCTCGGGGGCGAGGTCGGCGGGTTCGGCCGGCAGCGGGTCGAGGCCGGCCGCCTGCCTGCCGGTCAGCCGCGCGACGAGTTCGGCGGCGGCGCGCGGGTCGCCGTGCACGAGGCGCAGCACCCGCACGCGTACGCCTTCGGAGAGCGGCGGGCCCGGTAGGCGGGCGGCGTTCCGGGGCGTCGGTGGCGAAGTGCCTTCCAGGGGCCAGGGGTTCACCGGTGTCACCACCCACAAGACGTTACTGGCGGGTTACTTGAACCGTAAAGACTGGCGATTCTGCCGATGCGCCGCGCGTAGACCCGGCCGACACTCCTGGCAACCCCACACGTTTCAGGAGGCATCATGCAGCGCCACAAGCGTCGCATCGCCGCGGCCCTCTCGGCCGTGGTCTCTTCGCTCCTTCTGTCACTGTCGTTCTCCGCCCCCACAGCCCATGCCGCGACGCACGACCCGATCGTCTTCGTGCACGGCATCAGCAGCGACTCCGGCAGCTGGTCCGACTGGGTCGCCGACTTCAAGGCCGACGGCTACACGGCCGCAGAGCTGGACGCCTGGACGTACAGCTGGTCGCAGTCGAACGTCACCACCGCCTCCCAACTGGCCACGGAGATCAAGAACGTACGGGCGAGAACCGGTGCGTCCAAGGTCGACGTCGTCGTCCATTCGATGGGCACGCTCAGTTCCCGCTACTACCTCAAGAACCTCGGCGGCACCGCGTACGTGGACGACTTCGTCTCCGTCGCCGGCACCAACCACGGCACGTCGGTCGCCTCGTGGTGCAGCTGGCTCTACACCTCCTGCGCCGAGATGGTGACCGGCAGTTCCTTCCTCACCGCGCTCAACTCCGGGGACGAGACCCCCGGCAGCGTGAACTACGCGACCTACTGGTCGAACTGCGACTCGGCCATCGACCCGGACTCCTCGGCGCTGCTGAGCGGGGCCACCAACGTCGGCGTGGGATGCATCTCGCACACCGACATCAACAACGACCACGGCGTGTACGAGAAGGTGCGCGACTTCGTCAGGTGACGCGTGCGGCACCGCACACGGGTACGGCCGCGGCCGTGCGGCGGGCCCGTCCGGGGAGCGTCCCGGGCGGGCCCGTCCGCGCTGTGCGCGCAGCGGCTCACCGGCTCCAGGCGCGCAGTTCCCGCGCGATGTCGGCGACCGAGGTCTGGCCGTCCTTGACCAGGCGGGCCAGGTCGCGGACCTGCTCGGGCGAGGTGGCGACCTTCAGTCCGCTGGCGACGAGGTAGGCGTACGCCACGGCGCAGGCGAAGAGGGCGTTGGAGCGCTCCAGCGCCGGGACGTGGATGAGGAGCTGAAGGAGCGCGGCGGCACGGGCGGCCGGGTCGTCGTACACGGGGACGTCGAATATCTCGGCCTGGTGGCGGGCCACGGCCGCGACCAGGGCTCCCCAGTCGGTGACCTGGGGGTCGCCCGGGGTGTTCTGTTCGGCGAGCATGAGAAGCCAGGCGAGGTCGATGCGCAGGTCGCTCAAGGGATCAGCGGCGACCTTCGTGCGTGCCGCCCTCGCGCTCGGCGCCGAACTCCTCCACGAAGAGCGCCTCGTACTGCTTCATGAAGTCGCTCGCGGCCTCGACGAACGTGTGGCCGACCTCGCCGGCGTCCCGTCTGACCAGCTCTTCTATGTAGCGGTTGACGCTCATGCCGCGGGCCGTGGCGCGTTCGCGGGCCGCGCGGGCCGTGCCCTCGTCGACGCGGACGTTCAGCTGGGTCTTCGCCATACCTCGAAGCTAGCGCCGGACCGCTAGCAACGGCAAGGGCGCACGGGATCCGAAAACGGATACCGGGTGTGCGCCGGGTCACACTACGCTCGGCCGGGCGACCGGCAGACCCGGCACGTCCCCATGAGCGAGGAGGCAGCTTTGTCCACACCTGCTGCGGAGCACGCCCCCGGTCCGGCCCCGGCCGACCGGATCGCGGCCCGCGCCCGTGCTCTGACCAAGGCGTACGGCTCGGGGGAGACGGCCGTGCTCGCCCTGGACTCGGTGGACGTGGACATCGCGCGCGGGCGCTTCACCGCCGTCATGGGCCCGTCCGGCTCCGGCAAGTCGACGCTGATGCACTGCCTGGCGGGACTCGACACCGTGTCGGCCGGCCAGGTGTGGCTGGGCGGCACCGAGATCACGGGGCTGAAGGAGCGGGACCTGACCCGGCTGCGGCGGGACCGGATCGGGTTCATGTTCCAGTCGTTCAACCTGATCCCGACGCTCAACGCGGCCGAGAACATCACCCTCCCCATGGACATCGCGGGCCAGAAGCCCGACCGGGAGTGGCTGGACCGGGTGATCGACACCCTCGGGCTGCGCGACCGGCTCAAGCACCGGCCCGCCCAGCTGTCCGGCGGCCAGCAGCAGCGGGTGGCCTGCGCCCGGGCGCTCGCCTCCCGCCCCGAGCTCATCTTCGCGGACGAGCCGACCGGCAACCTCGACTCGCGGGCCGGGCTCGAGGTCCTGGCGTTCCTGCGGGAGGCCGTCGACAACCTCGGGCAGACCGTCGTCATGGTCACCCACGACCCGGGCGCGGCCGCCCACGCCGACCTGGTGCTCTTCCTGGCCGACGGCCGCATAGTCGACGAGATGGAGCGGCCGACGGCGGAGGCGGTGCTGGAGCGCATGAAACGCTTCGACGTGATCCGCGCCCAGTTCGACGGCGGCGAAGGCGAGGACGGCACCGCCGTCCCGGACACCCGCGCCGACGCCGAGGAGAAGTGATCCGGTGCTGAGAGCGACTCTGCGCAGCTTCCTCGCGCACAAGGGCCGGCTGCTGCTGTCCGCGCTCGCCGTCGTGCTGTCGGTGGCGTTCGTCGCGGGCAGTCTGATCTTCTCCGACACGGTGACCCGCACCTTCGACCGGCTCTTCGCCTCCACGTCCCCGGACGTCACGGTCCAGCCCGAGGACGACCTGAAGGCGTCCGTGCCGACCGGCGCCGTGCAGACCGTCCCGGCCTCCCTCGCCCGGCAGGTCGCCCGGGTCGAGGGCGTCGCGGCCACCCACGCGGACGTGAGCGTGGAGAACATCACCGTCGTCGACCGCGACAACGAGTCGGTCGGGCCCACCACCGGCGCGCCCACCATCGCCACCGACTGGTTCGTCACCGACCGCAGCCCGGTGAAGCTGACCTCCGGCCACGCCCCCCGGGGCGGCGGCGAGGCCATGCTGGACGCCGACACCGCCGACAAGAAGCACGTCGGGATCGGCGACACCCTCACCGTGATGGCCCAGCCCGGCAGCTTCGAGGTGAAGATCGTCGGCATCGCGACCTTCACCACGACCAACCCGGGCGCGGCCCTCGTCTACCTCGACCCCGCGACCGCCGGCACGCAGCTCCTCGGGTCCGCGGACAAGGCCACGAGCATCTCCGTCGACGCCGCGCGGGGCGTGAGCGACGACGTGCTCAAGCGGCGGATCGTGGCCGCGGTCGGCACCGGCACCTACGACGTGAAGACCGCCGAGGAGCAGGCGAAGTCGTCGTCGGAGGCCCTCGGCGGCTTCCTCGACGTGATCAAGTACGTGATGCTCGGCTTCGCCGGGATCGCCGTCCTGGTCGGCGTGTTCCTGATCGTCAACACGTTCTCCATGCTGATCGCCCAGCGCACGCGCGAGCTGGGCCTGCTGCGTGCCCTGGGCGCCGACCGCCGCCAGGTGCGCCGCTCGGTGCTCACCGAGGCGGTGCTGCTCGGTCTGGTGGGATCCACCCTCGGCCTCGCCGCCGGCATCGGTCTGGCGGCCGGGCTGATCAAGCTGATGAGCACGTTCGGCATGAACCTCGACGCCGCGGAGATGGTCGTCGGCTGGGCGACCCCGGTCTCGGCGTACGTCGTCGGTGTCGGCGTCACCTTCGTGGCGGCCTACCTCCCGGCCCGGCGGGCCGCGACCGTGTCGCCGATGGCGGCCCTCGCGGACGCCGACATCGCCGGTACGGGCCGGCCGCTGAAGGTGCGCGCGGTGGTGGGATCCGTGGTCGGCGCCCTGGGCGTGGCGGCGCTGGCCGGCTGCGCCGCCGCCTCGAAGACGGCGTCCGCCGCCTCCCTGCTGGGTCTGGGGGTCGTCCTCACCCTCGTCGCCACCGTCATCGCGGGGCCGTTGCTGGTCCGCCCGGTGATCCGGGTGCTCGGCGGCGCCTTCCCCGCCCTGTTCGGCTCGGTCGGGCGGATGAGCCAGCGCAACGCGCTGCGCAATCCCCGCCGCACGGGCGCGACGGCGGCGGCGCTCATGGTGGGGCTCGCGCTGGTCGGCGGGATGTCGGTGGCGAGCGCCTCGATGTCCAAGTCGTTCGACCAGCAGATCGACAAGACGCTGGGCGCCGACTTCGTCGTCCAGAACGCCAACTTCACGCCGTTCTCGGCGGAGGTCACCGACGCGGTGCGCCGCACCGACGGCGTCGGCCTCGTCGTACGGCAGCGGTTCGCGCCGCTGGCCGTGCGGCTGCCGGACGGCAAGCGGGTGGAGACGACCGCCAGCGGCTACGACGACCAGGTGGACGACGTCGCGCACGTCACGTACGCCGCGGGCGGTACGGCCGCCGCGCTGGCCGACGGCGCTCTCGGCATGGACGTCGACTTCGCCCGCGACCACGGGGTGCGGCTGGGCAGCGTGCTGCCGGTGCAGTTCCCCGGCGGCCGGACCACGACGCTGAAGGTGGGCGCCCTCACCGACCAGGACGGCGGCGACGGCTTCGGCATGGAGGGCGGGCTGTTCCTGGGCATCGCCACCGTCGAGAAGTACGTGCCGGGCGGCCAGGACTCCGCGCTGTACGTGAACGCGTCCTCCGGTACGGACGGCGACACGCTGCGTCCCCGTCTGGAGCGCACCCTCGACGCCTATCCGCAGGTGCAGGCGCGCGACCAGGCCGACTACAAGAAGCTGGTGCACGATCAGATCGCCGTCCTGCTGTACCTGGTGTACGCGCTGCTCGGGCTCGCGATCGTCATCGCGGTGCTCGGTGTGGTCAACACCCTGGCGCTGTCGGTGGTGGAGCGGACCCGGGAGATCGGGCTGCTGCGCGCCATCGGTCTCGGCCGGCGGCAGCTGCGCCGGATGATCCGGCTGGAGTCGGTCGTGATCGCCGTGTTCGGCGCGGTGCTGGGGCTCGGGCTCGGCCTGGTGTGGGGCGTGTGCATACAGCAGGTGCTGGCCTTGCAGGGCATGAAGGCGTTCGCCGTCCCGTGGGGCACGATCGTCGCGGTCGTGGTGGGATCCGCGGTCGTCGGAGTGGTGGCGGCCCTGCTGCCCGCGCTGCGCGCCTCCCGGATGAACGTTCTGGCGGCGATCGCGCACGAGTGACGGGCGCCCGGCCGGAGCGGGTCGCACGGGCGGTCCGCATGCTGGAAATCGCGTCCGGGCCGGGACCGCCCGTGGTGGGATCGGCCCATGATCGATCTGCGGATTCGGGCCGCCGGGCCCGAGGACCTCGACACCGTGCTGGCCTTCTGGAAGAGCGCCGCCGAGGGCACGAGCATCAGCGACGACCGAAGCGGCGTGGAACGGCTGATCACGCGCGACCCGGGAGCTCTGATCCTGGCCGAGCGGGACGGCGCGCTGGCCGGGACGGTGATCGCCGGGTTCGACGGCTGGCGGTGCCACCTGTACCGGCTGGCGGTCGATCCGCGGCACCGCCGTCAGGGCATCGGGGCGGCACTGCTGGCCGCCGCGGAGGAACGGTTCGTCGCGCTCGGCGGTCGGCGCGGCGACGCGATGGTCCTCACCCGTAACGAGACGGCGCATCATGCCTGGCGCGCGGCGGGGTACGCGCCCGAGGAGAAGTGGCGGCGCTGGGTGAAGCCACTCGGAGCCTGACCGGAGCCTCTTCGGGGCCCTTTTGCCGATCCTTTACTATTGGGGGGACCGCACGGATCGTCCGCGCGGTCCCCCGATGACTTGACGAAAGGTGTGAGCGTCCGCCCATGGGCGAGCCTCCCAGTACCCCCACCACCACGCGACACCGCGCGCCCGGCACCACCCTGTCCGACCATGGGACGGAGGTGAACCGATGACCGAAATCCTGCTGCTCCTGGTGGCGATCCTGCTGTCGCTCGCGTGCGGCGCCTTCGTCGCCGCGGAGTTCTCGCTCACCACGGTCGAGCGCAGCGAACTGGAACGGGCGGTGGAGCGCGGCGAGCGCGGCGCCTCCGGAGCCCTCAAGGCGGTGAAGAACCTCACCTTCCAGCTCTCCGGCGCCCAACTCGGCATCACCGTCACCAACCTGGTGGTCGGCATGCTCTCCGAGCCGTCGATCGCCAAGCTGATCTCCGGGCCGCTGGAGTCGCTCGGCCTGTCGAGCTCCACCGCGAGTTCGGTGGCGCTGGTGCTCGGTACGGCCCTGTCGACCGTGTTCCTGATGGTCGTCGGCGAACTCGTGCCCAAGAACTGGGCGATCTCCTCCCCGCTGACGGTCGCCAAGCGCGTGGGCAACGCCCAGCGCTGGTTCAGCGCCGCCTTCCGCCCCTTCATCACCCACCTCAACAACACGGCGAACCGCATCGTGCGCCGGTTCGGGGTGGAGCCCACCGAGGAACTGGCCGCCGCCCGCGGCCCCCAGGAGCTGGCGGCCCTCGCCCGGCACTCCGCCAAGGAGGGCGCCCTGGAGGCGGACACCGCGGAGCTCTTCGTGCGCACGCTGAACCTGGCCGACCTCACGGCGGAGAACGTGATGACCCCGCGCGTGCAGGTCATCGCCCTCGAGGCGAGCGCGACCTGCGAGGACGTGGCGAACGCGACCCGGGCGACGGGCCTGTCCCGGTTCCCGGTGTACCGCGGCAGCCTCGACTCGGTCGTCGGCACCGCGCACATCAAGGACGTCCTGGCCGTCCCTGCGGAGCGCCGCCCGCGCGTGCCCGTCGCCGAGCTGATGCGCGAGCCGCTGCTCGTGCCCGAGTCGCTGACCGTGGACCGCCTGCTGGACCGGCTGTCCGGCAAGCGGACGATGGCCGTCGTCATCGACGAGTACGGCGGCACCGCGGGCGTGGCCACCCTGGAGGACATCGTCGAGGAGGTCGTCGGGGAGGTCCGCGACGAGCACGACCCGCACGAGACGTCCGACCTGGCCGCCGCCGGCACCGACGACGACGGCCGCACCCTCTACTCGGCCGACGGCGCGGCCCGCACCGACCAGCTCGCGCGCGTGGGGCTGCACACCCCCGAGGGACCGTACGAGACGCTCGCCGGCCTGGTCGCCAGCGAGCTGGGCCGGATACCGGCGGTCGGCGACACCGTGGAGGTGGCCGGCTGGCGCATGGACGTCGTGGACGCCTCGGGCCGCCGGGCCGCGCGGGTGCTGCTGCACGCGCCGCTCGCCCCGGCCGAGGGCTCGGAACAGGAGGCCGGAAAGTGACCGCCATCCAGTTGCTCGTCGCACTGGCGACCCTGGTCGTGAACGCGTTCTTCGTCGGCGCCGAGTTCGCGCTGATCTCCGTACGGCGCTCCCAGATCGAGCAGTACCTCGAGGACGGCAACGGCGCGAAGGGAGCGCAGGGCGACCGGCGCGCCCGCAGCGTGCTGTGGGGCCTGCGGCACGTGTCCGCGTTGATGGCGGCGGCGCAGCTGGGCATCACGCTGTGCACGCTGATCCTCGGTGTGGTCGCCGAGCCCGCCATCGCCCACCTGCTGGAACCCGTGTTCCACGCGGTCGGCGTGCCCGAGGGCGCGGGGCACCTGGTGTCCTTCGTGATCGCGCTGGTGGTGGCGACGTACCTGCACATGCTCCTCGGCGAGATGGTGCCCAAGAACGTCGCGCTCGCCGAGCCGGTGCGCAGCGCGCTGCTGCTCGGCCCGCCGCTGGTGACGCTGGCCCGGGCGCTGCGTCCGGTGATCTTCGCGATCAACGCGTTCGCGAACGGGCTGCTGAAGCTGCTGCGGATCGAGACCAAGGACGAGGTCGCCGCGGCCTTCTCGGACGCCCAGCTGGCCCAGATCGTCAAGGACGCGGGTGAGGCGGGTCTGATCGACGACCGCGCCCTGGAACGCCTGCACGACGCCCTGGAACTGGGCCGCCGGCCGGTGCGGGACGTCGTCCTGCCGCTGGAGCGGGTCGTCTACGCGCGCGTGGGCGTCACGCCGGAGGAGCTGGAGCGGCTGGCGGCCGAATCCGGGTTCTCCCGGTTCCCGGTGGTCGACGAGGGCCGCCGGATCGTCGGCTACCTGCACGTCAAGGACGCGCTGGACGCGTCGCCGCGCGAGCGGCCGTTCCGCTCGGCGGACATGCGGCCCATCGCGCGCGTGCGGGAGGCGACCCCGCTGGACGACGTCCTCACCGCGATGCGCGGCAGCCGTACGCACCTGGCGGCCGTGCTCGGCTCCGACGGGCGGCTGTCCGGTCTGGTGACCATGGAGGACGTGCTCCAGGAGCTGTTCGGGCAGCGGGCGTGAGCGGTAGGTGAGAGGCCGTGACCGCGGGCCCGGTCCACGGGGCGGCGACGCCGCCACCGGACCGGGCCCGCGGTCACGCGGGGCTCGGTGGCCGAAGGGGGCCCGGTGGCCGAAGGGGACCGACCACTAAGTATGGGACTCGGGCTACCATCTATGTCGCCATGCAGACGAACCCCACACACACCAGCCTGGTCGCTCTCGGCGACTCCTTCACCGAGGGCATGTCGGACCTGCTGCCCGACGGCTCCTACCGGGGCTGGGCGGACCTCCTCGCCGCGCGGATGGCCGCCCGCACCCCCGGCTTCCGGTACGCCAACCTGGCGGTGCGCGGCAAGCTGATCGGGCAGATCGTCGAGGAACAGGTGCCGGTGGCCGCCGCGATGGGCGCCGACGTGATCACCCTGGTCGGCGGCCTCAACGACACCCTGCGTCCCAAGTGCGACATGGGCCGGGTCAAAGGCCTGCTGACGGAGGCCGTGGAGCGCCTGACCCCGGCCTGCAAGGAGCTGGTGCTGATGCGCAGCCCGGGCCGGCAGGGGCCGGTCCTCGAGCGGTTCCGCCCCCGCATGGAGGAGCTGTTCACCCACGTCGAGGAGCTGGCCGCACGGCACGGCGCGCTCGTGGTGGACCTGTACGGCGCCCCGTCGCTCGCCGACCCGCGCATGTGGGACGTCGACCGGCTGCACCTGACGGCGGAGGGCCACCGCCGGGTCGCGGAGGCCGTCTGGCAGACCCTCGGGCACGACGCCGAGGACACCGAGTGGCACACGCCGATGCCGGCGACGCTGCCGCCCGGCTGGGGCGCGCGGCGCGTGGCGGACGCCCGGTTCGCCCGGCAGTACCTCCTGCCCTGGATAGGCCGGCGGCTGACCGGCCGCTCCTCCGGCGACGGTCTGCCGCCGAAGCGGCCCGATCTGCTGCCGTACGAGGAACGGGCGCAGGAGGAACGGGCCTAGGAGGCGGAGCCTGCGGCACGGCACGGACGGCGACGCGGGCCGGGCGGAGATCCCGTCCCCGCCCGCCCGGGGACGTCCGGAGTGACGCCGCTCTCGTAGGATCGGCCGAACGGAGCGGTGCGCCGACCTGCACGAATCGCCAGTAGAATCCGTCCACGTGACTTCTGCTCCCGCCAAGCCCCGTATCCCCAACGTCCTCGCCGGCCGCTATGCCTCCGCCGAGCTCGCCACGCTCTGGTCGCCCGAGCAGAAGGTGAAGCTGGAGCGTCAGCTCTGGCTCGCCGTGCTGCGGGCCCAGAAGGACCTCGGGATCGAGGTGCCGGACGCGGCGATCGCCGACTACGAGCGTGTCCTGGACACCGTCGACCTGGCCTCCATCGCCGAGCGCGAGAAGGTCACCCGGCACGACGTGAAGGCCCGCATCGAGGAGTTCAACGACCTCGCCGGCCATGAGCAGGTCCACAAGGGCATGACGTCCCGCGACCTGACGGAGAACGTCGAGCAGCTCCAGATCCGGCTCTCGCTGGAGCTCGTCCGCGACCGCACGGTGGCCGTCCTGGCGCGTCTGGGCAAGCTGGCCGGCGAGTACGGCGAGCTGGTCGTCGCCGGACGCTCGCACAACGTGGCCGCGCAGGCCACCACCCTGGGCAAGCGGTTCGCGACCGCGGCCGACGAGCTGCTCGTCGCGTACGGCCGTGTGGAGGAACTGCTCGCGCGGTACCCGCTGCGGGGCATCAAGGGCCCGGTCGGCACCGCGCAGGACATGCTGGACCTGCTCGGCGGCGACGCGGCCAAGCTGGCCGAACTGGAGGACCGGATCGCCGGTCACCTGGGCTTCGCGCAGGCCTTCACCTCCGTCGGCCAGGTGTACCCCCGTTCGCTGGACTACGAGGTCGTCACCGCGCTGGTGCAGCTCGCCGCGGCCCCCTCCTCGCTGGCCAAGACGATCCGGCTGATGGCCGGGCACGAGCTGGTCACCGAGGGCTTCAAGCCGGGCCAGGTCGGTTCCTCGGCGATGCCGCACAAGATGAACACCCGCTCCTGCGAGCGCGTCAACGGCCTGATGGTGATCCTGCGGGGCTACGCGTCGATGACGGGTGAGCTGGCGGGCGACCAGTGGAACGAGGGCGACGTGTCCTGCTCGGTGGTCCGCCGGGTCGCGCTGCCGGACGCGTTCTTCGCGCTGGACGGCCTGCTGGAGACCTTCCTGACGGTCCTCGACGAGTTCGGCGCCTTCCCGGCGGTCGTCGCCCGTGAGCTGGACCGCTACCTGCCGTTCCTCGCCACCACCAAGGTGCTGATGGGCGCGGTGCGCGCGGGCGTGGGCCGTGAGCTCGCGCACGAGGCGATCAAGGAGAACGCCGTCGCCTCGGCCCTCGCGATGCGCGAGCAGGGCGCCGAGCGCAACGAGCTGCTGGACAAACTGGCCGCGGACGGCCGGCTGCCGCTGGACCGCGCGCAGCTGGACGCGCTGATGGCCGACAAGCTGTCGTTCACGGGCGCCGCGGCGGCCCAGGTGGCGACGGTCGTCGGCCGGATCGAGGAGATCGTGAAGCAGCGCCCGGAGGCGGCCGGTTACACCCCCGGAGCGATCCTCTGACCCGCTTCACCCCGGCGGAACTGGAGGCCGCCCGCGACCGGCTCGTACCCGACGTCGTCGCGGGCGGCCTGCGTGTGCTGTTCTGCGGTATCAACCCGGGCCTGATGACGGCGGCGACCGGCCACCACTTCGCCCGCCCCGGCAACCGCTTCTGGCCGGTGCTGCACCTGTCGGGCTTCACACCGAGGCTGATGAAACCGTCCGAGCAGCGGGAGTTGCTGTCCTACGGGCTCGGCATCACCAACGTGGTGGCGCGGGCGACGGCACGGGCGGACGAGCTGTCGGCGCAGGAGTACCGGGACGGGGGGCGGCTGCTCGCGGAGAAGGTGACCCGGCTCGGGCCCCGCTGGCTGGCCGTCGTCGGCGTGACGGCGTACCGGGCGGCCTTCGACGACCGCAAGGCCGTGGTGGGCCCGCAGGAGCGGCTGATCGGGGACACCCGCGTGTGGGTGCTGCCCAACCCCAGCGGCCTGAACGCGCACTGGACGGCGGCGACGATGGCCGAGGAGTTCGCCCGGTTGCGGACGGCGGCCGAGGACTGACGTCCGGTGGTCCGGCACCCGGTGCCGGTGTCGGGTGGTCCGGTGTCCGGCCGTCAGGGCGGGTCGGTGTCGGTGACGACGAGCAGGAGCCGGACCTCGTCGCACGGATCGCGATCGGCCACGCCCAGCGCCACCCATCGGCCGTACTCCCCCGCCGGGTCCGTCCCCGGCGCTCGGTCGGCCGGTGGCTCTTGGCCGGCCGGTGGCCCTTGGTCGGCGGGCTGCGGCGCTCGATCCGTCCGCCAGAGGTAGACGTCGTCGGCGCGCAGGCTCAGTCCGGCCCAGGGCTCGGGTATCTCCTCGGTCGCCGTCCGCAGCCGGACCGTCTGGAGGCCCCAGTGGTACGGCGCCCCCCACCGATGCGTGAGGCTCGCGGCCAGCTCCTCCCTCCGTTCGTGGAACCGCTCCACCTCGGCGAGACGCACCGCGGCGTCCGCGGTCCTCAGGCCGTGACTGGTCACCAAGGCCGCCGTACGGTGACCGGGCCCGAGGTACCTGTCGATGTCCATGAGTTCCAGTAAACCCGCCGGCACTGACAATTGGCGGGCCGTCACCTCGGTGTGCGACCCCGGCGCGGCCCTCCGCCCGGACCCCTCCCGCAGGTGTGCGCGCGGCACCGGAGGTCTCGGTACGGAATCCATGCTCGCCGGGGTCCGCCGCGCCGAGTACGATCCGCCCAATACGCGCACGAGCTGGAAGGACGTACGTTGGGGCAGCTGACGGGCGGGGATCCCTCGCTGCTGCGAAGGATCAATTCCGCGGTGGTGCTGCACGCGTTGCGTGCCGCGGACTGCGCGACGCTGACGGAGATCACCCGCGTCACCGGTCTGTCCCGGCCCACCGTCGAGGGGGTCGTGGAGGACCTCATCGGCGCGGGACTCGTCGTGGAGAAGGCGGCCGACGAGGGGGTCGCGCGGCGGCAGGGGCGGCCCGCGCGGCGTTTCCGGTTCCGGGCGGAGGCCGGGCACCTGCTGGGCCTGGAGATCGGCTCGCACCGGGTGGCCGCGCTGCTGTCCGACCTGGACGGCCGGATCCTGGGGGCGCAGGCCAAGGAGGTCGACGAGTCGGCCCCCGCGGACGAGCGGCTGGACCGGCTGCGGACGGCGGTCGCCGAGCTGCTGCGCCGGGCCGGTGTGCCGCGCAGCTCGCTGCGGGCCGTGGGTGTCGCGACGCCGGGGATCGTGGAGGCGGACGGAACGGTCCGGCTGGGCACCGCCCTGCCCGAGTGGACGGGGCTGCGGCTGGGCGAGCGCCTGAGCCGTTCCTTCAAGTGCCCGGTGCTGGTGGAGAACGACGCCAACACGGCGGCCGTGGCCGAGCACTGGAAGGGCGCGGCGACCGAGTCCGACGACGTCGTCTTCGTGCTGGCCGGCCTGAGTCCGGGGGCCGGCTCGCTGATCGGCGGGCGGCTGCACCGGGGATACGGCGGGGCGGCCGGGGAGATCGGCGCGCTGCACCTGCTGGGCCGGGAGGTGACGCCGGAGACGCTGCTCTCGGTGACCGACGAGCCGCTGCACCCACTGGACGAGCAGGCGGTCGCGAGGGTGTTCGCCCAGGCCCGCGAGGGGGACGAGGAGGCCCGGGCAGCCGTGGACCGCTTCATCCAGCGGCTCGTGCACGACGTGGCCGCGCTGGTCCTGGCGCTCGATCCCGAACTGGTCGTGATCGGCGGCTGGGCGGCGGGGCTGGACGGCGTGCTGGAGCCGCTGCGGCAGGAGTTGGCGCGCTACTGCCTGCGCCCGCCGAAGGTGGCGCTGTCGATGCTGGGTGAGGCGGCGGTGGCCACGGGGGCGCTGCGGCTCGCCCTCGACCACGTCGAGGAGGAGCTGTTCGCGGTGGAGGGGACGGTGACGGCGCGGCGGTGACCGGCCGTGGCACGCGCCGCGCCCCGGTGGGATTCCGGGGCGCGGTCGGGCCGTCCGTGCGGCGGCGGGGTGCGGGCCGTGCGGGAGCCCGCCGTGTCCGGCCGGGGCGGCCGGGGTGTCTCAGGAGGCCTGTTGCTGCGGGCCGTGGTGTATCTCCACGCCGCCGGAGGCGGTGAAGGTCAGCCGGCAGGTGTCCGCGCGGTAGGTCGCGACGGAGAGCGCCGCCGTGCGCCCCTCGGCGAAGAAGCGGGTGGTGACGACGAGGACGGGCGCGCCGGGGAGCCGGTCCAGTTCCCTGGCGTCGTCCGCGCGGGCCGAACCCAGCTCCACGGCGCTGTCCTGGCCCTGGAGTTCGAGGCGCTGGAGCTCGCGCAGCACCGCACGTGCGCGTGCCGCCTCGGAGGGGGCGTCGATCGCCGAGAGGTCGGGCACCGACGTCGAGGGGATGTAGAGCAGTTCGGCGGCGACGGGCTGGCCGTGCGAGACCCGTGAGCGCCGCACGATGTGCACGGCCTGGTCGCGCGCGCTCTCCAGTGCGGTGGCCACGGCCGCGGGTGGCGCCGCGAGCGCGCAGTCGACGGGCTGCCAGGCGTCGTCGCCCGTGCTGGGCCAGACCTGCCGTCCGGTTCCGACCGCGACCCCCATGCGCGGCGGTGCGACGGTGGTGCCGACCCCGCGGCGGCGCTGGAGGCGGCCCTCCAGTTCGAGTTGCTCGAGCGCCTGGCGGAGCGTGGCGCGGGCGACGCCGAAGCGGGCCGCCAGGTCACGTTCGTTGGGCAGGATCTCACCGACGGTGAACTCCGAGTCGAGTGCCTCGCTGAGCACGGTCTTGAGGTGCCAGTACTTCGGTTCCGGTACCGATTCCAGTTGCGTGGTCCCCACCCTGTCCTCCGCAATCACCGTGGTCCGGCGGCGTTTTTTCGCGCCCTTGTTTATTAAAGGTTGTTGTACTTCTCTGCGACCATAGGACGGCCCCCACCCTTGGTCAAGACCAATCCCCCAGACCGATCCTCGATCCTGCGGGGGCCCGGCGGCCCGCGGGCACGCAAGCGTTCACGGGGCGTTCGCACGGGCGCGTTCTCGTGACACTCCGGCAAACTCGCCGTCGCAACGCCGGAGTTCGGCCGGGGCGACGGAGGAGTTCGGCCGTCGTGACGGCGAAGTTCGGCACCACCCTCGGGGCTACCGGTCGGTAGCTTTTGCTGACAAGCTGTCTACGGCGTCCGCCGGCCGGCCCACGGCCCGTCCAGTCGAGGAGCTCCCCATGTCCGACACCGTCTCCTTCACGGTCCCCTCCCCCGGAGGGCCGCTGCCCGTCACCGTCTCCTACGCACGCGTGGGCAGGGGCGAGCCGCTGCTCCTGCTGCACGGCATCGGACACCACCGGCAGGCCTGGGACCCGGTGGTGGACATCCTCGCCACCGAGCGCGAGGTCATCGCCGTGGACCTGCCCGGCTTCGGCGTGTCACCGCCGCTGCCGGACGGGCTGGCCTACGACCTGCCCACCACGACCGCCGTGTTCGGCGCCTTCTGCGAGGCGCTGGGACTCGACCGGCCGCACGTCGCGGGCAACTCCCTCGGCGGTCTGATCGCCCTGGAACTCGGGCGCGAGAAGCTCGTACGGTCCGTCACCGCACTGTCCCCCGCGGGGTTCTGGTCGCAGGCCGAGCGGCGCTACGCCTTCGGCGTCCTGGTCACCATGCGCCAAATCGCCCGCCGTCTGCCCCTGCCGCTCGTCCGGCGGCTCGCGGGGACCGCGGCCGGCCGCACGGCTCTCACCAGCACCATCTACGCCCGTCCGGCCCGGCGTTCACCCGAGGCCGTGGTCGCCGAGACGCTGGCCCTGGCCGGTGCCACCGGATTCGACCAGACCCTCCTGGCCGGCATCACCGTGCAATTCACCGACGACCTCCCCGGTGTCCCGGTGACGGTCGGCTGGGGCACCCGCGACCTGCTGCTCGTACGCCGCCAGGGCGTCCGCGCCAAGCGGATCATCCCCGGCGCGCGCCTCGTGCGGCTGCCCGGCTGCGGCCACGTCCCGATGAGCGACGATCCCGCGCTCGTCGCGCGCGTGCTGCTCGACGGCAGCAGCCGCTGACCCTGCGGCGACACGCCCCGGCGCCCCCGCCCCCAGGACGACCCCGGCCCCGACCAGGGCGCTGCCGACGGCCTGGGCGGGGCCGTAGTACCCCGTGCCCACCAGGGGCGCGGTGGCCGCCGCCGCGACCGGGATGAGCCCGGAGAAGAGCGTGGCGCGCTCCGCGCCGATGCGCTGCATGCCCATGTACCACCACACGAAGCCGACGACGGTGACGAAGGCCGACTGCCACAGCAGCGCGGCGGCCTCCGTGCCGTCCGGCCGCCGCAGCCACGCACCGCCGTCCAGGAGCACCCCGGCCACGGTGGCCTCGGCCGCGGCGATCCCGCACACCGTCGCGGCCAGCAACCGTGGCCCCAGCAGCCGCAGGACGGGCACCGCCAGCACCGCGAAGCCGACCTCCCCCGCCAGCGCGCAGACCGAGAAGGCCAGTCCCGCGCCGTCCGTGCGGCCCCACCCCTGCACCGTCAGCGCGCCGAGGGCGACCAGCGACGCCCCGGCGAGGACCGGCCGGCGGGGCCGCCGCCCGTCGAGGAACGGGACGACGACCGCCACGACGACCGGCGCGCAGCCCACCAGGACGCCGGGCACGGCGGGTTCCGCCGACCGCTCGGCGGCCAGCACCGCCACGTTGAAGCCGACCGTGCCGACCGCCGCGAGCACCGCCAGACGCAGCCACGGGCCGGGGCCGAGCGCCCGCAGCCGGGCCGGTGCGCCCGCGCCCGCCATCGGCACGAGCAGCAGACAGGCGAGGCCGTAGCGCAGCGCCTGACCGCCCGCGTAGGGGTAGGCGCCGAGGACGCTGTTGGCGGTGAACGAGCCTCCGACGAGGAGGCAGGCGAGCGCGGCGAGCAGGGACCCGCGCCGGGTGTCGGCATTCATGCAGGCGACGCTAGGAAGACCGGCGGCCCCGGTTAAGGTCCACTTCCATGACGCCATCGGGGACCAATCCCGCCCCGCCGCACGGCCCTCCGCCCACCCCGACGTACGGTGCTCCGTCCGGCCTGCCACCCGGTACGGCGTCCGACCCTGCGCCCGGCACTCTGCCCGACGCGCCACCCGATGCCCCGCCCGGCGCTCCGTCCGGACCTGCGCCCGGTACTCCGCCCGCCCCGGCGTACGGTGCTGCGTCCGGTACTCCGCCCGAGCCGCCGTCCGGCCCGGCGCCCGCCCCGCCGCACGGCCCTTCGGGCGGCTCCGAGGGCGGGTCCGTGGCCTGGGAGGTGTTGTTGCCGGCCGCTTCGGCTCCGGCACGCGCGCGAGGGCGCGCCCTCCAGGCCGCTCTGCGCGACGCGGTCCGGTCGGGGCGCCTCGCCCCGGGCACCCGGCTGCCGTCCAGCCGGGATCTCGCGTCCGACCTCGGGGTCTCCCGCGGCCTGGTCACGGAGGCGTACGAGCAGCTCACGGCCGAGGGGTATCTGCGCAGCGGCCGGGGCGCGGGGACCTGGGTGAGCGGCGCGGTGCGGGCCGCGAGGCCACACGCGCGTGACCTCGCCCCGCACGCCCCCGGCCTACGGGCCGACTTCGTGCCCGGCACCCCGGACCTGTCGTTGTTCCCCCGCACCGCCTGGGCCGCCGCACAGCGGGCCGTGCTCACCGACCTGCCCCACGAGGACCTCGGCTACCCCGACCCGCGCGGGCTGCCCCGGCTGCGTACCGCGCTCGCCGGTCTCCTCGCCCGGCGCCGGGGCGTGGTCGCGGACCCGGAACGGATCGTCGTCGTCTCCGGGGTGGCCCAGGCGACGGCGCTGCTCGCCCTGGCGCTGCACGCGCGCGGGGCGCGGGCCGTCGGCGTCGAGGACCCGGGGAGCCCGCGGCACACCGCCCTGTACGCGGCGGCCGGTGTCACCGTCGTACCGCTGCCGCTCGACGACGAGGGACTGGCCGTGCAGCCGCTGCGGTCGTCGGGTGTCCGGGCGGTGGTGACGACTCCGGCGCACCAGTTCCCCACCGGCATCGCCTACTCCGCGCGGCGGCGCGCCGAACTGCTGGACTGGGCACGGTCCGAGGACGGCTTCGTCGTCGAGGACGACTACGACGGCGACTTCCGCTACGACCGGGCTCCCGTGGGCGCGCTCCAGGGCCTGGACCCGGAGCGGGTGGCGTACACCGGATCGGTCAGCAAGTCGCTCGCGCCGGGACTGCGGCTCGGCTGGCTGCTCGTCCCCGGAGCACTGGCCGAGGAGGTCGTCGAGCGCAAGCGGACGACGGACCTCGGCCACCCGGCCCTCGACCAGGCGCTGTTCGCCCGGTTCGTGGAACGCGGCGACTACGACCGTCAGCTGCGCCGCTGCCAGCGGGCCTACCGCGAGCGCCGGGACACGCTCGTGGACGCCCTGCGGGAGCACTTCCCCGGGGCCCAGGTGTCGGGGATCGCGGCGGGACTGCACGTCATCGCCGAACTCCCCGCCCGGTACGGGCCGCAGGAACGGTTCCTGGAAAGGACGTCGGCGGCCGGGATCGAGGTGCGGGCCCTGGCGCAGTACGCACACGCGCGTGACGAGCGCGACCCGGGTCCGCGTCTCGTCCTCGGCTACGCGCACGTGCCGCCCGCGCGCATCCGGGACGGCGTACGCCTGATGGCGCAGGCCCTCGCCGACGGGTGAGCCCGGCGGGCGCGGCGGATCCCGCGGATGCGCGGCCGGTTGTTCACTTGCGGTTTGCGTGTGCGCAGCGCCGTACCAGTAGTTGTGGCGGTGCACACCGGCCGGTTCCCGCCCCAGGAGGCCCCTCCATGTCACCCAGTCCGTTCCCCGGGCGCCGCGGCGTCCTGCGCGGCTCGCTCGCCGCTTCCGCGGCCCTGACCCTGCCCTCCGCCGTCGGCGCGGCCCCCGCCCTCGCGCTCTCCGGGCGGCCCGGAGCGGGGTGGGGTGTCCAGACGGGGGACGTGACCTCCGACTCCGGTCTGGTGTGGGTGCGCAGCGACCGCCCGGCGCGGATGGTCGTCGAGACCGCGGCGACCGAGTCCTTCCGCGGTGCCCGCCGCCGGCACGGCCCGCTGCTCGGCGCCGGTACCGACTTCACCGGCACGACCCGGCTGCACGGTCTGCCGGCCGGCGAGCAGATCCATTACCGCGTGCTGCTCGCCGATCCGGACGACCCGCGCCGCACCGGCGAACCGGTGACGGGCACCTTCCGGACCGCACCCCTCGGGCGACGCAGCGGCGTGCGCTTCCTGTGGTCCGGCGACCTCGCCGGGCAGGGCTGGGGCATCAACCCGGAACGGGGCGGTTACCGCATCTACGACGCGATGGCCGCGCTCGATCCCGACTTCTTCCTGTGCAGCGGTGACAACATCTACGCCGACGGTCCGATCACCGCGACCCAGGCGCTGCCCGACGGCACCCTGTGGCGCAACGTCGTGACCGAGGAGAAGTCCAAGGTCGCCGAGACCCTCGCGGAGTTCCGCGGCAACTTCCGCTACAACCTGCTCGACGAGAACCTGCGGCGCTTCAACGCGCGTGTGCCCTCGATCATCCAGTGGGACGACCACGAGGTCCGCAACAACTGGTATCCCGGCGAGGTGATCGCCGACTCCGACACCCGGTACACGGTGAAGAGCGTCGACGTGCTCGCGGGGCGTGCCCGGCGGGCGTTCAGCGAGTACTTCCCCGTCTCGACCCTGCGTCCGGGCGCCCGGGAGGGCCGGGTCCACCGGGTCGTGCGCCACGGTCCGCTGCTCGACGTGTTCGTGCTGGACATGCGGACCTACCGCAACGCCAACTCGCCCGACGACCAGCGGACGGACCCGCAGGGCATCCTGGGCGCCGAGCAGTTGGAATGGCTGAAGCGGGAGCTGTCCCGCTCGCGCGCGGTGTGGAAGGTGATCGCCGCCGACATGCCCCTCGGGCTGGTCGTGCCGGACGCCACCGAGGGCAGGGCGAACATCGAGGCCGTGGCGCAGGGCGACCCGGGCGCGCCGCTGGGCCGTGAGCTCCAGATCGCCGAGCTGCTGCGCTTCGTCAAGCACCGGCGGATCACCGGCACGGTGTGGCTGACGGCCGACGTGCACCACACCTCGGCGCAGCACTACCAGCCGTCGCGCGCCGCGTTCAAGGACTTCGAGCCGTTCTGGGAGTTCGTCTCCGGTCCGCTCAACGCGGGCGCCTTCCCGGCGAGCGCGCTGGACGGCACCTTCGGGCCGGAGCGGGTCTTCGTGAAGGCGCCGACCGCGTCCAACGTGTCACCGGCCGGCGGCTACCAGTTCTTCGGCGAGGTCGACATCGACGGCGCGAGCGGGGAGCTGACGGTGCGTCTGCGCGAGCAGGACGGGACCGTGCTGTTCACACAGGTGCTCCAGCCGGGACGCGTCGGGCAGTAGGACGGCGTCCCGTACCCTCGGAGCTGTGCCGCGCACCGGCGTCATCCCCCGGTGCGCGGCACGGTCGTGACGTCCGTGCGGGGCGTGATCGTAGAAGAATTTACAAAACGGGCATTGGGAACCTTTACCCATCAGTCACAAACCGTTCGTGATCACGCAACACCATTCCTCCACAGTGGCTGCATGACTCGAGACATGTCTGATGTGACGCGTGCGAAACGCGGACGCCCTGTGCACCACTGGCGACGGGACGTGGTGGAGCTCGCCGCGCTGTTCACGGCGGTCGCGGTGGCCGACGGTGTGGCGAACCTGGTGGGCCACGGACCCGACGGTCCGGTGCTGCTCTCCGTCTCCGCCGCGCTCCTCGTCGCCACGGCCGGCTTCCACACCTGGTGGGCACGGCGCCACGGTCACGCGCCGCCCACGAGCGATACCGACGCCCGGCCGCACTCCGAGGAGCCGCAGGCCGGGCCGTCCGCCGTCCCCACCGGGGACACCGCGCAGAGCGCGCTGTGGCGGATGCGTACGACGGTGAAGGACGCCCCGGGGTCGCTGGCCGCGCTCTGCGCCGCGCTGGCCGGCCACCGGGTGGACATCCTGAGCCTCCAGACCCACCCGCTGGGCGAGGACACGGTGGACGAGTTCCTGCTGCGCGCCCCGGGATCCCTGGCGGCCGCCGGGATCACCCGGGCCGTGGCGCTGGCCGGCGGCAGCCGCACCTGGATCGAACGGGCCGACGCCCACGACCTGGTGGACGCGCCGACCCGGGTCCTGGGCCTGGCCACCCGCACCGCCCTCGACGCGGCCGAACTGCCCCTGGCGCTGCGTCAGCTGCTGGGCCGCTGCACGATCCGTTCGCTGCCCGCCACGGCGGGGGGCGGCGGCCGCGGGCCGGAGGGCGTGCCCGTGGAAGGGGTGCTGGAGGACACCGTGATGCGCCTGCGGGCGCCGGAGGGCGGAGTGATCACCGTGGAGCGGCCGTACCTGCCGTTCACGCCGACCGAGTTCGCACGCGCGCGTGCGCTGGTGGAGCTGGACGCCAGGCTCGGGCCCCGGGTCCCGGACGGCCAGGACGTGCTGACGCTGCCCGAGGGCAACGCGATCGCCGTGCGCCGGGCCGACACCGGTGACCTGGCGGCGGCGAAGGCCATGCACGAGCGGTGCTCGCCGCGCACGCTCGGCATGCGGTACCACGGGCCCGTGGGCGACGCGGACCGCTATCTCCGGCACCTGCTCAGCCCCCGCTTCGGCCGTACCCTCGCCGTGCAGACACCGTCCGGCCGCGTCGTCGGCCTCGGTCACCTGCTGTGGGACGGCGACGAGACGGAGGTCGCGCTGCTGATCGAGGACCAGTGGCAGCGGCGCGGCATCGGGGCCGAACTGCTGGGACGTCTGGTGGCGATGGCCGTCGAGGCACGCTGCGAGAGCGTCTACGCCGTGACGCAGGCCTCCAACACCGGCATGGTCGCCGCGATGCGTGGTCTGGGCCTCCCCCTCGACTACCAGATCGAGGACGGGACCCTGGTCATCACCGCCCGCCTGGAAACCGCCGGCGGCGCGCGGGCGGCCTCCGAACGGTACGACGGTCGCGTCACCCGCGACTGACCAGCGACCGAGCCGCGACTGACCTGCGAGGCGGCCGACGCCGCCCGGCCCGGCGCGGCGACACCGCCGGGCCGGGCGCGCACGCGGCGCCGTCGGCACCGCGCCGGCCCCGTGCCGCCCACACCCCCGGCAGGACCTCACCACCGCCGTTCGCGCGGTGGTGAAGTCCTGCCCGGCCGGTCCCGGCCGCGGGCCCGGCGTCCCTCACACGACGGCGGCGCCGCGCTCCGGCACAGGAGCGGTCGTGCTCGCGGTCGCGCTCGCCGCGAGTGCCGTCCGGAGGTCGTCCCACAGGTCGTCGACGTCCTCCAGGCCGACCGAGAGCCGCAGCAGCCGGTCGCTCACGCCCGCGCCCCGCCGCTCCCGCTCGTCCACGATGCGGTGACTGATCGACGCGGGGTGCTGGATGAGGGTGTCGACGCTGCCGAGGCTGACGGCCGGGGTGACGAGACGGACCCCCGCGATCACCTCGTGCGGGTCGCCGTGCACCTCGAAGGCGACCATCGCGCCGCCGATGCGCGGGTAGTGGACGCGGGCGACATGCGGGTCGGCGGCCAGCCGCCGGGCCAGTTCCGCGGCGGTCGCGGAGGCGGCCCGTACCCGCACCGGCAGGGTGGACAGGCCCCGCAGCAGCAGATAGCCGGCCAGCGGATGCAGCACGCCACCCGTGGCGAAACGTATCTGCCGGAGCTGTCCCGCGAACTCCTCGTCGCAGGCCACCACCCCCGCCAGCACGTCCCCGTGGCCGCCCAGGTACTTCGTGGCGCTGTGCAGGACGAGCCGCGCGCCCTGCTCGGCGGGACGCTGGAGCACCGGCGTCGCGAAGGTGTTGTCGGCGAGCAGCGGCACCGAGCCGCAGGCATGGGCGACGGCCCGCAGGTCCACCTCGGCGAGCGTCGGGTTGGCCGGCGACTCGACCATGACCAGACCGGTGTCCGGGCGCAGCGCGTCGGCGATCCCGGCGGGGTCGGTCCAGGTGACCTCCGAGCCGAGCAGCCCGGCGGTCAGCAGATGGTCGCTGCACCCGTAGAGGGGCCGGACGGCGACGACGTGCCGCAGTCCCGTCGAGGCGCGCGCGAGGAGCACCGCGCTCAGCGCCGCCATGCCGCTGGCGAACGCCACCGCGCTCGCGGTGCCCTCCAGACGGGCGAGGGCCGTCTCGAAACGGGCGACCGTCGGATTGCCCAGCCGGCCGTACACGGGCGGTCCGTCCGGCTCCGCCCCCGTGGCGGCGAACGCGTCGATGCGGGCCGCCTCGGCACGGCTGTCGTACGAGGGGTAGGTGGTGGACAGGTCGATCGGCGGGGCGTGCAGACCCTGCCGGGCCAGATCGTCCCGCCCGGCGTGCACGGCCTCGGTGGCCAGTGCGCGGGGCGCTCTCGACGCGGGTCGGCGTACGTCGTCGTACGCGTGCGTGCTCGCTGGGGCTGAGTCCATGGACGGCAGGGTGAACATCGAACGGGGCGCTGCGTGCGAACACCGTGCTACGTTCGGCCGATGGCTGAATCCGTCGTACTGGACCCGGTCGATCTCCAGCTGCTGCGGCTGCTTCAGAACGACGCCCGGACCACCTACCGGGACCTCGCGGCGCAGGTCGGTGTGGCGCCGTCGACCTGCCTGGACCGGGTGACCCGGCTGCGCCGCTCGGGGGTGATCCTGGGGCACCAGCTGCGGCTCGATCCGGCCAAACTGGGGCGCGGGCTCCAGGCGCTGCTGTCGGTGCAGGTCAGGCCGCACCGCCGGGAACTGGTGGGACCGTTCGTGGAGCGGATCCGGGCCTTGCCCGAGGCACTCACCGTCTTCCACCTCACGGGCCCCGACGACTACCTCGTCCATGTCGCCGTCGCGGACATGGCCGATCTCCAGCGGCTGGTGCTCGACGAGTTCACGGCGCACCGGGAGGTGGCGCGGGTCGAGACCCGGCTGATCTTCCAGCAGTGGGAGTGCGGACCGCTGCTGCCGCCGACGGGTTCGGGACAAACGGCGTGACGCGCGCCGCCGCCCCGTACGAGGATGGGGCGCATGTCACACACCAGCAACCCGCTTCCCCGCGAGGTCGCCGACGCCTACGTCGACGGCTTCATCGCCCTCGACCCGGTGACCGGTACCTACCTCGGCGTGCAGGAGAGCTCGAGCCGGCTGCCCGACTACTCGCCCGCCGGGCAGAAGGCGCTCGCGCGGCTCGCGCGCGACACCCTGGCCGAGCTCGACGAGGCGGAACGCAGGCCCGGCGCGGACAGTGACATCGAGCGCCGGTGCGCGCGGCTGCTGCGTGAGCGGCTCACCGCCGAACTCGCCGTGCTCGACGCCGACGAGGGACTGCGCGCCGTGGGCAATATGGCCACGCCGCCGCACCACGTCCGCGACGTGTTCACCGTGACGCCCACCGGGACCGAGGCCGACTGGGCTGCGGTCGCGGAGCGGCTGCGCGCGGTGACCGCGGCGCTGGCCGGCTACCGGGAGTCGCTCGCGCTCGGCCTGGAGCGCAAGCTCTACGCGGCGCCGCGCCCGACCGCCACGTTCGTCGGACAGCTCACCGAGTGGTCGGACACGGACGGCGCGGGCCGCGGCTGGTTCGAGGACTTCGCCGCCGCCGGGCCGGACGCGCTGCGCACCGAACTGGACGAGGCGGCCCGGGCGGCGACGGCGGCCGTCGTGGAGCTGCGGGACTGGATGCGCGACGTGTACGCGCCGACGATCGAGGGCGCCCCGGACACGGTCGGCCGTGAGCGCTACGCGCGCGCGTCCCGCTACTTCAACGGCACCGACCTCGACCTCGACGAGGCGTACGCGTACGGCTGGGCGGAGTACCACCGGCTGCTCGCGGAGATGGAGCGGGAGGCCGAGAAGATCCTGCCGGGCGCGAAGACGCCCTGGGAGGCCCTGGCCCACCTCGACGAGCACGGCAGGCACATCGAGGGCGTCGACGAGGTCCGCGACTGGCTCCAGGGCCTGATGGACCGGGCGATCGAGCAGCTCGACGGAACGCACTTCGAACTCGCCGAGCGGGTACGGCGGGTGGAGTCGCGGATCGCCCCGCCCGGGGGTGCGGCCGCCCCGTACTACACGCCTCCGACGGAGGACTTCTCGCGGCCGGGCCGCACCTGGCTGCCGACGATGGGCCAGACCCGTTTCCCGGTCTACGACCTGGTCTCCACCTGGTACCACGAGGGCGTTCCCGGCCACCATCTCCAGTTGGCCCAGTGGGCGCACATCGCCGGCGACCTCTCCCGCTACCAGGCTTCGGTCGGGCTCGTCAGCGCCAACGTGGAGGGCTGGGCCCTGTACGCGGAGCGGCTGATGGACGAGCTCGGCTTCCTCACCGACGCGGAGCAGCGGCTCGGCTACCTGGACGCGCAGATGATGCGGGCGGTCCGGGTGATCGTCGACATCGGCATGCACCTGGAGCTGGCGATCCCGGCGGACTCGCCGTTCCACCCGGGTGAGCGCTGGACCCCGGATCTGGCCCAGGAGTTCTTCGGCGGGCACAGCAGCCGCCCCGCGGACTTCGTCGAGAGCGAGCTCACCCGCTACCTGACCATGCCCGGCCAGGCGATCGGCTACAAGCTCGGCGAACGGGCCTGGCTGCTGGGCCGGGAGAAGGCGCGCGAACGCCACGGTGACGCCTTCGACCTCAAGTCCTGGCACATGGCCGCCCTCTCGCAGGGCTCCCTGGGCCTGGACGACCTGGTGGACGAGCTGGCCCGGCTCTGAGACCCGGTCCCGGGGCCGCGCGGCACCCACCCGCCGCGCGGCTCCGGGCGCGCCCGTCAGCAGCCGCAGTCCGGCGCGTCGACGGGCGCCGTGAGCGGATCGGCGGCGCGCCGCGCGGGGCCCTCCCAGGTCTCGTAGGCGAAGCCCTCGCGCACCCAGTACTCGAAGCCGCCGAGCATCTCCTTGACCCGGTAACCGAGTTCGGCGAGCGCGAGGGCCGCACGGGTGGCGCCGTTGCAGCCGGGGCCCCAGCAGTAGGTGACGACCGGCACGTCCCGGACGAGGAGACCCGCGGCCTGCCCGGCGATCAGCGCGGTGGGCAGGTGCACGGCGCCGGGCACGTGCCCCTGGTCCCAGGACTCGGTGGAGCGGGAGTCGACGACGACGAACCCGGGGTCGCCTCCGGCGGCGAGGGACGCGGCCACGTCGGACACGTCGGCGTACAGGGCGAGGCTCGCCCGGAAGTGGGCGGCGGCCTCTGCGGGGGCGGCGGGAGCGACGCGCAGGACGGGACTGACGGTCGTCGGGGTGGTCACAGAGGTCATGGCACGCCTTTCCGCGGGCGGTGTTCCGGCTGGTCACCGCGGTTCCTGGCGAAGAATCTACGCGGGGCGGACGGCGCCCTGAAGGCTCATTCCCCGGCCCGCGCCTTGCTCCGCCGGGGATTCCCCTGCTATCTCTCGCTGATGACCGCGTATTCCCCGGACGCCACCGACTGGCGCATTCTCGAGGTCCTCCAGCGCGACGGACGGGCCAGTTTCGCCGACCTGGCGCGTGCCGTGGCGATGTCGCCGAGCGCCGTGACCGAGCGGGTACGGCGGCTGGAGGAGGCGGGCGTCATCCAGGGGTACGCGGCGGTGGTCGACCCCGAACGGCTGGGCCTGCCGATCCTGGCCTTCGTACGGCTGCGCTACCCCAACGGCAACTACAAGCCGTTCCACGACCTCGTGGCCGTCACGCCCGAGATCCTGGAGGCCCACCACGTGACCGGCGACGACTGCTTCGTGATCAAGGTGACCGCCCGATCCATGCGGCACCTCGAAGAGGTGTCCGGCAAGATCGGCGCCCTGGGTTCGGTGACGACGAGCGTCGTCTACTCCTCGCCGCTGCCCCGCCGTCCGCTGGGCCGGTAGCCGCGCTGCCGCACCACGGAGCCCGTTCTCCCCTTGACGACCTCCAGCTGGGCGTGGATGCGGCGGCGCAGGTCGGCGACATGGCTGACGATGCCCACGCTGCGGTCGCGCTCGCGCAGCGAGTCGAGCACGTCGAGGACCTCGTCCAGCGTCTGGTCGTCCAGGCTGCCGAACCCCTCGTCGATGAAGAGGGTGTCGAGACGGACCCCGCCCGCCTCGTCGGTCACGACGTCCGCCAGACCGAGGGCCAGGGCCAGCGAGGCGAAGAACGTCTCGCCGCCCGACAGGGTGGCGGTGTCGCGCTCGCGCCCGGTCCAGGCGTCGACGACGTGCAGACCGAGCCCGCTGCGGCCGCGCCCGGTCCGGTCGTCGGAGTGGACGAGGGTGTAGCGGCCCGAGGACATGCGCTGGAGCCGGGCGGTCGCGGCGGCGGCCACCTGTTCCAGCCGGGCGGCCAGGACGTACGCCTCCAGCCGCATCTTGCGCTCGTTGTCCGCGGAGGTGCCGGCGGCGAGACCGGCGAGCCGGGCCACCCGGTCGTACTCCTCGCGCAGCGGGCCGAGCCGGCGCACACCGTCGCCCGCGCGCGCGGAGAGCTGGTCGAGTTCGGCGCAGCGGCGGGCGGCGGCGTCCTGCGCGGAGGCGGCCGTGCGCAACCGCTCGGCCGCGCTCGCCGCCGCGCGTTCGGCCGCGGCGAGATCGGCGGACGGCCGACGGGCGGCCGCCACGGTCTCCGGTTCGGCGAGGACCGCCCGTACGGCGGCCTCCTCGGACTGCCGGGCGTCCAGCAGCCGTTGCAGCTCCCGGTGGGCGGCGGCGTCGAGCAGGGCGTCGGCGGCGGCCCGCGGGGTGTCGAAGCCCGCCCGGAACGCGGCCTCGTCGAGGCGTCCGTCGGCCGCCTTGAGGCGTACGGCGCTCTCCTCGGCGAGGCGGGCGGTGTCGGCCGCGTCGGTGAGCCGGGCCGCAAGCTCCTCAAGCTCGGCGGCGCGCGCGGCGACGCCGGCCGCCGTGCCCCGGGCCTGAGTCAGCTCCTCCTCCAGGACGAGCCGTTCGCTGTCCAGGCGCTCCCGGTGGCCCACCCGGGAGGCCGCCCGTACCGCGGCCTCGCGCTGCGCCCGCGTGCGGTGCTCGTGCTCCTGCTCGGCCCGGCGGAGTTCCTCGCGCGCGGGGTGCAGCGCGGAGGCGTCCCGACGGGCCCGCGCGTACAGCTCCTCCGCCTCGCGCGCTTCGGCGGCGAGCCGGTCGGCCGGGGTGTCGCCGGCCTCGGCAGTGGCGGCGGCGAGCGCCTCCCGTACGAGACCGAGGTCCCGTTCGTCCTGCGCGTGCCGTTCGTCCGCCTGCCGGGAGGCGGTGAGCGCCCGCTCCTCGGCCTCGCGGTCCACGTGTCCCGCGACCTTGCGGGCGGGCGCGGGGTGCTCGGTGGCGCCGCAGACGGCGCACGGCGTGCCGTCGGCGAGGGTCGCGGCCAGCTCGGCGGCGATGCCGTTCAGGCGCTGTTCCTTGAGGTCGAGCCAGTGGGACCGGGCCGCCTGGGCCCGCTCCCCGGAGGCGAGGGCCCGGGCGCGCCCGCTCTCCAGCTCGCGCGTGAGGTCGTCGCGCCGCCGGGCGGCCTTCAGGCGCCGCTGGGCGGGCTCGCGCCGGCCGTCGAGCTGCTCGGCCCGGGTGGCGGCCTCCTGCGCGGACTCGACGCGGGCCCGGAGGTCCTCGCGCGCGGTGTCCCAGCCCGCGAGCCAGGCTCCGGCCTCGGTCAGGACGTCCTCGTCGTCGCGCTCGCGCCGGTCCAGGTCGGCGCGTTCGGCGACGAGGTCGGCCAGCCGCCGTTCGGCCCGGCGGGCCGACTCCAGTCCGCCCAGTTCCTCGGCGGTCCGGCGGGCGGCGGCGGCGAGTCCGGCGGCCCCGGAGTCCGCGAACCGTGCGGGCAGCAGGTCACGCGCGCGTGCCGCGCGGGCGGCCGCCGCGGTGTGCTCGGCGTCGGCGCTCTCGCGCAGTTCGAGCGCGGGCGCGACGGACTCCGCCTTGCGTCCCCGCTCCATCCGCTCCAGCGCGTCCCGGTGGGCGCCGGCGCCGTCCTCCAGCGCCGCGGCCCGCTCGCTCGCCTCGGCGAACCGGCGCTGGAGCCGGGCCCGCTCGCGCGTCTGAGCCAGGGCGTGTTCGGCGGCGGCCTGCGCGGACTCGGCGGCGAGGCGGGCGCAGTGGGCGGTCGTGAGGCGCTCGCGGGAGGTGCTGCGGGCGACGGCGGCCGCGGCCAGCACCGCTTCGGCGAGTCCCGGATCGCCCGGCGCGGCGTCGGGCAGCTCCATGGCGTCCCCGGCCACCTGCTGCATCCGGTGCGCGTCGGCCAGCAGGGCGGAGTCGCCCTCACGCACGCGTGCCTCGGTGGTCCGGCGGCGCTCGACGAGCCGCTTCTCGACCTCGGCGAACCGCCGGGTGTCGAAGAGGCGGCCCAGGAGCCGGCCGCGCGCCTCGGCGTCGGCGCGCAGGAACCGCGCGAAGTCGCCCTGGGGCAGCAGGACGACCTGGCAGAACTGCTCGCGGCTCATGCCGAGCAGCTGCGTGATCTCCTCGCCGATCTCCTGGTGCGAGCGGCTGAGGTCCTTCCAGGCGCCGGCGGCCGTGTCGTGCTCGCGCAGCAGGCTCTGGGCCTTCTCGACGGTCGTGCCCGTGCCGCGCTTCTTGGGCCGCTCCCAGGGCGGCTGCCGGGTGATCTCCAGCCGGCGTCCGGCGACGGTCAGTTCGAGGGTGACCTCGGTGCGGGTGCCGGGGGCCGCGTGGTCGCTGCGCAGGGTCAGGCCCTGGCCGCTCTGGCGGGCGCCGGGCACGGAGCCGTAGAGCGCGTAGCAGACGGCGTCCAGGACGGAGGTCTTGCCGGCGCCCGTGGGCCCGTGCAGCAGGAACAGTCCGGCGGCGGAGAGGTCGTCGAAGTCGACGCGCTGGGCGCCTCCGAACGGGCCGAAGGCCGTCAGGTCCAGCCGGTGCAGCCTCACCGCGCCACCTCGCGGACCGTGTCGTCGGCGCGCACCGCGTCGAAGGCGTCACGCAGGACGCGCTGTTCGCGCGCGTCGGGGGCGGCCCCGCGGACATGGGCCACGAAGTCCTCGGCGATCTCCTGGTCGCTGCGGTCGGCCAGGCGCCGGGCGTACGACACGTCGGGGTCGCCGGGCGCGCGGTCCGGTTCGAAGGCGAGGCTCAGGGTGTGGGGGAAGCGCTCGGCGAGGCGGGCCATGGGGTCGGCCGGGCGGACGGCGTCGGTGAGGGTCGCCTCGACCCACGCGTCCTCGTGGCGTGCGAGGGCGGGGTCGGCGAGGAGCTGTGCCAGGGGGCCGCGGACACGGGCCAGGGGGCGCGGCACCGGGCAGTCGATCCGCTCGGCCCCGATCCCGCCGTCCGCGTCGAGGTCGACGAGCCACATGGTCTTGCGGTGCTCGCTCTCCGAGAAGGAGTACGGCAGCGGGGAACCGGAGTAGCGCACCCGCTCGGTGAGGGTCTGGCAGCCGTGCAGGTGCCCGAGGGCGGTGTAGTCGACCCCGTCGAAGACGCCGGCGGGCACCGAGGCGACCCCGCCGACGGTGATGTCCCGCTCGCTGTCGCTCGGCTCCCCGCCGGTGACGAAGGCATGGGCGAGGACGACGGACCGGGTCCCGCGGGGGCGGGCGGCAAGATCGGCGCGCACCCGGTCCATCGCGGCGGCCAGGACGCTCTCGTGTCCGGCCTTCTCCACCGCGAACTCGTCCTTCACCAGGGCGGGTTCGAGGTAGGGCAGTCCGTAGAAGGCGACCTCGCCGAAGGCGTCCTCCAGGACGACCGGCGTGCCCGCGGCCGCCGGGTCGGTCCGCAGGTGGATGCCCGCGCGTCCGATGAGCCCTGCGCCCACGCCGAGCCGGCGGGCCGAGTCGTGGTTTCCGGAGATCATCACGGTGGGCACGCCGAGGTCCGCGAGGCGGTGCAGGGCGTCGTCGAACAGCTCGACCGCGGCCAGCGGGGGCACCGCGCGGTCGTACACGTCTCCCGACACGACGACCGCGTCGACCTCGCGCTCACGCACGGTCGTGACGAGGTGACCGATGAACGCGGCCTGGGCGCCGAGCATGTTCACCCGGTGGAACGCCCGGCCCAGATGCCAGTCGGACGTGTGCAGGAGCCTCATGATCCCCGAGACTAACGGCCGGGTCCGACAGCACGGGCGGTTACTCCCGTATCGCCCCGTCATACCGGTGCGGATAAGCCCCATTCAAGGACATACCGACCACACCTTTGCCCGTCGCGCCACGCCACGTGTCACTTGTCACGGGCGGCGCGGGGAGCGTGCGCGGTACGGGCCGGGTGGGACGGGTCGGGCGGGACGGCTCGCGCGCCACGGCGGTACGGGGGGGCCGCGGCCGGGTGCTCACACGTCGCCGTAGGCCTCGCCGCCCGGCTCGAAACGCGCCGTCCCCGCCGTCACGTCCGCGAGCCACGCGCGGAAGGCGTCCACCTCCGAGTCCGGCAGACCGATCTCGATGGTGACCTGCTCGCCGTAGCGGACGTCCCGTACCGCGCGACCCGTCGAACGCAGGTCGTTCTCGACCTTGCCGGCCCGCTGGTGGTCCACGGTCACCGTGCCCAGGCGGAAGCGGCGGCGGGTGCGGGTGCCGACGGCGTCGAGCGCCTCGCCGACCGCGCCGCCGTAGGCCCGGATGAGGCCGCCCGCGCCGAGCTTGACGCCGCCGTAGTAGCGGGTGACGACGGCGACGACGTACCGCACGTCGCGGCGCAGCAGCATCTGGAGCATCGGGACGCCCGCCGTGCCGCCGGGCTCCCCGTCGTCGCTCGCCTTCTGCACGCCGGCGTCGGCGCCCACCACGTACGCCCAGCAGTTGTGCGTGGCGTCGGCGTGCTCCTTCCGGACGGACGCGATGAACTCCTGCGCCTCCTGCTCGGTGGCCGCCGGGGCGAGGGCGCACAGGAAGCGGGAGCGGTTGACCTCGGTCTCGTGCACGCCCGCGTGGGCGACCGTGCGGTACTCGTCCTGCATCGGGCCAGCGTAAGCGGTGATCGCGGGGTCGACGCCGGCACAGGTGCGGGCGACGATGTCCGGGGTAACCAACGAGGGTGACCGAGAACGAGGACCCGCCGAGGTACAGGGAGCGTGCGGCATGACCGGCACCCGGGAGAAGGAGAAGGGCGCGGCCGCGCCGTCCTCCCGGTGGCGCGGCTGGCTTCTGGAGGGGCTGAGCGAGCAGAGCGCCCGTCACCCGGGCCCGCACGCGACACCGGACGAGGAGCGCGCGGGCCACCGCTGGTGGCGGGTGATGTGCCTGACCGGCGTCGACTACTTCTCCACCCTCGGCTACCAGCCGGGCATCGCCGCCCTCGCGGCCGGCCTGCTGTCCCCGCTCGCCACCCTGGTGCTGATCGCGCTGACCCTGTGCGGCGCGCTGCCCGTGTACCGCCGGGTGGCGCACGAGAGTCCGCACGGCGAGGGATCGATCGCCATGCTGGAGCGGCTGCTGCCGTGGTGGTCGGGGAAGATCTTCGTGCTGGTGCTGCTGGGCTTCGCGGCCACCGATTTCATGATCACGATCACCCTGTCGTCGGCGGACGCCGCCGCGCACGTCGTGGAGAACCCCTTCGCCCCGCACTGGATGGGCTCCGGCAACGAGTGGATCACCCTGGTCCTGGTGGGCGCCCTGGGCGCGGTGTTCCTCAAGGGCTTCCGGGAGGCCATCGGCATCGCGGTGCCGCTCGTGGCGTCCTATCTCCTGCTCAACCTGGTGGTGCTCGGCGCCTCCGCCTGGGAGATCTTCACCCACCCCGTGCGGATCAGGGACTGGACGGACGCAATGACCGCCGAGCACTCCTCGCCCTGGGCCATGGTCGGGGTGTCCCTGCTGGTCTTCCCGAAGCTGGCTCTCGGCATGTCCGGCTTCGAGACCGGCGTGGCGGTGATGCCGCAGGTCAAGGGCGATCCGACGGACACCTACGAGGAGCCGAAGGGGCGGGTGCGGGACACCCGGAAGCTGCTCACCACGGCCGCGCTGATCATGAGCTGCTTCCTGCTGATGTCGTCGCTCGCGACGACCGTCCTCATCCCGCAGGCGGACTTCGAGAGCGGTGGTCCGGCGAACGGGCGCGCTCTCGCCTATCTCGCGCACGAGCACCTGGGCGAGGCCTTCGGCACGGTCTACGACGTCTCGACGATCACGATCCTGTGGTTCGCGGGCGCCTCCGCGCTCGCCGGTCTGCTGAACCTCGTCCCGCGCTATCTGCCCCGCTACGGCATGGCGCCCGAGTGGACGCGCGCGGTGCGTCCCCTGGTGCTGGTGTTCATGGCCACCGCCGTCCTCATCACCCTGTGGTTCAACGCCGACGTCGACGACCAGAGCGGCGCCTACGCGACCGGCGTGCTGGTCCTCATGGTCTCGGCGGCGTTCGCGTCGACGGTCGCCGTCCACCGGCGCGGACACCGCCGGGCCACCGTCGGCTTCGGCGTCATCACCGCCGTGTTCGTCTACACGCTCGTGGCGAACGTCATCGAGCGGCCGGACGGCATCAAGATCGCGGCGATCTTCATCCTCGCCATCCTGGTCACGTCCTTCGGCTCACGGGTGCGCCGTGCCTTCGAGCTGCGCGCCGCCGAGGTCTCCCTCGACGAGACGGCGACCCGGTTCGTCGACGAGGCCGCGCGGCAAGGTCCGCTCCAGCTGATCGCGAACGAGCCGCGCGAACACAGCACGCGCGCGTACCGCGCCAAGGAGTGGGACCAGCGGGAGCACACCCCGATCGCCGGTGGCGGCCCGGTGCTGTTCATCGAGGTGTTCGTGCGGGACTCCTCCGACTTCACGGCGGACATCACCGTGCGCGGCGACGAGAAGCACGGCGTCCGCCGGCTGCGCGTGTCCGGTCCCACGGTGCCCAACGCGATCGCCGCGGTGCTGCTGAAGCTGCGCGACCGCACCGGGCAGGTGCCGCACGCGTACTTCAGCTGGACCGAGGGGAACCCGGTGAGCCATCTGATCCGCTTCCTGGTCTTCGGGGACGGCGAGGTGGCCCCGGTGACCCGGGAGGTGCTGCGCCGCGCGGAGCCCGAACCCGGACGCCGGCCGCGCGTGCACGTCGGCTAGTCCCCCCGCGGCCCGTCCCCGCGTCCGTCCTTCCGCGGCGCCGTGCCCCTCGGCACCGCGGTGGCGGTCAGCGCGGCCGTGCCCGGTGTCAGGGCGGACCAGTCGGGTGCGTGCGAGGTCAGGACGGCGATCGCCGAGGTGGGGAACTTCGTCCGCACCTCGTCCAGGAGGTCCGCCGGGCCGTCCCCCGCGAGGGTGAGGACCAGTTCCTCCAGGCCGGGGTTGTGGCCCACCAGCAGCAGGGTGCCGACCTCCGCGGGCGTCTCGCGGACGATGTCCACGAGTTCGCCGGCGCCGGCGCCGTACAGCCGCGGGTCGAAGCGCACGGGAGGCGGGGTGTCCCAGGTGGCGGCGGCCAGTTCCCAGGTCCCGCGGGCGCGGACCGCGGTGGAGCACAGGGCGAGGTCGGGCAGGAAGCCCGCCCCGGCCAGCACCCGGCCCGCGGCCGGCGCGTCACGGCGTCCGCGCGGGCCGAGCGGCCGCTCGTGGTCGGGGACACCCGGCGGCCAGGCCGACTTGGCGTGCCTCAGCACGACCAGCCGGCGCGGCGGCGTCCCGCCGGGGCCGGTCACGCCGGGGCCCCCACTCCGCGCAGGAGGTCGAGGCCGAGCAGACGGTCGGCGTAGGCGTACGTCTCGAAGCGGGCGCCCTCGGGCAGTTCGGGCCCGGCGTCCTCCACCCCCCGCAGTATCCGCAGCACCCCGGGCAGGTCCAGGTCGTCCTCCCAGGCGGAGCGCAACCGTGCCCGGACCTCGTCGGGCACGGGCCGGGAGGGGTGGCGCGCCCAGTCGGCGACGGCGCGCCGCCAGCGCGCGAGGGTGTCCCGGGCCTCGCCCAGCGCGTCCTCGTCGAGCCGCACGGGCTCCGTGCGGGGCCGGGAGAGAAGGGCGAACCGCAGCACGGCGTGGTCGGTGGCCGCCCTCTCGGCCGCGGGGCCCGCCCCGCGGCCCCCGGGAACGGTCCCCTGCGCGGGTGCGACGGCGACCCGCACGCCGTCGGGGGCCGCACCCTCCTCCCCCACCACGTGCAGGATCTGCGCCTCGCCCACCCCGGCGCCCGCGCCGGGGTCACGGCCGTCCTCGAAAGGGTGCGTACCGAGGGCGGTGGCCCCCGCCCTCAGCTCCGCCTGCTCGCGTTCGCCCGACAGCAGCGCCCACACGGGCGTGCCGCCCAGCTCCAGCGCGCGGACGAGCAGATCGGCGACGAGGAGGATCCGCAGCGACCCGGCCCCGTACCCCGAGGCATGGGCCTCCACCCGGGTCAGCCCACGGCGGACGGGGGCGGCGACGACGGGTTGGCCGGTTCGGGCGTCGATGATGCGCAGCACGAGGCGAGCCTAGGCGGGCGGGCCCGACTTCGCAGGCAGGGACCGGAATCAGAGCCCGGCACGCGCTGTTGTGGTCGACGACTGTTCCTTTCCGACCCCGAGGAGGCCGCCGGTGTACGGCGACGAGGCAGCGATCCGGAAGATCCTCACCGGACTCGGCGGCACCTGGGCCGTGGTGGGCCTGTCGACCAACCGCGCACGCGCGGCCTACGGAGTCGCGGAGGTGCTCCGGCGGTTCGGCAAGCGGGTCGTCCCCGTCCACCCGAAGGCGGAGACGGTGCACGGCGAGCGGGGATACGCCTCCCTCGCGGACATCCCCTTCGAGGTGGACGTCGTCGACGTCTTCGTCAACAGCGAACTCGCGGGCGCCGTGGCCGACGAGGCGGTCGCCAAGGGCGCGAAGGCGGTGTGGTTCCAGCTGGACGTCGTCGACGAGGCGGCCTACGAGCGCACCCGGGCCGCCGGACTGGAGATGGTCATGGACCGCTGCCCCGCCATCGAGATCCCCCGCCTGGGCTGACACCCCGGCAGCCCCGGGTCAGTCGTGCAGGGGTTCGTCCCCCAGCCGGTGGTCCGCCACGCTCAGCGCCTCGTCCACCAGGCGGCGCAGATGGCCGTCGGAGAGCGCGTAGATCACCCTGCGGCCCTCCTTGCGGGTGCTCACGAGCCCGGCCAGCCGCAGCCGCGCCAGATGCTGGCTCACCGCGGGCCGGGCGGCTCCGCAGACGTCCGTCAGCGTCGTGACGTCGGCCTCGCCCGTGGTCAGGGCGTGCAGCAGGGTGAGCCGGGTGCGGTCGCCGAGCAGCGCGAGGAGCTCGGCGGCGAGGGCGAACTGCTCCTCGCCGGGGGTGCGCGGGTGCGCATGATGTGCAGATGACAGGTGCATGCGTGCGCTCATACGCACATAATGACGGGATGGGCGGACACCCGTCCACCTCGGCGCACCGGAAGGGACCGACGTGAGCGAGCGGCACGACCACGAGCACGGGCACCGGCACGACCGGGGGCACCATCACGAGCACGCCCATGAGCCCGTCCACGACCACGCTCACGAGCACCCGCACCACCACTCCTCGCCCTCCGCGCCGGGGCTGCGCCGCCGCGTCGCCCACCTCCTCACCCCGCACTCGCACGAGACCGCCGACAAGCTGGACCCGGCCCTGGAGTCCTCGGCCCGTGGCATGCGCGCGCTGTGGGTCTCTCTGGCGGTGCTGGCGGTGACGGCCGTGGCCCAAGCGGTCGTGGTCGCACTGTCGGGGTCGGTGGCCCTGCTCGGCGACACCGTCCACAACGCGGCGGACGCGCTCACGGCCGTCCCGCTGGGCATCGCCTTCGTGCTGGGCCGGCGGGCGGCAACCCGCCGCTTCACCTACGGCTACGGGCGGGCGGAGGACCTGGCGGGCATCGCGATCGTGCTGACGATCGCCGCGTCGGCGGTCTTCGCGGGGTGGACGGCGATCGAGCGGCTGCTCGACCCGCGTCCCGTCGAACAGGTAGGCGCGGTCGCCGTGGCCGCGCTGGCCGGCTTCGCGGGCAACGAGTGGGTCGCCCGCTACCGCATGAGGGTCGGCCGTTCGATCGGCTCCGCCGCGCTGGTCGCGGACGGACTGCACGCCCGCACGGACGGGTTCACCTCGCTGGCCGTCCTGCTGGGGGCGGGCGGCTCCGCCCTGGGCTGGCAACTGGCCGACCCGGTCGTCGGGCTGGCGATCACGGCCGCGATCGCGCTCGTGCTGCGGGACGCCGCACGGGAGGTCTTCCGGCGGGTCATGGACGCCGTCGACCCTGCCCTGGTGGACCGGGCCGAGCGGGCGCTGCGGGAGGTCGAAGGGGTGCGCGGGATCGGCGAGTTGCGGCTGCGCTGGATCGGACACCGGCTGCGCGCCGAGGTGGCGCTCGTCGTGGACGGCGAGGCGACGGTCCGGCAGGCCCACGGGATCGCCGTCGCGGCCGAACACGCCCTGCTGCACGCCGTACCGCGCCTGACGGCCGCGCTGGTACACGCCGATCCGGCCCCGGCACCCGGCGAGGACGACCCCCACCTGACCCTCGCCCACCACACGACGACCTGACGGGAGACCCGGGGTCGGGCGATGCCGAGGCCCGGGAGGGTGACCGCGCCGGGAAGTTCGGCGAGGGCCTCGCCGGGCACGAGGGGCTTTCCGCGTCGGCGCCCGCTGCCCACCAGTACGTACGGCAGGTCGACGACGGCGTGGTCCACCAGCACCGGCCACCCGGCGGGCAGCCCGATCGGCGTGATGCCGCCGTACTCCATGCCGGTCTCCCCCACCGCCGTGTCCATCGCGGCGAACGAGGCCTTGCGGGCGTCGAGTCGACGGCGGACCACCCCATTGACGTCGACGCGGGTCGTGGACAGCACGACGCACGCCGCGAGGGTCGTCACACCGCCCCGCTCGCCCGCGACGACCACGCAGTCGGCCGACCTCTCCCGCAGCTCGCGGCCGTAGTGCTCCACGAAGACGGCCGTGTCGGCCCCCTCGGGTTCGGTGTCGACGTGGACGATCCGCTCGGCGGGCACGCTGCCGCTCCAGTGCCGCAGGGCGTCGGCGACCGGGCCGGTCAGCACGTCGAGGCGGTCGGTGGCGGGAGCGGCGGTGCCGAAGTCACCGAGGGGTGCGCGCATGGCCGCACGCCAACAGCCGGTTCCGCACCACCGACGGGCGGTCCCGGCCCCTCACTGCGCGGGCGGCGGCACCGAGACGGTCAGGACCATCTCCATCGGGACGTCACCCCGGTTGCCGTACGAGTGCGGGGCGTTGGCCTCGAAGGTGACGCTCGCCCCGGCCGGGACCCGGTGGTCGGTGCCGTCCACGGTGAGGGTCAGTTCACCGGCGGTGACGTGGGCGATCTCGACCGTGCCGAGCGGGTGCGGGTCCGAGCCGCTGCTCTCGCCGGGCATCAGCCGCCAGTCCCACATCTCCAGCGGCCCCGGCGCCTCCGTGCCCGCCAGCAGCCGGCTGTAGCTGCCCGCGTCGGTGTGCCACAGGCGTACCGCCTGGTCGGCCGGGACGATCCGCACCTTGGGGCCCTGTTCGTAGTCGAGCAGGGTGGTGATGCTGATCCCGAGCGCGTCGCCGATCTTGACGACCGTGCCGAGGCTGGGGTTGGTGCGGGCCTGCTCGATCTGGATCAGCATGCCGCGGCTGACACCGGCGCGGGCCGCGAGCGCGTCGAGGGTGAAGCCGCGCTCGGTGCGCCAGCGCTTGACGTTGCGCGCCAAGGACTGGGTCAGCAGGTCGAGGTCCGACACGTTCCGTCCAATTCCGTCCAGTTCGGTCCCGAGCCGTCCGGGCCTCACCCGGGCCCCTCCGTCGCCGGTGGGTTTCCGGGGGTCCCGGCGACTCCGGAGTCCACTATTATGGATGACAGGGTCCACTATCCTGAACTACCGTGTGATGCACCCGATCGTGCACCGAACTGTACTGCGAGGACCTCGTGACAGCACTCTTCGCCCTGGCCACCAGCCTGCTGTGGGGCCTGGCCGACTTCGGCGGCGGGCTGCTCTCCCGGCGGGCGCCGGCGCTCACCGTCGTCGTGGTCTCGCAGTCGATCGCGGCGGTCGTCCTCGGGGCGGTCGTGGTCGCCACCGGCGGCTGGAGCGAGGCCGGTCCCCGCCTCTGGTTCGCCGTCGCGGCCGGACTGGTGGGCCCGGTGGCCCTGCTCTCCTTCTACAAGGCGCTGGCGCTCGGACCCATGGGGGTCGTCTCCCCGCTGGCCACCCTGAGCGTGGCCGTACCGGTCTCCGTCGGGCTGTTCCTGGGCGAACGGCCGGGGCTCGTCCAGGTCGCGGGGACAGCGGTCGCGGTCGCCGGGGTCGTCCTGGCCGGCGGCCCGCAGCTGCGCAGCGCTCCGGTGCAGCGGCAGGCCCTGCTGCTCACACTGGTCGCGGCGCTCGGCTTCGGCACGGTGTTCGTACTGATCACCGAGGCCTCCACCACCGTCACGGGTCTGTTCCTCGCCCTGTTCGTGCAGCGGGTGACCAACGTGGCCGCGGGCGGCACGGCGCTGTGGTGCGCCGTCCGGCGCGGGACGCCCGCCCTCCCCGGCGGCGGCCTGCCGTGGACCTCGCTGCCCGCGTACGGGTTCGTCGGTCTGGCCGACGTCGCCGCGAACGGCACCTACGCCGTCGCGGCCCAGCACGGCCCCGTCGTGGTGGCCGCCGTACTCGCCTCCCTCTACCCCGTGGTGACCGCGCTCGCAGCGCGCGGCTTCCTGCGCGAACGGCTGCGCGGGCTCCAGGCGGCGGGCGCGGGACTGGCTCTGCTGGGCACCCTGCTGCTGGCGGCGGGCTGACCCGGCACCGGTCCGGCCCACGTCCGTCCGACCCCCGTCCCTCCGACCCGCGCCGGTCCGCCGGCACGAGGGGCCCGAGGAGCCTCAGGGCTCCAGCCGGGCCAGCGCGGCCGCCGTCTCCTCGTCCAGTCCCGACAGCGCCACCAACTGGTCGGAGGTGACCCCGTCCGGGATCGGCACCGGCGCCGGGGTGCGCAGCGGCGGCTGCCAGCCCTCGGCGGGGGTCCACCGCCGTACCACCTTGGCCGGCGCCCCCGCGACGACGGCGTGGTCGGGAACCGTGCCGCGCACCACGGCACCGGCCGCCACGACGACGTTCCGCCCGATCCGCGCGCCCGGCAGGATCACGGCCCCCGTGCCGATCCAGCACCCCGAACCGATCTCCACGGGTTCCATGCGGGGCCACTGCTTGCCGATGGGCTGGTGCGGATCGTCGTAGGAGTGGTTCGTGGACGTGACGTACACGTACGGGCCGAAGTAGCAGTCGCTGCCGATGGTGACCGTCGTGTCGGCGATGACATGGCTGCCCCGGCCGAGCACCACACCGTCGCCGAGCCGCAGGATCGGGTCGGGCCCGAGGTCCAGGTCGGGCATGAGACCGGCGGTGAGCGTGACCTGCTCCCCCACGATGCAGTGCTCGCCGAGGTGGATCCAGGGCTCGCCGAAGACCGTGCCGAGCGGGAAGGCGAGACGGGTGCCGTTGCCGATCGAACCGAAGCGGAAGCGCGCGGGGCGCTCGGCGGTCACGGAACCCGTGCGCTGCACCCAGGCCCAGCCCGCGTGGACGGCCCGCTGCGCCACTCGGCGCCGCCATGACGAGAACGTGTTCCAGGGCTTCGGCACCCGCTCACCGTACTCAGCGCGGGGTGCGGGCGAGGGCCCTCGGCCCTGTGATCTTCGCCCCACCGGGTGGCGTACGGTGCGGGCATACGACCGACACGAGGAGACGGTGATGACGCACAAGGCGCTGATCGTGGGCATCGGCGGCAGGGAACCGGACGTCGACGCGGAGGCGTTCGTGGCGCCGACGGCCTCGGTCATCGGGGACGTCACGCTGGAGGCGGGCGCGAGCGTCTGGTACGGGGCGGTCGTGCGGGGCGACGTGGAGCGGATCACCGTCCGGGCGAGCGCCAACATCCAGGACAACGTGACGCTGCACGCCGACCCGGGGTTCCCCGTGACGATCGGTGAGCGGGTGTCCGTCGGTCACAACGCCGTGGTGCACGGGGCGACGGTCGGGGACGACTGCCTCATCGGGATGGGGGCGACCGTGCTCAACGGGGCGGTGATCGGGGCCGGTTCCCTGGTCGCGGCGCAGGCGCTGGTGCCCCAGGGGATGCAGGTCCCGCCGGGTTCGCTGGTGGCGGGGGTGCCGGCCAAGGTCAAGCGGGAGCTGAGCGAGGAGGAGCGCCAGGGCGTGACGCTCAACGGCACGCTGTACGCGGACCTCGCCAAGGCCCACGCCGAACTCCACGAGTAGGCCCCCTGGGCAGGCCCCGCCCCCGGACACGCGGGGTCCCGCCCCCCGAACGCCCCGTCCGCACGACCTGGTCTGCGCTGCCCGGCGGCTGCGGCGCTCCACGCCTGTGTGCGTGGGCGACCCGACGCACGGGGACGGCTCTTCCGGGCGCGACCCGATGGGCGGAGGCTGCCCATTCACCCCATGGCAGGGACTCCTCCCCCGCGAACGCGGCGCTTCGCGCCGGTGGTCGCGGGCGAGCCGACGCCCTGGCGCGGCGCTGCCCACCGCGGCCTGGACCGCCCCGACGGGCCGCGGCCCTGCAACCCGGCCCGGGGCGTAGGGCCGGATCGGACCGCGGGGTCGGCCCGGGACGCGAGGGACGCCCGGGGCGCGAGGGACGCTTGGGCGGCTAGTCGGTGACGGGTACGGTCTCCGGTTCGGTCTCCCGCGGAGCGGCCTGCATCTTCTTCGCCTTGCGCTTGATGATCAGCATCGACGTGAGGCCGATCAGCACCGCCAGCACCAGGCCCAGGTACGAGAACCTCTTCAGCCAGGACTCCGCGACGACGCCCACGTAGTAGATGACCGCCGTCGTGCCGCCCGCCCAGGCGATGCCGCCGAGGACGTTGGCGACGAGGAACTTCCAGTACGGCATGTGGAGCACGCCCGCGAGCGGGCCGGCGAAGATGCGCAGCAGAGCGACGAAGCGGCCGAAGAAGACGGCCCACATGCCCCACTTCTCGAAGGACCGCTCGGCGGTGGCGACATGCCCCTCGCTGAAGTGCCGGGGGAACTTGGCGCCGAGCCAGGCGAGCAGCGGGCGTCCGCCCTTGCGGCCGATGGCGTAGCCGATGGAGTCACCGATCACGGCGCCCGCGGTGGCGCACGCGCCGAGGACGACGGGGTTGATCCCGCCGTGCTGGGAGGAGAGCAGCGCGGCCGAGACCAGGACGATCTCGCCCGGCAGCGGGATGCCGAGGCTCTCGAGTCCGATGACCAGGCCGACCACGGCGTAGACGGCGGCCGCGGGCACCGTGTCGAGCCATTCCTGCACGTGCACCGCGGGTTCCTCCCGTTTGACGTCCCTGGGCAGCCTTGCGTTCCTCGGGAAGCCTACCGGTTCGGCGGGGACCGGCCCCGGGCCCCCGGGCCGCTCCCGGCCATCAAGGCGCGGGGGCGGAACCGCGTGCCGGTGGCCCCCGCCGAGGGGCCGCGGACGGACGGGAAGAGGGGCCGTCCCCCCGGGCGGCCCCTCCGTCTGCTCCCGACCCCTTACCGGCCTAGTGGCCGAGGGAACCGGTGACGTCCGCCAGGGTGCTGCCCAGCACGTCGGGCACCGCGTCCGTCACCACTTCGGGCACCGCGCCGGGCACCGGAAGCGCGCCGACGACCGTGGTGACCGGGTCCGCCGGGGCGGCCGGGGCGGGTGCCGTGCCGCAGCACCGGACCTGGGCGAACCCGTTCCCGGTCCCGGTCCCGGACTCCGGCGAGGCCGGAGCCGTCCGGGCGGGGGCGGTGTCCGGGGCGGGATCCCGGTCGTCGCCGGGCGCCGGGGCCTCCCCGGCCTGCGGGGACCCGGACGGGTCCGGAGCGAGCGGCGGCGCCGCCCCGCCCGGCCCGGGCGCTCCCTGACCCGGGGCGGGCGCCTCGAACACCCACCGCTGTCCGCCGCCCCCGTCCCGGCGGACGACGACGACGGCCGCCCCGGGCCCGGCGGCCGCGCGGGCGACGGCGAGCCCCTCGTCACGCCGCAGCAGGAACTCCCCGCGGACGGTGAGGTCGAAGAAGGTCTCACCGGCGTGCACCAGACAGCCGCCCAGGACGGTCGTCCGGCGCCCGGGGTCGGCGGCCAGACAGAGCGCCGGATCGGCGGCGCTGCGCAGCAGTCCGTCGCCCTCGTACGACCACTGCTGGGACGCGGTCCCGGCGCACCGCGAGACGACGATCGCCGCACCGGCGCGGGTCCGGCCGCCCGCGGTGTCGAGGCAGAGGTCCGTGCCGGGGCCGCGCAGCGCGCCGTGGGCGACCTGGGCGGACCGGGACGCGGGGGCGGTCGTCGGCGCCCCGGAGGGAGGCGGCTCGCCGGGACCCCCGGGCCGCTTGCGCGTGCCGGTGACCGAGGCGCCGCTGCCGCCGGCGGGCGCGCCCCAGGTGGCCCCGGACGCGGGGACACCGTTGTCATCGGACCAGCCCTTGGCCACGAAGACGGTCGCGAGCAGCGCGAGGGAGGTCAGCCCCACGCCCACCAGCACCGCCTTGGGCCGCCGTCCCGGCAGGTCGAGCAGTCCCGCCGAGGTCGTGCGGTGCCGACCGGTCGCGGCGGGCGGCCGTTGTCCGGCGGGCCGGACCGGCGCCGCGACGGAGGAGGCGGCCGCGCGTCCGGGGCGCGAGTCGAGATAGCGGCGGGCACCCCAGCCCAGGACGGTCTCGGCGAGCAGCACGTCCAGCCCGTCGTCGAAATGGCTGAGCTGTTCGGCGGCGTGCCGGCAGAAACGGCAGTGCGCGAGGTGCTGCCGCACGTCCGGCAGCAGGGTCCCGCCGCGGCGCAGGGGAATGTCCAGGAGACGGTTGTAGAAGCGGCATTCGCTCGTCGGCGCGAGTTCCCGGTGGGCGCGGACACAGCCCGCCCGGAATTGCTCCCGCGCCTGTTCCACGGCGGCCTTCGCGGTGAGGATGTCCACGCCCGACAGACCGGCCGGTACGGAAAGGGGGTCCGCTTCCACCTCGGTATGCCACAGCAGGCATTGGGAGGCGGCCGGGAGCAACTGGAAAGAACGTTCGGCGAGTTGCCGCCTTTCGGCGGTCACCGGCCGCGCGGCGCGCAGTCCGCGGCCGCCGACGGTTTTCCGCAGCTCCGGCAGAACGTCCGCCACCGTGTCGGCGCCGGCCCAATCCCGGACCGTCTCGCGTACGGCGACGAGGAGTTGGGGACGCAGGGCGCCACGGGTGCGGCCGTCCTCGAGCCGGCCGAGCACGTCGTGGAACGCCGCCGCGGCCACGAGCCGCGCGGTGTCCTCACCACCGGCCAGGCAGACGGTCGCGTAATCGAGGGCCGCCCGCCAGTGGCGGGCGAACAGCAGCGCCACCGCGCCGGTCCGCGCGTCGGCGTCGACGGGCCGGGCGGCCAGAAGGGCGGCGAGCCGGGGATCGGACGCGCCGGGGATCCAGCCGGGGCGGGGCGGGTAGGGCGGTCGTGGGGGGTTGGGGGATTGCACGGAACCATTTCCTTCCAAGCCAGCGAGCGGCACGGAAAACCACGGTGTCGGAAAGCGGTGCCGGATTGGTGCGTACCTTTGGTCCGACCAGGCACGTTGGCCGGAACCGGCCCGTCCGTAAGGGGAGGCTCACCTTCGCACACGCGCCTCACAGGAAACAAGGAGTTCGAGTGACCCAAGTTCAAAGTGCGGTAATTTCAGATAAGTTACCGGCGGTATCCGCACCCGCATTCGAAAATCCCCGTGACTTCCCGTCCCAACTCGCGCGCGGGCAAAGCCCGATGGGATACGCGCTCTCCGGCTCCTGCCCGCTCCGGCGCCGGTCTCCCGGCCGCGGGGAACGCCCACAGCAAGCTCAGAGGTGACTCCCGGCGTACTCCCATCCCCGTGGGACACCCTGATCCGCATGAGCGCCCCCCACTCCACCTCCCCACGCAGCGTCCGCAAAGCGGTCGTCCCGGCAGCAGGTCTCGGCACCCGGTTCCTGCCCGCCACCAAGGCGACACCGAAGGAGATGCTGCCGGTGGTCGACAAGCCGGCCATCCAGTACGTCGTCGAGGAGGCGGCCGCCGCCGGCCTCGACGACGTGCTGATGGTCACGGGCCGGCACAAGCGCGCCATCGAGGACCACTTCGACCACGCCTTCGAGCTGGAGCAGGCGCTCGCCGCCAAGGGAGACACCGTCCGGCTGGACGCGGTGCGCGACCCGGCCCGGCTCGCCGACATCCACCACATCCGCCAGGGGGACCCGCTGGGCCTCGGTCACGCGGTGCTGTGCGCCCGCAACCACGTCGGCGACCAGCCGTTCGCCGTCCTGCTCGGAGACGACCTGATCGACCCCCGGGAGACCCTCCTCAGCAGGATGCTCGAGGTCCGCGACCGGTACGCCGGCAGCGTGGTCGCCCTGATGGAGGTCCCGCCGGAACAGGTGCACCTCTACGGCTGCGCGGCCGTGGAACCGTCCGGCGAGGACGGGGTCGTACGGGTCACCGGCCTGGTGGAGAAGCCCGCGCGCGAGGAGGCGCCCAGCCGGTACGCGGTCATCGGCCGCTACGTCCTGGACCCGGCCGTCTTCGGCGTCCTGGAGCGCACCGCTCCCGGGCGCGGCGGCGAGATACAGCTCACCGACGCCCTCCAGGAACTCGCGGCGGACGGCACCGTGCACGGCGTCGTCTTCTCCGGCCGCCGCTACGACACCGGCGACAAGGCGGACTACCTGCGCACGGTCGTCCGCCTGGCCTGCGACCGGCCGGACCTGGGCCCCGGGTTCACGGCCTGGCTGAAGGAGTTCGTGGCCGCCCTGCCGGACGGCGCCGCACCGGCACGCCAGGACCGACTGGCGGCCTGACCGCCCGCGACCCACGGCCCGCGGCCCACCCGCCTGGTTCGGCGACCGACCGCCCTGGCATGCCGAGCGCCTCGACGGGCGGCACCGACGGTGCAGCATCGGCGGGCGGGCACGCCGGGCGGGAAGCGGGGTCGGCCGAGAAGCAGAGGACCGACGGCCGCCACGGGGTCCGCGCGACAGGGACGGAAGCGCGGCGGGCGGGCCCGTCAGGGGTGACGCGGGACGGGGCGGCACCGGTCCGGTGCCGCCGTGCGCCCGGCGGAAGCAGTCGCCGCAGGGCCGTGCCCGGCGTCTGGCGTTCAGCTGTTGGGACGCAGGGTCCAGACCACCGTCATCTCGCCGGTCACGGCCCCGTCGGCACGGCGGATCTCGATCGCGACCGGGAACTCGGGCCGCTCCCCCGCGTCGAGTTCCGCGACCACCTCGGCGGCCGGGCGCCCGAGGGTGGCGGTCGCGGTGACCGTGCCCATGGCCAGCTTGCGGTAGGCGATCTCGGCGCCGACGGCGAGCGGCACGGCGCGGGAGAGCTGGTCGCCGAACGCGGCCAGGACGATCGCGCCGCTGGCGGACTCACCGAGCGTGAACATCGCCCCGGCGTGCGGGCCGCCCACGTGGTTGTGGAACTCGCCCTGGTCGGGCAGGGCGACCACGGCCTTCTCCGGACCGGCCTCGAGGAACTCGAGGTGCAGGGTCCGCGCCATGGGAACCGTGGCGGCGAGCATCTCGCCGATGGACATCTGGTCTGCGCTCATGCCCCCGAGGTTACCTGCGAGTAGCTTCGGCTGGCCAGACCGGTGTGACGATCGCCGCACGCGGGTACCGGATGCCCGCAATCCGGAAGATCCGGGGCACTGTTCGCGGGTTCCGACCGCCTGGGACCGGTTTCGGTACGTCCCTGACAAGGGGCGGTGACCGAATCGTGTCCGGGACGGCACTAGTGTTTCTGGCCATGTGGCCAGGACAGCAGCCGCCCGGGGGAGAGCAGAACCCGCAGGCGCAGAACAATCCGTACCAGCAGCCGGGATACCAGCAGCCGAACCCGTATCAGCAACCCGGCTACCAGCAGCAGCCCAACCCCTATGGGCAGCAACCGCAGTGGGGCGCCCCGTCGCCCGCGGGAGCGCCCACGCCGCCGCCGGGCGGGGGCGGCACGGGCGGCGGCAACCGGACGAAGCTCGTCGCGATCATCGCGGCCTCGGCCGTCGTCGTGGCCGCCGGAGTCACCGGATTCCTGGTGCTGGGCGGGAACGACGACGACCCGGCCGACGTGAGCAAGGGCAGTGCGAGCCCGTCGGTCTCCGCGTCCGCCTCGGCCTCCGAGTCCTCCGGCACGGACGACAACCCGCGCAGCAACGAGACGGAGAAGCCGACCGTCGCCGGCTGGAAGGTCGTGGTGAACCCCAAGTGGGGCATCGCCTTCGACGTGCCGGCCGACTGGGAGGTGCAGTCGCCGACCCTCAGCCAGGGCTTCGAGTGGGAGGACAAGTCGAAGTCCGACGGCTACGACCGGATCCTCCAGGGCGGTACGGCCGAGCTCAAGTCGAAGTGGTGCTCCACGGACTCCGACAAGGACGGCAAGACCGAGGACACCGCGCTGGCCGTCGTGGGCAGCAAGGGCGCCGAGGGCGCGAAGAGCACCGACGAGATCGCCATCAACACGCCCGCGTGGTGGGTCTTCGGCGGTTACACGGAGCCGGACAAGAAGAGTCTGACCTTCGAGAAGAAGGCGACCGCCTTCACCACCGCCTCGGGCGTCAAGGGCAGTTACGCCTGGGCCCAGTCGACGAACACGCCCCAGAAGGGCAAGTGCGACAGCGACGGCAAGGCGATCACGTTCGGCTTCAAGAACTCCAACGGGGACTACGTGTCGTGGAACCTGTACGGGGCCAAGGGCGTGAAGGACGAGCTGCCGAAGGCGACGATCATGCAGATCCTCAGCACCGTACGGCTGCACGGGACGCCGACCCAGAACTAGTGCCGCATCAGGCGACGTTCGCCCTGTCGACGACGGCGCGTGGGCGCCGGTCGTCGGCATGGCGGGATCACCTCTCCCGGACCTGCACTCGTTCAGCCACGTGATCACTCTGGCCGTCCGGTTGCCGCCCGGAGCCGGCCGGGTGGTCAGCCCAGCGCGGGGCGTGTGCGGCGTGCGGCGCGTGCGGGCCGCACGATCGCGGCGTACCAGACCAGGGCCGCACATATGAAGCCCGTCGCCGCGGAGACCAGTGACCTTGTGAGGGTGTCGCTCCGTGCGCCGGCAACGAGGGCGATGGCCAATGCCAGCGTCAGGGTGATGGCGGGCAGCGCCCTGGGGCTTCGCGTGGCGCCCGGTGCGGCGGACGGCGGCAGCAGCCAGGTCGCAAGGCCGTGAAAGGCACAGGCCAGCAGTGTCGCCCCCAGTACTTCACTGGGCCGGTGGCCGCCGTTGGTCGCGCTGTAGGCGGCGATGCAGGCGAGCCACAGCACCCCGGCCGTGGCGACGTAGGGGCGGACGCGGGGGGAAACCACGAGGACGGCGGCGAGGGTCAGCGCGGCGGGGATGGCCGTGTGGCCGCTGGGGAACCCCTGATCAAGGAGATTCTCGGGCGCGCCCACCAGATCGGGGCGGGGCAGGATCGATTTGAGCACCTCCTTGCCTCCGGTCGTGAGAATGACGACCCCGAGTGCCGCGCACCCCGGCCACCAGCACCGCCGCACCAGGGTGAGGACGACGATGACGACCAGGCCCACCATCAGGGTCGGCTTGGCACTCAATTCCAGCGGCGGCAGGGGCGTCGAGCCGTAGGCCGATCCTGACAGGGGGTAGAACCATGCTTCTTCGCCGCCCTGTTCACCGAGACCGAACAGGGCGTTCTCAGCTCGTTGCCCCCACGGGGTGCAGATGGCGAGCAGGTAGACCGTCAGGAACCCCAGGGTGTACTGCAAAGCCGGCACCCACGACCGTGTCGTACGCGACGGCCCGGAGTCGTCGGGGGATTCGGGGGCCTGCCTCGAGGCCCCCGGACGGTGCGCGGGCAGGGACGGAGAATCGTGCTGAGTCATCGCTCTGTTTCTTCCGTTGGGGGGAGTTCGGTCACGCACGTCCTGCGGCACGACGTGGGCCGCCGGGCTCGGCCGGCCCACCGGGGGTCCGCTCCTATTCGGCGAGTGCCTGCCCCTGTCGGCGCTGGGCGGTGATCGCCAGGGCGGGGAGGGGTGCGATCAGCAGGATGAGGACGACCAGGTCCGGAAAGGACTGCATGAACGCGTCCGGCTGGACGACGATCGCCTGCGTGCGGACGATCGCGACCGCCGCGACGGGGATCAGCCACCGGTGGTCGCCGGTGGCGGCCGTCGCCGCCCACGCGCCCAGCAGCGCGGCGACCTCGAGGACGAACAAGCCGCGCTGGAAAGTCGGACTGACGGAGATGATGTGCAGGCCCCCGGCCACGAACATGGCGAGCACGACGGGGGCCAGCCAACGGTACGAGCGGCGTCGCAGACGGCCGGGTCGGCAGAGCGCCAGCACGGCGCAGGCGGCGCACAGTGTCCCCGAGAGCGCCAGGTCACGGGCGGTTATCGGGGTGCCCAACCCGTAGTAGCTCAAGCCCGCCTTGCCCTCGTCGCCGAAGAGGGTGCGGCCGTGGGTCGTGGCGCCGGCCCAGATCATGGCCGCTGCGGCCGGCAGCGCGATCCACGCCCTGCCGCGCAGCAGAGCGATCAGGCAGCCCAGCGGGAGCAGCCCGTAGGGCAGCAGCCGTATGCGCGTGGGTCCTTCGGCCCACGGGTACCAGCCGGAGAAGCGGAAGGCGATGGCGTGCTGTCCGGGGTCGATGTGCAGTGCCCAGTGCCACACATCCTGCAAGTACGGGACCAGCGCCAGCGCGGCGAGGGCCAGGGCGGCCAGATGGATGCCGTCCAGCCACCACGGCCGGGCCGTGTCGTCGACGACGGCCCGGGCGCGGGCCTGCACCCCGGCGCGCACCAGGGCGGCGACTTCCCGCGGCGGGGGCCAGGAGCGGCCGGGATACGCCTCGGACAGGCAGGCCAGCACCTCCTCTCCCTGCCGGGAACGGGTGGGCTCGGGATAGACCGCAAGCAGCAGACGATTCATGCCGGGGCCGCTCCGGCGTCCCGCGAGCGTCCGATGACGACGGCCGCCGCCTGCTGCATCCGCAGCGCCTCCCGGCCGAGCACCTCGGTGCCGTCCTCGGTGAGCCGGTAGTAGCGCCGCGCCCGCCCGTCCACGATCTCCTCATGGCCGGCGGCCACCAGCCCGGCCCGCTCCATCCGCTCCAGCGCCCCGTAGAGCGTGCCGACGGCGATCCGGAGCCGCCCGTCGGTGGCCTGCTCGGCAGCCTTGATGATGCCGTAACCGTGCAACGGACCGTCCATGAGCGCAGCAAGGATGAAGTACTGCGGTTCCGTCAGGGGCGGATTCTGTCTGGTCATGTGTCGAGCATATATCGAGCTACGAAATATATCTGCCGACTGGGCGGATGCTCACAGCAACCTGGTCCGGGCCGAGCGCGGTCCGGTGCCGGCTGCGCGCACGTGCCGGCCGCTCACCGCGTCGCCGCGGCCCGGCCGCTCAGCCGATGCCGAACGCGCCCTCGGGCGGTTCGGGGGACGGTACGGCGTCCTCGTCCCGTACCGGCCGTGCGTCGCCGGTGAAGCGGTGCAGCGCGGGGCCGTGTTCCACCCGCGCCGGGAAGGCGTCGGAGGCGGTGCGGCGGGCCAGGGCGCTCACGTCGAGCGGGCGGTGCGCGGCGACGAGCACCGCGTTGCCGAACCGTCGGCCGCGCAGGACCGCGGGCTCGGCGATGAGCAGCAGCTCCTCGAACACCTCGGCGAAGTTGGCGAGTTGGGACCGCAGGAAACCGAAGGGCGCCGCGTCGGCGAGGTTGGCCAGATAGACGCCGTCGGCGCGCAGGACCCGTCCGGCTTCCCGGGCGTAGGCCACGGACGTCAGCTGGGCGGGGACGCGGGAGCCACCGAAGACGTCGGCGACGAGCGCGTCGGCCGAGTCGTCCGGGGCCGCTTCCAGCCAGGCCCGGGCGTCCGCGGCGTGTGCCGTGACGCCCGCGCCGGCCGGGACCGGCAGGTGTTCGGCGACCAGTTCCAGCAGAGCGCGGTCGAACTCGACGACGTCCTGCCGGGAACCCGGCCGGGTCGCGGCGAGGTACCGGGGCAGGGTGAGCGCGCCACCGCCCAGGTGCACGACGTCCAGCGGCCGCTCCGGCTCGGCCAGGACGTCCAGGACGTGCCCGAGGCGCCGTGCGTACTCGAACTCCAGGTGCGTGGGTTCGTCCAGGTCGACGTACGACTGGGGCGCCCCGTCGACGGTCAGCAGCCAGGCCCGCTCCCGGTCGACGTCGGGCATCAGCTTGGCGGTGCCGTGGTCGACGGCGCGGGAGACGGGCAGGGACTCGTCGTTCACCACCCCATTGTGCCCGCGCCCTTGCACCCGCCCGCGCACGCCCCGGAGGCCCTCGCGGACGCTGCCGCGGACGCTTCGGCCGGCGCCCGCCGCTCTTCACGGCGGGCGCCGGCCGGGTCGGCCCGGTCTCACAGCACGGCGGTCACCGTGCCCGCGCCCACGGTCCGTCCGCCCTCGCGGACGGCGAAGCCGAGGCCGGGCTCGAGCGGGATCTCACGGCCCAGTTCGACGGTCACGTCGACCGTGTCGCCGGGCCGGGCGACCGCCGCCCCTCCCAGGTCAACGTCCCCGACGACGTCCGCCGTACGGATGTGGAACTGCGGCCGGTAGCCGGTCGTCAGGGGCGTCGTACGCCCGCCCTCCCGGCCGGACAGGACATGGAGCCGCGCCGTGAACCGCCGCCGGGGCACCACGCTGCCCGGCGCCACGACGACGTGTCCGCGCCGGACGGCGTCGCGGGGCACTCCGCGCAGCAGCAGCGCCACGTTGTCCCCGGCCTGCGCCTCCTCCATCGGCTTGCCGAAGGTCTCGACGCCGGTCACGACGGTCTCGACGTCCGCGCCGAGCACCTGCACCCGGTCCCCCAGGCGGAGCCTGCCGCGTTCCACGGCACCGGTCACGACCGTCCCGCGGCCGGTGATGGTCAGCACGTTCTCCACGGACAGCAGGAACGGCGCGTCCACGTACCGCTCGGGCATGGGCACATAGGTGTCCACCGCGTCGAGCAGCGCGTCGACGGACGCCGTCCAGCGCGGGTCGCCGGCCAGGGCCCCGACGCCCGACACCCTGACGACGGGCGTGGAGTCACCGCCGTAGCCGTGCTCGGTGAGCAGGTCGCGGACCTCCAGCTCGACCAGGTCGAGGAGCTCGGCGTCGTCCACGGCGTCGGCCTTGTTGAGGGCGACCACGATGTGGTCGACACCCACCTGCCGGGCCAGCAGGACGTGTTCGGCGGTCTGCGGCATGATCCCGTCGAGCGCGGAGACGACGAGGATCGCCCCGTCGAGCTGCGCGGCGCCGGTGACCATGTTCTTGACGTAGTCGGCGTGCCCCGGCATGTCGACGTGCGCGTAGTGCCGGGTGTCGGTCTCGTACTCGACGTGGGCGATGTTGATGGTGATGCCGCGCGCGGCCTCCTCCGGGGCCCGGTCGATGCGGTCGAACGGCACGAACGTGCCGCTGCCGCGGGCGGCGAGGACCTTGGTGATGGCGGCGGTCAGGGTGGTCTTGCCGTGGTCCACGTGCCCCATGGTGCCGATGTTGAGGTGTGGTTTGGTCCGCACGTAAGCGGTCTTGGGCATGGCTGTACCTCGAAGCGTGTCCGTAGGAAGCGGGGACCCCGGGAACCTGGCCGACCCTCCCCCTGCGGGGTCCGCCGGACGATCCGGAGAGGGTCAGCTTCGGGCGCCGTCGACAGCGGCCACGAGGAGCGGGACGGCAGCCTTCGGCGTATCCGCGACGGCGGATGCGGTGAGGAGGAAGGCGTACCGGAACATGGTCACGATCATCGCCGACGGGTCGTTCGGCGTCGAATGGTTTTCGCCGGACCCGGACGGCGGCCTCACCCGGCCGTGGCGCTCCCGGACGGCCGGGCGGCCGGATCGCCGACGTTCTTGAGCGCCTCACGCACCGTCAGCGGGGCGAAGCGGTCGCGTTCACGGGTGACGAAGGCCAGGACGGCCGCCGGGTCGGTCTTGGCGTACTCCCGCAGGGCCCAGCCGATGGCCTTGCGGACGAAGAAGTCCCGGTGCCCCGACTGCCGCAGGCAGTACCGGAAGAGACGGCCGGCGTCGGTGCGCTCCTTGCGCGGCAGCTGGTGGAGCAGCGCGGTGCGGACGACCCACAGGTCCTCGTCGGCGATCCACGCGTCCATCTCGGCGCCGAGACCGGGGTCCGCGGCGACGAGGGCGCCGACCACGTGCGCGGCCAGCGGATCGACCGTGTCCCACCAGGAGATCGTGGTCACGAGCCGCCGTGCCACCGGCAGGAACGCCGACGACAGTCGAGGGGCGTACCGGCGCAGGTAGTCGACGGCGAAGTAGTGGTACTCGCGCTGCGGGAGGGCCCAGCAGCGCAGCGCGACCGCCGTGCAGTCGCGCTCCTCGGGACGGGCGGTGCCCGCCAGGACGGTGCGGGACAGGGCCCGGCGGGCGGGGGTGGGCAGGCCGAGGAAGGGGGCCACGTCCTTCATGTAGGCCCGCATGGCCGCCGCCCGGCCGGGATCGGCCGCGCCGCCGTACGCGGTCGTCAGCCGCTCCAGCACGAGATCGGCGAGAACGCTGTCCGGCGCGCCGTCCGGCTCCGCACCTGTGACGGTCATGAGACGAACCATACGGCGATCACACACATGCGTCGGTTAGTGTCGCGGGATGCTCGATGCCACCACCCGCTCTGGGGGCACCGCCACGGCCTCTCCCCGGGCCACCGCCATGGAGCTCGTCGTCCCCGCGCCGGCTCCCGTGCCCCACACCGTTCCCGTCATCGCGTCCGTCACGGCGTCGGCCGCCGGACCCACCGGGCTCGCCGCGCGCTGCACGAGAGTGCTCCTGTCGCCCTGGTCGCGTTTCGCGCTGCTGGTCGTGCTGCTGGCGGCGGCCGCGTCGAGCGTGCTGCTCTTCGAGCCGCAGAAGCTCCTCGCGGACGGCTGGCCACCGGAGTTGGGCGGCGTCTCGGCGGCCGCGGTCTTCGCGGTGGCGTACGGCCTGTGCACCGTGGCGTTCGTGCCGCGGCCGCTGCTGAACCTGGCCGCGGGGGCGTTGTTCGGCTCGCAGTGGGGCATAGCGGCGGCCCTCGCGGGCACCGTGCTCGGGGCCGGGATCAGCTTCGGACTGGGGCGGTTGCTCGGTCAGGACGCGCTGCGCCCCCTGCTGCGCGGGCGGCTGCTGAAGGCGGCGGACGGCCAGCTCAGCCGGCACGGCATGCGCTCGATGCTGGCGGCGCGGCTCTTCCCGGGGATACCGTTCTGGGCGGCGAACTACTGCGCCGCCGTCTCCCGCATGGGCTGGCCGTCCTTCCTGGTCGCGACGGCCGTGGGGTCCGTCCCGAACACCGCCGCGTACGTCGTCGCGGGCGCCCGCGCCTCCTCCCCCACCTCGCCGGCCTTCCTGATCGCGATGGCCTGCATCATGCTGCCGGCGCTGATCGGCGCGGCGGTGGCCTGGCGCAAACGCCACCACCTGCGCCGCCCGTAACCCCGAGCGACCGCAGATCCAGGCTCACGCCCCCGCACGACGCCCCCGGGCCTGCGGCCCCGCCGTCCGGGGGTCCGCCGCCCACATGACTCCACCGACCGACGCCCCTCATCCACGGGACCGCCCCACAGCCGGGCCGTCCCACGGTCCGCCGTCCCGACGGTTCCGGCGGCCACCGCCTGCGGGACCGGCACGCGGCCTCGCCGTCCCGCGAGCCCGCCGCTCACGGCCTCGGCGCGTGACGGCCTTTCGGCGGTTGGGCCCGTCCCACGACCACGCCGTCACGGGGCCACGCCGCCTACGACCTCTCCGCCCCGCGAGGCCGTCCCGCACGGGACCGTCACAGGCCCCCGCGGGCCCGTCGGCGGGCGGCCCGGGTCGGTGGGGCCGTCATACGGATTCCAGGACCATCGCGTTGGCCAGTCCGCCCGCCTCGCACATCGTCTGCAAGGCGTAGCGGGCGCCGCGTTCCCGCATGGCGTGGACGAGCGTCGTGGTCAGCCGGGTACCGCTCGCGCCGAGCGGGTGGCCGAGCGCGATGGCGCCGCCGTGCACGTTGACCTTGGCCAGGTCGGCGCCGGTCTCCTGCCGCCAGGCGAGGACGACGCTGGAGAACGCCTCGTTGACCTCGAAGAGGTCGATGTCGTCGAGCCGCAGTCCCGCCCGGCGCAGCACCTTCTCGGTAGCCGGGATCACGCCGGTCAGCATGAGCAGCGGGTCCGAGCCGGTGACGGCGAAGCTGTGCAGCCGGGCGAGCGGGCGCAGCCCGAGCCGGTCGGCGGTCTCGCCCGAGGTGATCAGCACGGCCGACGCGCCGTCGTTCACGGGGCTCGCGTTGCCCGCGGTGACGTTCCACTCGATCTGCGGGAAGCGCTCGGCGAAGGCCGGGTCGTAGTAGGCGGACCGCAGGCCGGCGAGGATCTCCGGGGTGCTCCCGGGCCGTACGCACTCGTCGCGCGAGACGCCGTCCAGCGGCGCGACCTCGGCGTCGAAGAGCCCGCGTTCCCACGCCGCCGCGGCCTTGTGGTGCGAGGAGACGGCGTAGGCGTCCATCTGCTCCCGCGTGATCGACCACTTGGCGGCGATGAGTTCGGAGCTGATGCCCTGCGGGACGAGCCCCTCCGGGTAGCGCGCGGCGACTCCGGGGCCGAAGGGGTCCTTGCCCTCGGGCACGTTGGACCACATCGGCACCCGGCTCATCGACTCGACCCCGCACGCGACGACGAGGTCGTACGCGCCGGAGATGACGCCCTGCGCCGCGAAGTGCACGGCCTGCTGGGAGGAGCCGCACTGCCGGTCGACCGTGGTCGCGGGGACCGTCTCCGGGAACCCTGCCGAGAGCAGCGCGTAGCGGGTGGTGTTCATGGCCTGCTCGCCGACCTGGTCGACGGTGCCCCCGATGACGTCGTCGATCAGCGCGGGGTCGACGCCCGAGCGGTCGACGAGGGTGCGCAGGGTGTGGGCGAGGAGTTCGACGGGGTGGACGTGGGCGAGGGCGCCGTTCGGCTTGCCCTTGCCGATCGGGGTGCGTACGGCTTCGACGATGACTGCGTCACGCATGTGCGGGGCCTCCATGACGAGCACGAGCAGCGGGGATTACCGGTGAGTAGGAAATCTGGACTCACCCTAGTCTTGCAAGTTGGGAAATCCAACCCTGTGGGTTCGGTTTTCCAACCCTCCCCTAGACTCGTCGTCATGGCCGCCTCCAAGAACCCGCGCCCCTGCTCGATCGCCGACGCGCTCGCCCTGGTGGGAGAGAAGTACTCGCTGCTCGTCCTTCGGGAGGTCTGCCTGGGGAACGGCCGCTTCGACCAGCTGGTGCGCAACATCGGCGCCCCACGCGACATCCTGGCCACCCGGCTGCGCCGGCTGGTCGACGCCGGGATCCTGGCCAAGCGGGCCTACAGCGAGCGCCCGCAGCGGTTCGAGTACCGGCCCACACCGGCGGGGCTCGAACTGGAGCCGGTCCTGATGACGCTGATGGCGTGGGGCGACCGCCACCTCAACAAGGAGGACCGCCCCATGGTGCTCGAGCACAACTGCGGCCAGACCCTCGTCCCGGTGGTGAACTGCTCGGCCTGCGGCCACGAGGTGCGCCACGAGGACCTGGTCCCCCACCCGCAGGCCCCGGGATGGACGGTCACGGGCCCTTCGGCGGCCTGAGCCTCGGCGCGGGCCCCACCCGGTCACGGAACACGGAGGTCACTGCACCGCGTAGGTGTCCAGCCATCCGCACATCCCGAACTTCTCCCGCGCAGCCGGTTCCTCGGCGCGTACGGCGGCCTCGGCGAGATGGGACGCGTCGCCGGCCGAGAGCCGGCCGAGCTGCTCCCCCGTGGCCCGCGCCGCCGCCAGGGCGCCCCCGAGCCAGCGCTCGCGCCACTCGGCGAGCCGGGGCTCCACCAGCGCGGCGGCGGCCCGGTGGAAGGCGGCCAGGGCCGCCGGGCCGTCCGATGCCTCGCGCAGCGCCCGGTAGCCCTCCAGCGCGAGGTCCCGCCGGGCACGGACGAAGCGGGCCTGTTCCTCCCGCGGAGCGCCGGCCGGGATCACGGTGGCGGCCGCGTACGTCGCGGAGTCGGTGAGGTACTCCGGCGGCAGGGTGAGGACCGCGTCACCGGCCTCCGGCAGACCGCTGTTCTGCATCAGGACGGTGATGCGCAGGTCGTCGTCGTTGACCAGCCGGTGGACGGTGCCCGGCGTGAACCAGGCGACCGTACCGGGTCCGAGCGGGGCGACCTGGTAGCCGGCCGAGGTCAGGGTCTGCACCGCGCCGCGCCCGCCCGTGACGACGTACCCCTCCGAACACGTCAGATGCAGATGGGGAGTTCCGCCGCGCAGGCCGTCGGCGCCCGGCCAGTCGTACACCCGCAGCCGCGAGACGGCGACGCCGCCGGGCAGCCCCCCGAAGCCGCTCACCAAGGGTGCGCCTCCAGGTACCCGGCGATCTCCTCCCGCTCCCAGGCCCCGTCGGCCACCACGACACGGTAGCGGCGGTCGAGGGTGTCGCCGGGGGCGAGCTCCAGCTCGTCGAAGAACGCCCAGGACGGGGCGATGCCCGCGAAGGGCTCGTTGCGGACGAACCAGTGGGCGGGGTGCGTCCCGCGGGCGCCGCGGTGGTCGTTCTCGGGGGCGTGCGCGAAGACGACGGTGGCGTGACCGTCGGTGCCGTCGTGCTCGCCGGAGAGGGCGAGCCAGGGGCTCTGCGAGGCCATCAGCCCGGGCCCCTCGCCCTGCGGGCCGATGATGCGGCCGTCCCGGAAGGCGCGCGGGCCCCGCCAGAACAGCCCGGTGTATCCGGCCAGTTCGCGCCCGGCGGTGGTCGGACTGCCGAACCGCAGGGGATCGTCACGGCGGTTGGTGACGGCGCTCGACCAGGTCAGCGCCCAGGAACCCGAGTCCGGGTCCACGTCGTGCACCTCGATCCGGCGGGCCTCCTCCGCCCACAGCTCACCGCTGTGCGGATGCCAGGTCAGCCGCTCGGCGATGACGACCCGGCCACCCTCGGCCGAGAGCTCGTCGAAGCCGGCGTGCGCCATCGAGCCCACCCGCTCGGGGAGTTCGAGATACCCCTCGCCGTGCACGTACGAGTTGCCGCCCCACAGGTTCGCGCCGGAGAGGTGCGAGGAGGTCAGCGACAGCCCCTTGTGCCAGCGGTGGTCGTTGGGCCGGTAGTCCGTGACGACGTCGCCGGCGAGGGTCCGAAGCGGGTGGATGTACGGCCTCGGGGCCTCCCAGGCGGCCTCCGGCCGGTAGACGTAGGCGAGCAGTTCGACACCGGTGCCCGGGTCGGTCACCGTGACCCGGTCGCCCTGCGCGTGGACGATGCGCAGGTCGCCGCTCACGCGGGTACCCCCGCCTCGGTCGCGCCCGCGCCGGGGACCACGCCCGTGGCGGTGCCCGTGCCCGCACCCGTGGAGGTGTCCGCGACCGTGTCCGAGGCGGTGGCGGCCGGGGCCCAGCCGGCGGCGCCCCCGTGCATGGCCGTGTAGTACGGGTCCCCGGGTCCGATCTCGCCCCGCCGTACCGTCGCGTCGGTGAACGCCGACTTGTACAGGGCGGCGATCAGCTCCAGGCTCGTGCGCCCGTCCGCGCCGCTGCTGCGCGGCCGCTGCCCGGCGCGCATGCTCGCGACCAGTTCCCGCAGCTGCGCCAGGTGGGAACTCGGGACGTCCGCCCCGAAGTCCCGCCAGGCCGCCACGGTGTCGTCCGGCACATCCGGGGCCGGGGTGATCCGCCAGTCGGCGTTGGCGTGGCCGTAGAGGTGGGTGAGCTCGACGGTGGCGCGCTCGCAGTCGATCCGGATGCGGCTGACCTCGTCGGGGCTCAGGACGCTGTTGACGACCGTCGCCATCGCCCCGCTCTCGAAGCGGACCAGGGCCGTGGACACGTCCTCGGTCTCGACGTCGTGCACGAGCCGCCCGGCCATCGCGCGCACCTCGCTCCACGGGCCGAGCAGATCGAGCAGCAGGTCCATCTGGTGGATGCCGTGCCCCATCGCCGGACCGCCGCCCTCGGTCTCCCAGCGACCGCGCCAGGGCACCGCGTAGTAGGCGATGTCGCGGTACCAGGTGGTCTGGCAGTGCGCGACCAGCGGCCGCCCGAGGGCCTGCCCGGCGAGCAGTGCCCTCACGTGCCGCGTCCCGGAGCCGAAACGGTGCTGGAAGACGATCGAGGCGTACGGTCCGGCCGCCTCGCCCTCCTCCGCCTCGACGGCGTCGTAGTCGGCGAGGGTCGGCATCGGCGGCTTCTCGCACCACACCCAGGCGCCGGCCCGGAGCGCGGTCACGCTCTGCTCACGGTGCAGGGTCGGCGGCGTGCAGATGGTCACCAGGTCGGGACGCTGCTCCGCGAGCATGCGCTCCAGATCGGTGTACCCGTGCGGAACCCCGCTCTCCGCGCAGAAGGCCTCCACGGCGGTGGCATCGATGTCAACGGCCGCCACGACCTCGGTCTCGCCCTCGGCGGTGAGCTGCCGCAGGGCCGTCAGATGGGAGCCTCGCCCGATGGCGCCGAGGCCGACGATGGCGGCCCGGATACGGCGGCCGTCGAGCGCGCCGGGCGGCGGAGTGGATGGGGGCATGGGCGTGATCAGCACTCCTCCGACGTACGGCCGAACGACCGGGCGGGCCAGCAACCGAGGGGAAGCATGCAGCCCGCACAGGCAGCAAGCGCTTTCCCATCAGCAGCAAAGTATGCGGCGGCCGGGCGGCCGGTCAACCATGGGAACACCTCCGCGTCCACGGCGGACGCACGCACCGCGGACGCGGCGGATCACCCGGCGGCCACGGCGAGCGCCCCCGCCCACCGCACGCGGCACGGCACGCTGCGCGGGTCCGCGCCGGGCGCCCCGCGCGGCGCTCCCGCTTCAGGGGCACCCCGCGCGGCTCTCGGGCTGCGGGAGCGCCCGCGGCCCGGCGCGGGTGGAGGGGGCGCACGCGGCCTGTACGGGGTGCGCCCCGCAAGAGAGGCGCACGACGGGGCAACCTCGTAGCGCGGCAAGCGACGGGGCGACCCGGCCGCGCGACGCCCTGCGGGGCAGCCTGGCGGCGCGGCGCACGACGGGAGAAACCTCGCAGCGCGGCGAGCAAGGGGTCACCCCCGCAGCGCAACGCACGACGGGGCACCCTCGCGGGCCGACGTACGCGGGGCAACCTGGCGGCGCGGCGCAGGGCGGGGCAACCTCGGGCTGCCGTGCACAGCAGGGCCCCGCAGCAGTGTGCACGGCTGCGAGCGGATCCCCACGATGCCCGGCACGTACCGCCAAGGGCGGCCCCAGCCACGTCCTCGACGTACAGCCGGGGGGGGGACGCCATCACGCTCGGCGCGCACCGCTGGAGGCGGAACCCACAGTGCCCTGCGCGGCACAGCCAGGCGGGACCGCACAGCGTTCGGCGCGGACAGTCAGGCCGGACCACACGGCGCCCGGCGCGCACCGCTAGGGGCGGAATCCGCCACGCTCGTGTCGTACCGCTGGGGACGGAACCCTGAGTACCCGGCAAGTAACGCCGGGCGAGACCTCACAGCACCTGGCGCGGACAGTCAGGCCGGACCACACGGCGCCCGGCGCGCACCGCTGGAGGCGGACCCCACCACGCACGTGCTGCACAGCCAGTGGGGGAACCCACAGTGCACTGCGTGCACAGCCAGGCAGGACGACCCCGCAGCACCCGGCACGTGCGGGCGGGCAGGACCGCACGGCGCTCGGCACGTGCGGGCGGGCCTCGTGCCCACACCGTCTCGGCGGCGCAGCACGCTGACCCGCCTCGGGGCCGGCGGCACCGTGGACGCCCCCCGGGCCCGGGCGCGGGGACGGCGGGACCTCGGCGTGAGGTCTTCGGCGTCGGGGACATCGGCCTTGGCGGCGGCATCCCCGGCGTCGGCAACGCCGGCGTCGGCAGCGCCGGCGGGGGCAGCGCCGGCGGGGGCAGCGCCGGCGGGGGCTGCGTCGGCAACGCCGGCATCGACGACGTCGGCAGAGGCTGCGACGGGGCCCTCGGCATCGAGGACCTCGGCTGCGGGGGCGTCGGCAGGGAGGGCCGAGGGGCGGCTGCGAAGCCCCTGTGGCGGGGCTGTCACCCGGGCCCGCTACGCTTCCCCCGGAACACACTTGATCACCGGATCACCGCGCGCGACGGGCCTGCCGTCGCCGTCGCCCCTTTCCGATCGGCACTTGGACTCCGTAACCTCATGTCTTGGTTTGAATCCCTCATCCTCGGACTCGTCCAGGGGCTGACCGAGTTCCTCCCCGTCTCCTCCAGCGCGCATCTGCGACTGACCGCCGCGTTCTCCGGCTGGAAGGACCCCGGCGCCGCCTTCACCGCGATCACCCAGATCGGCACGGAGGCAGCGGTGCTGATCTACTTCCGCAAGGACATCGGGCGGATCATCTCGGCGTGGAGCCGGTCGCTGTTCGACAAGACGCTGCGCAAGGACCACGACGCCCAGATGGGCTGGCTGGTGATCGTCGGATCGATCCCGATCGGCCTGCTGGGCGTGACGCTCAAAAACCAGATCGAGGGCCCTTTCCGCGACCTTCGGGTGACGGCCACGATGCTCGTCGTCGTCGGCATCGTGATCGGCATCGCCGACCGGCTGGCGGCCCGTGACGAGTCGGGCGGCAAGCACCGCGCGCCGAAGCAGCGCAAGACCCTGGAGAACCTGGGCGTCAAGGACGGCCTGATCTTCGGCCTGTGCCAGGCCTGCGCGCTCATCCCCGGCGTCTCGCGCTCCGGCGCCACCATCAGCGGCGGCCTGTTCATGGGCTACAAGCGGGAGGCCGCGGCCCGTTACTCCTTCCTGCTCGCGATCCCGGCCGTACTGGCCTCCGGTGTCTTCGAGTTGAAGGACGCGGTGGAGGGCGGCCACGTGGCGTGGGGGCCGACGATGTTCGCGACCGTGATCGCCTTCGCCTCGGGATACGCGGTCATCGCGTGGTTCATGAAGTTCATCAGCACCAAGTCCTTCATGCCGTTCGTCTACTACCGGGTCATGCTCGGCATCGTGATCATCGCCCTGGTGGCGACCGGCTCCCTGAGCCCGCACGCGGCGGAGTCGGCGGGCTGACGGCCGCTCCCCCGCCGGGCCCCCGGCAATGGACCGACCCACGCCCGGCGAACGCCCCACGGGGAAAGCGCAGTTGATCGATCAACCGTGACCAACCCCATATCCGCACGCGTAGCCGTCCGGTGGCGCAGTGTCAGAGCTTGCGCCTACGCTTGGCTCATGTCCCCCAACCCTGAGCTCTCTGGTTCCGTGCGGTCCGCTGCCGAGTTAAACGAGCGGATCCGGGCCCTTTGGCTGCGCGCGGGCGGTTCGCTCTCCGCTCAGGAGCGGGCGGAGTACGAGCTGCTGGTCGTGGAGTGGGCGCGCGCGATCCGCGGCGAGGTCGTCACCGCGGCCTGAGGCCGCGCCTTTCGGCCGGTCGGCGTACCGGCGGGCCGCCCCGCCCACCCCCTCCCGTGTCGTACCGACGCGGCTCGCGGCCGTCCCGTTACGCTCGCGTCGCCCCATCGGTCACGATCTTCGTGGAGGACAGGACGGCGTCGATCAATCGTGAGCGCCTCGTCAGAACGCTGACGTTCTGGCTGCGTCCCGCCTTCGCGCTGCGCGTCGTCAACCGGTTCCAGAAGATCGTGGGGTTCGACCGATCGATGGCGCTGGCCTCCAGCGCATTGACGGCGCTGGTCCCCCTGTCCGTCCTCATCGGCGTCGTCTCCGGCAGTTTCGTGGACTACGACGTCGCCGACCGGATCATCGACCGGTACCACCTCACCGGCGCCGGCGCGACGGCGGTCGGCTCCCTGTTCTCCCCCACCGAGGGCACCGGCGCGAGCGTGGGCGTCTTCGGGGCCGTGTTCCTGATGATCTCGGTGCTCAGTTTCGCCCGGGCCGCGCAGCGGCTCATCGAGCAGACCTGGGAACTGGCCCCGCTGAGTGTGCGCAATACGCGCAACGGCCTGATGTGGATCCTCGGCCTCACCGGCTACGCCCTGTGCACCGCCGCGCTCACCGCGTTCCTCGACGGGGGCGAGCTGGGGCTGGTCGCCAAGGTGTGCGAGGTGCCGGTGACCGCCGCGTTCCTGGTGTGGAGCGGCCGGGTGCTGTCGGCGAAGCGGGTCGCCTGGTCCGACCTCCTGCCCTTCGGCATCACCGCCGCCGTCCTGTCGGTCGTCTACGCGGTGGGCGCGGCCGTCTACCTGCCGCGGCTGTTCAATTCCTACGCCACGCGGTACGGAGTGGTCGGCGCCGTCTTCGCGATGATCTCCGCGCTCTTCGCCGCCATGCTGGTCATGGTCGGCTCGTCGGCGCTGGGGCGCGAGGTACGGGACGAGCTCACCAGGATCCGCCAGGGCCACCGCCCGTCCGACCACGAGGTCCGCCGGCAGTGGGACAGCGTGATGGAGCAGACCAGGTCACGCTGGCACACGGCACGCGAACAGATCTCCCGCCGCCCGCCCAAGGACCCCGGCACGGGCACGGGTACGGGCACCGACAGCTGAGGGAACCTCGTCCGGGAGCGGGAGCCGGGCCCGGGAGCGGGGAGCCGGGCCCGGGAGCCAGGAGTCCGGGATGCCGAGACGGAACCCGGAGACCGGAGGCCGGGGGCCTGGGGCCTGAACCCGGAAGCCGGCGGCCGGCGGCCGACGCCGGCGGCCGATTACCCGTGAGGGTCCCGCCGCAGGCAGGATGAGCACCATGACCGAGATCCGTACCCCCCGTCTCCTCCTCCGCCGCTGGCACGACGACGACCTCGTGCCGCTGGCCGACATCAACGCGGACCCGCGGGTCATGCACTGGGTCGGCGACGGTTCGGTCCTCGACCTGGAGGAGACCGCGGAGGCCGTCGAGCGGTGGGAGGAGGAGTGGGACGAGGAGGGCTTCGGCCTCTTCGCCGTCGAGCTGCTGGCCTCGGGCGAACTGGCCGGCTTCACGGGCCTGACGATGCCTGAGTTCCTCCCCGAGGTGATGCCGTCGGTGGCGATCGCCTGGCGGCTGGGAACGCAGTTCTGGGGCCAGGGGTACGCCTCCGAAGCCGCGCACGCGACACTGGAGTTCGCGCTCCAGGACCGCGGCATCGAGCGGGTGATCAGCATCGTCCGGCCGCAGGACGACGCCTCGGAGAACGTCAGCCGCAAGCTCGGCATGACCCCGGAGCGCGAGACCACGCACCCGGAGTACGGCTTTCCGCTGCGCGTGCACGCCATCGACCTCACGGAGTTCGTCGGCTGACACCGCCCACCGGAGTTACCCATCGGTCACTTGACCTGCGTGGATGCTTCCGGCGACTGCCCTTGCCGGGTGGATGTGCGGGACGGCGATCGCTGGATAGAGTCGTCCCGTCACACCTGGTTGCGGGGACAACCAAGGTGTTCTTCGGCTGCCGGCGTCCTGGGGAGGGCATGCAGCACATGAGTCGTCGTTCCACCGGATTCGTCGGGGTCTGGGCCGAGATGCAACGGCAGCAGCAGCGCCAGCAGGACGCCGAGGCCAGACGGAGGAGACAGCAGGAACAGCAGGCCCGGGCCTACCAGCGGCGGGCCGTCCAGAGCCACCGGGAGTACCGGCAGGCGGAAGCCCTGCGGCGCACCGAGGAACTGGACGCGCAGGTCGCCGCGTTGCAGGGTCTGCTGGCCTCGGGCTGCCGGGCTCCCGCCTTCCGGGCCGCCTCACTGGTACGGCCCGAGCAGGTGCAGCCCTTCGCTCCGGGTCCGCTGGCGCAGCCCGTGCCCATGCCGGACCAGAACCAGTACCAGGCACAGAGCGGCTGGACGGCGAGCCGCCGCACCCAGGCGCAGGCCGAGGCGCGTGCGCGCTTCGAACGGGACTGGCAGGCGGCCCAGGCCGCCGAGGCCGGACGGCAGCAGCAACTCGCCGCCTAACAGCGGGAGTACCAGCAGTGGGCCGACGCCCAGCTGGCCGAGGTGCGGCAGCACAACGCCGGCGTCGTCGCCACGACCGACGGTGTGCGGCGGCGGGACCCCGACTCCGTCGTCGAGTACTTCTCCGCCGCCCTGTACGCCTCGACGGCATGGCCGCAGGACTTCCCGCGCCAGGTGACGGCGGCCTACGACCCGGCGGCGGGGCAGTTGGTGCTCGACTGGGAACTGCCCGCCTGCGCCGTCGTGCCGGAGATCAAGGCCGTCCGCTATCTGACCACGGCCGACCAGGACAAGGAGACTCCCCGCCCGGTGGGCCAGCGCCGCGCCCTGTACCGGGAGGTGCTCGCGCAGTGCGTACTGCTCGTCCTGCACGAACTGTTCGCCGCCGACGAGCTGGGCGCGCTGGAGTCCGTGGCGCTGAACGGGTTCGTCGACGGGCACGACCCCACGACGGGCCGGCCGGGCCACATCTTCCTCGCGACCGTCATGGCCTCGCGCTCCGCCTTCGCCGAGCTGCACCTGGCGCAGGTGGACGCGGTGAGCTGCCTGGCCGACGCGCTGCGCGGACAGCTCTCGGCCCGCCCCGACCAGCTGACCCCGGTACGGCCGGGCAGGCGCCCGCAGGAGGTCGGCAACCGGGTCGTCGCACACGGCGACGACGAGGACCCGGACCTGTTCGCCATGGACCCGATCGCCTTCGAGAACCTGGTGGCCGATCTCTTCCGCGCCATGGGCATGCAGGCCGTCACCACCCAGCGTTCCAACGACGGCGGCGTGGACGTCGACGCACTGGATCCGGCGCCGATCCGGGGCGGCAAGATCGTCGTGCAGGTGAAGCGCTACCGCAACACGGTGCCTCCCACGGCCGTGCGCGATCTGTACGGCACCGTGCAGGACACCGGAGCCAACAAGGGCGTCCTCGTGACGACGTCGGGGTTCGGACCGGGCTCCCACACCTTCGCCAACGGCAAGCCGCTGGAACTCGTGCCGGGCACCGAGCTCGTCGACCTGCTCCACCGCCACGGGCTGCGCGGGCGGCTGGGCGGGAACGGCCGGCAGGTCCCGGCGCAGCGGACGTCCTCGCCGCCGGACACCCGGCTGCCGGACGACTACAACGTCCTGGGCATGTCGTGGACCGGCGGCGTCGCCCTGGACGTCTGCGCCCTCGTCTGCCGGGGCAGCCGTGTCCTCAGCGACGACCACTTCGTCTTCTTCAACAACCCCGGGACACCCGACGGGGCGGTGCGTGCCCTGCCGGCCACCGCTCCCGACAAGGCGGCGATCTGCGTGTCCTTCGACGCGCTGCCCGCCGAGGCCGACCGGTTCGTCCTCGTCGCGGCCGTCGACCCGGACGTCGAACCGCACGCCGACCTCTCCGGCTTCACGGACGCCTCCATCCGCCTGCTCGACCCGGGACTCGCCGAACTGGGCCGGCTGGAGGTCTCGGACGGCCGACCGCACGAGACCGCCCTGGTGCTCGGCTCGTTCCGCCGCAGGGCGAACGGCGACTGGGACTTCGTCCTGGGCGGCAAGGGCTACCCGGGCGGCCTGGAGGAACTCGTCCGCGACTTCGGCATAGAGGTGGAATAGCCCAGACGGTGTCGCGCCCCTCCCGAGCCGGGGGGCGGCTCGTCGCGTCTCCGAGAAGGCCGCCGTGGAGTGCTCACCGCGCCTTCCCGGCCCGCCCCTACTGCCGCCCCTGATCTCGCTCGCGGGCTCTCTCCTGCTCCCGCTCGTGGGCTCGCTTCTGGGCCCGCTCCTGGGCTTCGAGGAGCTCGTCGCCGTGCTCGACCGCCCACCGGCCGAGCACCGCCATCGGGCCCTCGACCAGGCTCCGTCCGAGGCCGGTCAGGGCGTACTCGACACGAGGCGGGACCTCGGGGTGCGCACGGCGTTCGAGCAGTCCGGACGCGAGCAGCCGGCGCAGGGCCTCGGTGAGGACCTTGTCGCTGATGCCGCCGATAGCGGTGCGCAGCTCACGGCGCCGGCGCGGGCCCTCGCGGAGGGCCGCCAGCACGACGGGATCCCAGGTGTGCGCGAAGAGGCCGGTGGCCGCGCGCAGACGGCAGTCGGCGACGAAGTCCTGGGAACGGGGACACTCGCGGAGGGCCTGGGCGAGGGCTTGGCGCGTGCCGGGCACGACGTGGCGATCGGCGGACGGCGTCGAGGACGTCCTGGGATCGGTGGGCGCGGCGGACGGCGTGCTCGACGGGACGCCGTTGATCGATCCCACGAACGCCGTGACCCACGGTGTCGGCACCCTGCTCACCGGGAACGGGGAGTCCATGGCGGGGCGGATCGCCGAACTCGCCCCAGGGGCAAGGGTGGTGAAGGCGTTCCATCTCTTCCCCGCCGCGCGGTGGACGGCCCCGTCGCAGGACGGCCGCCCCGCCGTGACCGTGGCGATGTGCGGCGACGACCCGGCGGCGCTGGACGTCGTGGGCGAACTGGTCCGTGATGTCGGCGGCATTCCGGCGACCCTGGGAGGACTGGACCGCGTCCGCCAACCGGAGGAGGTGGCGGGCTTCGTCATCGGCCTGGCTTTCGCGGGCTTCGACCCCACCTCGGCGATCCCCCACGTGCCTTCGGCCGACGGCGACGGCGGCTCACGCACGTAACGCACTCCGGCGGAGCGCGTCGTGGACTTCACGCGGGCTGCTGTCCGGGCACGTCGGGTGTGCCGAACACGGTGGTCCAGCGGCGGGCGAGCACCGCGTTCTCCTCGGACGCGAGCAGGTCGGGGGCGCCGAGCGCCAGTGCGGCCGCGTACGCCGCGCCGAAGGCACTCAGCCAGGCGGGATCCTCGAGCACCTCGACCCCGTCGTCCTCGTCCGGACCGAACAGGTGCGGGCCCACCTGGCGGGCGGCCTCCGCGACGACCCGGTGGAGGGTCGTGAGGGCGCATCCGACCGGGGAGCCGCTGTGGTGCCTCCGCGACCAGCGGGCCCACAGGGTTCGTTTCAGGGGGTCCTCGCCTTCGTCCGGCAGCGCGGCGAGGGCTTCGGCCTGGGCGCCGGTCAGTGCGCGGGTCAGGGTGATCACCTGTTCCACGGCCTCGCCGTGCGGTCCGGCGACCAGCCAGGCGGGGACCTGCTCGGTGACGGTGAAGGCGCGGCACCGGATCCACCGGTGGGCCGGTATCGGCCGCATCGGTTCGAGATCGGCCACGCGCCACAGGCTGGACGGCCACCGGGGGACGTCCGTGGCGATCTCGTTCACCATCAGACCCTCGTTACCGACCGGGGGCAGGTCGGACGGTCGTCCGGTACGCGTACCGCGCTCACGGGCAGCGGCCGGTTCGTCGGGCATGAAGGACACCCGCACCCCGGGGCCGGGTTCCGGCTCGCCGTGAAAGCGTTCGGTGTCGTGGAAGGCGAAGAAGGGCACGCGGCCACAGTACGCAGCCCGCAGCGAAGGCCGTCGCCCCGCACTCGACGCCGCCGAACGACCCGTCCGTGCGGAGGGCCGGCCCCGCGGACGGTGCCCTGAACACAAGGCGAACCACCTACCGCCGCAGGTGCGTCAGCACGTCCTCCGCCAGCGGATACGGTCGCTCCCGGGGCAACAGCGCGGCGGCTCGGTCCAGTTCGCCGGCCTGTACGTGGGCGTGGATCTCTCGTGCCAGGGGTGTCACATCCTCGATGCCGACGATCCACTCGTCCGCGTACCGCACGGTCGCCTCACCCGCGAGTCCCAGCTGCAACGACCGGTACGGCAGGGGCTGCAACCGCAGATCGCGCTCCGGATCCCACTGCACCCGCGCCGGAGCCCGCCTCAACTGGCGTTTCCACTCGTCGCGGTCGGTGTGCAGCTCGGGTACGAAGTGCGACAGACAGGCGTGCCGCAGCGCCCACTCGAAGCCCTCCCGGCCGATCTCCACGGCAAGAACGGTCTCCTGCCCCTCCTTCGTGCCCCACCCGCAGCGGTACATCATCCACAGGAAACTGGGCTTGATCCATGTCATGCGTTCCCGGCTCCAGGACGGAGGGAAGCGGCCGTTGCGGGCTGCCGGGTTGCCGATCTTCGGGCGGTACGCCTGGTAGACGGTGATCGTGGAGCCGGTGTGGGCGGCCCGGACGCGGAACCTGGGTTCCTGCTCGTCGGGGACGGGTGGCGGGGTGCTGGGCGCCTGCGGGTTCCTCGTGTCGTTCGGGCTCGTCGTCGTGTTCGGGTCGTTCACGGGAGCAGCCTGGCCGTCCGGGTGGCCGCGCGGCCACCGAATTTGTGCGGGCGGGCGCGTCCCGGACCGTAGACGCCGGATCGATGAGCGCACGCATCTTGGCTGTGCGGCCCGTGTGCCCAACACTCGGGCCATGACGCAGCGTGTGGAGCTCGCAGCCGTGATGGACCGGCTGGCCGTGGACGGGCTGGTCACCGACTACGCGGTGGCGGTCGACGACGGTGACTGGACGGCGTACCGGCGGCTGTTCACGCCGGACGGGCGGGCGGACTACCGGTCGGCCGGCGGTATCGAGGGGGCGGCCGGGGACGTCGCCTCGTGGCTCGCGGAGACCATGCGGCTGTTCGCGATGCGGCAGCACCTCATCGTCAACCGGCGGGTGAGCTTCGGCGTCCTGGAGCACGACACGGGCGACACGGCCCGGGTCCAGGCCGACTACGTCAATCCGATGCGGCTGGCCGAGGGTGCGCAGGACGCGGCGGCCGGTGCGCCGGACTTCGTCTGCGGCGGCCGGTACGGCTTCGCGCTGCTGCGCACGCCGGAGGGATGGCGGGTGCGCGAGGTGGTGGTCCGGGAGAAGTGGCGGCGGCTGCCCGGCTGAACGGACGGGGTCCCGCGCGCGCGGCGGGCGGGGTGTCCCGGTAGCGCCGGGCGGGCCGGATCGTGCTCTGTCGGAGATCGTCCGGTGCGCGCACACTGAAGGCACCCATCGCGGGTAAGGAGGTGCCGTATGAAGACGTTCGGAGACTGGCTCACCTCCCCCTGGCGGCGTACGGCCGTCGCGGCCCTCGCCGGCGCGCTGCCCGTGCTCGCGTTCCCCGCCCCGGCGCTGTGGTGGTGGGCCTACTTCGCGCTCGTCCCGTGGATCCTGCTGGCCCGCTCCGCACCCACGGCCGGACGGGCCGCGTACGACGGATGGGCCGGCGGATTCGGTTTCATGCTGGCCATGCACCACTGGCTGCTGCCGAGCCTGAACGTGTTCACCTTGGTCATAGCCGCGTTGCTGGGCGCCCTGTGGGCGCCGTGGGCGTGGCTGGTGCGCCGGTTCCTGGCCGAGGGGGCCGTTCCGGGGCGCGGGCGGGTGTGGGCCGCGCTGCTGGTGCTGCCCTCGGCCTGGCTGGCGATCGAGCTCGTCCGGTCCTGGCAGGGGCTCGGTGGGCCCTGGGGCATGCTGGGCGCCAGTCAGTGGCAGGTGGAGCCCGCGCTGCGGCTCGCCTCCGTCGGCGGGGTGTGGCTGCTGAGCTTCCTGGTGGTGGCGGTCAACGTGTCGGCCGCGGTCCTGGTCTGCGTCCCCGCCTCCCGGGGGCCCGCCATGGCCGGTCTCGTCGCCACCGCCGCGACCGCCTCGGCCGCCTGGGTGTGGTCGCCGCGGCCCGAGACCGAGGGGCAGACCCGGATCGCCGTCGTGCAGGCGGGCGTGATCGACGGGCCCGACCGGCGCTTCGACCGCGAGGAGCAGCTGACCCGGCGCCTGGTCGGGCAGGACGTGGACCTGATCGTGTGGGGCGAGAGCAGTGTCGGCTACGACCTCGCCGACCGGCCCGACCTGGCCCGGCGCATCGCGGCGCTGGCGCGGTCGACCGGCGCCGACATCCTCGTGAACGTCGACGCGCGGCGCTCCGACCGGCCGGGGATCTACAAGAGCTCGATCCTCGTCGGAGCGGGCGGTCCCACCGGCGACCGGTACGACAAGATGCGGCTCGTGCCGTTCGGCGAGTACATACCGGCCCGCTCGCTGCTGGGCTGGGCCACCTCGGTCGGCAAGGCGGCCGGGGAGGACCGGCGGCGCGGCACGGGGCAGGTCGTGATGGACGCGGGGGCCGGGCTGCGCATCGGGCCGATGGTGTGCTTCGAGACGGCGTTCCCCGACATGAGCCGGCATCTCGCCGAGGACGGCGCGGACGTGGTGGTCGCGCAGTCCTCGACCTCCTCCTTCCAGCAGAGCTGGGCGCCGGCGCAGCACGCCTCGCTGGGCGCGCTGCGCGCCGCTGAGACCGGGCGGTCGTTCGTGCACTCGACGCTGACCGGTGTCTCGGCCGTGTACGACCCGAGCGGCCGGCGGGTGGGCTCCTGGCTGGGGACGGACGCGAGCACGGCGGCCGTGTTCAGCGTGCCGCTCGCCGACGGTGTGACGCCCTACGTCCGGTACGGCGACTGGCCGGTCCATCTGGCGCTGCTGGTGCTAATGGCGCTCGGCCTCACCGAGGGGGCGCGGGCGGTCAGGCTGCGGCGGACAGCTCCCGCACCGCTCGTACCACCCGCTCGCACAGTTCATGAGTCGCCAGCGCGTCCCGGGCGCTGAGCACCTTGCCGGCGCGTACGGCGTCCAGGAAGGCGAGGACGGCCTGTTCGATGCCGCGCTGGCGGGCCACCGGCACCCAGTCGCCGCGGCGCCGCACGCTCGGCTGGCCCTTGTGGTCGATCACCTCGGAGAGATTGACGACCTGGCGCTTGGAGTCCTGGCCGGACACCTCGAGGATCTCCTCGTTGGATCCGCTGAGGCGGTTCATCACCCCGAGGGCGGTGAAGCCCTGTCCGGCGAGCTGGAGGACGACGTGGTGCAGCAGTCCGTCCTCGACGCGGGCCCGCACGGTGACGTCGTCGACCGGGCCGGGGACCAGGAAGCGCAGGGTGTCGACGACGTGGATGAAGTCGTCGAGGATCATGGCGCGCGGTTCCTCGGGCAGTCCCACCCGGTTCTTCTGCATGAGGACGAGCTCGCGGGGATGGTCGGCGCACTGCGCGTAGCCGGGGGCGAAGCGCCGGTTGAAGCCCACGGCGAGGGACACCCCGCTTTCCTCGGCGAGCGTGACGAGCCGCTCGGAGTCGGCGAGCTCGTAGGCGAGCGGCTTGTCCACGTAGGTCGGTACGCCGGCCCGGAGCAGCCGGGCGACGATGTCGGGGTGGACCGCCGTGGGCGCGTGCACGAAGGCCGCGTCGAGCCCGGTGGCGAGGAGGGCGTCCAGGTCGAGGTGGCGCTGTGCGCGGGGCAGGCGGAGGGTGTCGGCGACCCGGTCCAGGGTGGCCGGTGTGCGGGTCTGGAGGTGGAGCTCGATGCCGGGCAGTGAGCCGAGCACCGGCAGGTACGCCTTCTGCGCGATGTCGCCGAGTCCGATGCAGCCGACCTTCACGCGTGCTCCCTCACTGCCTGTCGCCCTGACCGTCCTGTCCGCACGCCCGCGCGACCCGTCCGGTCTGCTCTGTACGGCAGCATACGGGCCGTTCCCGGGACGGCGGCCCGCCGGTGGCGGGGAAAGGACGTGCCGACGCGGTCCGGGGGCGTGCCGGCGGCGCCACCGGCGACCGACGTCAACACAGGACCGCCTTCTTCACTCGTAAGGGGTACGGGATCACCCGTGCGGGGCAACCTGCGTCCCTGCGGTGTCGCCCGGGCGGACGGAACCGCCAGAGTGGCGCGCGTGCATCGAACGACGACTACCGCAGCGCTCCTGGTCACCGTGGCCGTCTCGGCCCTCACGGGCTGCATGACCCTTCATCATCCGGCCGCCCCCGGACCGGCCGTGACACCGTCCGAGCCGTCCGTGCCGCGGCCGGAGGGGAGGACCGAGGTGCAGGTCGTGCAGGCGCCGGCCCGTGAGGCACTGGAGAGGGTCGGGCCGCCCCGCGAGCCCGGACCGGCCGCACCGGCACCGCGGCGGTCCGCGCCGGTCACGGGGGCCGGCGGCGGCGCGCAGCGGCCGCCCGCGCCGTGGACCCGCCCGCGGCACCGGCCCGCCACCGGTCCGGAGCGCGGCCGGCGGCACGGGCAGCCGCGGGTGCGGATCCCCGACGTGGAGGAGGAGGTCCGGCGCAACACCGATGTGTGCGGGCTCGGCCGGCGGTACGGCGGCTGGCGCAGCGACAGTCCGGAGGCGGTGGCCTGCGGGCAGGTCTACGGGCGGTGAGAGAGGGCCGTGAGAGTGGGCGGCGAGAGACCCGGGAGGCGCCGGGGACCACGGGCCGGCGCCTTGGCGCCCTCCGTGCCTTCGGTCCCTTCCGTGCTGCCGGTTCCTCCGGTGGCTTGCGTGCCGGCGGTGCGCCGCGCCGGTCTCACCACTCCCGGTCCCACTCCCCGTGTCCCTCGCGCCCGCCCCGGCCCGCGTCACCGGACTCGCCGCGGCCCTCGCCGAGGCGCAGCTCCATCCTGCTGATGGCCGCGCGGACGCCGTCCCCGTAGCTGTCGTCGCGCAGCGCCACGGCGGCCGTGCGTGCCCTGCGCACATGGCTGCGGGCGGCCTCGGCGCGGCCGAGCTTGAGGTAGTCCGCGGCCAGGTTGAGATGCAGCGAGGGGTACAGGGCCCGCACCTCGACCGAGCCGGCGTGCTCCTGCGCCGCCGACAGGGCCCGCAGGTCCCAGGCCAGCTCGTCCGAGGGGTCGTCGTGGGTGTCGGCCAGGTAGTGCGCGAGGGTGCAGCGGTGCAGCGGTGCGCCGTCCTCGCCGATCTCCGTCCACAGGGCGAGGAGCCTGCGCCGGGCCTCCTCGCGGTCTCCTCCGTGGTGGAGCATCACGACCTGCCCGATCCGCGTCAGCAGGGCGTCCGGCACCGTCTGCCCCTGTCGCTCCGCCACCCTCGGCCTCCTTGCGTCGTTGCGACGACGCTAGCCGCAGGTGTCCGCGATCGCGGTCAGGCGGCACCGTGCCGGTCCGCGGTGGAACCGGCCCGGCGGCAGGACCGGCGTGCGGGGCGGGTCAGGCCTGGTCGGCGAGGTTCGGGACGGTCCAGTCGATCGGCTCGTGGCCCTGCTGGGCGACCGCCGCGTCGATCTGGGTGAACGGGCGCGAGCCGAAGAACTTCTTCGCCGACAGGGGCGAGGGGTGGGCGCCCTTGACCACGATGTGCCGGGTCTCGTCGATGAGGGGCAGCTTCTTCTGCGCGTAGTTGCCCCACAGGACGAAGACGGCCGGGTCGGGCCGGTCGGCCACGGCGCGGATGACCGCGTCCGTGAACTTCTCCCAGCCCTTGCCCTTGTGCGAGTTCGCCTCGCCGGAGCGGACGGTGAGGACCGCGTTGAGCAGCAGGACGCCCTGGCGTGCCCACGGCATCAGGTAGCCGTTGTCGGGGATCGGCGTGCCCAGCTCGGCGTGCATCTCCTTGTAGATGTTGCGCAGGGACGGCGGGATCTTCACGCCCGGGCGCACCGAGAAGCACAGGCCGTGCCCCTGGCCCTCGCCGTGGTACGGGTCCTGGCCGAGGACGAGGACCTTCACCCGCTCGTACGGCGTGGCGTCGAGCGCGGCGAAGACCTCCTCGCGCGGGGGATAGACGGGACCCGCCGCGCGCTCCCCCTCGACGAACTCCGTCAGCTCCTTGAAGTAGGGCTGCTGGAGTTCGTCGCCCAGAACCCCGCGCCAGGACTCGGGCAGCATGGCGATGTCGGTCACGTCAACGTCCTTGTGTCGTGCGGTCACTTGCAGAGCACAGAACCTACAGGCGACCACTGACAACCGGTCGCGGGGACCGGTCGGGCGCAGGTCACCAGCTGGTCTTGCGGCTGAGCTCCCACATCATCATGATCGTCGACGGGTCCAGGGACCGCTCTCCGCCGGAGACGTCCTCGGACGAGGCGAGGTACTGCTTGCCCTGCCACAGCGGCAGCAGCCGGGCGTCCTCGACGAGGACCTGCTGGGCGTCCTCGAAGTCCTGCACCACCCTGGCGCGGTCGCTCTCCTGACGGGAGCGGGGCAGCAGGACCTGGGTGATCTCCTTCGCCGGGTAGGGCGTGCCGAGCGCGTTCTGGTCGCCGACGAAGGGCGCGACGAAGTTGTCCGGGTCGGGGAAGTCGGGGGCCCAGCCGCGTCCGAACACCGGGTACTCGCCCTTCTGGTAGCCGACCACGTAGGTGTTCCAGGGGCGGCTCTTGAGGGTGACCGAGAACAGGCCGGAGGCGTCGAGCTGGCGCTTGATCTCCTTGAACTCGAGCGCGGTGTCGGAGCCGTAGCGGTCGGTCGTGTACCAGAGGGTGAGCGGGACGGTCTCGGTGATGCCGGCCTTGGTCAGGATCTCGCGCGCCTTGGCCTTGCTGGGCTCGCCGAACGAGTCGAAGTAGCTGGTCGTGTGTCCGGTGAGGCCGGAGGGGACCATGGAGTACAGCGGCTCGACGGTGTCCTTGTAGACCTCGTGGGCGATCGCGGCCCGGTCCACGACCTGGGCGACGGCCCTGCGCACGGCGAGCTTGTCGGACCACGGGTCCTTGGGGTTGAACACCAGGTAGTTGATGTTGCTGCCGGCGCCCTCGATGAGCTGGAGGCCCTCGTTGGCGGCGCTCTTGGTGTCCAGGGCGACGATGTCGTCGGCGGCGAGGCCCTGGTAGGTGATGTCGATGTCGTGGCCGCGCAGGGCCTTGACCATCTCGCCGGAGTCCTGGAAGTAGCGGATGGTCACCGCGTCGTTCTTGCGCTCGGCGAGGCCCTTGTAGTTGTCGTTGCGGACGAGGACGGACTGCTTGCCCTCGTCGTACGACTGGAGGCGGTACGGTCCGGAGCCGACGATGCCGTCCTCCTTGCGCAGGCCCTTCGCCGGGTAGTCGTCGGGGTCGACGATGGACATGCCGGGCGTGGCCAGCACGAACGGGAAGGTCGCGTCGGCCTCCTTGAGGCGGAAGAGGACCTCGGCGGCGCCCTTCGTCTCGACGCTGTCCAGGCTGCCCAGGAGGCCGTTGGGTCCGGTGGCCGCGTTGATCGTCCGGATCCGGTCGATCGAGTACTTCACGGCCTTCGCGTCCAGCGGGTCGCCGTTGGAGAACTTGAGTCCCTCGCGCAGCTCGCACTTGTAGGTGCGGCTCGTGGCGTCCGTGAAGGTGCAGGACTTCGCGGCGTCCGGCTGGGGGCTCGTCGCTCCGTTGGGGTAGCTCAGCAACGTCTGGTAGATGTTGCGGAACAGCTCCCAGGAGCCGTCCCAGGCGGCGGCGGGATCGAGCGTGCTGGGCGCACTGGTCGTGCCCACGACGATCGGTCCGGCGTCGTCGGAGCTCTCCTCTCCCAGGAGGCTGCATCCGGCCACCAGGGATATGGACACGATCGCCGCCATCTGCTGCAAGGATCGGTTCCGGTTGAACACGCGCACGCTCCTCGATCTGCCATGCCAAGGGTTGGCAGACCATACCGCAGCCCTGGGGCCCGTGAACCCGCGCCCTCGCACGGTTCTTGATCACTTCCGGAGTGACGACGTTGTCATCGCAGCGAGTGACTCCCGGACGTCGACAGGGGGGCCGCTTCTGTCGAAACGGCCCCCCTGTCGAGGGCGAATTCAGGCCACGGTGAGAGCGGCCCGTGCCGGGATCAGCCCACGCCGGCGTTGAGGAAGATGCCGCCGTCGACGACCAGGGTCTGACCGGTGATCCAGTCCGACTGCTGCGAGGTCAGGAAGGCGGCGGTGCCGCCGATGTCGGACGGGACGCCGAGCCGGGCGAGCGGGTAGGCGGCGGCCGCCTCGTCCTCGCGACCCTCGTACAGGGCCTGGGCGAACTTCGTCTTCACCACGGCCGGGGCGATCGCGTTGACCCGCACCCGCGGCGCGTACTCGTGGGCGAGCTGCTGGGTGAGGTTGATCATCGCGGCCTTGCTGATGCCGTAGGCGCCGATGAAGGGCGAGGCCGAGAGGCCCGCGACGGAGGCGATGTTGACGATCGCGCCGCCGTTCTCCTTCTGCCAGGCGTGCCAGGTGCGCTGAGCGAAGCCGAGCGCCGAGACCACGTTGGTCTCGAAGACCTTGCGGGCCACGTCCAGGTCGAGGTCGGCGATCGGCCCGAACACGGGGTTCGTACCGGCGTTGTTGACCAGGAAGTCGAGGCGGCCGAAGGCCTCCATGGTGCGCTCGACGGCGGCGGCCTGGTGTTCGAGGTCGTGCGCCTTGCCGGCGACGCCGATGACGCGGTCGGCGCCGAGCCGGTCGACGGCCTCCTTGAGGGCGTCCTCGTTGCGGCCGGTGATGCAGACCCGGTCGCCGCGGGCGACGAGGGCCTCCGCGACGCCGTAGCCGATGCCGCGGCTGGCGCCCGTGACGAGGGCGGCCTTGCCGGAGAGTGCGGGCAGTTCAGTCATGTCGTGATCCCCAGTGCTTCCTAGTGCTCCCTGGTGGCCGTTAGTCGAGCGGTCCGCCGGCCACGTACAGCACCTGGCCTGAGACGAAGCCGGCGGCCTCGTTCGTGAAGAAGGCGATCGCGTTGGCGATGTCGTCGGGCTCGCCGACGCGCGCGACGGGGATCTGGGTGGCGGCGGCCGCCTTGAACTCCTCGAAGCCCATGCCTACCCGGGCGGCGGTCGCGGCGGTCATGTCGGTGGCGATGAAGCCGGGGGCGACGGCGTTGGCGGTGATGCCGAACTTGCCGAGCTCGATGGCGAGGGTCTTGGTGAAGCCCTGGAGACCGGCCTTGGCCGCGGAGTAGTTGGCCTGGCCGCGGTTGCCGAGCGCCGAGGAGGAGGACAGGTTGACGACACGGCCGAAGCCGGCGTCGACCATGTGCTTCTGGACGGCCTTGGTCATCAGGAACGAGCCGCGCAGGTGCACGTTGAGGACCGTGTCCCAGTCGGACGCCGTCATCTTGAAGAGCAGGTTGTCGCGGAGCACGCCCGCGTTGTTGACCAGGATCGTCGGCGCGCCGAGCTCCTGCGCGATGCGGGCGACGGCCGCCTCGACCTGGGCTTCGTCGGAGACGTCGGCGCCGACGGCGACGGCCTTGCCGCCCGCCGCGGTGATCTTCTCGACGGTGTCCTTGCAGGCGGCCTCGTCGAGGTCGACGACGGCGACCGCGCGGCCCTCCGCGGCCAGCCGTACGGCGGTGGCGGCGCCGATGCCACGCGCCGCGCCCGTGACCACGGCGACCCGCTGCTCAGTGGTGGACATTGCTGTTTCTCCTCGCCCTTGAAGAAAAGTCCGGATGCGCCCGAGTGGTGAGCGACCGCTTAGTACCTTCGACAGACGTGACGCTAGAAGCCCTGGCACCCGGTGTCAACGCCACACGGCGCGGGTGTGATCCATTACCTCACCAGCAGTTCCAGCAACCGCTCCGTCTCGGCGGCGGGATCGGTGGTGAGCCCCGTGTGCACCGGGCCCGGCCGGACGATCGTCGAGCGCGGCGCGATCAGCCAGCGGAAACGGCGTCCGGCGTCGTCACGGGCGGCCTGGCCTGCCGAGGAGCCTCCCGCGCACACGCCCTCGACCGCCCGCAGGGCGGCCCGCACCCCGGCCACGTCCGCGTGCGGGTCGAGCGCCAGCAGTCGGGCCTCGTCGAGATGGGTGCGGGCGCCCACGTAGTCCTGGCCGCGGCAGTAGACCAGCACGCCCGCGTTGATGCACTCGCCGCGCTCGACGCGCGGCACGACCCGCAGCAGGGCGTACTCGAAGACGTCCCGGTCGCCGCCCTGGCCGGGCCTGATGATGTGGCGCTCGTTCACTTGATTCCCTCGATGCGGTCGTGGATGACGGCGGCACGGGCGAGCAGCGGTGCCGCGTAGGCGCGCCGGAGCGCGTCCGGGTCGGCGAAGCCCGGCTCGTCCGCCAGCCAGACGCCGGGGATCCGCGCGGTGACCTCCGCGAGGAGATCGGCGGTGACCAGCGGTGCCAGTTCCGCGGCGGCGGCCGCCACGTCCGGGGCGAACGGGGCGAGGGCGTGGTCGCCGGCGTCGTAGGGGCGGGCCGCGGAGGTCTCGGCGGTGGGCCAGTTGTGCTGCCAGATCATGGTGGCGCCGTGGTCGATGAGCCACAGGTCGCCGCGGTGGACCAGCAGGTTGGGGTTGCGCCAGGACCGGTCGACGTTGTTCACCAGCGCGTCGAACCAGACGATCCGGCCCGCCTCCTCGGGACTCACCGGGAAGGCGAGCGGGTCGAAGCCGAGGGCGCCCGAGAGGAAGTCCATGCCGAGGTTGGTGCCGGCGCTGGACTTCAGCAACTCCTGTACCTGCTGGTCCGGTTCACCGAGTCCCAGCCCGATGTCGAGCCCCACGGTCACCAGGCGGGGCACCCGCAGGCCGAGCGCGCGGGCCAGTTCGCCGCAGACGACCTCCGCGACGAGCGTCTTGCGGCCCTGGCCCGCGCCGGTGAACTTCATGACGTACAGACCGAGGTCGTCGGCCTCGACGAGTCCCGGCAGGGAACCGCCCTCGCGCAGGGGGGTGACGAAGCGGGTCGCGGTGACTTCCTTGAGCATCGCCCCAGGCTACTGGGCCTGGAGCGATGCACGGCCGACAGCTGATGGACAGCTCCGGCTTACGCCGCACTCATCTCGAACCGGTCAAGATCTCGACACTGTCCGGACTTGGCGCGGGCACTGAACGAGCGGCGCCCGCGCCCCGTACCTCTCGGCAGATCCACGCTTCCCCCCCTGGAAGGAACCTCCAGCATGACCAGCGCATCGATCAAGTCCGCTTCGGGGCCCGCCCGCCGCGCCGTCGTGGCAGCCGCCGGAGCAGCGGGGCTCTCCGTCGCGCTGACCGCCTGCGGTGGCTCCGACGACGACGCGTCGAGTTCGTCCGACGCGGCCGGCACGTCGGGTTCCACCGGTTCCACGGGCGCCGCGAGCACCGGCGGCGGGGACAACGCCGCGGCCGGCGCCGCGCTCACCAAGACGGCCGACATCCCCGAGGGCGGCGGCAAGGTCTTCGAGTCCGAGAAGGTGGTCGTCACCCAGCCCACGGCGGGGACGTACAAGGCGTTCTCGGCCGTCTGCACCCACCAGGGCTGCGCGGTGAAGAGCATCGCCGACGGGGTGATCAACTGCCCCTGTCACAACAGCAACTTCTCGATCACCGACGGCAGCGTGAAGAGCGGTCCCGCCCAGAAGTCGCTGCCCGAGGTGGCGATCAAGGTCAGCGGGGACTCGATCACGCTGGCCTGACCGCCGGCGTCGGGCGGTCGGTTCCCCGCAGACAGGCCAGCACCTCGTCCGTGGTCGCGACCGTGGCGACCAACGCGAGGGTGTGGCGGACCATCGCCGGGGTGTAGTCGGCAGGCACCCCCGCGATGGCGTCCGACGGCACGACGACGGTGTAGCCCCGGTTGACCGCGTCGAAGACGGTGTTGGGGACCGCCACGTTGGCCGAGACCCCGGTCACGACCAGCGTGCGGCAGCCCAGGTTGCGCAGCAGGGCGTCGACCTCGGTGCCCTGGACGGGGGAGAGTCCGTGCAGCCGCCGTACCACCAGGTCCCGTTCGGCGACCTCGACCGGGGGTGCGATCTGCGTCGCGGCGGTGCCGGGGAGCTGCTGGACGGGGAGCCGTTCGGCGGCGCGGAACAGCCGGGCGTTGCGGTTGGCGCCGCGTCCGTCGGGGCGTCGCTCGGCCACCGCGTGCAGCACTTGGACCTCGCTCGCGTGGGCCGCCGACACCAGCCGGGCGACGTTGGCGAGGGCTCCGGAGTCCCGTGCCTCGCGCGCCAGTTCGGGCAGCGCGGCACCGGGGCCGACGACGCCCTGCTGGCACTCCACCGTGATCAGTACGGTGCTCCCGGGGTCGAGGAGGGCACTGAGCTGTTCGTACGACGGCATGACTCCCCCTGGCGTCGGTGTGGAGCGCGCGACGGTAGCCGCCATTGCGCGCAGAAGGAAGAAGTCCCATGCTTCCCTGACGGAGTTTCAGGTGAGCGGCACGTACACGGAAGAAAAGAATGAGGGGGCCGGATGACCGTCACTCAGCGCCGGGGCCGGAAGATCATGATGTCGCCGGGTGAACTGGACGCGTTCCTCAGCCTCCAGCGCACCTGCCGGGTCGCGACCGTGTCCACCGACGGCGCACCCCACGTCAGCGCGTTGTGGTTCCTCTGGGACGGCACCTCGTTGTGGCTGTACTCCGTGGTGCGCAGCAAGCGGTGGGCGGACCTGAATCGTGATCCGCGGGTCGCGATCGTGATCGACACGGGCGAGGAGTACGACGCGCTGCGGGGCGTCGAGCTGTCCGGCGTCGTGGAGTTCGTGGGCGAGAGCCCGCGCACCGGTGAACTGTGCGCCGAACTCGACGCCGTGGAGACACTGTTCGCCCGCAAGAACTTCGGTCTCGACGCCATGCCGCACGACGGCCGGCACGCGTGGGTGCGGCTGACCCCGCAGAAGATCGTGTCCTGGGACTTCCGCAAGCTGGGCGGCGCATAGAAGCGGGCTGGTACGGGGCTCCCCCGCCGCCCGGCGCCCCCGGGGCCCGCGGCGCCTTCAGCCCGCCGCCGGGCCTGCGGACGTTCCTGCCGCCGCACCCACCGACGTGCCCGCCGCCTCCAGCGCCTCCACCGCCGCCCGGATCGACGGGCGGCGGTCGGCGTCCGCGCGCCAGACCACGTAGACGTGCCGGCGCACCCGCTGCCGCAGGGGAACCGTGACGACGCCCTCCGGCACCGGGTGACGGCCGAGCAGCGGCGCGATGCACACGCCCAGTCCGGCGGCCACCAGCCCGAGTTGGGTGTGCGTCTCGGCCGCCCGGTGTCCCACGATGGGCTCGACGCCCCGTGAGCGCAGGGTGAACATCAGCCACTCGTGACAGAACTCGCCCTCGCCCCAGGTGATCCACTCGTCCTCGGCGAACTCGCCCAGGTCCACCTCGTCACGGTCGGCCAGGGGGTGCCCGGAGGGCATCGCGACATCGGCCGGATCGTCCAGGATGGGCGCCTTGACGAGACCGTCCGGCACCGGCATCGGCTTGTTGTACCAGTCCAGGACGACGGCCAGGTCGAGGTCGCCGCGCACCACGCCCGCGATGCCCCGCTCCGGTTCCAGCTCGCACGTGCGCAGCCGCAGTCCCGGGTGCGCCTTGCGCAGTTCGGCGAGCGCGACGGGGAAGAGCCCGCGGGCCGCCGTCGGGAACGCGGAGAGCCGGAGCTCCCCCACCACCTGCCCGCGCTGCGCCTCCAGGTCGGACCGGGCGAGCTCGACCTGCGACAGGATCCGGGACGCGTGGTCGGCCAGCAGCCGCCCCGCGTCCGTGAGCCGGACGCCGCGGCCGTGCTTGGCGAGGAGTTGCTGCCCGACCTCGCGCTCCAGTTTGGCCATCTGCTGCGAGACGGCCGAGGTGGTGATGTGCAGACCCAGGGCGGCGCCGCTGACCGAGCCGTGCCGGGCCAGGGCGTCCAGGGTGCGCAGGCGCTCCAGATTCAACATGTAAGCGATGCTACGAGGTATCGCGCGAAAATTCTCGATTGTGTAAGGGGTCGGCGTCCAGCATCGTTGCGCTCATGACTGCTGTCAGCGCCCCCGCCCGGACCTCGCCGCAAGCTCCCGCCACTCCCGTCCGCCCCCGCCGCGCCCTCGACTGGCGGCTGCGCTTCGGTGCGCTGTCGCTGATCTGGGGCTTCAGCTTCCTGCTCATCAAGGTCGGCACCGGGGGCTACGCGCCGCTCCAGGTGACGCTGGGCCGGCTGGCCTTCGGGACGGCGATGCTGCTGGCCGCGATGGCGGTGAAGCGCGAGCGGCTGCCGCGCGGGGCACGTACATGGGCGCACCTGACGGTCGCCGCGTTCCTGCTCAACGCGCTGCCCTTCTCCCTGTTCGCCTACGCCGAGCTGACCATCCCCTCCACCCTGGCGGGCATCTGCAACGCGACCTCGCCGCTGTGGGGCATGGCCCTGTCCGTGGTGGCGCTCTCCGAGGACCGCCCGACCCGGCTGCGCGTCGCGGGCCTGGGCCTCGGCTTCCTGGGCGTGCTGACGGTCCTGGGCGCCTGGCAGGGCTTCCACGGCCTGGACGCCCGGGGCACCACCCTGGCCCTGCTGGCCTCGCTCAGCTACCCGGTCGGCTGGATCTACCTGCGCCGCACCCTGGCGCGCACGGGTTCGTCGGCGCTGTCCATGACGGGCGCGCAGCTTCTGCTGGCCACCCTGCAACTGGCGGTCGTCACGCCCGCGTTCACCTCGTTCCCGAGCCACTTCCCCGTCGTGCCGCTGCTCGCCACCGCCGCTCTGGGCGCTCTCGGCACGGGTCTCGCCCTGCTGATCCAGTACGGCCTGGTCGCCGAGGTCGGCCCGACGACGGCACAGATGGTCACGTACTTCATCCCGGTCATCGCGACGGCGGCGGGCGTAGCGATCCTGGGCGAGCCCCTGAGCTGGTCGACACCGGTGGGCGCGGCCATCGTCCTCGCGGGAGCCGCGCTGACCCAGGCCCGCGCCAAGTCCTGAGGCCGAGTGGCGTGCACGGGCCGGTGCGATACGGCCCGTCGACGCCGTGCGGATCCCTGGGCCCATTCCGATCCCCGCCCCCCCGACGACGCCGGGCTCGCTTGCGGGCGGGCGCGATCGCGAGGGGCGGCGGTCGACACGGCGGACGGCTGCCCAGGCCCGAGGCGGCCCGCCGGGGCCGCTGTCCACCGGGTCTCGCGTGCGCGGGGGCCGCATCGCGCGTGCGGCCGTCGCCGTCGCGCGCGGCGGACGGGGTCGGGTGGGCGGGAGGCGACCCTTCGCACCGGCAGGCGGTCGGCCATCCCCCGCGGGGGATGGCCGCGGGGGATGGCCGACCCGCCGAGACTGCCGCCCCCAGGCGTGAAGCCCGGGCGGTCGGCGTCCCGGGTGCGGGAGCCTGCCCGGCACTCCGGCAGCCGGGCGGCCGGGCGGCCGGCCCGTCACGTGGGAGCCCGGCGGCCTGGTTCCGGCCGCCGGGCAAGAGCCGGCCGGGCTGCGACGCCGCTCACCGGGCACGCTCGTGGGCCGCACGGCCACCGCCGACGGAACCGGGTCGCGGACTCCGGAACGGCCGCCCCGGGGGCCGGGCCCCGTCAGACGTAGCCGCGTACGTCTCCCACGCGGATCGCGGACGCGACGGTGTCCGCCAGGTCGCCGATCTCCTGGGGGTCGAGTGCGGAGACGGTGATCCGGATGCCGGGGGGCGCCTCGATGCGGAAGCGGGCCCCGGGTGCGACCGCCCAGCCCGCCTGGAGCAGCCGGGCCACCGCCCCCGTCTCGTCGGTCACCGGGATCCATACGTTCATCCCGCTGCGCCCGTGCGCCTCGACCCCGCGCGCGGCAAGCGCGGCGATCAGGGCGTCACGCCTGCGCCCGTAGGCACCGGCCACCTCCGCGGCGTCCACCACGCCGTCGGCCCACAGGCGCACCACCGCCCGCTGGGTGATCCGGCTGACCCAGCCGGGGCCGAGCCGCTGCCGCCCGCGCACCCGGTCGAGCGTGACGTCGTCCCCGGCGAGGACCGCGAAACGCAGGTCGGGCCCGTACGCCTTGGCCACCGAGCGCACGAACGCCCAGTGCCGGGTGACGCCCGCGAGGGGGTGCAGCGGGAGATCGACGATCCCGTGACCGTGGTCGTCCTCCACGAGCAGGGTCGAGGGGTACTCCCGCAGGACGTCCCGCAGCGCACGCGCGCGTGCGGCGCTCACCGCCGCACCGGTCGGGTTCTGCGCCCGGTCGGTGACGATCAGGGCCCGGGCCCCGGCCTCCAGGGCACGTCGCACCTGCTCGGGCAGCGGGCCGTCGTCGTCGACGCCGACCGCCGCCGTACGCAGCCCGAGCGCCGGGACGAGGTCCAGCAGGGAGCCCCAGCCGGGGTCCTCGACGGCCACGGTGTCACCGGGTCTCACATGCGCGGCGAGGACGCGTTCGATCGCGTCCAGCGAGCCGGAGGCGACGGCCACGGGACCGCCCGGCACGCCGTCCGCGTCCAGCTCGGCCCTGGCCGCGCGCGCCAGCTCGGGCTCCACGGGCGCGTGCCCGTACAGGACCGGCTCCCGGTCGCCCTGCGCGACGGCCCACGCGAACGCCGGCGCCAGCGGTGGGAGCAGCGCCGTGTCCGGGTTGCCCGCGGCAGCGTCCCGTACGCCCTGCGGCACCTCGACCCGCAGGAACTCGCGTCCGGTCGTGGCGGGCTTCGGACGCACCCGGCTGCCCCGCCGGCCGTCGGTCTCGATCACCCCGCGCTCCCGCAGGATCCGGTACGCGGCCGCGACGGTGTTCGGGTTCACCCCGAGCTCCGTCGCCAACTCCCGCATCGGCGGCAGCAGTCGGCCCGGCTCCAGGTGCCCCGCACCCACCGCCGCCTCGATGCTCGCGGAAATGTCGGCTGCACGCCGGCCTTCGATCCGATATTCTCCTAGCACAAAGCATATTATGCACTAGTGCAATGGAGAGCGCCATGCAGGGGACCCCGCAGACGACACGGGCCGCCGCCTACACCCCGACCGACCGCACGATCCCGACCCGGTCCGCGCAGAAGGCGTCGTACGACAAGGAGCTGGTGCACGCGATACTCGACGAGGGCTACGTCTGCCACCTCGGCTTCGTCCGCGACGGGGCGCCGGTCGTGCTGCCGACGCTGTACGGCAGGGTCGGCGAGACGCTCTACGTGCACGGTTCCACGGGTTCGCGTCCGCTGCGCATGACGGGGCAGGCGGACCCGGGACTGCCGGTGTGCCTGACGGTGACGCACGTCGACGGTCTGGTGCTGGCCCGCTCGGCCTTCCACCACTCGATCAACTACCGCTCGGTCGTGGTCCACGGCACGGCGTACGACGTGACGGACCCGCAGGAGAAGCTCGCCGCGCTCGACGCCCTCGTCGACCATGTCGTACCGGGTCGTGCCGCCGACTCGCGCCCCGCGAACAAGAAGGAACTGGCGGCGACGGCGGTGATCCGCCTCGACCTGAACGAGGTGTCGGCCAAGACCCGTACCGGCGGGGTGAACGAGGAGCCCGAGGACCTGGCCCTCCCCCACTGGGCCGGAGTGGTCCCGCTGCGCAAGGGCTACGACGCGCCCCTCCCGGACGAGTTCCTCGCCCCCGGCACCGCGCTCCCCGACTACCTCGCGGTGCCGTGATGCTCGTCCACCCCTGGGACGCGCCCCACGACGACGCCGAGTGGCAGGACTGGCTGGCCGCCCACGACTTCGGGCAGCTCGCGGTCAACGGTCCGGCGGGCGAGCCGCCGTTCGTCCAGCCCCTGCACTTCGCCTACGACCCGGCCGCCGGTGACGCCGTCACCCACCTGGCCCGCCCGAACCCCCTGTGGACGGCCCTGGAGGCCGACCCGACCGTGGTGCTGAGCGTCGTCGACGACTACGTGTTCGTCCCCGGCCCGTGGCAGTCCCCGCCGGGCGCGCCGCCCGAGCACGGCACCCCGACGAGCTTCTACGCGGCCGTCCAGCTCCGCTGCACGGCGCACGTCGTGGACGACGCGGCCGCCAAGGCCGACCTGCTCGCACGCCAGCTGGGCCACTTCCAGCCGGAAGGCGGCTCGGCCCGGCCGACGGTCGGCGAGGCGCCCTACGGGCGGCTGCTCTCCGGCATCCGGGGCATCCGGCTCGAGGTGACCGGCGTCCGCGCGAAGTTCAAGTACGCGGCCCACCGGCCGGACGAGACCCAGGACCGTATCGCCGCCGGACTGGCCGCCCGGGGCGGCCCACGGGACGCGGCGGCTCACGCACACCTGTCCCGCCGCCGCGGGCACGACGCCCCCGGCCACCGGCCCTCCCCGCCCGCGCGGACCTGACGGCCCGGCCCGGCCGCGCGGACGCCAGGTGGCCGGCCTGCCGACGGCGGCGGTCCCGGAGCGGTCCTAGGTGGCCGTTCCGCGGGCCGACAGCTGCCTTTCGGGGCTGCCGCCGGCGATGGGCCCGGACGAGTTCTTCGCCGGCGCGGACGACTGCGCGATGAACGCGCCCAGGAGCACGACCGCCCCGCCGACGATCTGCGGCGCGGAGAGGTGCTCGCCGAGCAGCACCCACGCAAGGACTGTCGCGATGACCGCCTCCAGACAGGCCACCACACCCGCCACCTGCGGCGACAGCCGACGCACGGAGACCACCCCGGTGACGTAGGCGACCACCGTCGCGAGCAGCACGATCCACGCGAGCAGCAGCCAGGCGGGCACCTCGGTGCCGTTCATGCCCGCGGTGTGCGCGAGCACGGACCAGTCCATGCCCCACGGGCGGGAGACGGCGGTCAGGACGACCGCGCCCAGCAGCAGTCCGTAGGCGATCACACCGAGCGGGTCGGGGGCCTCGTCCCCGGAGTCGCTGCCCTGGTCGGACAGGACGAAGTAGCCGACCTGGCAGCAGGCGGCCGCGAGGGCGAGCAGCAGCCCGACGGCGTCGAAGCTCAGTCCCGCCCAGACCTCGACGACGCAGGCCAGACCGCCCACGGCAAGGACGACGCCGACGGCGGCGGCACGGGTGACCGGCCGGCGCTGCACGAACCGCACCCAGCCGAGCACCAGCGCGGGCGCGAGGTACTCCACGAGAAGCGCGACGCCCACCGGGATACGGGAGATCGCCGCGAAGTAGAACGCCTGCACCCCGGCCACGCCGAGCAGACCGAACCCGGCGAGCAGCGCGGGCCGGCTGCGCAGCAGCGCACGGTGGCGCCAGGCGAGCGGCAGCATCACCAGAGCCGCCCCGGTCACCCTCAGCCACACCACGTGGAGCGGGTCGAGACCCGCCTCGATCAACGGCTTCGCGGCGACCCCGGACCCGCCGAAGGCGATGGCCGACCCGACCGCCAGGCCGAGCCCGAGGCCCTTGCCGCGGCTGCCCTTGCTGCTCGCATACGTACGCACCCGGACATGATGACAGGCGATGACATGAGCGTCACCCCCGTTGACACCTGTCTCAACCGGTGAACGCCGAGGCCCCCTCGGTGCCGTCATCAATCCGGGCACGCAGCTCCGGGATGTCGACGGCCGCGTGGTCCAGCACCTCGACGGCCCTGGCCCCCGGCTCCGCGACGATCGCCGCGAGCAGGTCGACGCCGCCGGCCGTCCGCGCACCGCGCCGTTCGGCCCGCACGCACGCGTGCTCCAGCGCCTCGGCGGCCAGCGGCGAGAGTCCGTCGCCGACCGCACCGACCAGGCCGACGGGCAGCAGGGATCCGGCGTCCCCGGCATGCTCGACACCGCTCTGCCAGCGCAGGCCGTAGCCGATGCTGCGCTGGACGAGGTAGCCGAGCAGCCGCGCGAGCTGGGGTCCGCCGCCGAGGACGGTCCGGACCTGCGGGTCCTGTTCCAGGAGCGAGTGCAGCAGATGGGCGGTGTCGATCTGCCGGTCCCCGTCCCGGACCGCCCGTCGGCGTGCGGCGGCGAGCGCCGCCGAGAGCTCCGCGGCGAGCCTGGGGTCGTCGTCCGTGCCGTGCGCCACCGGGTTCTGGAGCGGCAGCCGGGAAGTACGGGGTTGCACGGCCCCCACCCCATCAGTTCCGGCCGGGTGCCGTCATCGCCGGAGGGGAGCATCTTGGCGTCCCACGCTGAGCGGACCGGGGCCGCCGGAATCTCCTCCCTACGGATGAGATCAGGCCGTTCCACGCGCGCGCCGCGCGCCGCCTTGCCCGGGCCTTCGCCCTCCACAATTCCTGACGGTTCGTCAGTATTGAATGTTGGAGGTCCTGGAGCTACGTTCCGCGACACCGCAACCCGAGTTGCCGGACACGAAGAGGTGGTCGCATGGCCGAAGTCAGCGCGCAGGCACGCATCGAGGCACCGGCCGAGAAGGTGTGGGCCCAGCTCACCGACTGGCCGACGTACGGGGAGTGGAACGCGACCCACACCAACTTCCCCAAGGGCGGCCCGGAGACCCTGGAGGTGGGGGCGACCTTCCAGGAGAACATGAAGCTCATGGGCTTCCCGGCCGAGGTCGAGTGGACCGTGAGCGAACTCGAGCCCGCCCGGCTGCTCGCGATCCGCGGGAAGGGCCCGATGGCGGTGTCCGTGGCGACCCGCTACACCCTGACACCCGACGGGGACGCCACCACCGTGCGGATCGACGGCGAGTTCACGGGCGCGGCGGTGTCCCTCATGGCGGGCCGCCTCAAGGACTCGGGCACGGCCGCGCTCAACGAGTCGCTGCGCAAGCTGGGCGCTCTGGTCGCCTGACCCTTCCGCTCACCGCCCGCCCCTCGGCCGGCCCCGGCCGGCCCCCACAGGCAAGCGCCCCGCGGACGATTCCGCGGGGCGCCCCTGTTCGCCTTTCGGCGTGCCGACAGGTCAGTCCTCGTCGGCGAGGATCAGGTACAGCTTCTTGCGGGCCTCGTTGATGACCGTGAGGGCCTTCTCGCGCTGCTCCTTGCTGCCGGTCTTCCACACCTGGCCGAAGGCCTCCATCAGGCCGAAGCCGGCCTGGCGGATCTCACCGAGGGCCTCCCAGTCGACCCCGCGCGAGGCCTCCTCCCAGGGGGCCTCCGGGCCGTCCCCGGCAGCCGTGCGGCCTTCGTCGGTGAGCGAGAACAGCTTCTTGCCGCCTTCGCTCGCGCTGCTGATCAGGCCCTCGTCCTCCAGCAGCTGGAGGGTGGGGTACACCGAGCCGGGGCTGGGCTTCCACGCCCCGCCGCTGCGCTCGGCGATCTCCTGGATCATCTCGTAGCCGTGCATCGGCCGGTCCTTGAGCAGGGCCAGGATCGATGCCCGTACGTCACCGCGCCGCGCCCTCCCCCTGGGCCCGCCACGCCCTCGTCCACCCCAGGGGCCCCCGAAACCCGGGCCGAAGCCGGGGCCGCCGGGGCCGAAGCCCGGGCCACCGGGGCCACCCGGACCGAAGGGCCCGAAAGCCGCCCGTCGCCCGTCGAAGCCACCGCGGCCGCGCCGGGGGCCGTCCTGACCATGTCCACGCTCAAATCCGTGGGTACGCATCGCCAACCACTCCTTCATTCCATCGTTGATCTGTCGCGATGCGTCAACGATATATCGGGACTGTTCGCTTGGCAAGGGTCCGAGCCCGTGGGGACGGCGGGCGCCCTCTAGGGTGCGGACATGACATCGAGCAGCCCCGCGCACGGCACTTCGGCCTCGTACCTCTCCGGACTCTTCTCGCTGGACGGCCGGGTCGCCCTGGTGACCGGCGGCAGTTCCGGCATCGGCCGGGCCATCGCCGGAGCCCTGGCGCGGGCGGGCGCGAGCGTGGTGATCGTGGCGCGCAAGGAGGCCGAGCTGGCCGCCGCCGTCGACGAACTCACGGCGGACGGCTGCCGGGCGGCCTGGGTCAGCGCCGACCTCGGCACCCGCGAGGGGGTGCGGGCCGCGGCCGAGCAGGCGGCCCGGGTCTTCGGCGAGCCGGACATCCTCGTCAACAGCGCCGGGATCAATCTGCGCCCGCCTATGGGCGAGCTGGGCGAGGAGGTCTGGGACGCCACGATGGCGGTGAACCTAGAGGCGCCCTACCTGCTGGGCCTGCGGTTCGGGCCCGGCATGGCCGAGCGGGGCTTCGGACGCATCATCCACATCAGCTCCCAGCAGGCCCACCGGGCGTTCGTCCAGAGCGGCGCGTACGGCGTCTCCAAGGGGGCGCTGGAGTCGCTGGCCCGCTCCCAGGCCGAGGCCTGGTCGCCGCACGGCGTCACCTGCAACACGCTGGTGCCCGGCTTCGTGCTGACGCCGCTCAACATGCGCTTGCAGTCCGACCCTGAGCGGGTGGCGGCCCTGGCCGCACGCACGATGGTCGGGCGCAACGGCCTCGCCGAGGACTTCGCCGGCGCCGCCGTGTTCCTGGCCGGCCGCTCCTCCGGTTACGTCACCGGGCAGTCCCTCTTCGTCGACGGCGGCTTCTCCGTCCACTGAGCCGGGCCCGGCAGGGTGCTGCCCGGGCCGGCTCCCGCACAGTCGGCGGCCGGGCCGCGTACCGCACAGGCGGCGGGCCGGACCCACCCGAGCGGGTGAGTCCGGCCCGCACCGTCCCGCCGGGGCTCCGGTGCTAGGCCGCCTGCGGAACGAAGGGCACCATCTCGTCCCCGTCCGGCTGGACCACGCCGTAGGTGCTCTCGGGGACCTCGTTCCAGGCGCCGGGCAGATCGCCCAGGGGCTCGGAGACGATGAGCCGGGTCTCGTCGGAGACCCCGCGCAGGAACCCCATGTCGGGGTGGAGCGCCCGGAGGGTGTCCACACGGGTGCTGTAGAACAGCGAGCGTGAGGCTCCCTCACTGGAGTAGCGGAAGGCCCACAGCCGTGCTCCGTCGGTCACGGCCACCGTCATCTGGACCGGGAACTCCACTCCGTGGGCGCGGCCGGTCCGCTCGACCAGGCCGACCATCCGTGCGACGGCGCCCGGCGGATCCTCCTCGAGGCCGAGGGTCAGCGCGAGGAAGAACATCATCTCGGAGTCCGTCGATCCCTCGATGTCCGGGAACAGCCGGGGATCGACGGCGAGGGCGAGGTCCCGGCGGATCCGGTGGAAGCCGGCGATCGCGCCGTTGTGCATCCACATCCAGCGGCCGTGCCGGAACGGGTGCGAGTTGGTCTGCTGCACCGCCGTGCCCGTCGAGGCCCGGATGTGGGCGAAGAACAGCGGCGAGCGGACGTGACCGGCGATCTCCCGGAGGTTGCGGTTGCTCCAGGCCGGGCCGATCTCCCGGACGACGGCCGGGCTCCCGTCGTCCGAGTCCGGCCCGTACCAGCCGACACCGAAACCGTCACCGTTGGTCGTCTCGACGCCCATCTTCGAGTGCAGACTCTGGTCGATCAGCGAGTGCGCCGGCCGATAGAGGATCGTTTCGAGGAGTACGGGAGTGCCCGAGTAGGCGAGCCAACGGCACATCGTCTACCGCCTTCCTGAGAGTGCCGGACGGTACGGGCCCTGCTCGGTCACTCCGTGGACCGGTCCGGCTTGACCACGCACAGCGCCCAGATGACGAACCCGGAGAAGGCGATCATCACGACCGACCAGACCGGGTAGTACGGCAGGGAGAGGAAGTTGGCGATGACGATCAGCCCTGCGATGGCCACGCCCAGGACCCGCGCCCACATCGCCGTCTGGAAGAGGCCCAGGCTGACGATCACGGCGACCACGCCGAGGGCCAGGTGGACCCAGCCCCAGCCGGTGAGGTCGAACGCGAAGACGTAGTTGCGGGTCGAGAGGAAGACGTCGTCCTCCGCGATGCCCATGATGCCCCGGAAGATGTCCAGCACTCCGGCGAGCAGGAGCATGACGGCGGCGAAGGCCATGAGTCCCTCGGCCCAGTTCTGCTTGGCCGTACGCTGCCCGGCGGACGCCGCGTGGGTGGGGTGTGTCGCTGTCATCCCGATGCCTCGTTTCGCTTGGGTCCGGCTCGTTTCGGTTCGGATCGGTGGAAGGGGATGGGGGGTGGTTCGGGGGGGCGAACCGGGGTCGGTCCGGTGCGGACCGGGTCCATGGGGCCCGGGCCCGTGCGGTGCAGGACGGTCAGTGGCCGGAGCCGCTCAGGACCATCTGCTTGGCCCTGTTGAACTCCTCGTCCGTGATGTCACCGCGGGCCCGGATCTCGGACAGCCGGGCGAGTTCGTCCACGCTGCTGGTCGGGCCGGAGCTGCCCTTGGCGGTCTCACGGATGTAGCTGTCGAACGCCTTCTGCTGGTCGCGCGCCTGGGCGATCTCCCTGCGTCCCATGTTCTTGCCCCGTGCGACGACGTAGACGAAGACACCCAGGAAGGGCAGGACGATGCAGAACACCAGCCAGCCGGCCTTGGCCCAGCCGCTGAGCTCGTCGTCGCGGAAGATGTCCACGACGATCCGGAACAGCAGGACGAACCACATGATCCACAGGAAGAACACCAGCATCGTCCAGAAGGCGCTCAGCAGCGGATAGTCGTATGCGAGGTACGTGTCCCCACTCATGTCTTCTCTCCGTTCCGGGCCGAGGCCCGACATGGCGTTGTGTGCCGTCATCAGAGTGCGTGCGGGCGGGTACCGGCGGATCACCCGGTGCGGGTGAGTGCGCCGCCCGACTCATACCGGGTTCACCGGAGCTCCCGGTTCGGTGATCTGCCGGCGGGCCCTGCGCAGCGCCGAACGCCACGCGAAGGCGACCGCGGCCTCGACCAGGCCGAGCAGGACCAGCCACAGGCCGAGCAGCCGGGTCAGCGCGCGGGCCGACTCGGTGGGCAGCGCGAGGACCACGATCCCGGCGACGATGGCGAACACGGCGGCGCCGAGGACGACTCCCCGGTGGGGCATGTTCTTGTCGGCGAGCGCGGTGTGGAGGGTGAGGATGCCGGACACCAGCCACAGGACGCCGACGATCAGGGAGAGCGTGGCGATCGTCTGGAGCGGGTTGCGCAGGCACAGCACGCCGGCGACCACGTAGAGCACCGCCAGCAGGAGGCCGGTGAGGCGTTCGCCGTGCTCCTCCCTGCCGAAGGCCGCGACGAACCGGAACACCCCCGTCACCAGCAGGTACAGGCCGATGAGGACGGCGAGGACGTGCAGGGTCTCGTCGGGCCAGACCAGGATCAGGATGCCCGGCACGAGGGTGGCGACCGCCGAGCCGAGGATCCACGTCCAGGACCGTCCGAGCACGGCCAGCGCCTCGGCGGGATCCGTGGCCGCCGGTCCGCCGGCGGCCGGTCCGGGAGCCACCGTGCCGGGCGGCCGCTCCGGCCGGCCGGACGGGCCGTCCGGTCCGGTGTGCGGTGCGGGACCAGGCGAAACGCTCATGACTCCTCCTCGCGCCCGGCCGGGGACGACGGCCCCCGGCTCGTCACTCCGGCAGTTGACGCATCTCCAGCACCCGCAGCCCCAGGGACTGGCAGCGGGCGAGCAGCCCGTACAGGTGCGCCTCGTCGACGACGTAACCGAACAGGACCGTCTGCCCGGACATCACCACATGGTCCAGTTCGGGGAACGACCTGGTCAGGGCCTCAGACAGGTGTCCGTCCACGCGGATCTCGTAGCGCATGAGCTGCTCTCCCCGGGGTGGCCTGGGACTGGCGGGCTGCGCACTCACCCTGCGATGGTCCGTCCGCCGCCGTGTCCCGGCCTCACCCGCAGCGGGCGATACTCACGGGCACCCTGCCCCGGGGCCATGTCTCAAGGGCAGTGCCCTCGGGAGCCGAGTCTCGGGCCGGGCCTCGCGGGCCGAGCACCGGGCCGTATCTCACGGGCCCTGCCCCACGAGCCCTGCCCCACAGGCCGTGTCCCACAGGCCGTGTCCCACAGGCCGGGACTCGCGGGCCAAGCCCTCGGGGGGCGTGCCTCACGGCCGGGCCTCGGGGCCGTGTCCCCGGGAGCGGCACGGCATCCCCGGCGAGCGGTGGACACCGCCGATCACCCACATCACCACCGCCGCGTGAGCATCACATGGGCCACGTCGATCTCAGACACCACGCAGACCTCACCCGTCACACGCGAGCGCTCGGATCAGAGCAGATCGAGTTCGCGGGCGCGGCGCACCGCTTCGTTGCGGCGGTTGACGGCCAGCTTGCGGTAGGCGCTCTTGAGGTGCGTCTTGACCGTGTTCACGGAGACGTAGAGGTCGGCGGCGATCTCCTCCGTCGACATGGTCAGGGCGAGCCGGCGCAGCACGTCGAGTTCGCGGCCGCTCAGCTCCTCGACGATCATGAACTGCGGAGGGCCGGAGGCGGGGCGGCCGCCGGTGTCGGGCCGGTCCCCCGCCGGGACACGGGGCGACACGGCGTCCAGCACCGGACGGATCCACGGACCGGCCTCCAGGAAGGGCCGTCGCAGCCCGTCCCGTCGCGCCTCGCGCAGGGCCAGGGCGACGAGCCGGTGCGCGGTGGCCGTGTCGCCCGCCTCGTTCGCCGCCTGCGCCCGCACCAGCGTGGCCCGGACGGTCACCGCGGGCCCCGCCCGGCCCTCGGAGCGGACGCTGTCGAGCAGCTCCATCGCCGCCTCGGGCCGGCCCGCCGCCAGCTCGGCCCGGGCCGCCCCCACCACATAGGCGGGCTGCGCCTCGGACACCGTCCGCAGCACGTCGACGGCCGTCTCGGGGCGGCCCTCGGCGATGTGCGCGGCGGAGACGACGAGCGCCGTCTGCCCCGCGGCCCACGGGGAGTCCACGGCGGCCGGGACCACCCGTTCCACCGCCTTCAGGGCGGCCCGGGGGTTGCCGCGGGCCAGTTCCAGCCGGGCCGTGGCGAGGGCCCGGCCGGCCTCCATCACGGGGTCCCGCAGGGCCGGGTGCGATTCGGCCGCCTCGTCGAGCAGGGTCCGCGCCCGCGCCAGGTCGTCACGGTCCACGGCGACGGCGGCCAGCACCAGCCGTCCCATGCCGGAACCGGACGGCTGCGGCACGCCGTACCGTTCCGTCTCGGTCATGGCCGCCAGCGCCTTGCGTTCCGCCAGGCCCGGCCAGCCGTTGAGCTGGTCGATCAGTGCGAGCCGGCCGAGCGAGTCCTCACGGGCGAGCGCGGTCGACGCTCCGGCGGAGGCTCCGACGACCTTCGACAGGACGGCGCACGCGTCCTCGAACCGTCCGGCCCACAGGCGCGCGGAGCCCAGGTGGGCCAGCAGGAGGGCGGTGAGTTCGGGGTGCTTCTCCAGCAGGTGGGCGGGGGCCTGGTCGCACAGGGTCTCGGCGGCCGCCGCCGCCTTCTCCGCCCGGTCCGGCGCGCCGGTCAGCCGGGCGGCCAGCGCCTCCAGAAGCGCGCAGCTGAGCCGGGCCGCGACGAGCTCGGGCGCCTCGTCCTCGGGGCCCCGTCCGGCGGTCAGGGCCTGTTCCGCCACGTCGTCCGGCAGTGCCGTCAGACCCAGCGCCGCGGTCAGTCCCTGTTCCGCGTGGCGCAGGTGCGTCAGGCCGCGGTCGAGGTTCCTGCGGGACAGGTCCCGGGCGGCGCGGACGAGGTCCGTGGCGGGGCTCGTGGCCTCCGGCCCCATCGGGGAGAACAGGTCGGCGATCTCGTCGGAGCGCCAGCCGGTGAAGAGCCAGCCGATGGCGAGGTCGTCGATGAGGGCGTCGGCGGTGAACTCCCAGTCGCCCGCGGCCGCCCCCTGGCCCAGGGTCTCCGAGAGGGATCCGCAGCCGCGCAGCCAGTGCGCGGCCTGCCGGTGCAGGTCGGGCTCCAGGCCGGGTGAGCGCAGCCGCAGATGGGCCCGGAGGATCTCGCCGAACAGCGGGTGGAGGCGGTACCAGTCCTGTCCGAGGTGCTCGACGAACGCGTTCTCGCGGCACAGGTCGGCGAGGACGGGCCCGGCGTCGGTGCGCCCGGTCAGCGCGTTCACCAGCTCGGGACGGAACCGGTCCAGGACGCTGACCCGCAGCAGAAGGTCCTGTGTCGCGGGCGGCTGCCGTCTGAGCACCTCCGCCAGCAGGAAGTCCGCGACCGTGCTGTGGTCGGCCTCGAACTCCTTGAGGTACGTCTCCGGGTTCGGGTCCTCCCGTGCGGCGAGGGCGCACAGCCGCAGGCCGGCGGCCCAGCCGCGGGTGCGCTCGACGAGCCCCTCGGTCGCGTGGGCCGGCAGGCGCAGTCCGTGCAGGTCCAGGAGTTCGGCGGCCTCCTCGGCGGTGAAGGCCAGTTCCGCGCCCCGGATCTCGGTCAGCTCGCCGGCCGCCCGGTAGCGGTGCAGCGGCAGCAGCGGTTCCGTGCGGGTGACGAGGATCAGGCGCAGGCCGTCGCCCGCGTGCCGCAGCACGAACTCCAGCTGCTCCGCGATCTCCGGGTCGGCCACCCGGTCGAACTCGTCGAGCACCACGATCGCGGGGTGCTCAAGGCCGCTCAGCTCCGCGGCGAGCCGGGCCAGCAGCTTGGGCGTCACGCGGCTCGCGTCCGCGGGGCAGCCCACTCCGGCGGGCAGCACGGTTCCCGAGGCGCGCAGGGCCTGGAGCAGGTACGCCCACAGCATGCCCGGGCCCTGCCCCGCCGCGTCCGTGGTGAGCCAGGCGACCCGCTCCCGGGACGCCGCCCAGTCGGCGACCAGCAGGGTCTTCCCCGCGCCCGCGGCGCCGTTGACCATGGTCAACGGCGTCTGCATGGCCTCGTCGAGATGCCGGACCAGGCGCTCGCGCCGCAGGAACGTCACCGGCCGTGCCGGTGCGACGAACCGCGTGCGCAGAAAGGGGTCACCCTGGGGATCGGCGTATGGCGCCGTCGGATCGGTACCGCTGTCGTCGAGCCCGTCCATGGCGCTCACCGCCACTGTTCGTCAGGTCATGGGTAGCGCTCCCCCTCAGCATCCCAGGGTTCGGCCCGGAGCGCGCTGCGGAAGGTCACGGAGCGTATCGGGGGAAGATCGCGCACCACGCACGTTCACCGGCGCGCCCGCGCCGATCGCGCCGCCGAGGGACGGAACGGGGCCAGGACTCGCGGATTGGCCTTGGCCAGGGGATCGGGGCTCGCCGTACCGTCACCTGCATGCGGATTCGAATCGTCGACGCCTTCACCGACCGTCCCTTCGCCGGCAACCCGGCCGGGGTCCTGCTCCTGGACGGCCAGGACTCCTTCCCGGACGACACCCGGCTCCAGCAGATCGCCCTGGAGGTCAACCACGCCGAGACGGCGTTCGCCCACCCGCTCCCCGGGGGCGGCGAGGCGGACTGGGCGCTGCGCTGGTTCACGCCCGCGACCGAGGTCGACCTGTGCGGTCACGCCACGCTGGCCACGGCCCATGTCCTGCACACCACGGGTGCGCACACGGGACCGGTGCGTTTCGCCACCCGCAGCGGTGTGCTCGTCGCGACGCCGGACCGGGACGGCTCGATCACTCTGGACTTCCCGACCGCCCCGCTGACGGAGGTGGAGATCCCGGCCGGGGTCGGCGAGGCCCTCGGCGCCGCGCCCCTGGCCTGCTTCGACACCGGCCCGAACGTCGGGGACCTGCTGGTCGAGCTCGCCGACGAGAAGACCGTCCTCGCGCTGCGGCCCCGGCACCGGGACCTGGCGGCCCACTCCCGCCGCGGCATCATCGTCACGGCCCGTGCCGAGGACCCGTCCCAGGGGTACGACTTCGTCTCCCGCTGCTTCTTCCCGAACGTCGGCATCGACGAGGACCCGGTGACGGGCAGTGCGCACACCGCCCTGGCGCCCTACTGGTCCGAACGGCTCGGCGGCACCGTCCTGACCGGCCTTCAGGCCTCACCCCGGTCCGGTCGCGTCCGTACCGAACTGCTGGGCGGGCGGACGCTGTTGACCGGTCGCGCGATCACCGTCATCGAGGGCGATCTGCTCGTCTGACCCGGCCGGCACCCGCCGGCTCACGCCGTCGGCAGCCAGTCCACCTTGCCCGCGAGCAGCGCGTATCCCACGAAGGCACCGATGTCGAGCAGGGAGTGGGCCACCACCAGGGGGCCCACTCGGCCCCAGCGCCGGTACAGCAGGACGAAGACCACGCCCATCACCATGTTGCCGATGAAGCCGCCGATCCCCTGGTAGAGGTGGTACGAGCCGCGCAGCACGGAACTGGCGACGAGCGCGGTGCCCGGCGTCCAGCCCAACTGGCCCAGCCGGCGCAGCAGATAGCCGACGACGATGACCTCTTCGAGGATCGCGTTCTGCATCGCGGACAGGATCAGCACCGGGTACTTCCACCACACGTCCGGCAACGCCTCGGGCACCACCGTCAGGTTGAATCCGAGGCCACGGGCCGCCAGGTAGAAGGCGATGCCGGTGCTGCCGATGACGGCGGCGACCGCGGCTCCGCGGCCGAGGTCGGGCCAAGGCCGGGTCCGGTCGAAGCCGAGGGTCCGCAGGCTCTGTCCCTCGCGCAGCAGGAAGTGCGCGACGAGGGCCACCGGGACCAGCGCCGTGGCGATCCCGAACAGCTGCCAGGCGAGGTCGAGCCAGGGGCGGCCGGGAGCCGCGGAGGCGTTGAGGGTGGCCGCCTGGTCCTTCAGACCGCCCGGCTTGGTGACCGATCCGACGAAACTGATCAGGGCGGACACACCGCTCGCGCCGAGCGAGACGCCGAGCACCAGGAGCGTCTCGTCACGGAAAATCCGTCGCGAGAGCTGTTCCCGCGGAAAAGCACCAGCCACCGACCCTGCCTCCACCTGCGCACCTGCCTCTGATCGCGGGCTCCCGCACGCCCGCGGCCCTCTCGCCAGGCTCTCGGAAGAAGCTGTGGAGATCGTGCGTGACAGGCCGACGGGAGGACGAGCTGCCCGTGCGGAGCGTGTTTTCCGCGGTCGTGCGGCGGAGCCCGCCGCCCGACCGCCGGAAGACGACGTCACCGTCCCGGGAGAGCACAGCTTGCCCGATCACCCCGGACGAGCCGTCGGCGACCCCCACCCCGGACCGCCCGCGCCCCGAGACAACGACGCCCCGAGGCCCTCGCCGCACCCGCCACGCACAGGACGCCGGGCCCCTGTCGGTCATGCCAGGGGTGCCGCCTCGGGGATGCCCACCGGCCAGGTGTGCACGGGCTCGCCCAGGTGCATCAGTTCCGCGTAGCGCCGGGTGGTCGCCGCCAGTGCGGCGTCCCGCGACAGCCCGGTCTCGAGCGCCCGGTGGAAGGTGGCCACCTGCCAGGTCGCCCCGTTGGTCCGCCGCCGGCACCGTTCCTCGATGACCCCGAGGTACAGATCGCGGTCGGCCGGCTCCACGCCCCACCCGGTGAGGCCCGCCTCGGCCAGGGGCAGCAGCTCGTCCCGTACGAGACTGACGGCGTCCATCTCGACCAGGCCGCCCAGCCGCCCCCGCCGGGGCCATTGCAGCCGCGCCTCGATGCCGTACCGGCAGGCCGCGTCGAAGTTGGCGGCGGCCGTCTCGAACGGCAGCCTGGTCCACACCGGCCGCGACTCCTCCGCCAGGGCGCGGACGACGCCGTAGTAGAAGGCGGCGTTGGCGATCACGTCGGTCACCGTCGGCCCGGCGGGCAGGACGCGGTTCTCCACCCGCAGGTGCGGAACGCCGTCCGCGATGCCGTACACGGGCCGGTTCCAGCGGTAGACCGTGCCGTTGTGCAGGACGAGCTCGGCGAGCGAGGGCACCCCGCCCGCCTCCAGGACCTCCAGCGGGTCCTCCTCGTCGCAGATCGGCAGCAGCGGCGGGAAGAAGCGCAGGTTCTCCTCGAACAGCTCGTACGCCGAGTCGATCCACTTCTCCCCGAACCACGTCCGCGGCCGTACGCCCTGCGCCTGGAGCTCGGGCGGCCGGGTGTCGGTGGCCTGCTGGAACAGCGGGGGCCGCGACTCCCGCCACAGCTCGTGCCCGAACAGGAACGGCGAGTTGGCGCCGACGGCGATCTGCGCGGCGGTGACCGCCTGGGCGGCGTTCCACACCGCGGGGAAGCGCGCCGGCGTGACCTGGAGGTGCAGCTGCACGGAGGTGCAGGCCGCCTCGGGCACGATCGACTTCGAGGTGCACGACAGCCGCTCGACCCCGTCGATCTCGAGGGCGAAGTCCTCTCCCCTGGCGGCCACGATCTGATCGTTGAGGAGGGTGTAGCGGTCGACCTCGGAAAGGTTCGAGGAGACCAGGTCGTCACGGTCGAGGGTCGGCAGAATGCCGATCATCACGATGCCCGCGTCGACCTCGCCCGCCTTTCGGTGGGCATATGCCAGTGACGTACGGATTTCCTCGGCGAGCCGGTCGAAAACACGGCCGCCCAGCCGGTGTGGGGCTATGTTGACTTCCAGATTGAACATGGCGAGTTCTGTTTGGAAATCCCGGCTGGCGATCCTCTCCAGCACTTGCCCATTCAGCATTCTCGGCTGACCGTCCGCACCCGCGAGATTCAGTTCGATCTCGAGCCCCATGAGGTTCTTGGGACGGTCGAAGCGCTTCTGGGCCAGGAGCCGCTCGAGCCCCGTCAGACACCGCTGGAGCTTGTCCCGGTAGTGCTGACGATCGGACAGGTCGAACGCGCCTGCCACGACCTTTTCCCCCATCGAAGCGTCCCTCCTCGCGTGGGCGGGCCGATGCTCGGGCCGCCGGATGATCCGTTCAGGTGGGATGATGCCCAGCCCGGCCGATCGATAACGTCCCCGGTGTGCCGCCGGGCCCGCTAGGCTGACCGAAAGCCTCTGGAGGTGACCTGTGGCACATTCACGGGGCATGCGGCCGGGCGCCCTTTGCCGGACGCCCTTTCACGAAATCCGGAACTCGTGAAAAACGCCGACAGGAATGAGCCGACCGCTGCCTGGGCATAAGGCGAGGTCATCGTCTCGCCGCCCGTTGTGAATCGGGATGTTTCACCACCTGTCGCCGACCGGATGAACCCTTGCCGGGTGTCCCGGGATCGACTAGACGAAACACAGTCTGAACACATGTCGTATAAACTCCGCGGACAAGGCAGAGAAGGTTGGCGCCCACGGTCGAAGGAGCCTGCCGTCGAGATGGCGGCGGGCCGCTCGCGTACCCCCGCACTCCCCCGCAGACTCCGGCCCCCGCCTCTCCGACCTGTCGAGAGCAAGCTGACAGCGCCGTCCGCCCACGCCCTCGCGCCACCGTGCCTGTCGAATGAGAGGCGATCCACCATGCCTTTGCATGTCCCCCCGGCTCCCGCGCCCGCCCTGCGTTCCGTCCTCATGGCACTCGGTTCCCCCACCGCGGTCCGCGAGGCTCGTACCCCCTCCCTGCGCACCGCCCAGGGCGACACCACCCCCGAACTCCCGCTGCCCCTGCACGTGCTGGACCGGATCACCCCCGAAGGCGTGGCCGAGACCCGGCTGGCCGGCTGGCGCTTCGTGATCCGCTGCGGCGACCGCTCCGTGGCGGCGGCCGACACCCGGCTCACCCCGGACGGCTGGGCGTTCTCGCACTTCTTCGAAGGCCCGTACATCGCCTCCACCGAACGCGCCCTGCGCCAGGCCGAGTCGACCCCGCAGCCGGTCCAGGCGCGGCTGCTCTCGGTGCCCGGGCTCTACATGCTCACGCTCTGGCTGCACGGCGACAGCGACTCGGACGGCACCACGGGCCACCCCGCCCCGACCGACGTGCTGGTACCGCTGGCGCCGGCGCCGCCCGGGATCGCCGCGCACCGCGCCCACCGGGTCGACGAGTTGCTCCCGCTGCTCAGTCCCCGGGCGAAACCGGCGGCACCGCCGCTGCTCGGTTCGCCCGCCTGACCGGCCGGGCCGGACCCCGCCCCGCACCCCGTCACCGCGGCCCCGGTGGCGGGGTGCGGCGCGTCCGGCACCCCGGCCGGGCCCCCTCTTCCGTCCGGACTAGCCCTATCCGGCCACCAGGAACCACCCGAAGTGACAGTGCGGTTGGGATGAACCGCCCGCCCGGGTGACGCGTCATGAACCTGTGAGGAGCGGTGCCGCGAAATCCCTGCGGATCGACCGCCGTGGGGCAACACTGGGTTCCGACGGACTTATCACAACGGGGGGCGGCCATGAACGACGTTTCACGCCGCGGAACAGACACGACAACCAACTCACACCACACGCCAGAGCGGAAGTTCCCATCCATGTGCCAGCACCAGCCACCGTGTCCGACAGCGACCTCAGCCGACCGGGAGTCGGCGCGCCTCGTGGCGCACCACCCGGAACAGGGCTGGAGCCTGCTGTGCAACGGCGTCCTGCTCTTCGAGGACACCGGTGAGCTCCTGCCCGACGGCCGGGTCATCGCCCCCCACCGGGTCGTGACCGCCGCCTGAGCACGGGCCGGACGGCGCGGGACCGCCGTCCGCAGACTTGAGGGGCCGGCCCGCGGACCGCACGCGAACCGGCCCCGACGCGTGTCCGGGGGCGTTCACTCCCCGTAGCCGAACCGTCTCGGCCCGACGCCTGCCCCCTGAGCCCCTTCCCGCGGTGACCTCTCTACCGGAAGACTTCTGCAAGTTTCGGCGCGGCGGCCGGAACCAGGTGACGGAGGTGCGGAAGTGACGGCGAAGGACACGGTGCCCTCGTCCCGGGGCAGGATCACGATCACGGAGATAGCCCGCGAGGCGGGTGTCTCGGTGCCGACCGTGTCCCGGGTCGTCAACGGCCGCTCCGACGTCTCGCCCGGCACCCGCGCCCGGGTGGAGGACCTGCTGCGCCTGCACGGCTACCGCAAGCGCCCCGCCGCCTCCCGGACCCGCGCCGCGCTGCTGGACCTGGTCTTCAACGACCTCGACAGCCCCTGGGCGGTGGAGATCGTCCGGGGGGTCGAGGAGGTCGCCCACTCCGCCGGCGCGGGCACGGTGGTGTCGGCGATCCACGGCCGTTCGGGCGACGCCCGCGAGTGGATGCGCAATCTGCGCTCCCGCGCCTCCGACGGCGTCATCCTCGTCACCTCGGCCCTCGAACCCACCCTGCACGAGCAGTTGCGCATCCTGGGCGTCCCGCTGGTCGTCGTCGACCCGACCGGCTCCCCCGCCGACGGCACCCCGACCATCGGCGCCGCCAACTGGGCGGGCGGTCTGGCGGCCACCGAGCACCTGCTCGCGCTGGGGCACCGCAGGATCGGCCTGATCGCGGGCCCGCCCCGGCTGCTCTGCTCACGAGCCCGCCTCGACGGCTACCGGGCGGCCCTGGAGGCGGCCGGACTCGCCCTCGACGAAACCCTCGTGGTTCCCGGCGACTTCCGCCCGGAGTCCGGCTTCACCGGTTGCGCGGCCCTGCTCGACCTGCCCGAACCGCCGACCGCCGTGTTCGCGGCGAGCGACCAGATGGCGCTCGGCGCGATCGAGGCACTGCGCCGGCGCGGTCTGCGGGCCCCGGAGGACATGAGCGTCGTCGGCTTCGACGACCTCCCGGAAGTCCGCTGGTCCGCACCGCCGTTGACCACCGTCCGCCAGCCGCTCGCCGACATGGGCAAGCTCGCCGCCCGCACCGTCCTGAGCCTGGCCCGCGGCGAGCGCCCCGACTCGCCGCGGGTCGAACTGGGCACGGAGCTGGTGGTCCGGTTCAGCACCGCTCCGCCCCGTGCGGCCCCGCTCCGCTCCGCTACCTGAGCGCGTCCCGGATCGCGAAGTACGCCGGCTTCGGCGCGAGCTGCTCGTCCCAGGGCAGCGCCGCGCCCTCGCCGGGGAAGAACGCGGGGATCCACGAGTACTTGTCGGTGTAGTCCCACACGGTGATGCCGACGCAGCGCCGTACGTCGAGGCAGGCGTCGGTGAGATCCCGGTACCAGTCGGCCTGTTGCGCCAGCTTCTCCTCGGTCGCGGGCAGCAGCATCCGTACGTCGACCTCGGTGAGGGCGGTGTCCAGACCGAGCCGGGAGAAGCGGCGGAGGTTGTCCTCGAGGGTCGTCGGATAGCCGTACTGGAGGGCGAGATGGGCCTGGAGGCCGATGCCGTCGAGCGGCACGTGCCGTGCTTTGAGCTCCTTGGCCAGGGCGTAGTAGGCGTCGCTCTTCGGGCCGACGGCCTCGATGTTGTAGTCGTTGAGATAGAGCTTCGCCCTGGGGTCGGCCTCGTGGGCCCAACGCAGGGCGTCGGCGATGTAGCCGGGGCCGAGGGTCTTGTAGAACACCGTCTCGCGGTAGGTGCCGTCCTCGTTGAACGCCTCGTTGACGACGTCCCACGAGTAGACCTTGCCCCGGTAGTGGCGCACCTCGGTCTGGATGTGGTTCTTCAGGACGGCGCGCAGCTCGTCCGCCGTCCAGGTCCTGGCGGTCAGCCAGTCCGGCAGCTGGCTGTGCCAGACGAGGGTGTGGGCGCGGATCTTCTGGTGGTGGGCGCGCGCCAGGCCGACGATCTCGTCGCCGGCCGTGAAGTCGAAGACGCCCTGCCGGGGCTCGGTGGCGTACCACTTCATCCCGTTGCCCGGGGTGATCATGTCGAACTCGTCGCCGAGCGTCTTCGTGTAGGCGGTGTCGGTGAGTTCGGGGTTGTCGGTGGCGCTGCCGAAGTAGCGTCCGTGGCGCTGCGCGAGGTCGGCGAGGGTGGTGCGCGGCTTCGCGTGCGCCGGACCCTCGTGCGCCCGGGCGGCGGGCCCGCCGGCGACGCCCGCGGCGACGAGGAGGGATGCGAGGGCTCCGGCGAGGGTGAGCCGGGTGCGTGCGGCGGTGCCGTGGGCGGTGCTGGGCATGGTGCGACTCCTCACGGTAGGGGTGAGCCGTACATGTCGGGGGCGCGGGTCATCCCTTCGTGGCGCCTGCGGTGAGGCCGCCGACGAGCTGGCGCTCGGCGACGGCGTAGAAGGCCAGGGCGGGCACCATGGCGAGGACGAGATAGGCGAACACGCGCGCGTATTCGGCGGAGTACTGGCCCTGGAACTGCTGGACGCCGATCGGGATGGTCCACCAGGTGGGCTCGTTGAAGACCAGCAGCGGCAGGAGGAAGTTGTTCCAGCTGCCGACCACGGCGAGCACCGACACGGTGCCGAGGGCGGGCCGGGCCATGGGCAGCAGGATCCGCCAGAAGAAGCCGAGGGGACCGCAGCCGTCGAGGGTGGCCGCCTCCTCCAGCTCGGCGGGGATCTCCCGGAAGAACCCGCGCAGGATGACGATGGTCATCGGCAGTCCGAACGCGGCCTGCGGCAGGATCACGCCGAGCGGGTTGTCCAGCAGGCCCATGGAGCGCAGCAGGAGGAACAGGGGCAGCGCCGCCACCGCGAAGGGGAACATCAGCCCCATCGTGAACAGGGTGAAGAGCATCTCCCGGCCGCGGAAGGCGAAGCGGGCGAAGGAGAACGCGGCGAGCGCGGACACCGCGACGACGACCGCGGTCGTGCCGGCCGCGATGAGCGTGCTGCTGCCGACGAGCTGCCAGAAGGACCCGGAACCCAGGATGTCGGTGTAGTTGGAGGTGATCCAGGGGTCGGGCAGGCCGATGGGGTTGCGGGAGAGCTGGTCGGTGGACTTGAAACCGGACAGCACGGCGTAGACGAGCGGTACGCCCATCACCGCGCCGACGGCGGCGAGGAGCAGGTGCAGGGGGAACGTCCGGCCGGTCCTGCGCGCCGTCCGGCCGGCTCCGGAGGTCTCCCGGGTCCGCCCGTGACCTGCCCGGTCGGTCTTGACGACGCTCACGAGCCGCCTCCTCGCATGGTCGTGGTGGCGCCCTGGAGGTCGCGGCGGAGCACGAACCGCTGGTAGGCGAGGGCGAAGACGAGACTGATGCCGAACATGGCCACGCTGATCGCGCTGGCGTAGCCGACCTGGTAGCGCTTGAAGCCGTACTGGAACATGGTCACGGCCATGGTCTCGGAGTGGTGGTCGGGGCCACCGGCGGTGACCACCCACACCAGGTCGAAAAGCTGGATCGAGCCGATGACAGAGAGGAAGACGCTGATCCGCAGGGTCGGTGCGAGGAGCGGCAGGGTGACGTTGCGGAAGCGCTGCCAGGGACCGGCTCCGTCGATCAGGGCCGCCTCGGTCAACTCGGCCGGGATGGACTGGAGTCCGGCCAGGTAGAGCATCATGTGGAAGCCGAAGTACTTCCACGTCATGACCAGGAACAGGGTCGCCATGACGGTGGAGGGGTCGGCGAACCACTGCCCGCCCACGCCGTCCAGCCCGATCGCGCCCAGTACGTGGTCGGCGAGGCCGTCGTCCGGGGCGAAGATCATGCTGAACAGCACGCCGGTGATGGCCTCGGAGAGGATGTAGGGGGCGAAGAACAGCATCCGGTAGACGGCCCGGCCGCGGATGCGCTGGTTCAGCGCGACCGCGAGGGCCAGCGCGAAGGGCAGTTGCAGCAGGAGCGAGAGGCCGACGAGCAGCAGGCAGCGCCACAGGTCGCCGAGGAACACCGGGTCCTGGAAGAGCCGGGTGAAGTTGTCGCCGCCGATGTAGTCGTCGGGCATGCCGAAGCCGCCCCAGCGGAAGAACGAGGCGTACAGCGCGAACAGCATCGGCAGCAGCACGAGCGTGCCGAACAGCACCAGCGCGGGCACCTGGAAGCCGACGGCGGTCAGCCAGTGCACCGCCCGCCGCCGCGTCCGGCCGCGGGCCGGGCCGGCGGCCGGGGAGGGCACGCCGACGTCCGGGCCGCTGCGCTTGTCCGGGAGGAAGGTGGAGGTCATCGACTGCTACTGCTCTTCCTTCGCGATCTTGGTGATCGACTCGGTGACCTGCTGGGGCGACTTGGACCCGGCGATGAGGGCGGCGACGCTGTCGTTGACCTCCTGGCCGAGCGCGGGCGCGTACGCCTGGTCGAGGTAGAGCTGGAAGCCGGTGGCGGCCTTCAACTGGGCTTGTACGGCCTTGATGTTGGGGTCCTTGATGGCGCTCTCGGCGGCCGGTACGACGGGCAGCACGCCGGTCTTGTCGACCAGTTCGGTGTCCGTCGCCGCGGAGGCGAAGAACTTCAGGAAGTCGACGGCCGCCTGCGGGGCGCCCTTGCGCAGGGCGTGGCCACCGCCGCCGCCGAAGACCTCGGTGATCACCCCCTTGCCGCCCTCCACCGCCGGGAACGGGAAGAAGCCGAGTCCGGTCCCGAGGCCCTTGCCCGCGTCGGCCTCGACGACCGGCGCCCACTGCCCCATGAGTTCCATGGCCGCCTTGCCGTTGCCGACGGCGGCGGCCTGGCCGGTGGGGCTCGAGTAGGCGGCGCCGAGGAACCCCTTCTGGAAGGGCTGGAGGTCGACGAGGTCCTGGAGGTGCTGCCCGGCCTGGACGAACCCGTCGCCGGTGAAGTCCTTGGCGTCCCCGGCCTTGCCCAGGGCGTCCACTCCCGCGGTGCGCATCGCGAGGTACGCCCAGTAGTACATGCCGGGCCACTTCTCCTTGCCCGCGAGCGCGAGGGGGGTGATGCCGGCGGCCTTGAGCTTGCGCACGGCGTCGAGGAAGCCGCTCCAGGTGGTGGGGGGCGCGCTGACGCCGGCCTGCTTGAAGAGGGCCTTGTTGTACCAGAACCCGATCATGCCGATGTCGAACGGGACGCCGTAGGCCTTGTCGTCGATCAGGTAGGGCTGGCGGGCGACCGAGAGCAGTGCGTCGCCCCAGCCCTTCGTCCTGTCCGTGAGGTCCTCGACGAGCCCGGCGTCGACCTGCTGTCTCAGGACGCCGCCGCCCCAGGTGTGGAAGATGTCGGGGAGTTTCCCGGAGGCGGTCAGCGCCGTCATCTTCGACTTGTAGGCGTCGTTCTCCAGCTGGACGATCTTGATCTTGACCTTGGGGTTCTGGGCCTCGAACCGCTTGGCCAGCGCGGCCCAGACGTCCTTGGTCGGCTGGGTGGTGGAGATGTTCCACCACTCGATGGTGGTCGTCCCCGACGACCCTCCGTCGGAGTCCCCGCCGCAGGCGCTCAGCGCCGTCATGCCCAGACCGGCCGCGGCGGAGGCCGCCAGGAAGCCGCGGCGGGAGAGTGCCGGGTCGCCCATCATGCGCTCCTTGCTAGATCGAAAGTTTCGAACAAGATTCAGAAAGCTTCGCTGCTGCCGCACCCTAGAGACACCCTCCGACGGGTGGCAACCCCTTGAACACAGGCAATCCGGGGCCGTGTTCACACGAAGAGGCGCGCAGGAGCGTCCAGAGGTCCCGAAACATTCGGTTTCAGCGGCGAACATTACGAAGCGATGCGCAACGAACCACGGACGGCCGGAATCGATCCTGACGGCGTGTGACGCTCCGTAGGAGCACGCGGTCGCCCCGCCGGCGCTCCGACCAGTCTTAACGGAAGCTTGACGCCCTCCGGCCCATGATCCAGGGGCCCTGGCATCACTCTCCGCTTACGCTGAGGACGCCGTCCGCGTGATGGCCCGAAACCACACGCCGAGTCGCGCACCAGGAGCATCCCGATGGCCACCACCGAGCACCCGCCCCCGAGCCGTCTGCGGACGTGGATGCTGGAAGGCCTGTCCGACATGGGCAAGCCGGGCGGCCACCCGGGACCGCACGCCGAGCCCGAGCCCGCGCACAAGGGCCAGCGCTGGTACCGGGTGATGTGCCTGACCGGTGTCGACTACTTCTCCACCCTCGGCTACCAGCCGGGCATCGCCGCCCTCGCGGCCGGCCTGCTCTCCCCGGTGGCCACGGTCGTGCTGGTGATCGTCACCCTGGCGGGCGCTCTGCCGGTCTACCGGCGCGTCGCCGAGGAGAGTCCCCACGGCGAGGGCTCGATCGCGATGCTGGAACGGCTGCTGTCCTTCTGGAAGGGCAAGCTGTTCGTCCTGACGCTGCTCGGCTTCGCCGCCACCGACTTCCTGATCACCATCACCCTGTCCGCGGCGGACGCCTCCACCCACCTGGTCGAGAACCCGCATCTGACCGGCGTGCTGCACGACAAGCAGATGGTGATCACGCTGGCCCTCGTCGCCCTGCTGGGCGCCGTGTTCCTCAAGGGGTTCCTGGAGGCCATCGGGGTCGCCGTCGCCCTGGTGGCCGTCTATCTCGGCCTGAACGTCGTCGTCGTGGTCGTCGGCCTGTGGCACGTGCTCACCGAGAGCCACGTCGTCACCGACTGGTCCAGCGCACTCACCGCGGAGCACGGCAACGTGTTCGCGATGATCGGCGTCTCCCTGCTGGTCTTCCCCAAGCTCGCGCTGGGACTGTCGGGCTTCGAGACCGGCGTGGCCGTGATGCCGCACGTACAGGGGGACGAGGCCGACACCGCGGAGAACCCCGCGGGCCGCATCCGGGACACCAAGAAGCTGCTGACGACGGCGGCCCTGATCATGAGCGTCTTCCTCATCGCCACCAGCTTCATCACCACGGTGCTCATCCCGGAGAAGGAGTTCGAGTCCGGCGGGCAGGCCAACGGGCGCGCCCTCGCCTACCTCTCCCACGAGTACCTGGGCAACGCCTTCGGCACGGTCTACGACGTCTCGACCATCGCCATCCTGTGGTTCGCCGGCGCCTCCGCCATGGCCGGCCTGCTCAACCTGATGCCCCGCTACCTCCCCCGGTACGGCATGGCCCCGCACTGGGCACGCGCCGTCCGCCCCATGGTCATCGTCTTCACCCTCGTCGCCTTCCTGGTCACCTGGATCTTCGACGCCGACGTCGACGCCCAGGGCGGCGCCTATGCCACCGGCGTGCTCGTGCTGATGTCCTCCGCCGCGATCGCGGTGACCATCGCCGCCCGCCGCGCCCGGCAGCGGGGCTGGACGATCGGCTTCGCCGTGGTCTCGGCGGTCCTCCTGTACGTCACCGTCGTCAACGTCATCGAACGCCCGGACGGCGTGAAGATCGGCGCCTGCTTCATCGCCGGCATCATCCTGGTCTCCCTCCTGTCCCGGCTGGCCCGCGCCTTCGAGCTCCGCGTGACCAGCGTGACGCTCGACCCCATGGCGGAACGTTTCATCCGGGACATGGCCAGCCGCAAGATCCGTTTCATCGCCAACGAACCCGACCAGCGCGACAAGGCCGAGTACCGCGACAAGATCGAGCAGATCCGGCAGGACAACGACATACCCGGCGAGGACTTCGTCTTCCTCGAGGTCACCGTCGTCGACCCGTCCGAGTTCGAGTCCGGCCTGACCGTGCGCGGCGAGGTGCTCCACAACCGCTACCGCGTGCTGACCCTGGAATCCTCGTCGATCTCCAACGCCCTGGCCGCGCTCCTGCTGCACACCCGCGACGTCACCGGCTGCATCCCGCACATCTACTTCGAGTGGACCGAGGGCAACCCCTTCGCCAACTTCCTGCGCTTCTTCCTCTTCGGCCAGGGCGAGGTCGCGCCGGTCACCCGGGAGGTCCTGCGCGAGGCGGAGCCCGACCGCGCCCGCCGTCCCCGCGTCCACACGGGCTGACCAGGCCCACCGGACGGCCCCTCCGCCCCGCCCCCGCCTGCCGGGCCCGACTCCCGCCGGAGCGACGCACACCGGCGCATACCCCGTATCGGGGGCCGGGCCGCCTACCGTTGACGCTCATGAGCCTGAGCATCCGCAACCAACTCCCCGGCACCGTCACCGCCGTGCATCCCGGCGAGGTCATGGCCACCGTCAAGATCCGTCTGGACGGCGGTCAGGACCTCACGGCGGCCATCACGCTGGAAGCCGTGGAGCAACTCGCCCTCACCCCCGGCACCGCCGTCCACGCCCTGGTGAAGTCGACAGAAGTAGCCCTGGCGACGTCCCGCGTCGAGGGCCTCTCGATCCGCAACCAGCTGCCCGGCGCGCTCACCCGCCTCGTGACGGGCGGGGTCATGGCCTCGGTGAAGATCTCGCTGGCGGGCAGCGAGCTCACCGCCGTGATCACCAAGGAGGCGGCGGAGGACCTGGGCCTCTTCGTCGGGTCCGACGTCATCGCGCTGATCAAGGCGACCGAGGTGTCCCTGGCCAGGGCCTGAACGCGCGAGGGCCCCCGCCCGGCACGGACGGGGGCCCTCGACCACTCGCTCAGTCCTGGTACGCGTCCAGCGGCGGGCACGAGCAGACCAGGTTGCGGTCACCGAAGGCCTGGTCGATCCGGCGCACCGGCGGCCAGTACTTGTCACCGGCCGACACACCGGCCGGGAAGACGGCCTCGTCGCGCGTGTAGGCGTGCTTCCACTCCCCGCCGAGCGCGGCCGCGGTGTGCGGAGCGCCGTGCAGCGGGTTGTCGTCGGCCGGCCACTCGCCCGCGCCGACCTTGTCGATCTCCCTGCGGATGGCGATCATCGCCTCGCAGAACCGGTCCAGCTCGATCAGGTCCTCGGATTCGGTCGGCTCGATCATCAGCGTCCCGGCCACCGGGAACGACATCGTCGGCGCGTGGAACCCGTAGTCGATGAGCCGCTTGGCCACGTCGTCCACGCTCACGCCGGTCGCCTTGGTCAGCGGCCGCAGGTCGATGATGCACTCGTGGGCGACCAGCCCGCCCGGCCCGTTGTAGAGCACCGGGTAGTGCGGCTCGAGCCGCTTGGCGATGTAGTTGGCGCTGAGGACGGCCACCTGCGTGGCCCGCTTCAGCCCCTCGCCGCCCATGAGCCGCACGTACGCCCACGAGATCGGCAGGATCCCCGCGGAGCCCCAGGGGGCGGCGGAGATCGGACCCACGCCGGTCTCCGGCCCGGCGGCGGGCTGGAGCGGGTGGTTGGGCAGGTACGGCGCCAGGTGCGAGCGCACGGCCACGGGACCGACGCCCGGACCGCCGCCGCCGTGCGGGATGCAGAAGGTCTTGTGCAGGTTCAGGTGCGAGACGTCCCCGCCGAAGTGCCCCGGCTTGGCGAGACCGACGAGGGCGTTCAGATTGGCGCCGTCCACGTACACCTGACCGCCGGCCTCGTGGACCTGGGCGCAGATGTCGGCGACGTGCTCCTCGAACACCCCGTGCGTCGACGGGTAGGTGATCATCAGTACCGCGAGCTCCTCGCGATGCTTCTCGATCTTCGCCCGCAGGTCCTCGACGTCGATCTCGCCGTCCTCGGCGGTCTTGACGACGACGACCTTCATGCCGGCCATCACGGCACTGGCCGCGTTCGTGCCGTGCGCGGAGGAGGGGATGAGGCACACGGTCCGCTGCTCGTCCCCGTTGCCGCGGTGGTACCCGCGGACGGCGAGCAGTCCGGCCAGCTCACCCTGCGATCCGGCGTTCGGCTGGAGCGACACCTTGTCGTACCCGGTGACCTCGGCGAGCCGCTCCTCCAGCTCCCGGATCAGCGTGAGGTAGCCCTCCGCCTGCTCCGCGGGCGCGAACGGGTGCAGCTGCCCGAACTCGGGCCAGGTCACCGGCTCCATCTCGGTGGTGGCGTTGAGCTTCATGGTGCAGGAGCCCAGCGGGATCATGCCCCGGTCGAGCGCGTAGTCCCGGTCGGCGAGCCGGCGCAGGTAGCGCAGCATGGCGGTCTCGGAGCGGTGCTGGTGGAAGACCGGGTGCGTGAGGATCTCGTCGGACCGCAGCAGCGCGTCGGGCAGGGCCTCCCCGGTGACCGTGTCGAGCGACTCGATGTCGCCCTCCACCCCGAAGGCGGCCCAGACGGCGGCCACCTGGGCCCGGGCGGTCGTCTCGTCGCAGGCGACCGACACGTGGTCGGCGTCGACCAGCCGCAGGTTGACCCCGTTCTCCCGGGCGGCGGCGACGACCGCGGAGGCCTTCGCGGGCACCCGCACGGTCAGCGTGTCGAAGTAGGAGCCGTGCACGACCTCGACGCCGCCGGCCTCGAGTCCGGCAGCCAGGATCGAGGCGTACCGGTGCGTACGACGAGCGATCGCCCGCAGCCCGTCGGGACCGTGGTAGACGGCGTACATGCCCGCCATCACCGCGAGGAGCACCTGCGCCGTGCAGATGTTGCTGGTGGCCTTCTCGCGGCGGATGTGCTGCTCACGCGTCTGGAGCGCGAGGCGGTAGGCCCGCTGCCCGTCGGCGTCCAGGGACACGCCCACGAGCCGCCCGGGCAGACTGCGGGCGAACTGCTCGCGCACGGCCATGTAACCGGCGTGCGGCCCGCCGAAGCCCATCGGCACCCCGAACCGCTGCGTCGTGCCGACCGCGATGTCCGCGCCGAGCTCGCCCGGGGACTTCAGCAGCGTCAGCGCGAGCAGGTCCGCGGCCACCGTGACGAGCGCGCCGAGCCCGTGCGCCTGCTCGACGACCGGCGCGAGGTCGCGCACGGCACCGGAGGCGCCGGGGTACTGGAGCAGCACGCCGTTGATCTCGCGCGCGGCGATGTCCGCCGGGATGCCCTCGCTGAGGTCGGCGACCACGACCTCCACGCCGGTCGGCTCGGCCCGGGTCTCGATCACGGCGACGGTCTGCGGCAGCGTGTCCGCGTCGATGAGGAAGAGGCCCTTCTTGTTCTTCCCCATGCGCCGGGACAGCGCCATCGCCTCGGCCGCGGCCGTGCCCTCGTCCAGCAGCGACGCACCGGAGGTCGGCAGCCCGGTCAGGTCGGCGACCATGGTCTGGAAGTTCAGCAGCGCCTCGAGCCGGCCCTGGGAGATCTCCGGCTGGTACGGCGTGTAGGCCGTGTACCAAGCGGGGTTCTCCATGACGTTGCGCAGGATGACCGGCGGGGTGAACGTCCCGTAGTAGCCGAGGCCGATCATCGGGTCGAGGACCTGGTTGCGGTCGGCCAGCGAACGCAGCTCGGACAGCACCTCGGCCTCGGTCCGCGCGCCGGGCAGGTCCAGGGCGTCGGCGTTCTTGATGACGTCCGGTACCGCGGCGGCGGTCAGCTCGTCGAGCGAGCCGTAGCCGACCTGCGCGAGCATCTTGGCCTGGGCCTCGTGGTCGGGCCCTATGTGGCGCTGTTCGAAGGGGATTCCCTGCTCGAGCTGGGCGAGCGGAGTGCGATGGGCGGTCATTACGGAGGCCTCCTGGTCTGACACGACCTGCGAGGGTCACCACGGCGGGAACCCGGACGGCCTCCCCCTCTGTCATCTCAACCTGAGAGCTTCACCGGCCGCCCGAGAGCGCCCGGCTTTCACCGTCGGTGAGAGCGGGAGCCGTCGACGCCGTCGGCAACCCGCTCTGCTTTCCAGAGTGACCTCGACCGCGCGGTACGTGTGCCTGAGAGATTCCGGGGAGGATTTGCTCCTTCGGCGCCTCCGATGGTGTCCGGAGGACTCTCCCGCGCGGTGTCAGCAGCCATTGCCAGACTACCAGCGAGGTCATCGAGACTCGCTCGAGTGGCCGCCCGTCCCAATGTGCTCTTTTGTAGTGCTTACGGATGAGTTGCGACCAAGTGGAGGGCCCGTGCAGACCGACATCGATCCGCGCAACCTGATCGGCCGCAAGGCGTTCGACCGCAACGGCACCAAGATCGGCACGGTAGACGAGGTCTACCTCGACGACGCCACCGGTGTACCGGAGTGGGCTGCGATACGTACCGGTCTGTTCTCCCGCGACGCCTTCGTCCCCCTGGAGCCCAGCCGGCTGGTCGAGGGCACCCTGCACATCCCCTTCGAACGGTCCCTGATCAAGGACGCCCCGGACTTCGGCGTCGGCCGCCACCTCTCCCCGGAGCAGGAGCTCCAGCTCTACCACCACTACGGCCTGGACGTGGGCACCCCTCCCCCGCTCGCGGACCACGACTTCGGCCGCCTCGCGGGCACCGACGACAGCTGAGCCGCAGGGAGCGGCACGGAGCGACATGGCCCGGAGCGGCACCGGTTCGGCCCGGGCGCTGCGTGAGGCGGCAGGGACCGGACCCGCGGCTCCCGCCTCCCGGTGCGGACCGGTCCGCACCGGCATACCGGCATCCGGGGGTGGCCCCGCACCCCGTCATGCCCGGACGGCCCTCAGGAGGCGCAGGCCCGTATCAGCGCGCCGAGGATCCCCGCGGGGTCGTACAAGGGTCTCGCACCGTCCGTGACGACCCGGCGCGTGCCGTCGTCGATCGGATCGGTCCGCGCCCACTGGACCGCCGCGACGCCCACCTCGACCTCCAGGCCCGATGCGGTGACGTACCGCCATTCGGTGACGGGGCCCCACTTGCGGACCCGGAGGACCTCCCCGAGGGCCGGCTCCCGTGTCCACGCGTCGCCCTCGGCGTACGCCGCCGGGGCCGTCGACAGCACCACCAGGTCGACGTCCGAGTCGGGACGCGCGGCCTCACGCGCCCAGGAACCGACGAGGAGCAGCCCGACCACGTCGCTCCGGTTCGCGGCCCAGCGGGTGACCCGGTCCACCACCCGCCGCACCTCGGCCTCACGCGTGGGCGAGACCCCGGGCGGGTCCGCGAAGTGACCTCCGTGCAGTTTCATCCAGCTCCTCGTCCCTCACCGGTGCCCCCTTCGGGACGCACCCACCGCTCCGACCCACCTCACACCAAGCGCCCTCACTCTCTGTAACTGATCGGCCTCACGGAGAGTTCCCGAACTCCACCACCGAAATATCTCCGCCGCGACCCGACGACCCGGACACCTCGTCCTCAGCAGCCCCGATCGCTTCTCCGACCGCTTCTCCGGAGACTTCTCGGGAGGCCTCCGCAGCCGGTTCCCCGGCAGGCGCCCCACCCGCGCCGTGCGGCTTGCTGCTCACCAACGGCAACGGCTCCGCCGGCTCCAGGCCCGGATCGTCGGTCCGGAAGGTCCGCACCCGTCCCGGCTCCGACTCGGGCGTCTCGAAGCGCACGGTGACCCGGCCCAGTCCGCTTCCCTGCACCCAGCCGTGCCCGAGCTCGGCGTGCCGCACATCGTGCCCGGGCCGCCACTGCCGCTCGACCGGTACCGGGACATCGCCCGCGGGTTCCTCCGCGTGCTCCTCCTCCGGCCCGTCCGCGAGCTCCTCAGCCGCCTGCGCGAACAGATCCTCCTGCGTGAAGTCCGCCAGCCCGCTGACCCCCACCCCGAGCAGCCGTACCCCGCCCGTGGTGTCCACGGAGTCCAGCAGCCGGGCCGCCGCCTCCCGGACGACGCCCGGGTCGTCGGTGGGCCCCCGCAGGGTCTCGGACCGGGTGAGCGTGGAGAAGTCGTACCGCCGCACCTTCAGCACGATGGTGCGACCCGACAGGCCGGACCCCCGCAGCCGGCGCACGCACCGGCCCGCGAGGCGCTGCACCTCCAGCTCCACCCGGACCCGGTCGTGGATGTCCACGTCGTAGGTGTCCTCGACCGACACCGACTTGGCCTCCCGCTCCGCCACCACCGGACGGTCGTCACGGGCCAGCGCCATGGCGTACAGGGCGTGGCCGTGCGCCTTGCCCAGCAGCCTCACCAGCTCGTCCTCACCGGCCTCGGCGATCTCGTCGACCGTGGTGATGCCGGCCCGCCGCAGATGGTCCCCCGTGGCCGGCCCCACCCCGGGCAGGGTCCGCACCGGCAGCGGACCGAGCAGGGCCCGCTCGGTCCCCGGCTCGATGAGCACCAGCCCGTCCGGCTTGGCCTGCTCGGAGGCGATCTTCGCCAGCATCTTGCAGGACGCCAGCCCTACGGAACCGGTGAGCCCCGTGACGGCCCGTATGTCATCGCGCAGTCTGATGCCTGCCAGCCGCGCCGAGTCGCTGTCCCAGGCCGCTCTCCCGGCGTCCAGGTCCACGAAGGCCTCGTCCAGGCTCAGCGGCTCCACCAGCGGCGACAGCGCCCGCAGCAGCCCCATGACCTGCTCGCTGATCGAACGGTAGAACGCGAAACGCGGGACCAGATAGGCCGCGTGAGGCGCCCGCCGGCGCGCCTGGGCCATGGGCATCGCCGAGTGCACCCCGAAGACCCGCGCCTCGTAGGAGGCGGTCGCGACCACTCCGCGCGGCCCCAGACCGCCCACGACGACGGCCTTCCCGCGCAGACTCGGCTTGGACGCCTGCTCCGCCTGGGCGAAGAAGGCATCCATGTCGAGATGCAGGATCGTGGGCGCGTTTCTCACATGTCCGATGCTGCACCACGCCACTGACAATGACGTCGCCGAGCGCCCGTCACCGGCGCCGGAGGCTCATACCGCCCGGTTGCGCCGCCGTGCCAGCTCGTCCGCCGGGTTGTGCCCGACGAGGGTCTCGCCGGTGTCCACCCGCTCGCCGTGCAGCTGCGACAGCGCGCTCTCGACGTCCCGCCACACGACGCCCACGGCGATGCCGAAGACGCCCTGGCCGCCCTGGAGCAGCGCGTGGACCTCGTCGGGCGAGACGCACTCGTAGACCGTGGCGCCGTCGCTCATGAGCGTGACGCGTTCGAGGTCGCTGAACCCGCGCTCCCGCAGGTGCTGCACCGCGGTACGGATGTTCTGAAGTGACACGCCTGTGTCGAGGAACCGCTTGACGATCTTCAGGACCACGACGTCCCGGAAGCTGTACAGCCGCTGCGTGCCCGAACCGTGGGCCGGGCGCACGCTCGGCTCCACGAGCCCGGTGCGCGCCCAGTAGTCCAGTTGCCGGTAGGTGATCCCCGCGGCCGCGCAGGCCGTCGGACCCCGGTAGCCGATCTGCTCGGACGCCATGGACGTCGCCCCTCCGCTGCTCGGCACGGCCGCTGGTCGCTGAGAAGCATGATCGGCCGCACCGCTCTGCTGGGGATACCCCCTGCTCAAGCGTGCTTGAGAGCTCGAGGGAGGGTACGGACCGCTTCCCCCGAGACCGATGTCGGGGGCACCCCCGGCCGTACCGTCGCCGCTGCTTCTCACGCCGACCTCCGTCCTTGACCTGCCTTGTCGACGGTAGGCAGTCACCAGGGGTGCGTCAACGATCGCCACACTCGGCACGCCGAGTGATAATCACCCTGAGAGTGGTTTCCCGCACCCCACCGCGGGGAAAGGCTAGCCGAATGCGCTGACAAGTAGCCGTAGGACGCTCGCACCGACCACCGGCAATTGCCCGCCACCGGCCCGTACGCCCGTACGGGTCACCGGCCCGCGTCGGGCCCGGCCGCGATCCGCTCGACGCAGGCGACGACCGGTGATCGACTCGGCTACTGGTTGCTGGTGCCGAAGTCCTCGGGCGAGATCTGGTCGAGGAACTCGCGGAACTTCTCCACCTCGTCCTCCTGCTCGTCCGGGATGGCGATCCCCGCGTCGTCGAGCACCGTGTCACTGCCGTAGATCGGTGTTCCCGTGCGCAGCGCGAGCGCTATGGCGTCCGAGGGACGCGCGCTCACCTCGACCCCGCTGGCGAACACCAGCTCCGCGTAGAAGACGCCCTCCCGCAGGTCCGTGATGCGCACCTCGGTGAGCTCCTGGCCGACGGCTTCCAGCACGTCCTTGAACAGGTCGTGGGTCAGCGGTCGCGCGGGAGCCATGCCCTGCTGGGCGAAGGCGATCGCCGTCGCCTCACCCGGTCCGATCCAGATGGGAAGGTAACGGTCGCCTCCCACTTCACGCAGCAGCACGATCGGTTGGTTGGAGGGCATCTCGACCCGGACACCTACGACATCGAGCTCGTTCACACAGCAACCCTAGGCCGTGCCCGGGACGTTTGGGTAGTCGGGCCGGGAACGGGTGACCGATCCGCCCAGGGCGAAACCGCCCGCTCAGGGCAGGCGTACGCCGAGCGCGGTCTGTACCAACGCCGCGTGCAGCCGCACCGTGAGCCCCGCCAGTTCCTTCGTACGGGCCTGCGCGTGCGCCCTGGTCTGCGGATTGCGGTGACGCTTGAGCGGCGCCACCACCTGGTCCACGAGCCCCGCCTCACGGTCGGCCGCGGCCTTCATCACGCGCAGGTGCCGGGGCTCGATCCCGAACCGGCCCAGCTCGGCCACCAGAGCGGCCACCGTGGCCGATTCGGCGTCGTAGACCCCGTCCTCCAAGGGCACGACGAGACCGTACGATTCCCACTCCGCCAGCTCCGGCTCACCGATCCCCGCGGCGGCCAGCAGCTCGGACCGGCCGATCCGGGCCACGGTGGGACCCTCGGAGGGCTCCGGAGCGGCCTCGCCGTCCCGCTGCCGGCCCACGGTGGGCAACGCGACGGCCTCACCGCGCTCCATCGCGTCCAGATGCTCACGGATGACCTTGAGCGGGAGATAGTGGTCACGTTGCATCCTCAGAACGTGACCGAGGCGCTCCACGTCCTGGACGCTGAACTTCCGGTAGCCCGAAGGGGTCCGCCGCGGCTCGACGAGCCCCTCCGACTCCAGGAAACGGATCTTGGAGATGGTGACTTCGGGGAACTCGTCCCGCAGCGCGTTCAGCACGGCGCCGATACTCATCGGGGCGCCGTCCGCGGCGGCGGTGCCGTGCCCGGCACCGCCCCTCGGTGTTTGAAGCATGGACCTTCCCTGGGGAGTCCCCCCGGGCGGCGCCCGGGAAGGGTCAGTAACCCCGCTGGCTCGCGTAGAAGACCAGCCGGTACTTGCCGATCTGCACCTCGTCGCCGTTGGACAGGGGGACCTCGTCGATCCGCTCCCGGTTGACGTACGTGCCGTTCAGACTGCCGACGTCCGCCACCTTGAACGTGCCGTCCGGGTTGCGCCGGAACTCCACGTGGCGACGCGAGACCGTCACGTCGTCCAGGAAGATGTCGCTCTGCGGGTGACGGCCGGCCGTGGTGAGGTCGCCGTCCAGCAGGAACCGGCTGCCCGAGTTCGGGCCTCGCCTCACGACGAGCAGGGCGGAACCCAGCGGCAGCGCGTCGACCGCGGCCTGCGCCTCGGGCGAGAGCGCGGGCAGCTGCGTCTGACCGGTGACCTCGGCGTCGTAGGCCTCGAGACCGGAGATCGAGATCGTGGAAGTCGTCTCCGACGGGCGCTCGGGCGTCAGCCCGGGGCGCAGCGGCGCGCCGCAGTTGGAGCAGAAGCGGCTGTTCTCCGCGTTGCGGTTACCGCACCTCGTACACACCAGGGCCGACATAGGGGAGAACCCTCCATCCGCACTCGAGGCTGACGGTTGGCCGAAACCTATGCCGCCGGACTGCGCAGGGTCAACAGACGCCGCGCCCTGGCCACCGGAAATGTCACTGCCCGGGGCACCCACCTGATCCCGGAACAGCGGCCGCTGACCTTCCGCGTCGGGCTGTGCGCGATGACGAGCGGTCGCGTTGTCGCTGCCCTCTCGCGCGCTCTTGCCGAACAACTTCGCAAACAACTTCACGGGCGATTCCCCTTGACCGAAACAGACCCGCCCGTGGGGCAGGACGAACCCTGACTGAATACACCGGTCGACCCGGACACCTTCACAACGTCCGTGCCCACCAGACAGTTTCCACCACGCACCACCCGATCGGTGCGTCGACCCCCCGCAACCTCATGCCCCTGCCGGATACCCCCCATGCGCCCCCGGTTCACCGGGTCGACGACCGAGCGTAGTCAGGCTGCTTCGCCGCTCGCAAGGCGTCCACGACGATCTTGTCCGAACGCTCGACGGTAACCGTGGCCTGCTCCTTCTCCAGAGTCTGCACCACTCCTCCAGGGATGTTCAGCGCCGGCTCGAGGTCCTGCGGGTTGCCGATGACCTTGAAACGAAAGGGCGTGTTGATCTTGTTCCCGTCGACGCTCACGCTCTTGCCCGAATCCGTCAGGAAGGTGCCCGCGACGACGCGCACGTCGTTCACCTGGATCGCCTCGGCACCGGCCGCCCGCAACTCCTGGATCGCGTCGAGCAGCATGTCCGCCCGGACCGTCCCCTTCGTGTCCCCGATGGTCATCGTGATCCCCGGCCCCTGTGCGGCCACCGTGCCCGCCAGGATGCCGAGTTGTTTCTCCTTCTCGACCGTCTGCTTCCGGGCCTCCTCGGCCTGGTCGGAGCTGTTCTCCAGCTCCTGCTGCTGCTTCTCGAGACCCTGCTTCTCGTCCTCAAGACGCTGACTGCGGTCGTCGAGTTCATCGAGGATGCGCACAAGATCTTCCTGGCGTGCGCCGCGCAGCGCGTTCCCGCTGTCGCTGTTGGACGCGACCTGGACCGCCAGGCCGAATCCGAGTCCGAACAGCAGCAGGGCGACGATGAGTTGGGCCCTGGACACCCGCGGCGGCCACAGACCCTGCGCCAGCCGCTGCCGACCGGTCAGCACGGGCTCGGCCGGCTGCTCGGCGGCCTCCTCCGCGGACGCGGTCACGGGGACCTCGTCGGGCAGCTCCTTGCGCAGCCGGTACCCGGGCGTCTCGTCCTGTTCGCTCATCGTCCTCACGCCCGGAACACGTGGCGGCGGATCGCCGCGGCATTGGAGAAGATCCGGATGCCGAGGACGACCACGACACCGGTGGACAGCTGCGACCCCACACCCAACTCGTCACCGAGGAACACGATCAGCGCGGCCACGACCACGTTCGACAGGAACGAGACGACGAACACCTTGTCGTCGAAGATGCCGTCGAGCATGGCCCGCAACCCGCCGAACACGGCGTCCAGCGCCGCCACCACGGCGATCGGCAGATACGGTACGACGGCCGCCGGAACCTCGGGCTGGACCAACAGGCCGGCCACGACTCCCACGACGAGGCCCAGTACGGCGATCACGATGTGCCCTTCTCAGTTCTCGGCTGCGCTGTACGTACGATCACACTCGGTGCGGCGGGCAGCCGGACGTCGTCCACCACGGAGATGGCCGTCCGGATGCCGTAGTTCTCCTGGAGCGCGTTCAGATACAGCCCGTCGGCGCTGTTCTGGAACGTGGTGCTCAGGTTCTTCCCGTCCCCCACCGCGAGCACCGTGTACGGCGGCACCAGCGGCTTGTTGTCGACCAGTATCGCCTCACCCGCGGCCCTGATCGCCGAGAGCGCCGTCAGCCGCTGTCCGTTGATCGAGACAGCCTCGGCCCCCGAGGCCCACAGCCCGTTCACCACACGCTGCATGTCCCGGTCGCGGACCCGCCCGGTGTCGGAGAAGCCGGCGGTCTCGCGCGGGTTGCCGTCACCGCCGCTGCTGGCTTCCTTGGCGTCGTCCACGACCAGCTTGACGCCGGGCCCGTGCACCGCGACGGCGCCCGACAGGATCCCCACCAGGCCCCCCTGGCCACTGCCGCCGCTCTCCTTGAGCGCCTCCTGCTGCCGGGCGCTCACGTCCTCGCGCAGCCGGTCGACCGTGCTCTCCAGCTCGTCGGCCGCGTCGGTCTCGCTGTCGATCCGGTCGATGAGCTCCTCGCGCTCCTTGGCGACGACCGGTGCCGCCACGCGCGCCTGCGCCGCCCCGACGGTGACCACGAGAGCCGCGAGCACCAGGCCCACGGCCAGACCGAGCTTGGCGCGCACCGTCCTGGGCAGACCACCGGCGCCTTCGGCCCGCTTGCGGGTGGCGGCCTCGGCATATCCGTCGTCGAGGCTGTGGTCCATGACGTTGGTGAGCAGCGACATGGAGGCGTCCGGACGCGACACGCGCGCGGGTGTGCTCCGAACGGGGGGCTGCTGCGGCATGCCGCACATCGTCGCACGTCGCGCCCAGTACCTCCGAATGGCCCTACCGGCGTGCCGGACAGGCCCCCTTGGGGACACTTGTCCGGCACGCACGCGTGCGCGTGGATCAGCGCCCGGCGCTGTCCACGACCGCCGCCCACTCGTCGAGCAGGGCCTGCGCCGAGGCGTCGTCCGGCCCCTCGGCCCACAGATGCGTGACGGCCTCGGCCGGGTCCGGCAGGACCATCACCCAGCGACCGTCCGTCTCGACCACCCGGACACCGTCGGTGGTGTCCACGAAGCGGTCTCCAGCCGCTTCGACGATCCGCCGCATCACCAGGCCCTTGACGGCCCACGGGGTCGCCAGATCCCGCTTCAGGACGTGCGCCCGCGGAATCCGGGCGTCGATCTGGCTGAGGGTGAGCTGCGTCCGCGCCACCAGCCCGATCAGACGCACGAACGCCGCCGTGCCGTCGAAGACACTGCTGAACTCCGGGACGATGAAGCCGCCCTTGCCGTCCCCGCCGAAGATGGTCGTCTCGTCCTGCCCGACCCGGGTGAGGTCGTCCGGCGAGGTCGTCGTCCACTCGACCTGCGTCCCGTGGTACGCCGCCACCTGCTCGGCGATCCTCGTCGTGGTCACCGGCAGGGCCACCCGGCCGCTGCGCCGCTCGGCGGCCACGAGGTCCAGGAGCACGAGAAGCGCCCGGTCGTCCTCGATGATCCGGCCCTTCTCGTCCACGAGGGACAGCCGCTCGCCCACCGGGTCGAACCGCACACCGAACGCGGCCCGCGAGGACGCCACGATCTCCCCGAGCCGGACCAGCCCGGAGCGCCGCTGGTCGCCGGTCTCCGTCGGCCTGGCCTCGTTGAGTCCGGGGTTGATGGTCAGCGAATCCACCCCGAGCTTGCCCAGGAGGCTCGGCAGCACCAGTCCTGCACTGCCGTTCGAGGCGTCCACCACGACCTTGAGTCCGGCCTCGGAGATCCCCGTGGTGTCCACGTTCCTCAGCAGCGATCCGGTGTACGAATCGAACACGCTGGCCGGGAAGTGCAGGTCTCCGATCTCTCCGGGGAACGCCCGCCGGTACTCCTGCCGCGCGAACACCCGGTCCAGCTTGCGCTGGCTGCCCTGAGACAGGTCGGCGCCCTGTCCGTCGAAGAACATGATGTCGACGGAGTCCGGCACCCCGGGCGAGGTCCGGATCATGATCCCGCCGGCGCTGCCCCGCGCGGTCTGCTGCCGCGCCACGGGCAACGGCACGTTCTCCAGGTCCCGGACGTCGATGGCGCTGGCCTGGAGCGCCGAGATGACCGCCCGCTTCAGCGCCCGCGCACCACGTGAGTGGTCACGTGCCGTGGTGACGGTGGACCCCTTCTTGAGCGTGGTGGCATAGGCACCGGCGAGGCGGACGGCGAGTTCCGGGGTGATCTCGACGTTCAGGATTCCGGAGACCCCCCGCGCGCCGAACAGATGCGCCTGTCCGCGGGATTCCCAGATGACCGACGTGTTGACGAATGCGCCGGCTTCGATGGTCTTGAACGGATAGACCCTTACGTTGCCCTGCACAATCGATTCTTCACCGATCAGGCATTCATCACCGATGACGGCGCCGTCCTCGATGCGGGCCGCCCGCATGATGTCGGTGTTCTTTCCCACCACACAGCCACGCAGATTGCTGTGCTGCCCGACGTACACGTTGTCGTGCACGACGGCCTTGTGCAGGAACGCCCCGCTCTTCACGACGACGTTGGAACCCACGACGGTGTGCTCGCGGATTTCGGCGCCGGCCTCGACCTTGGCGTAGTCGCCGATGTAGAGAGGACCGCGCAGTACGGCGTCGGGGTGCACTTCCGCGCCTTCCGCCACCCACACGCCCGGCGAGAGCTCGAATCCGTCGATCTCGACGTCGACCTTGCCCTCGAGCACGTCGGCCTGGGCCTTCACGTAGCTCTCGTGGGTGCCGACGTCCTCCCAGTAGCCCTCGGCCACATAGCCGTAGACCGGCTTGCCTTCCTTCATCAGCTGCGGGAAGACGTCACCGGACCAGTCGACGGGCACGTCGGCCTCGACGTAGTCGAAGACCTCCGGCTCCATGACGTAGATACCGGTGTTCACCGTGTCCGAGAAGACCTGGCCCCAGGTCGGCTTCTCCAGGAAGCGCTCGACCTTGCCCTCTTCGTCGACGATGGTGATACCGAATTCCAGCGGATTGGGCACACGCGTCAGGCAGACCGTGACGAGCGCGCCCTTTTCCTTGTGGAAGGAGATCAGATCGGTGAGGTCGAAGTCAGTGAGGGCATCACCGGAGATGACGAGGAAGGCGTCGTCCTTCAGCGCCTCCTCTGCGTTCTTGACGCTTCCGGCGGTACCGAGTGGCTTCTCCTCATTGGCATAGCTGAGCTCCATTCCGAGCTCCTCGCCGTCACCGAAGTAGTTCTTGACCAGCGAGGCCAGGAACTGAACGGTAACGACGGTCTCGTTGAGCCCATGCCTTTTGAGCAGCCTCAGAACGTGCTCCATGATCGGCCGGTTGGCCACCGGCAGGAGCGGCTTGGGCATGCTCGAGGTCATAGGGCGAAGGCGCGTGCCTTCGCCTCCGGCCATCACGACGGCCTTCATGTCGGAAGCGTCCTCCTAAAGAGACGACTGTCTAGCCGACTTCACCCGTCCAGATTGTCCCGCACTTTTCGTCCGCGGGCCATCGAGCCACTTCAGCTGCCAATCGGCGAGGTCAGTCGGCACCCATGGCGTCCGCACGAACCAGGCGGCGGACCTGTACCACGTAGAGGACTCCTGCCCACCAATAGAGCGTTGTACCCCATCCGGCGAACGCCCATCCGAAAATAGCAGCGAGTGACGCGAGCCATCCGCTTCCGTCACTGAGCAGAAGCAGCGGGAAGGCGTACATCAGGTTGAAGGTGGCTGCCTTGCCCAGGAAGTTCACCTGCGGCGGCGGATAGCCGTGACGCCTGAGGATGCCGACCATCACCAGCAGAACCAGCTCGCGCGCGAGAAGTACAGCGGTCAACCAGAGGGGCAGGATCTCCCGCCAGGTGAGACCCACCAGCGTCGAGAGAATGTAGAGCCGGTCGGCGGCGGGGTCGAGCAGCCGGCCGAGGCTGCTGATCTGGTTCCAGCGCCGTGCGAGCTTGCCGTCCAGATAGTCGCTGATCCCGCTGAGAGCCAGCACCAGGAGAGCCCAGCCGTCACTCTGCGGGCCTCCGAACTCAGGCCTGAGGATCAGCCACAGGAACAGCGGCACGCCGACGAGACGCGCCATGCTGAGGATGTTCGGGATGGTGAGGACCCGATCTGTCTGGACACGGGTCTCCTGGACCTCCACCCGGGGGCCTCCAGTAGGAAATGAGCCAACGATGCCCCCTGACCTTACCCCAACGCAAAAAAGCTCCGGCTCTTGGGCTGTGTGCCCAAGAGCCGGAGCTCTAAAAGGAGTTCGGCGGTGTCCTACTCTCCCACAGGGTCCCCCCTGCAGTACCATCGGCGCTGTAAGGCTTAGCTTCCGGGTTCGGAATGTAACCGGGCGTTTCCCTCACGCTATGACCACCGAAACACTATGAAACTGTCCAGCCGCACCATGTGTGGCACATGGGGCTGTTCGTGGTTTCAGAACCAACACAGTGGACGCGAGCAACTGAGGACAAGCCCTCGGCCTATTAGTACCGGTCAGCTTCACCCATTACTGGGCTTCCACATCCGGCCTATCAACCCAGTCGTCTACTGGGAGCCTTAACCCCTCAAAGGGGGTGGGAATACTCATCTCGAAGCAGGCTTCCCGCTTAGATGCTTTCAGCGGTTATCCCTCCCGAACGTAGCCAACCAGCCATGCCCTTGGCAGAACAACTGGCACACCAGAGGTTCGTCCGTCCCGGTCCTCTCGTACTAGGGACAGCCCTTCTCAATATTCCTGCGCGCGCAGCGGATAGGGACCGAACTGTCTCACGACGTTCTAAACCCAGCTCGCGTACCGCTTTAATGGGCGAACAGCCCAACCCTTGGGACCGACTCCAGCCCCAGGATGCGACGAGCCGACATCGAGGTGCCAAACCATCCCGTCGATATGGACTCTTGGGGAAGATCAGCCTGTTATCCCCGGGGTACCTTTTATCCGTTGAGCGACGGCGCTTCCACAAGCCACCGCCGGATCACTAGTCCCGACTTTCGTCCCTGCTCGACCCGTCGGTCTCACAGTCAAGCTCCCTTGTGCACTTACACTCAACACCTGATTGCCAACCAGGCTGAGGGAACCTTTGGGCGCCTCCGTTACTCTTTAGGAGGCAACCGCCCCAGTTAAACTACCCATCAGACACTGTCCCTGATCCGGATCACGGACCCAGGTTAGACATCCAGCACGACCAGAGTGGTATTTCAACGACGACTCCACAACCACTGGCGTGGCCGCTTCAAAGTCTCCCACCTATCCTACACAAGCCGAACCGAACACCAATATCAAACTGTAGTAAAGGTCCCGGGGTCTTTCCGTCCTGCTGCGCGAAACGAGCATCTTTACTCGTAGTGCAATTTCACCGGGCCTATGGTTGAGACAGTCGAGAAGTCGTTACGCCATTCGTGCAGGTCGGAACTTACCCGACAAGGAATTTCGCTACCTTAGGATGGTTATAGTTACCACCGCCGTTTACTGGCGCTTAAGTTCTCAGCTTCGCCACACCGAAATGTGACTAACCGGTCCCCTTAACGTTCCAGCACCGGGCAGGCGTCAGTCCGTATACATCGCCTTACGGCTTCGCACGGACCTGTGTTTTTAGTAAACAGTCGCTTCTCGCTGGTCTCTGCGGCCACCCCCAGCTCATGGAGTAAATCCAATCACCAGTGATGGCCCCCCTTCTCCCGAAGTTACGGGGGCATTTTGCCGAGTTCCTTAACCATAGTTCACCCGAACGCCTCGGTATTCTCTACCTGACCACCTGAGTCGGTTTAGGGTACGGGCCGCCATGAAACTCGCTAGAGGCTTTTCTCGACAGCATAGGATCATCCACTTCGCCACAATCGGCTCGGCATCAGGTCTCAGACACGTGAACGGCGGATTTGCCTACCGTTCGCCCTACACCCTTACCCCGGGACAACCACCGCCCGGGATGGACTACCTTCCTGCGTCACCCCATCACTCACCTACTGCAAGTCTGGTTCGTCGGCTCCACCACTTTCCTTTCCCCGAAGGGTCCGGAACGGCTTCACGGACTTAGCATCGCCTGGTTCGATGTTTGACGCTTCACAGCGGGTACCGGAATATCAACCGGTTATCCATCGACTACGCCTGTCGGCCTCGCCTTAGGTCCCGACTTACCCTGGGCAGATCAGCTTGACCCAGGAACCCTTAGTCAATCGGCGCACACGTTTCTCACGTGTGTATCGCTACTCATGCCTGCATTCTCACTCGTGAACCGTCCACAACTACCTTCCGGTGCTGCTTCACCCGGCACACGACGCTCCCCTACCCATCACAGCCGCCGTTGGGCGTATTGCTGCAATGACACGACTTCGGCGGTACGCTTGAGCCCCGCTACATTGTCGGCGCGGAATCACTAGACCAGTGAGCTATTACGCACTCTTTCAAGGGTGGCTGCTTCTAAGCCAACCTCCTGGTTGTCTCTGCGACTCCACATCCTTTCCCACTTAGCGTACGCTTAGGGGCCTTAGTCGATGCTCTGGGCTGTTTCCCTCTCGACCATGGAGCTTATCCCCCACAGTCTCACTGCCGCGCTCTCACTTACCGGCATTCGGAGTTTGGCTAAGGTCAGTAACCCGGTAGGGCCCATCGCCTATCCAGTGCTCTACCTCCGGCAAGAAACACACGACGCTGCACCTAAATGCATTTCGGGGAGAACCAGCTATCACGGAGTTTGATTGGCCTTTCACCCCTAACCACAGGTCATCCCCCAGGTTTTCAACCCTGGTGGGTTCGGTCCTCCACGAAGTCTTACCTCCGCTTCAACCTGCCCATGGCTAGATCACTCCGCTTCGGGTCTTGAGCGTGCTACTGAATCGCCCTGTTCGGACTCGCTTTCGCTACGGCTACCCCACCCGGGTTAACCTCGCAACACACCGCAAACTCGCAGGCTCATTCTTCAAAAGGCACGCAGTCACGAGACGAAGAGCAAGCTCTCCGTCCGACGCTCCCACGGCTTGTAGGCACACGGTTTCAGGTACTATTTCACTCCGCTCCCGCGGTACTTTTCACCATTCCCTCACGGTACTATCCGCTATCGGTCACCAGGGAATATTTAGGCTTAGCGGGTGGTCCCGCCAGATTCACACGGGATTTCTCGGGCCCCGTGCTACTTGGGTGTCTCTCAAACGAGCCGCTGACGTTTCGACTACGGGGGTCTTACCCTCTACGCCGGACCTTTCGCATGTCCTTCGTCTACATCAACGGTTTCTGACTCGTCTCACAGCCGGCAGACTGTGAAAGAGAGATCCCACAACCCCGTACACGCAACCCCTGCCGGGTCTCACACGTATACGGTTTGGCCTCATCCGGTTTCGCTCGCCACTACTCCCGGAATCACGGTTGTTTTCTCTTCCTGCGGGTACTGAGATGTTTCACTTCCCCGCGTTCCCTCCACACTGCCTATGTGTTCAGCAGCGGGTGACAGCCCATGACGACTGCCGGGTTTCCCCATTCGGAAACCCCCGGATCAAAGCCTGGTTGACGACTCCCCGGGGACTATCGTGGCCTCCCACGTCCTTCATCGGTTCCTGGTGCCAAGGCATCCACCGTGCGCCCTTAAAAACTTGGCCACAGATGCTCGCGTCCACTGTGCAGTTCTCAAACAACGACCAGCCACCCATCACCCCGAACCCTTACGGTCCGAGTGCACTGGGGCCGGCATCAGAAGGACGACCTCACGGCCGCACCCTCAGACACCCAACAGCGTGCCCGGCACCCCCGCCACTCGTGATCAGCTTTCCACGCTCCGAAGAGCAGTACTTACAGCCCGAGATGACTGAGAATGCCGAATAATCAACGTTCCACCCATGAGCAACCAGCATCGAACATTCGCCGATGTACTGGCCTCTGACCTCACCCCGAAGGGATCGGTAAGAAGTGCTCCTTAGAAAGGAGGTGATCCAGCCGCACCTTCCGGTACGGCTACCTTGTTACGACTTCGTCCCAATCGCCAGTCCCACCTTCGACAGCTCCCTCCCACAAGGGGTTGGGCCACCGGCTTCGGGTGTTACCGACTTTCGTGACGTGACGGGCGGTGTGTACAAGGCCCGGGAACGTATTCACCGCAGCAATGCTGATCTGCGATTACTAGCAACTCCGACTTCATGGGGTCGAGTTGCAGACCCCAATCCGAACTGAGACCGGCTTTTTGAGATTCGCTCCACCTCACGGTTTCGCAGCTCTTTGTACCGGCCATTGTAGCACGTGTGCAGCCCAAGACATAAGGGGCATGATGACTTGACGTCGTCCCCACCTTCCTCCGAGTTGACCCCGGCAGTCTCCTGTGAGTCCCCATCACCCCGAAGGGCATGCTGGCAACACAGAACAAGGGTTGCGCTCGTTGCGGGACTTAACCCAACATCTCACGACACGAGCTGACGACAGCCATGCACCACCTGTACACCGACCACAAGGGGGGCACTATCTCTAATGCTTTCCGGTGTATGTCAAGCCTTGGTAAGGTTCTTCGCGTTGCGTCGAATTAAGCCACATGCTCCGCTGCTTGTGCGGGCCCCCGTCAATTCCTTTGAGTTTTAGCCTTGCGGCCGTACTCCCCAGGCGGGGAACTTAATGCGTTAGCTGCGGCACCGACGACGTGGAATGTCGCCAACACCTAGTTCCCACCGTTTACGGCGTGGACTACCAGGGTATCTAATCCTGTTCGCTCCCCACGCTTTCGCTCCTCAGCGTCAGTAATGGCCCAGAGATCCGCCTTCGCCACCGGTGTTCCTCCTGATATCTGCGCATTTCACCGCTACACCAGGAATTCCGATCTCCCCTACCACACTCTAGTCTGCCCGTATCGAATGCAGACCCGGGGTTAAGCCCCGGGCTTTCACATCCGACGCGACAGACCGCCTACGAGCTCTTTACGCCCAATAATTCCGGACAACGCTTGCGCCCTACGTATTACCGCGGCTGCTGGCACGTAGTTAGCCGGCGCTTCTTCTGCAGGTACCGTCACTTTCGCTTCTTCCCTGCTGAAAGAGGTTTACAACCCGAAGGCCGTCATCCCTCACGCGGCGTCGCTGCATCAGGCTTTCGCCCATTGTGCAATATTCCCCACTGCTGCCTCCCGTAGGAGTCTGGGCCGTGTCTCAGTCCCAGTGTGGCCGGTCGCCCTCTCAGGCCGGCTACCCGTCGTCGCCTTGGTGAGCCATTACCTCACCAACAAGCTGATAGGCCGCGGGCTCATCCTTCACCGCCGGAGCTTTCGACCCCCACCCATGCGAGTGGAAGTGATATCCGGTATTAGACCCCGTTTCCAGGGCTTGTCCCAGAGTGAAGGGCAGATTGCCCACGTGTTACTCACCCGTTCGCCACTAATCCCCACCGAAGTGGTTCATCGTTCGACTTGCATGTGTTAAGCACGCCGCCAGCGTTCGTCCTGAGCCAGGATCAAACTCTCCGTGAATGTTTACCGGTAATCCGGTGCACACACACGAGAGCGGAACAGCCAGGCGGAATGAGCCCGGCCGTTCACAGCGTCCTCGCTGTGTTTATTTCAAAGGAACCTCATCCTCGGCTATCACTGCCGGGGACGGGGTATCAACATATCTGGCGTTGATTTTTGGCACGCTGTTGAGTTCTCAAGGAACGGACGCTTCCTTTGTACTCACCCGAACTTCTTCAGGCTTTCCTCCGGGCGCTTCCCTTCGGTCTTGCGTTTCCGACTCTATCAGGGTTTTTCCGGCCCCCTGACCACCGTTCTGCGGACATGCAGAAGATGATCCAGAGATTAGGATCTGACAAGTTGGGTGCTGCTCGGCAAGCGCGCTTGATCGCGTCGCTCACCCTCAAGCAGGAGTACGACTGTACACGGGGCCGCAGAGACGCTGCAAATCGACTAGGCTAGTGGTCTAGACCACGGATCGGGAGCTCTCGTGCGGAACCGGTACTTCATATGACATACCCTGCTGCACAGCGCTCCGGCCTGGACGGTCAGTAACGGCCCATGTACATCTCCACCCCTGGGAGGCTTCCCATGACCACCGTGACGTCCCCTCTAGTAGGACGCGCCATCGGACTGACCGCCGTGCCGGACCCGGTGTTCTCCGGCGCCATGGTCGGCCCCGGCACCGCCATCGACCCCGTGCGTGAGCCCTCCGAGGCGGTCTCGCCCGTGGACGGCGTCATCGTCTCCCTCCACCCGCACGCCTTCGTCGTGGTCGACTCCGAGGGGCACGGGGTGCTCACCCACCTCGGGATCGACACCGTGCAGCTCAACGGCGAGGGCTTCGAGCTCCTGGTGAACAAGGGCGACACCGTGACGCGCGGGCAGGCGATCGTGCGGTGGAACCCGGCCGCGGTCGAGGAGGCCGGCAAGTCCCCGGTCTGCCCGGTCGTCGCCCTGGAGGCCACGGCCGACTCGCTCGGCGAACTCCGCGAAGACGGCGACATCAAGGTCGGCGACGTTCTCTTTTCCTGGCAGTAGTGCCCCCGCCGTCCCCGCGACGGCACGCATGACAACCACGGCGGCGGCGGGACCCGCCGCACTATCGGAGACGGTGAGATGGAGACAACGCTGCGAGGCGTCGGCGTGAGCCACGGTGTGGCGATCGGCGAGGTTCGGCACATGGGAACGGCGGTGCTCGAACCGCCCGCCAAGCAGATCCCGGCGGAGGAGGCGGAGCGCGAACAGGGGCGCGCCCGCCAGGCCGTGGAAGCTGTGGCGGCCGACCTGATGGCGCGCGGCAATCTGGCCGGGGGTGAAGCCCAGGCGGTGCTCGAGGCGCAGGCGATGATGGCGCAGGACCCCGAGCTGATGGTGGACGTGGACCGGCGTATCGCCGTCGGGAGCACGGCCGAGCGGGCCGTGTACGACGCTTTCGCCGCCTACCGCGAGCTCCTGGCCGGAGCCGGTGAGTACCTCGCCGGTCGCGTGGCCGACCTCGACGACGTGCGCAACCGGATCGTCGCCCGGCTGCTGGGCGTGCCGATGCCCGGTGTCCCGGACAGCGACGAGCCGTACGTGCTGGTGGCCCGGGACCTGGCGCCGGCCGACACCGCGCTGCTCGACCCGACGCTCGTGCTCGGATTCGTGACCGAGGAGGGCGGGCCGACGAGTCACAGCGCGATCCTGGCGCGCGCGCTCGGTGTGCCCGCCGTCGTCGCGCTGCCGGGCGCCGGTGAGCTGGCCGAGGGGACGGTGATCGCCGTCGACGGCAGCACCGGCGACATCTTCGTGAACCCGAGCGAGGAGAAGAAGACGCAGCTCGAGGCCGCGTCCGCCGAGCGCCGGGCGGCGCTGGCCGCCTCGACCGGGCCGGGCGCCACCGCCGACGGTCACAAGGTGCCGCTGCTGGCGAACGTCGGAGGGCCGGCCGACGTCCCGGCCGCGGTCGAGGCCGGAGCCGAGGGCGTGGGCCTCTTCCGTACCGAGTTCCTCTTCCTCGACGACAGCAAGAGCGCGCCGTCCGAGGAGAAGCAGGTCGAGGCCTACCGGCAGGTGCTGGAGGCGTTCCCCGAGGGGCGCGTCGTCGTGCGCGTGCTGGACGCGGGTGCCGACAAACCGCTGGAGTTCCTCACCCCGGCCGACGAGCCCAACCCGGCGCTGGGCGTGCGGGGGCTGCGGACCCTGCTCGACCACCCCGACGTCCTGCGCACGCAGCTGACGGCGCTGGCCAAGGCGGCCGAGGGGCTGCCCGTGTACCTCGAGGTCATGGCGCCGATGGTGGCGGACCGCGCGGACGCGAAGGCGTTCGCCGACGCGTGCCGCGAGGCGGGGCTGCGGGCCAAGTTCGGCGCGATGGTGGAGATTCCGTCGGCCGCTCTGCGGGCGCGCTCCATCCTCCAGGAGGTGGAGTTCCTGTCGCTGGGCACGAACGACCTCGCCCAGTACACGTTCGCCGCCGACCGCCAGGTGGGTGCGGTGTCCCGGCTCCAGGACCCGTGGCAGCCCGCGCTGCTCGATCTCGTCGCCCTCTCGGCCGAGGCGGCGAGGGCCGAGGGCAAGAGCTGTGGCGTGTGCGGCGAGGCGGCTTCCGATCCACTGCTCGCCTGTGTGCTGACGGGGCTGGGCGTCACCTCGCTCTCCATGGGGGCCGCTTCCCTCCCCTACGTGCGGACCGCGCTGGCGAAGTACACGCTGGCGCAGTGTGAGCGTGCGGCGGCCGCCGCGCGTGCGGCGGACAGCGCCGAGGAGGCGCGCGCCGCCGCCCAGGCGGTGCTGTCCGGCGAGTAGTCGGCACGGCTGGGTCCGGTTCCGTGAACAGGGGCGCTTCACCTTCGGGTGGGCGCCCCTGCTGTGTGCGGTCGGTGCCCTGGGTCAGTGGCTGTGGCCCTCCGGGTGGCCGTTGTGGCCGAGGTCCGGTGGGAAGCAGTAGTCGACGTTGGACTCTGGTGAGATGAGATCCCCCGATTCGGCGTCGGTGCAGTAGGCGTCGAAGACCTCGCCGGCGGTCAGGGGTTCGAGGCCGTCGCCGCGCAGCCGCCACCCGTAGACGCGGTCCGGGGTGTCGGGGGCGGTGGTGCGCATGACGAGGCCGCCGGGGCTCCGGGTGGCCAGACCGAGGGCGAGGATCGTGGTGAATTCGAGGGCTTCGGCCTCGTCGAGTCGGGCGGCGCCGCTGTCCCTCTCGTCCACGTGGAGGACGGCGACCAGGGTTTCGGGGGTGCCGGTGACGCTGCACACTAGGTGCCGGTCGCCGGGTGGCGCCGTGTCGAGGATGCGGGCGACGAAGTCCGAGGCCCGGGTGAAGGAGGCGCGGCCGATGTCCTCGCCGCAGGTCGCGCAGGGACCGAGGCGCGCGAGCAGGGTGGCCGCGTACTCCCAGGTCGCCTGTCGTACGGCTTCGTCGACGAGGTCGGGCAGGAGGTCGGCGAGGGGCTGGCCCTCGTAGGGGACGGTGGGGCCGGTGGTGGCGAGTTCGGCCGTGAAGCGGGTCCGGTGGGCCGGGATGTCGGGGTCGAGTCCGCGCGCGGTGCAGTACTCGGCGTATTCCTGGGGGTCGAAGAGGGCCACGGTGGTGTGGGTGCCCTGGAGGGCGCGCACCTTCAGGAGGTCTTCGACCTGCTGGAGGTAGACGGCGTGGTCGTCGAAGGTGAAGGTGCGGTAGCGCCGCATGGCGCGGAAGTCGTGTTCGTCGGTGAGCAGGCCGATGGTGCCGGCGATCTCACGGCGCAGGACGCGACGCATGGTCTGGTGGTCGGTGTGTGCCATGTGTTTTCCCCCTGGGTGCACGGTCGATCAATACTCACTCACAGTAACCGGGAGCACTGACAACGGGTGCCGTACGGGCAGGGAGACGACCGGACGGGGCACCGAACGCGCAGGTCGATGCTCGTATGCGATCCGCACGGCGCGGTCGGGTGGGTGGGCGGTGGCGCCGCCGGAGGTGACGGTGGGTGGCGCCGGGGCTGTAGGTCCCCCCGGCGCCGGCGTCTGCTTCCCGGGCGGGTGGTCAGTTCCGTTTGCGGGCGAGGTCCTCGTAGAAGTGCAGCAGGTCGAGGTTGTCGATGGAGCCCGGGTTGACCGCCTTGTCGAGCGGTGTGCCCTGGAGGAGGCGTTTGACGGGGACCTCGATGCGCTTTCCGGTGAGGGTGTGCGGGACGCCGGGGACCTCGATGACCTCGTCGGGGACATGGCGCGGCGAGAGTTGTTCGCGGATGGACTGCTTGATGCGGCCGAGGAGGGCCTCGTCGAGGGTGGCTCCCGGGGCGAGGTGGACGAACAGGGGCATCCAGTAGCCGCCGTCGGGCTGCTCGACGCCGATGACCAGGGATTCCTTGATCTCCGGGAGCCGTTCGACCACTTCGTAGATGTCGGCGGAGCCCATGCGGACGCCCTGGCGATTGAGCGTGGAGTCGGAGCGGCCGTGGATGACGACGGACCCGCGTGAGGTGATGGTGATCCAGTCGCCGTGGCGCCACACGCCGGGGTAGGTGTCGAAGTAGCTGTCGTGGTACCGGCTGCCGTCGGGGTCGTTCCAGAAGCGGACCGGCATGGAGGGCATGGGGTTGGTGACGACGAGCTCGCCCACCTCGTCGGTCACGGGGTGCCCCTCGGGGTCCCAGGCCTGGAGGTCGGTGCCGAGGCCGGGTGCCTGGAGTTCGCCGGTGTGGACGGGGAGCGTCGGGACGGCTCCGGCGAAGCAGGAGCACACGTCGGTGCCGCCGCTCACGGAGGCGATCCACAGGTCGGCGCCGCTCGCCGCGAACTCGTCGTGGAGCCAGCGGAAGCCGTCGGGAGGCAGCGGTGAACCCGTGGTGGCGACGCACTGGATCTTGGAGAGGTCGAAGTCGCGGGCCGGGTGCACCTCGGCTTTGCGGCAGGCCATGACGTAGGCGGCGGAGGTGCCGTAGAGGGTGGCGCCGGTCCGCTCGGCGATCCGCCACTGCGCGCCGGTGTCGGGGTACCCGGGGCTGCCGTCGTAGAGGACGACCGTGGTGCCGGTCAGCAGGCCGGAGACGAGGAAGTTCCACATCATCCAGCCGGTGGAGGTGTACCAGAAGAAGCGGTCCTCGGGGCCGAGGTCGCAGTGCAGTCCGAGCTGTTTGAGGTGCTCGACCAGGATGCCGCCCTGCGACTGGACGATGGCCTTGGGCAGGCCAGTCGTGCCGGAGGAGTACAGCACCCAGAGGGGGTGGTCGAAGGGAACCTGTTCGAAGACGGGCTCCTGTTCCGAGGCCGTCAGGGCGGACCACTCCAGGGCTCCCGCGGGTGCTTCCGTGCCCAGCAGGGGGATGTGGACGACGGCGCGCAGGGTGGGCAGCTGGGCGCGGAGTTCGGCGACGACGTCGCGGCGGTCGTGTTCCTTGCCGCCGTAGCGGTAGCCGTCGACGGTGAACAGGACGACGGGCTCGACCTGCTGGAAGCGGTCGAGGACGCTGCGGGCGCCGAAGTCGGGGGCGCAGGAGGTCCAGACCCCGCCGACGGCGGCCGTCGCGAGGAGGGCCACGACGGCTTGCGGGACGTTCGGGAGGTAGCCGCTGACCCGGTCTCCGGGCCGGACGCCGAGGGCGCGCAGCTCGGCGGCGAGCGAGCCGACCTGGCGGCGCAGCTCGGCCCAGGTCACGGGGCGGGGCTCATGGGTCTCGTCGACGTGGAGCAGGGCGGGTTCGGCCGGTCGGGTGGCGGCCGCGCGCAGGGCGTGTTCGGCGTAGTTCAGCGTGGCGCCGGGGAACCACTGGGCGCCGGGCATGGAGCGGTCGCCCAGCACGCGCGCGTAGGGCGTCGAGAACCGTACGTCGAACCACTCGGTGACGGCCTTCCAGAAGGTCTCCGGCTCGTCGACGGACCAGCGGTGCAGCGCCGGATAGCCGCCCTGGGACGGGGCTCCGTGCTGTTCGGCGGCCCAGGTGTGGAACTTGGTCACCTGGGCGCGGGCGATCCGCTGCGGGTCGGGCCGCCAGAGCGGCTCGTGGTTCACGGTCGTCATGGGGCGGCTCCCGGACTGTGCGCGTCGTGTGCGTCGACCGCGCACGAGCGGGGGTGGTGCGCGTGACGCGGCTGACACGGACGATGCCATGTGATCGACTTCTGCACCAGGGTGGGCTCCCCACAGTCCCCGTCGTGAAGATGTGGGGCCACCACAGGTGAACGGCAGTTGAACGAGCCGCGCGCGGAGCGCGGTCAGTGACAGGGTGAACAGCATGGACGGTCGTGACCTGGTGCGTTCGATGAAAGCGGTCGGTTCCGCGGGAACTGCCCAGGGGTTGCGCACCGTGCGGGCGGCGTGGCGCAGGAGCCGGGTCGACGCGGCCGCGCTGCCGGTGCGGGGCCCGGAGCGTGCGCGGGTGCCCGGGCCGGTGCGGGAGGTGGAGCCGGCGCCCGGGGGTGGGACGCTGCGGTTCGCCCGTTCCGAGCTGCGGATCCGGGTCGCCGTGAACGGTGCGGTGTTCTGGGGGTGGGACGGTGCGGGGCCGGAGCCGTCGTACGCGCTGGCCGGGCGCTGTCCGGAGCCGGATCCGCGCGCGGTCCTGGAGCCCGACAAGGACGGTGGGTGGCGGGTCGTCGCCGAGCGGGTGACGGTCGTGGTCTCGCGGCACGGAGCGGTCGAGGTGTGCACGCCCGGGGGCGTGGTCCTGCGGCGCGATCTGCCGCCCCGGTGGTGGGAGCCGCAGGGGGGCGGTCCGGCGCGCTGGACGCAGCGTTCGGAGGTGGCGGCGGACGCCCGGTTCTTCGGTCTGGGCGGGCGGGCTCCGGGGCCGCGGTTGCGCGACGGCACGTACCGGCTGTGGAACGCCGACCCCGGGCGCGCCTCCGAACGGGCGGGGCACCCGTCGGGCCTCACGATGCCGGTGCAACTGGTGGTGGCGGACGCGGCAACTCACCTGGTGTTCCACGACACCTCCTGGGACGGCACGGTGACGCTGCGGGAGGGCGTGGAGGGAGCGGGTTCCGGGCACGACCGGCCGGGGGCGTGCGAGATGCGGATGGACGGTGGTCCGTTGCGCTGCTGGGTGGTGGTGGGCACGCCCGCGCGCGTGCTGCTCGCCTGGGTGTCCCTCACCGGGGCGCCTGCGTTGCCGCCCGCGTGGGCGCTCGGTCATCAGCACGCGCGCGGGGGTCCCGGCGGCGAGGAGGAGGTGCGCCGGGTCGTGGCCGCGCACCAGGAGCACGGCCTGCCGCTGGACGCGGTCCTCGTGGACGTCGACCTGCACGACGGGCAGCGGGGGTTCACCGTCGACCAGGAGCGTTTCCCGAAGCCGGCGGCGCTCGCGGAGGAACTGCGCCGGGACGGGATACGGCTGCTGTCGGTGGTCGAACCCGCGGTCGCGGCCGTCCGGGGTGACAGCGTGTACGAGGCCGGGGTCGCGCAGGACGCGTTCGTGCGGGACGCGTCGGGGCGGCTCGTCGAGTCGGTCGCGCGGCCCGGTGACGTAGTCCTGCCCGACTTCACGCACGCGCGTGTGCGGCACTGGTGGGGTTCCCTGTACGCCGAGCGGATCGGGCAGGGGTTCGCCGGGTTCTGGCACGACATGGACGAACCGACGGTGTTCGCCGCCTACGGGGACCCGACGCTGCCCCGGTCGGCGCGGCACGACCTGGAGGGGCGAGGAGGTGATCACCGCGAGGCGCACAACGTGTACGGCCTGTGCATGGCCCGGGCGGCCTACGAGGGGCTGCGGGAGCTGGTCGCGGAGGAGCGCCCGTTCGTCCTGTCGCGGTCGGGCTGGGCGGGGCTCCAGCGCTACGGCGGCACCTGGTCCGCGAGCGCCGTGCCGGGCTGGCCGGGGCTGCGGGCCTCGCTGTCGCTGGTCCTGGGGCTGGGGCTGTGCGGTGTGCCCTACGCGGGCCCGGCCCAGGAGGGCCCGGACCGCGATGCGTCGCCCGAGCTGTATCTGCGCCGACTCCAGCTGAGCGCCTACCTGCCGCTGTTCCGCACGTACGCGAGCGGGCGCGCGGGGTGCCGCGATGCGTGGGAGTTCGGTCCCGAGGTGCTGGAACACGCGCGTGCGGCGATCGTCGGGCGTCGGAGGCTGGTGCCGTACTTCGTGACGCTCGCGCATCTCGCCCGGCGGACCGGGGCCCCGTATGTGCGTCCGGTGTGGTGGGGCGCGCCCGGCAACCGGGCGCTGCGGGACTGTGAGGACGCCTTCTTGCTGGGCGACTGTCTTCTGGTGGCGCCGGTGCTCGACCAGGGGCACGACCGGCGGACGGTTCAGCTGCCCAGGGGTCGGTGGTACGACACGGCGACGGACCGGGCGTACCAGGGGCCGGGTCAGGTGCGCGTGGACGCTCCGCTGTCGCGTGTTCCCGTGCTGGCGAGGGCGGGCGCCGTCATCCCCGTGCGGGGGGACGACGGGCGGCTGGAGCTGGAGGTGTGGGCGCCGGTCCGGGGGCGGACGGGCGGCGGGGTGGTCGTACGGGACGGGGGTGACGGCTGGGAGGAGCCGGAGACCGAACGGTACGTCGTGCGCTGGCAGGGATCACGGATCGTCGTCGAGCGGGAGGGAGAGGACGGCGTGAGCGCGCCGTCCCATCCGGTGCGGGTACGCGGGCTCGGCGAGGAACCGGTTCAGATGTAGCGGCCCTCGAAGAACGCCCGCACCGCGTGCGTGTGCAGGGGGAAGGCGAGTTCCTCCGGCCGGTGCAGGAGGTGCCAGCCCTCGGTCTCGTCCGTGGGGGCGGTCACGGGGAGACGGTCCGCGGGCCGTTCCGGCAGGAGCCCGAAGAGCAGCAGATGGCCGTCGGGGGAGCTCATGGCGTCGGCGAGCCGTACCTCGCGGGCGGCCGCTTCGATGCCGGTCTCCTCCCTGAGCTCGCGGACCACGGCCTGGCGCCAGTCCTCGCGGTCGTCGATGAAGCCGCCGGGCAGTGCGACGCCTCCGCGCGCGGGGGCGATGGTCCGGGTGATGACGACCAGTGCGGTGCCCTTGGTGTCGTACACGGGCTGAAGGGCGACGGCGACCGGCAGCGGGTTGCGGTAGGCCACGGTGGCGCACGCCGGACAGGTGCGGGGCCAGCCGGTGACGCCCTCCCCGTAGGGCGCTCCGCAACTCGAACAGTGGGAGTCGGGCGCGGAGTTCGAAGTGGGGTGCAGAGATTCGGACACGCGGCGGAGCGTATCCGATCTTGCGGAGGGCGTCGTGCGGAGGCGGCTCGGAACCCGCGCGGGACGGGCGCGGGGGGCGCTCTGGAGGAGGGTCGGGTCGGCGCGGGTCCGGCCCTGGACGCGCGGGTTGTCATGTCCTGCGCCCTGCCTATTCCGGCACGCGCGTGACACACTTCTGACGTTCCGTCAGATCGCGTGCGGGGAGGGATCTTGTCGCGTACACGCACACCTGTGGTCGAGGGGTGGTTCACCGGGGACGGGGACGACTTCAGGCTGCTCGGCACACGCTGCTCGGCGTGCGGGTCGGTCTTCTTCCCGCGCGAGGACACCTTCTGCCGCAATCCCGGCTGCCAGGGGGGCGCCCTGGCGGAGGTCCCGCTCTCGCGGCGGGGGCGCGTCTGGTCGTACACGGACAGCAGGTACCGCCCTCCGTCACCCTACGTGACCGAGCCGGAACTTCCGTGGGAGCCGTACACGTTGATCGCTGTGGAGCTGGCCGCCGAGCGGATCGTGGTGCTCGGGCAGGCGGTTCCCGGCATCACCGTCGCCGATCTGGCGGTGGGCATGGAGGTCGAGGCCGTCCCGGGCGTGCTCCACGAGGACGCGCGGACGACCTGGACGACCTGGCGATGGCGGCCGACGGGGGTGACGCGATGACGGCAGAGGTGGCGGTGCTGGGCGCCGGGATGCACCCCTGGGGCAAGTGGGGACGGAGTTTCGTGGAGTACGGCGTCGCGGCGGCCCGCGCGGCTCTCGTGGACGCCGGCGTGGACTGGCGGGACGTCGACGCGATCGTGGGCGCGGACACGGTCCGTGGCGGCTATCCGGGCTACGTGGCCGGGGCGACGTTCGCCAGGGCCCTGGGCTGGCAGGGCGCCCGCGTCACGAGCGTCTACGCGGCGTGCGCGTCGGGCGCCCAGGCGATCGGCGCCGCCCGGGCGCAGATCCTCGCGGGACTGGCGGACGTGGTGCTCGTGGTGGGCGCCGACGCCGCCCCCAAGGGCTTCTTCCGGCCCGCGGGCGGGGACCGGCCGGACGACCCGGACTGGCTGCGGTTCCGGGTGCTCGGCGCGACCAACCCGACGTACTTCGGGCTGTACGCGCGCAGGCGCATGGCCGTGCACGGGGACACTCCGGAGGACTTCGCCCAGGTCAAGGTGAAAAACTCCGCGATGGGCGCGCTGAATCCGAACGCCCGCTACCGCAAGCGCGTCACGGCGCAGGAGGTCGCGGCATCCGCCGTGGTGGCCGACCCGCTGCGCCTGCTGGACATCTGCGCGACCTCCGACGGCGGGGCCGCCCTGGTGCTGTCCAGCCTGGACTTCGCCCGTCGGCACGGGGTGGCGCGGCCGGTGCGGATCAGCGCCGTGTCCACCGTGTCGCCCCGCTACCCCACCACCGTGCTGGATCTGCCGGACATCGCGACCGATTCCGCGGCGGCGGTGGAGCCTGCCGGTGAACCCTTCCGGGCCTCGATCGCGCACGCCGCCTACGAGGAGGCGGGCGTCGGGCCCGACGACCTGTCCCTCGCCGAGGTCTACGACCTGTCCACCGCGCTGGAGTTGCAGTGGTACGAGGACCTCGGCCTGTGCGCGGAGGGCGAGGCCGCCAAGCTGCTGCGGGAGGGTGCGACGGCACCGGGCGGCCGGATACCGGTGAACCCCAGCGGCGGTCTGTCCTCCTTCGGGGAGGCGGTGCCCGCACAGGCGATCGCCCAGGTCTGCGAGGTCACCTGGCAGCTGCGGGGACAGGCGGGCGAACGGCAGGTCGCGGGCGCGCGCGTGGCCGTCACCGCGAACCAGGGCCTGTTCGGGCACGGTTCGGCGGTGGTCGCGGTGCGGTGAGGAGAGCCCGGGCACCGTGACGGGTGCCCTGGCGTGGTGGCGGGCGCCGGGGGCGCGGTGGCGGGACGAGCACACCGTCGGCCCACGAGTTGCACGACCGGCCCGTCTCACCGTCCGTGATCGCCCGGGAATCGTGTGTGAACGTCTCATGAACTGCGCCTGGGCGCACGCGCGCGGCGCAATCATGCTCCCGTGCACTCCTGGACGGACACTCTCCGCTTCGCTTTCCAGCCGGTGGTCAACCTGGCCACCAAAGGAGTCGCCGGGCTGGAGATACTCGCCCGCCCGGAAGCCGGCGACGTCCTGGCGCAGGCCCGCCGTGACCCCGAGCTGGACGGGCGGCTCGCCGTCCTGGCCCTGCGCGCGGCCGTCCGCAGGGAGACTCTGTTGCCCCTGCACGTGAACGTCTTCGCGGGCACGCTCGCCGACCTGGGCGGACTCGCCCCGCTGCACGACGTGGTGCGGGAGGCGGGGCGGCTGCCGTGGGAGGTGACGCTCGACGTCGTCCCGCCCTACACGCACGTTCCTCAGCCCGCGCTGCTGGAGGCACTGGCGGTGCTGCGCGGGCAGGGCTTCCGGATCAGCGCGGACGGGGTCGGCGACGGGGACGCGCCGTTGCGGCTGCTCGTCGACATCGCGCCGGACCTGATCAAACTGGACGCGTCGCTTCTGGCGCGGCCCGCCGCGGTGCGCGCGATGCGGACCCTGTGCGACGAACTGGGCGCCTTGCTGGTCGTCGAGGGCGTGGAGACCGAGCTCCAGTGCGCGGCCGCGGTCTCGGCCGGGGCGCAGCTGGCCCAGGGCGCCCTCTTCGCGCCGCCGAGCCGGCTGCCCGCCGCCGACGTGTACGTTCCGCCGCTCGGGCCCGCCACGGGCCCGCCACCGCGGTCGGGGCCGTCCGTGCGGGAGTTCGTCCGGCCGGCCGCACTGCTGCCGGCGACCGCCTCCGCGGGCCGCGTGCGGGCGCTGCTGACCGGATCGCCGGAGGTGACCGGGGTCCTGCTCGTGGACCGTGCGGGAACCCCCGTGCGGTCCGTGCACCGGTCGCGCTTCCTGCTGTCGATGTCCGGCCGCTACGGCCACGCCCTGTACGCCGACCGCCCCGCGGTCAGGCTCGGTGATCCACCGCGGACGGTCGGTGTCGACGCGACCGCCTGGGAGGTGCTGGACGTGGTCGCGGTCGGCGACCGGGACCGCACCTCCGACGACGTGGCGGTCGTCGACCACGACGGGCGGTGCGTGGGCGTGGTCCGGCTGGCGGACCTGGTGCGGGCGCTGGCCGAGAGCCGCGTCGAGGAAGCGGTCGGACTGAATCCGCTGACCCGGCTGCCCGGTTCGGACACGATCACCGCGGAGGTGGACCGGCGGATCGCCGAGGGACGCGCGTTCGCGCTGAGCTGGCTGGACATCGACCACTTCAAGCAGGTCAACGACGGAGCCGGGTTCGCGGCGGGTGACGAGCTGATCCGGTCCGTGGGGCGGGCGCTGCTGACGACGGCGGGCGACGCGCGCGTGGGTCACATCGGCGGGGACGACTTCCTGGTGCTGGCCGATCCGGAGGTCCTGGAGCCGCTGGCGGTCGAGGTGCTGGACGCACCCTGGTCGGCGGGCGGGAACCCGGTGACGCTGTCGCTGGCCACGGTCCTGTGCCGGCCGGGCAGCGTGGCCGATCACCGCCAGGCGGCAGCCTGTCTGGCGCCCCTGAAGAAGGCCGCCAAGGCGCTGCCCGGCGCGAGCTGGGTGGTCGGGCACGCGGGAGCGGCGGGGCACCATGTCCGGCGCGGGTCATCGCCCCTGGCGCCTGCCGGGCCGGAGCCGATGGGCGCGGTCGGGGCGCAGCCGGGTGTGGGCTGACGGATCGACCGTCCCCGCCTCCTTCTGCGCTCTCCGGGCCTCTTGGGCGTTCGGTGAGCCGGAGGTGGCCGGTGCGCCTCGGCCCTGCCCCGGGAGCGGGCGTGGGGTGCTCGTGGCCGTGCACGCACAGGCCGAAGGGACCGTGCGACGGGCCCGGGTACCCCGAAGCCCGTTCGCCCGGACGTCACTTCGGTCGTTGCCGTCCGTTTCCTTGACGCCCACCTGGTGCCGGTGAAGACTTCCCGGTGACGGCCGACATCGCCGTACATTCTCGGCGTATCCAGGCACGCTCCGTCCGGGCTCGACGGCGGTCCCGCAGACTTCTGCGCGGTACGGCCGCCGCGGTCCCTTCTGTCCCGGACGCCGCGTGTGCCGCCGAACCACCGCACGCACGCGTGTCCTTCGTGTGCGCCACGCGCGCGTGCTCCCGTTGAGCCACGGCTCGTACCCCGGTCGGCGGGGGTACGGGCCGTGCCCCCGGACGGCTCAGGTGGTGACCGCCCGGCGGCGTTCGGCCCCGAAATCCATGGCGTGCTGGACCACGCCGACCAGGACGTCCCTGACCGAGATGCGGTCGCGTGCGTCGCACAGCATGACCGGCACGCCGTCGTCGAGGTCGAGCGCCCCGCGCACGTCCTCCTCCGGGTAACGGGCGGCGCCCTCGAAGCAGTTGACGGCGACGAGGAAGGGGATGGAGCGCCGTTCGAAGTAGTCGACGGCGGCGAAGCAGTCCTCGAGCCGCCGGGTGTCGGCGAGGACGACCGCGCCGAGCGCGCCTTCCGAGAGCTCGTCCCACATGAACCAGAAGCGCTCCTGGCCGGGCGTCCCGAACAGGTAGAGCACCAGGTCCTCGCGCAGGGTGATGCGCCCGAAGTCCATGGCGACGGTGGTGGTGTGCTTGCCCTCCACGCCGGTCGTGTCGTCTACCGGGCGGCCGGCCTCGGTGAGGTACTCCTCGGTACGCAGCGGCTTGATCTCGCTCACGGCCCCGACGAGGGTCGTCTTGCCCACGCCGAAACCGCCGGCCACCAGGATCTTGAGCGTGACGGGCTCGACCGGGGGCTTGCCGCGCTCAGAACGCCCGAAGATCATTGCTCTCTTCTCCTGCTCGATGGCTTGACTGGGGGGACCGCCTTCCGCTCATCCCAGTGCCCCACGCCCGCGCTGGTCACAGCGCCCGCAGGCCGCTGATCACATCGCGCAGGATGCTCTCGTCCGGCAGCTCCGCGGGAGGCACCGGACGGTTCACATGGACGAACTCGGTGTCCACGAGGTCACCGACGAGGACCCGGACCACCCCGATGGGGAGGTCGAGTCCGGCGGCGAGTTCGGCGACCGACTGGGGCGCCACCAGGCACAGGGCGACGATGTCCACGTGCTCCGGGGACAGCGAGGGATCGGTCTCCGCGTCCTCGGCGTGGGGCTCGGCGACGACCAGCGCGATCAGGTCGAGGCGGTGCTGGACCGCACTGGTGGTGCGGCCGCGTGTCATGGCGTACGGACGGACGACCGGTCCTGCCTCGTCGTCGAACCAGTGACTTCTTCCCTGACCGTCTGTGCTCATGCAGTCCCACTACCCGCCCGAGGGCAGATCGGAGCGTGGGGTGGAGCCCAGGTGCACGCCGACGCGCTTGACGAGCAGCGTCATCTCGTACGCCACGAGGCCCACGTCCGAGTCGGCGTCCGACAGGACGGCCAGGCAGCTGCCGTCGCCGGCCGCGGTGACGAACAGGAAGGCCTCGTCGAGCTCGACGACGGTCTGGCGGACGCTGCCCGCCTCGAAGTGACGGCCGACGCCCTTGGCCAGGCTGTGGAAGCCGGAGGCCACGGCGGCCAGGTGTTCGCCGTCCTCCCGGGACAGGTCTTTGGACACGCCCGTCGGCAGGCCGTCGCCGGAGAGGACGACGGCCTTGCGGATGCTGGCGACGCGGTCGACGAGTTCGTCGAGGAGCCAGTTCAGCTCGCCGTTGCCGGTGGTGCTGTGGTCGGTCGCCTTCGGTGCGGTCATCGACCGTCCCCCTTTGTCGTTCCCTGTGGTGCTGTGCCGCTGTGGGCGTCATCGCCCGCGGCGTTCTCGGTACGGCCGCGCTGCCAGCCGCGCTGGAGCGAGGCCATACGGCTGCGTACCTCGTCGGCGTCCCGGTCCGCGGGATCCGTGCGGTCCTCGGTGCGCGGGGCGGGGCCCTGCCTCAGCTGGGGGGCCAGGTTCGCCTGGCGTACCCGCCGGGGCAGCGCGCCCGTACCGGCGCCGGTGTCCTGGGGGGCGGCGTCCCGGGCCCGGGCGCCGCCGCCCGGGCCGGTGCTCCGCGGGGCGGCGCCCGTCCGGTCCGGGGCGGTGCCGGCGGGCGGGGTGTCCGCGCCCGCGGGCGTGCCGTCGGGACCGCCGGGCCGGGCCGTGGCCTGCCGCGTGCGCTGGGGAAGCGTCGGGGGCTGGGAAGGCCCGTCCGTGCCGCGGCCGGGACGCTCGGCGGCGTCCGCGGCCCGGGGGATCTGTGCCGACGTGCCACGGCGGCGCGACGGCAGGGGCGCCGGGCCGTCGGCCTCCACCCGCCGGGGGCCGGGCCGGGCCGGGCCTTCCGGTTCGGTCCCGGCGCGCCGGGGGCGCTGGTCGGGGACCGGACGGCCGTGCGAGCTGACCAGCTTGGGCAGATGACGACCGGGCGGCAGCGGCCCGGAGCCGGCCGGGCCGTCGGCCAGGGGACCGAGGGGTTGGCCGGCGCCGTCGGCCGGCCTGTGGTGCTGGTCGGCCGCGCTCGTCGCCGGCTCGTCCCCGGCACGGACGAGGGAGTGCCGCGGCCGGAACAGGGCACCGTGGTCGTCGTCCTCGTCCAGCGTGGCCGGGAAGCCGGCCAGGACGTCCAGGTCTACGGGGGCCTCCAGCTCGACCGGGCCGTCGAGCAGCGAGGCGGGCACGCCGGGAAGCTGCGCCGAGGCCGGCGAGAGCGCGGCCCGGCGGCTCTCCGCGGACTCGGACTCCTTCGGGGGCCGCGGGCGGTCGAGGCGGAAGCCGACCCCGTTGGTGTCCGGGACGTCGTCGGTCAGCAGCGCCTCGGGGATGAAGACGATCGCCGTCGTCCCGCCGTAGGGCGAGGGCTGGAGGGAGACGCGGACGTTCTGCCGCTGGGCGAGCCGGCTGACCACGAACAGCCCGAGGCGGTCGGTGTCGGACAGCTCGAACTCGGGTGTCTCGGCCAGCCGGAGGTTGGCCTCGAGCAGCGCTTCGGGCGCCATGCCGAGGCCGCGGTCGTGGATCTCCAGGGTGAAACCGTTGGCGACCCGCTCGCCGAAGACCTGGACCGCGGTGTGCGGCGGGGAGAACACGGTGGCGTTCTCCAGGAGTTCGGCCACCAGGTGGGTGAGGTCGGCGACGGCCGGGCCGGTGGCGGCGAGACGGGGCAGCCGGCGGACCTCGATGCGTTCGTAGTCCTCGACCTCGGCGACCGCGGCGCGCACGATGTCCATGAGCTGCACGGGCCTGCGCCACTGGCGGGAGGGGGCGGCGCCCGAGAGGATCACCAGGCCTTCGGCGTGCCGGCGCATGCGGGTGGTGAGGTGGTCGAGACGGAAGAGGTCCGCGAGTTCCTCGGTGTCCTCGGTGCGGCGCTCCATGGTGTCGAGCAGGGTCAGCTGCTTGTGGAGCAGCACCTGGCTGCGGCGGGCGAGGTTGACGAAGACCTCGGAGACGCCGGAGCGCAGTTCCGCCTGCTTGACGGCTGCCTCGACCGCCGCGCGCTGGAGGGTGTTGAGGGCCTGGCCGACCTCGCCCATCTCGTTCTTGTCGTACTCCAGGCGCGGTACCTCGGTCTCGACGTCGACCTGTTCGCCCGCGGACAGCCGGCGCATCACGCTGGGCAGCCGCACCCCGGACGCCTCGTGGGCCTCCAGCCTCAGCTGGCGCAGGTCGCGGATCAGGCCGCGGCCGATCCGCACGGACAGGACGAGCGAGACCAGCAGGGCGACCAGTCCGAAGACCCCGGCGACGACCGCCTTGACGATGACCTCCGTCGCGATCGGGCGGACGCGGTCCTGGTAGCGGTCGTTGGCCTGCTCGTCGAGGGTGCCGAGCTCCTCCAGGACGTTCCCGGCGGCGGTGTCCCAGTTGCGGGCGCTGACGCCCTTGGGCATACCGCCGGGGGTGGTGGCGACGACGGCGCGCTCGACGGTGCGCAGCGGGGCGGTCGTGGCGTTCTTCCAGAACGTCTCGTAGCGCTCGCGCTCCGCCCCGGGCAGCTGGGCGAGGCTGATCTCGTACACCACTTCCCGCTGGGCCTCGAGGTCGGAGACGTCGCGGATCTCCTCGCGGCTGAGCCGGCCGACGACGAGGGCGGAGCCGAGCAGCGCGTCCTCGCGGGAGACCAGTTCACGCGCGCGGGCGACGCTGACGAGCGCCCGGTACTGCTTGTCCATCTCCACGCTGTCGACGACGTCCATCTTGGCCAGCAGTTCGTAACACGGGTCGATCAGCTGGGTGTAGAGGTCGAGGGCCTGTGCGCGGGTGACGGTGCGTTCCTCGACTCCGCGGCGCAGGGAGTCGATGCCGTCGAAGGCGTCGAGCACCGCGGTCAGTCCCTCGCCGTCGTCCTGGTCCAGGACCTCCCGGACGTCGGGGTCCTGGGCGTTGCGGCGGATCTCGGCGAACGCCTTGTCGGTGGCCGTCCTGGTGCGGCGCAGCGCGGTCAGCGCGTCGGCGGCACGCGGGTCGGCGAGGTAGACGAGGGTCTGGCGGCGTTCCTGCTGAACGACCCGGACGGTGTCCTCGATCGGGTAACCGACCTTCTCCACCAGGGAGGACACGGTGAACAGGCGGCTCGCCTCGCGTCCCGTGAGTACCGTGGCGAAGCCCCAGACGGCGGTCAGGGACACCAGCGGCACGAGAAGCAGCGCCACGATCTTCCGGCGGATCGACTTCCCGCGAAAGCGCATGGCCTCCCCCAGCTCGAACCCCCACCGGCCGGGGGTACGCATGTGCGTCAACAAACGGCGCGAGCCTACTACCGACGCGCCGTTAACTCGAAGAGCTGTCCGGAACCTGAACTTCCGCCCTGCGGGCGAGAGATGGTGCGTTGTCCGGGTATTGCAGGAGATTCACGCCCCGGATCACCTCCTCGGGAACCGGCCGGATCCGGTCTGTCTCGTACACGAGTTGGCCAGAATTTTTCGCAACTCGGGAATCTTCGGGGCACGTCGACCGTCCTACTCATTGGGAATCGGGGGCGGAATCGGCCACACGTGCCGTATGCAGCACCCGGGCGGCGTAAAACAGCGCAAGCCGGGCAGCCACTGGGGAGTCGGGTCTTCGATCCGAAGGCGAGCGGTCTGCTGGCGGTGGGGAGTGACACAGTGATGGGCACGGCGGAGCGGCGTGAGGCGCCCGAGGAGGGCGCGGCGACGCGCGGTACGGCATTGCGGGAACCCGAGAAACCGGATCACGTGGTGCCGGTGAGCGGGCTGAAGACAGCCGACGAGCGCGGCGGCGCGGCGACCGGACACGGTGCGACCGGCCGTGACGTCCCTGCGGCCAGAAGAGCCGTCGACACGGCGCCCGAGGGCGTCCGGCGCTCCTACGGCGGCGCGAGCGGCCCCGGCCGCGCGTCCGGCGGGGAGCGGGAGCGCACGGCACAGCGCACGCTGTGGGTGGAGGAGCCCGCACGCCGGCGCCGGATGCCGGACCCGGTGCGGACGGCGGCCGTGCGCGCGGTGCTGGTCAGCGCGGCGACGCTGGTGCAGGCGATGGTCGCCTTCCTGTGCACCCTCGCGGGGTCCTGGCTGGCGTTCCCCATGGTGATCAGCAGTGTGGTCAGCACGGTGCTGGCGACCTGGGGCGTGCTGGACGTCTGGGTGACCCGGCAGGTGTGGAACCAGCGCAACGGCGTGGTGTCCACGCCGAGCAGCACCGCGCGTTCGCTGCGTCGCGAGCGTCGCCGGCTGCGGCGTCAGGCCCGGGTCACCGAGCGCGCGCAGGCACGGATACGCAGGCAGGCCACCGGCCGGCTGTCCCACTCCTGAGACCGTCGGCGCCACGCGGGCGAAGGACGGCGCGCGGAGGTGCCCGGCATGAGGGGCCTCGGCTTTTCGACACGCGGCTGTGTGTCGAAAAGCCGAGGCCCCTCATGCCCCTCAGGGCGGACCACCTGGATCCGGTCAGCCCGCCTTCGGCGCGGGCCGCCGGTACATCCGGGTCGCCGTGATCTCGCTGCGCACCTGGGCCGCCTCGTCGTCCGAGGCCGGGGCCTGCTGCGGCAGACCGGGCCTGAGGTGTTCCTCGACGCTGATGTACTTCAGGCCCGCCCGCAGGTCGGCGTCGTTGCGCAACCGGATGACGAGCGGGAACTCCGCCAGGGCCGTCGTGTCGAACAGACCCGTGGTGTACAGGAGCTGGACACCGAGGGCGTCGGAGACCGCGCGCTGGAGCTCCAGCAGATAGGTCGCGTTGGCCCGCCCGATGGGGTTGTCGAGGAACAGCGTGCCCGCGTACCGGTGCTTGTCCCGGCCCCGGTCGTTGCTCCGCAGGGCCGCCATCGTGCAGTACAGGGCGATGGCGGCGGTGAGCAGCTGACCGCCGGAGAACACATCGCCCATCTGGCCGACGGGCACGCGCTCGGCGCGCAGTACGGCGTCCGGCTTGAGGATCTCGACAGCGACGCCCTTGGGCTGAAGGGCCGCGGCGACCCCTCGCAGCAGCAGCGACATCCCGTCGCGCCGCAGGTCGGAGTTCTTCTTCACGGCCGCGCGGGTCGCTTCGTCGATGACCTCGCCCAGCCGCTCGGTGAGGGTGGTCTGGTCGGGCTCCTCGAAGCGGATGCGCAGGAACTCCTGCCCCGACCACTCGCCGAGCCCCTCCGGCAGCCGGGACAGCCGCTGGGCCGAGCGCAGGGTGGCGAGCGCGGACTCGACGAGCCCCCGCAGCCGGTCCACGATCGAGTCCCTGTTGCGTTCGAGCTGCGCGAGTTCGTCCGTCAGGACGCGCAGCCGGGGCGCGAAGGCGTTCGCCCACTTCTGCGCGTGCTCGGGGAGAGCGGCGGCGGGCAGCTCACGGATCTGCTGGCGGGCCGGGGTGCGGACCTGCTCGTAGCGCGTGGAGTTGGCGTGCCGGACCAGGATGTCGCTGGCCTCACGGACCGCGGACTCGGCGGCGGACAGGTCGGCGGCGCAGCCGCGCAGGGAGCGGCGGGCCTCGGCGGCCGTGTGGCGGGCCTCCTCGAGGGTGCCGGGGTAGGGCTCCGGTTCCTCCTGGTCCTCCTCGCCGGGATGTTCCCGCAGCAGGTCGCGGAGCATCGCGGCGATCTCGTCGAAACCGCCGGCGGCGTCCTCGGCGGCGCGGTGGGCGGCGAGGAGTTCGGCGTGGGCGTCGCGTGAGCGGTCCAGCGCCTCGGCGCGCGAGGCGAGTTCGGCGGTGGCGGTGCGCAGCAGGGCCTGGGCGTGTTCGGCGTCGCGCGGCTGGAGTTCCTCGGACAGCTCGGTGTGGGTCCCGCCGTCCTCGGGGGCGTGCCGCTCGGCCTCGCCGCGCAGCCGTCCGAGCTGCTCGCTCGCGGTGGACACCCTGGTCTCCAGGAGCTGGACCAGTTCCTCGGCCCGGGCGGCGGCGGCCTGCCGGGACGGCCCGTCGGAGCCGTCCGGCGACTGGAGCAGCTGCTCGGCGCGGGTGCGTACCTTGTTGCTGAGCCGGTCCAGCTCCGCGCGGGCCGCGCTCTCGTCGCTCTCCGCGCGGGCCTGCTCGGCCCGCAGGTCGGCGCCGACGCCGACCTTCTCGTACAGCTGTGACGCCGCACGGTAGGCCTCGCGCAGGGCGGGCAGGGACGCCTGCGAGGTCTGGGTGCCGTCCTCCGGTACGTCGTCGGGCGCGCCGGCGATCTCGGCGCGTTCGGCGCGCAGCGCACGGGCGGTACGGCGGGCGTCGTCGGCGGCGCGCTGCGCGCCGCGCCGGTCCTCGTCGGCGGCGCGGGCGCGCTCCAGACAGGTCTGGGCGCGGGCCTCCGACTCCGCCGCCTCGTCGGTGAGTTCCCGTACCTTGACCTGCCAGCCTGCGCGCTCGCGCAGCCGGAAGGCGAGTCCGGCGAGGGCGTCGGCGGCGCGCCGGGCCTTCTGCGCGGCCTCCTGTCGCTCGTCGCGGATCAGGGCCGCCTCGGCGGCTGTCTCGTCGGCCTCGGCGCGAACGGTCCGCGCCTCCGACAGTTCGGCCTCGGCCTCCTCGGCGAACGTGCGGGCCTGCGTCGCGGCCCCGGCGAGCTCGGTGAGCCTGCCGGCCGGGCAGCCGGTGCGCCACGAGCTGAGCCGGGCGGTCAGCTCGCGGTCCTTGGCGAGCCGCGCCGCGAGCCGCCGGATGTCCTCGTCGCGCTCGGTCGCCCGCGCGCGCAGCGTCTGGCGTTCCTCGTCGGCGGCGTGCTCGTCGTGCATGGCCGGGTTCGGCGGGACGAGGAAGACGTCGCTGTCCGCGGCGTCTTCCGCCGGAGTCGGGGCCAGCAGGGCGGCCGCCGTCCCGACGGCCACGGCGGACCGGGGCAGCAGGGCGGCCTCGCCGAGCGCCTCACGCGCGCGTGCGTGGGAGGCGGGGTCGGTGATGATGACGCCGTCGACCAGTTCGGGACGGGCGGCCAGCACCCGCGCGTGGTCGGCCGGGTCGACGGCCTGGGCGAGGTAGCGCCAGCCGGGCAGGGCGGGGATGCCGTGCTCGCCGAGGAACTCGACGGTGGCCAGCACGTCCGGGCCGGGCGGCAGCAGGCCGCCGTCGCCGAGGGCCCCGAGGATGCGGGAGTCGTCGGCGGCCGCGGTGCGCAGCTCGAAGAGCTGCCGTTCGGCGGAGGAGACGGCGTCGTCGAGGAGCTCGCGCAGCTCGTCGGCGCAGCGGTCGAGGTCCTCGGGGGTCAGGAGGGAGCCGTCGGGTGTCGGGCCGTTCTGCCGGGGCTGGGGGATGCGCGGGCGGGTGGCGCCGGTCAGGCCGAGCAGTTCCGCGAGGCGTTCCTCACCGGCCAGGGACTCGGCGAGGCACCGTTCGGCCTCGTACGACCGTTGCGAGGCCGCCGCCGCGTCGGCGGCGCGGGCCGCGGTCAGCTCGGCGCGGGACTCGGCGGAGGCGGCCTCGCGCGCGTGGTCGCCGGCCTTGCGCGCGGCGTCGCGTGCGACGTCCCAGGCGGCGACGGCCGTCTTCTCCGCGTCGCTGGCGGCCAGGGCGGCGCGGGCCGGGTCGGCGTCGGGCGCGCTGTCGTCGAGCCAGCCCGCGCGGACGGCCTCGGCGGTCTCCTGTTCGACCTCGGTGAGACGCTGACGCAGATGGCCGACCTCGCTGCGGGCGCGCTGGGCGTCGGTCGCGGCGGACGTCGAGTCCCGGTGCGCGGACTCGCCCACCTCCTGGAGCGCGGCCGAGCGTTCCTCCTCCTCGTTGGCGAGGGCCTCGGCTCGCCCGGCGGCCGCGTGCAGGGCCCGGACGAGGTCGACGGCGGCCTTGGCGCGGGCGGCGAGCGCGGGAGCGGCGTCGCGCTCGGCTTCCTGGATCGCCACGGAGACGCGCGCGACCCGGTCGGCGGCGGCGCGGTGGCGGAGCACGGCCTCGGCGGCCTGCCAGGCGGAGTGCAGGGTGCGCGCGTCGGCGAGTTCGCGCTTCTGGGCGGCGGCGGACTTCTCGGCGGCGGCGAGGGCCAGCGAGGCGTGCCGGTAGGCGAGTTCGGCGGCGACCAGCGCGCTGCGCCCGCGTGCCCCCTCGGAGTGGGTGACGGCGTAGGCGGCGGCGGTGACCCGCTGGGCGAGATCGCCGGCCCGTGCCTTCTCGCGCACACCCCGCGCGGACAGCCGCCGGGCCAGCGCTCGGGTGCGCCGCTCGGCACCGGCATGCACGTCCCGCGCGCGTGCCCGTGTCTCGGCGGCCTCGACGATGCGTCCGAGCAGGTCCACCGACCCGGCGGTGAAGTCCCGTTCGGCGATCAGTTCGGCGCGGCGGCCGAGCTTGTTGCCGAAGCCGCTGACCAGGTCCGCGAGGCCGTCGGTGTCCCGGGTGTCGGTCACCGCGCGCAGCAGGAGGTCCGTGAAGTCGGAGTCCTTCTTGACCGCGAAGAGGCCCGCGGCCTCGCCCTCGTCTGCGTTCATCTCGCGCTGGTAGCGGAAGAGTTCGGGGTCGAGCCCGAGTTCGCCGAGGTGCTCGATCCAGCGGTCGTGGATCTCCTCCCAGTGCACCTCCAGGTGCGGATACGCCTTCCCCGCCTCGGTGAGGGCGTCCCGGAACCCCTTCATCGTGCGCCGCCGTCCCCGGGCGCCGGACGCGCCCTCGACGGGCGGACGTACGGCGGTGGACTCGGCGACGGGCAGGTTGTCCAGGCTCAGCCCGGGCCCGGGGCGGAAGGAGTACCAGGCCTCGGCGAACTTGCGGGGGTCGTTGGAGACCTGGCGCCCGCGCCACTCGCTCGCCTTGCCGACGACCACGCACTCGCCGGTGAGGACGTGCTGCCACTCCAGCGCCACGTGTCCGCAGTCGTCGGCGAGCAGGAACTTGCGCAGCACACCGGAGCTGGCCCCGCCCAGGGTGTTGCGGTGTCCCGGCAGCATCACCGAGAAGATCAGTTTCAGCAGGACGGACTTGCCGCCGCCGTTCTCCAGGAAGAGCACGCCCGCCGGCGCGGGCCGGCGCGGCGGGCCGACGGGCTCCTCCTGGAAGAACTCCGCCTGGGTGGGGGCGGGATCGGGCACGACGTCGCCGACGCCCCGCAGGTCAAGCACGGTGTCGGCATAGCGCGCACCGGCAGGCCCGATGGAGTAGAGACGGACCCGGGACAGCTCGTACATGGCGGACTCTCGTAAGTCTTCGGCAGATCGGGGGGCGCTTCGGAAGCTCTGGACGCGGAGGCCCTTGCGGACCCGGGGGGATCGGATTTTCGGAAGCTCGGGGTTTCTCGGGCTCGGGGTTCGCGGGTTGGGGGTCCGCGGCCGCGGGGCCTCAGGAGTGGAAGGGCAGTCCGGCGTCGGCCACCAGATCGAGGTCCTCGGTCTCCTCGGGGGGCAGCAGCGTGGGCGTGCCGTCGGTGACCGGGACGACGCCCAGCTCCAGCAGCTCGGCCATCGCGGCGCCACCCGCCATGTCGCGCACCTGGAGCTGGTAGCGGGCGGTCGTGCGGTAGGTGCCGCCGCCGTCGTCGCCGGTGCGCTGGAGGAAGCCGGAGTCCGTGAGGAACGCGACGGCCTTGCCGACGATGCCCGTCGTCGAACCGGCGAGTCTGCGCGCGTCCTTGGTGGCTCCGGTGGAACTGCGTCTCGCCCAGATCCGCCAGGCGGCCTCCAGGCCGGGCGCGTCGGTCGCGGGGTCGGTGTTCTCGCCCTGTTCCTGCGCGCGCTCCTCCAGACGGCGGCAGGCCTGGCGCACGAAGGCGTCCACGCCGTTCACGCTGACGCGCCCGATGTACCCGTCGTCGGCCAGGTCCTCGGGCCGGGGGAAGGCCATCGCCGCGACGGAGAGGTGCGCCAGCCCGTGCAGGAAGCGGTCGCCGCCGTCGGCGGAGGTACGACGCGCGTAGTCCCCCATCCGCACGGCGAACACCGAGTCCTCGGCGGCGGTCACGGCCATCCCCGCGCGCGGGGAGACCTCCAGGACGACGAGCCCCAGTCCGGCGGCCACGGCGTCGGCGAGCCGCGCGAACGGCGGGTCCTCGCGGTAGCGGCGCAGCAGTTCCGCGTACTCCTGGTCGCGGGCGGGCTGCACCTTGGGTTGCAGGCCGAACGCGACGAGCCGCGCCGCGTCGGCGGCGTCGGCGGGGGTGACGGCGGAGGAGGCCGGCGCGGTGACGGCCTCCTGCTCACTCCGCTCGACGTGGTCGCTCACGGTTTCGGCTCCTCGGTGTGCTCGTGCTCGTTCATTGGGTCCCCGGCCGGTCTCATGCCGCCTCCGTACGGTCCGCCGCCATCCCCGCGGCGTCCAGCAGCGCGGTGCCGACGATCAGGTCGGCCCCGCCGAAGCCCGGGTCGTCCAGTTCGGTCCCGTCGTCCACGGCGAACAGCAGCTTCTCCTCGCCCTGGCGGTAGGCGGTGCCCACGGCCGGGCTGGCGGCGTGCACGGCCAGCAGGGCGACGAGGTAGGCCAGTTCCTCGCCGTCCTTGGCGCGGGCCTCCTCGAGGAGTCCCGAGAGCCGTCGCGGCGCGTCCGCCGGCAGATCGAGCAGCTCCTTGGCCATGGTCAGCTGGGCCTCGCTGAACCGGCTGTCGTCCGGTGTCGCGATGAGGTCGGGTTCCGGCATCTCCGCGCCCAGGTGCTCCCGCTCCACGGGTGGCGTCAACAGCAGGTCGACGAGATCACCCAACCGGACCGACACCGGCGTGCGCAGCCCGGTCCCGTGGGCGAAGAACGCGTCGGTGACGCGGACCGCCTGCTCCAAGGGCAGCGGCAGCACCGGCAGGACGAGGTGTCCGTAGAGGTCCGTCCCGGCGGACGTCATGGGTGTGGCGAAGGCCTGGCGGTCCTGTTCGGCGCGGAACAGCGGACCGGCCTCCAGCAGCCTGGACTGCAACTGGGTGTGCCGTCGGATGCAGTCCTTGACGATGTCGACCAGTTCGGCGGCGCGCCGCTTGTTCTCCGGGTCCTCGATCTCGTCGCGGGCCTTGCGGATGTTGGTGAGGATCGCGTTCTCGTGGCGGTAGCGGTCGGCGACGTGGTCGAGGGCCTCGGCGATCATGTCGGGCACGGCGTTGAGCCAGTCGACCGCGCGGACGTTGCGCCGGGTGGCCTCCAAGGCGCGGCGCAGCGTCTCGGAGTACTGCACGGTGCGATAGCGGGCCTGCTCGGCGGCCAGCTGCGCGTCCGCGAGACGGCCGCGCCGGACGAGCACCTCGAGCTTGACCTCGGCGGCGATCTGCGCGCTGGTGACGTCGGTGTCCAGGGCGCCGACGAGGACGTTGACCGCCTCGTCGGTGGTGCGCAGGTAGACCGCGCCGCCGTAGCCGGGGACCTCCTCGATCAGCTTGAAGTCGTAGTCGCGGCGCACGTACGTGCCGTCCGGCGCGAAGGTGCCGTACGCGGCGCGGAAGCCGCGGTCGACGCTGCCGACGTTGATCAGGTTCTCCAGGACCCAGCGGGCCACCCGCTCGTGCTCGGCGACAGGCCTGCGCGGGGCCTGCGCGGCGATGCGCGGCATCAGGCGGGCCACTATCTGGTCGTGGTCGGCGCCGGTGTCGAAGTCCATGTTGAGCGTGACGAGGTCGATGGCCGACAGGGCGATCTCGGCCATGCCGTAGACGGAGTACTCGCCGGCGAGATTGGCCTTGCGCGCGTCGAGGTCGTGGATCGGCGCGGTGCAGGCGAGCGCACGCAGCCGCCGCGCCAGCCCCTCGTCGGCCGCCGGGCCCGGAGCGGGGCGCGGCCCCGCGCTGAGCTGGGGCGGAACACGGTCCGTCGTCGCAGGCGAAGTCACGGTGCACAGACTAGGTCCTCGGTCTGACATCGACCCAAACGACCCGGATCGCCTCCGGCGCGCGGGCGGGCGCCGGCCGGACGCTTCCCGGCCGCGCTCCGGCGGCTCCCCGCGCGGGTTCCGCGCCCGTCAGAGGGCGCGTTCCTCCGCCACCCTCCGCCGGTACACCTCGACCACCCGGGCCGAGGAGTCGGCGAGGTATCCCGTGAGCAGCCGCTCCGCCTCCGCCCCGTCCCCCGCCTCGAGCGCCTGGAGGATCTGGCGGTTGCGCCGCAGGTAGGGCTCGTGGAGCGAGCGCGGCTCGTCGACGACGTGGAAGGCGAGGCGCAGCTCGGCGAAGACACTGCGCATCAGCTCGTCGGTGCGGGCGCTGCCCGCCAGGGCGACCAGCTCGCGGTGGAAGTGGAAGTTGGCGGTGCCCAGCTCTTTCCAGTCGTTCTCGACGGTCGCCCGCTCGCCCTCGGCGACGCTCGCCCGCAGGCCCTCCAGGGCGTACGGCGGCTCCCCCAGGCCGCGCACGACGGCGCACTCGACGAGGGTCCGCGTGCGGTAGATGTCCTCGACGTCCTCGACGGTCAGGATCCGGACGAAGACCCCCCTGTTGAGCTCGTGGACGAGCAGGCGCTCATGGGTGAGCAGCCGGAACGCCTCCCTCAGCGTGTTGCGGGAGACCCCGAGCGCTCCGCCGATGCTGTCCTCGGACAGCCGGGTCCCGGGCGGGAAGTAGCCCTCGGCGATACGGCTCCTGAGGATGTCCGAAACCCGTTCGGCCGTGCTCGTACGGCCCAGGAGGGCCCGGTCGTCGGCCAGTCCCGCCAGCTGCTCTGCCATGCCCGGAATTCAACCGCAGGCACGAGAACGAAACAACAGGGGTATTGAAGGATCGTTCAACGATCCTCTACCTTCCTTTGCATGGCACCGTCCGTCCCCCTCGTGGGCGGCCGCCTCCGCACGGCACGGCTCACTTCCCGCACCCTCCGTCCTCCCTCAGCGAGGTGCCCCTTGAGCACATCCCCTCCACCGCGGACCACGACCTCCGACAGCGCACCCCTCACCACCGCGACGGTCCCCGACGACGGGGCCCTGGCCTGGCTGCGCGCCCTCGGGCCGCGGGGCCGCCGCGCCTTCGCCGGCGCGTTCGGCGGATACGCCCTGGACTCCTACGACTACTTCACGCTGCCGCTGAGCATGGTCGCGCTGGCCGCGTACTTCGGCCTGGACAGCGCTCAGACAGGCCTGTTCACCACCGTGACGCTGGTCGCCTCCGCGATAGGCGGCGCCGCGGCGGGGGTGCTGGCCGACCGGATCGGCCGGGTCCGGGCGCTGATGATCACGGTGGTCACCTACGCGGTGTTCACGGTGGCCTGCGGTTTCGCTCCCACCTACGAGACGCTGCTGGTCTTCCGGTCCCTTCAGGGGCTCGGTTTCGGCGGTGAGTGGGCGGTCGGCGCGATCCTCGTCGCCGAGTACGCGAGCCCGAAGCACCGCGGCCGCACCCTGGGCGCGATCCAGAGCTCCTGGGCCGTCGGCTGGGGGCTCGCGGCCCTCGCGTACACCCTGGTCTTCTCGTTCTTCGGCGACGACACGGCCTGGCGCGTGATGTTCTGGACGGGTGCCCTGCCCGCGCTGCTCGTGGTGTGGATGCGGCGCCGGGTGCAGGACGCGCCGGAAGCGGCCGCGGCACGCGAGCGGAGCACCGAGAAGGGCTCCTTCCCCGCGATCTTCAAGGGACCGCTGCTGCGCACGACGCTCTTCGCCGGGCTGCTGTCCACCGGCGTCCAGGGCGGGTACTACACCCTGGCGACCTGGGTGCCGACCTACCTGAAGTCCGAGCGCGGTCTGTCGGTGGTCGGCACCGGCGGCTATCTGACCTTCCTGATCTCCGGCGCGTTCCTGGGCTACCTCACCGGCGGCTACCTCACCGACCGGCTGGGCCGGCGCCGCAACATCTGGCTGTTCGCCCTGCTGTCGGCGGCGTGCATCCTCGCGTACGCCAACATCCCTGGCGGCGCGGACACCGTGCTCCTGGTGCTGGGCTTCCCGCTCGGCTTCTGCATGTCGGCGATCTTCAGCGGGTTCGGGTCCTACCTGAGCGAGCTCTACCCGACGGCGCTGCGCGGCACCGGGCAGGGCTTCACGTACAACACCGGCCGCGCCGTGGGCGCCGTCTTCCCCACCACCGTCGGGTTCCTGGCCGACAGCTGGGGCGTGGGCGGCGCGCTGGTCTTCGGCGCGGTCGGATACGCCATCGCCGCCCTGGCGCTGCTGGGGCTGCCGGAGACCCGCGGGAAGGAACTGGAGTGAACCGTCCGATCCTGACGCAGGACCACCGTCCGCCCCTCGTCGAGGACCGTCCGCCTCTCGTGGAGGACCGTCCGGTGACCCTCGTCGACGAGCACGCGTACGCGTGGAGCCCCGCCACCGCACGGGCCCGCTTCCGGGCGGGCCTCGCCGGGCCCACGGCCGGGGTGGCGGCGGGCCACACCCAGGTCAACCTGATCTCGGTGCCCGCCGACTGGGCGTACGACATGCTGCTGTTCTGCCAGCGCAACCCGAAGCCGTGTCCCGTGCTCGACGTCACGGACGCCGGCTCCTGGACGACCGTCCTGGCCGAGGGCGCCGATCTGCGCACCGACCTGCCGCGCTACCGGGTGTGGGCGGACGGGGAACTCGTCGACGAACCGACGGACGTACGCGCGTACTGGCGCGACGACCTGGTGTCCTTCCTGATCGGGTGCAGCTTCACCTTCGAGTGGGCGCTGTCGCAGGCGGGCGTGCCGATCCGGCACCTGGAGCAGGGGCGCAACGTCCCCATGTACGTCACCGACCGTCAGTGCAGGCCGGCCGGGCGGCTGCACGGGCCCATGGTGGTGTCCATGCGTCCGGTGCCTCCGCAGCACCTCGCGGCGGCGATCCGGGAGAGCAGCCTGCTCCCGGCGGTGCACGGCGGCCCCGTGCACTGCGGCGCCCCCTCCGGACTGGGCATCGGCGACCTCGGCCGGCCGGACTTCGGCGAGCCGGTGGACGCAACGCCGGACGACATCCCGGTGTTCTGGGCCTGCGGGGTGACCCCCCAGGCCGTGGTGACGGCCTCGCGCCCGCCGTTCGCCCTCACCCACGCACCGGGACAGATGTTCCTCACCGACGCCCGCGACGAGCAGTACCGCGTGGCCTGAGAAGGAGATACGAAGGAACCATGACCGCGATCGCGATCGATCTGAACGCCGACCTCGGCGAGGGCTTCGGCCGCTGGCAGCTGACCGACGACGAGCAGCTGCTGTCCGTCGTGAGCAGCGCGAACGTGGCGTGCGGCTTCCACGCGGGCGACGCGGCCACCATGCGCCGGGTGTGCGAACTGGCGGCCGAGCGGGGTGTGACGATCGGCGCACAGGTCTCCTACCGGGACCTGGCGGGATTCGGACGGCGGGCCATGGACGTGCCCTCCGCCGAACTGGCCGCGGAGGTGGCCTACCAGATCGGCGCCCTGGAGGTGTTCGCCCGGGCGGCGGGCGCACGCGTGGCGTACGTGAAGCCGCACGGCGCGCTCTACAACCGGGTGGTGCACGACGAGACGCAGGCCCGTGCGGTGATCGACGGAGTGCTCCTCGTGGACGCCTCGCTCACCGTCCTGGGACTTCCCGGCTCACTCCTGCTGGAACTGGCTCGCGGCGCGGGGCTCCCGGCCGTCCCGGAGGCCTTCGCGGACCGCGCCTACACCGAGGAGGGCACGCTCGTGCCCCGCGCGGAGGCCGGGGCCGTGATCACCGATCCGGAGGCCGTCGTGGAGCGGTCGCTGACCCTGGGCCGTCTCGGGCGGGTCACCTCCCGCGCGGGGGCGTCGATCGAGGTACGCGCGCGTTCCCTGTGCCTGCACGGCGACACGCCCGGCGCGGTGGAGCTGGCCCGCCGGGTGAGACGGGAACTGGAGGAGTCGGGCGTACGGGTGGAGGCCTTCGCATGAGCGTGCGTGTCCTGTCGGTCGGTGACGACGCCCTGCTCGTCGAGGTGGCGTCGGGCGCGCAGGCCGAGGCACTGCACGCCGAACTGCTGCGGCGGCGCGCAGCGGGCCTGCTCAGCGCCCGCGAGATCGTGCCCGCGGCCCGCACCGTCCTCCTGGACGGGCTGACCGACCCCGCCAGGCTGGCGAGCGAGCTGGCCGCCTCCGACGTACCGCCCGCTCCCCCGCGCGAGCAGGCGGCCGTGGAGATCCCGGTGCGCTACGACGGGCCGGACCTCGCCGAGGTCGCCGCGCACTGGGACGTCCCGCAGGAGGAGGTGGCCCGCATCCACGCGGCAGCCGAGTTCCGGGTCGCCTTCTGCGGCTTCGCGCCCGGCTTCGGCTACCTCACCGGCCTGCCCGCGCGCTACGACGTCCCGCGCCGGGCGGCCCCGCGCACCGCCGTGCCGGCGGGTTCCGTGGCGCTCGCGGGGCCCTACACGGGCGTGTACCCGCGTACGTCGCCGGGCGGCTGGCAGCTGATCGGCAGCACGGAGGCGGTCCTGTGGGACCACGCGCGGGTGCCCGCCGCGCTGCTGTCGCCGGGCACGCTCGTGCGCTTCGTGCCGATCGGGGAGATGGCTCCGGCGGACCCGGCGAGGGCGACGGGGACCTCATGAGCGACCGCGCACTCTTCGTCGTCCGTGCCGGGGCGCTCACCACGGTGCAGGACCGGGGCCGTCCCGGGCACGCGCATCTCGGGGTGCCCCGGTCCGGCGCCCTCGACGCGCCCGCGGCGGCCCTGGTCAACCGGCTCGTGGGCAACCCGGCCGACGCGGCCGTCCTGGAGACGACGCTCGACGGCTGCGCCCTGCGGCCCCGTTCCGACGTGACCCTCGCGGTCGGCGGCGCGCACTGCCGGGTCACCGTGGACGGCCGCCCGGCCGCCTGGGGCTCGCCCCTGCGGATCCGGGCCGGGGCGGTGCTGGAGGTCGGACGGGCCGTCACCGGCGTACGCGCGTACGTGGCCGTGGCGGGAGGCATCGTCGTCGAGCCGGTCCTCGGCAGCCGGTCCACGGACCTGCTCTCGGGCCTGGGCCCCCCGCCGCTCACGGACGGCGCCGTCCTGCCCCTGGGCGGGGACCGCGTCCCGCACGCACGCGTGGACGCCGCACCGCAGCCGGCGCCCCCGGCCGAACTCGTCCTGCGGGTGACGCTGGGCCCGCGTGAGGACTGGTTCACCCCGGACGCGGTGCGCGCCTTCGTCTCGCGGGCGTTCCAGGTGTCGTCGGCCAGCAACCGCATCGGGCTGCGCACCGAAGGGCCCGCCCTGGAGCGTGCGCGCGGTGGCGAGCTGGCGAGCGAGGGCATGGTCCTGGGCGCCGTGCAGGTGCCGCCGGCGGGCCGGCCCGTGGTCTTCCTCGCCGATCACCCGACCACCGGGGGCTACCCGGTGATCGGGGTCGTCCGCACGGCCGACCTCGCGGCCGCCGCCCAGG